>NZ_CP007014.1:4742500-5342500 GCF_000452705.1 Pseudomonas syringae CC1557
AGGTAGATGGATTCAGGCGTGACGTCAGACTCTTTGGAGTCAGACGCAGAAGGAAGCTTGATTAGCATGATGACTCCGCAGCCTAGGGGGAACTGATGCACCAATAGACTACGGAGTATGGTGGAAATTAGATCATTGCGATGCTTTATGGCGACGCAGCAAAAACTGAATCGGTCCCGATAGCGCGTAGGCGAGGAATATCAGCAGCAGAATGCGCGGCGGATCACTGAACACCACGGCAAACACCAGTACCACCGCCAGAATCGCAACGAAAGGTACACGGCCCTTCAAGTCCAGCTCCTTGAAGCTGTTGTACTTGATGTTACTGACCATCAGCATCCCGGCCGCTGCAACCAGCAGCGCCACGAGAAAGGACAGCTTGGAACCCTGAATGCCGAAATCGCTGAACGCCCAGACCGTTCCCGCCACGACACCCGCCGCCGCCGGACTGGCCAGACCAATGAAGTAGCGCTTGTCCGCCTTGCCGACCTGGGTATTGAAGCGCGCAAGCCGCAAAGCAGCACCCGCTACGTAGATGAAGGCGACCATCCAGCCGACCTTACCCATGTCACCCAACGCCCAGCCAAATGCCAGCAACGCCGGGGCAACACCGAAAGCGACCATGTCGGACAGAGAATCGTATTCGGCGCCAAATGCGCTCTGGGTGTTAGTCATGCGCGCAACGCGGCCATCCAGCCCATCAAGGACCATGGCGACAAAGATAGCGATTGCGGCGAATGCGAAATACTTGCTCGCAGCCGCATAATCCCCCGCACTCATGGCGCTTTGCGCGCTCATGGAACTGATGATCGAGTAGAAACCGGCGAACAGATTCGCCGTGGTGAACAGGTTGGGCAGCAGATAGATGCCGCGATGCCGGACCTGACGGCCTTCGGCGTCATGCCCTTCTTCAACATGCTCATCGATGGGTAGCAGACTTTCAGCGTCAGAGGCCTTAATGGGCTCTTCAGGACGTTCGCTCATGGAGATTACCTTACAGCGGTATGAAAAGGTTCGACACAGGTCTGCGGCGAGGGTTCGCCGGCAAACGTTGCAGCTTTATACCAGAGCTTGATCCATAACAAAAAAACGCGACCGATTGGTCGCGTCTTTTTTATAGACAAGCTGTGAACCAGAGGTAGCCGGCGGTAAACCGGACCAGCTTAGTTCTTTTCTTTGTCGACGATTTTGTTTGCCGCGATCCAAGGCATCATCGAGCGCAGTTTCTCACCGATGATTTCAATGCCATGCGCAGCGTTGTTACGACGCTTGGCGGTCATCGAAGGGTAGCCGGTAGCGCCTTCAGTGATGAACATCTTCGCGTATTCGCCGTCCTGGATGCGCTTCAGAGCGTTGCGCATAGCCTGACGGGATTCGGCGTTGATGACTTCAGGGCCGGTCACGTACTCGCCGTACTCGGCGTTGTTGGAGATCGAGTAGTTCATGTTGGCGATACCGCCTTCGTACATGAGGTCAACGATCAGCTTCAATTCGTGCAAGCATTCGAAGTAAGCCATTTCTGGCGCGTAGCCTGCTTCAACCAGTGTTTCGAAACCGGCTTTGACCAGTTCGACAGTACCGCCACACAGAACAGCCTGCTCGCCGAACAGGTCGGTTTCAGTCTCGTCCTTGAAGGTAGTTTCGATGATACCGGTACGGCCGCCGCCAACGCCCGACGCGTAGGACAGAGCAACGTTCTTGGCGTTGCCCGAAGCATCCTGATAAACCGCGATCAGGTCAGGAATACCGCCGCCTTTGACGAATTCGGTACGCACCGTGTGGCCTGGAGCCTTCGGCGCGATCATGATCACGTCGAGGTCAGCGCGTGGCACAACCTGATTGTAGTGAATCGCGAAACCGTGAGAGAACGCCAGCGTTGCGCCCTTTTTCAGGTTCGGCTCGACTTCGTTCTTGTAAAGCTGGGACTGGAACTCGTCCGGGGTCAGGATCATGACCAGATCGGCAGCAGCAACGGCAGAAGCAACGTCAGTAACTTTCAGGCCATGAGCCTCAGCCTTGGCGACAGTGGCCGAACCTTTGCGCAGACCGACAGTGACATCAACGCCGGAGTCTTTCAGGTTGCACGCTTGAGCGTGGCCTTGTGAACCGTAACCGATGATGGCGACTTTCTTGCCCTGGATGATCGAAAGGTCACAGTCTTTGTCGTAGAAAACTTTCATGGAAATCCCCTGTTGTCCTGGCCGTTCAGGCCATTTGCTTAATTGATTTAAATGCTCAGCACTTTGTCGCCACGGGCAATACCCGTCACGCCGCTGCGTACTGTTTCCAGGATGGCGGCTGTACCGATGGCCTGAATGAAGCTGTCCAGTTTGTCGCTCGTACCGCTCAGTTGCACGGTATAGACGCTGGCCGTCACGTCGACGATCTGCCCGCGAAAAATATCCGTGGTGCGCTTGATCTCTGCACGCTGCGCGCCGGTAGCCTTGACCTTGACCAGCATCAGTTCACGCTCGATGTGAGCGCTCTCCGACAGGTCGACCAGCTTGACCACTTCAATGAGCTTGTTGAGGTTCTTGGTGATCTGCTCGATCACCTCATCGTGACCCACGGTGGTCAGCGTCAGACGCGACAGGGTCGGGTCTTCGGTTGGCGCAACCGTCAGGCTTTCGATGTTGTAGTTACGCTGCGAGAACAGACCGACCACACGCGACAGCGCACCCGGTTCGTTTTCCAGCAGTAGGGAAATGATATGGCGCATGATTATGTCCGCTCCGTCTTGCTCAACCACATATCGCGCATGGAGCCGTCTTTGATCTGCATCGGGTAGACGTGCTCGGCCACATCGACCTGAATGTCGAGGAACACCAGCCGGTCAGTCATGGCAAAGGCTTCTTCCATCCTGGGCTTCAGATCTTTCAAATCGGTGATGCGCATGCCGACGTGGCCGTAGGCTTCGACCAGTTTGACGAAGTCAGGCAACGACTCCATATAGGAATGCGAGTGACGCGCGCCGTAGCTCATGTCCTGCCACTGACGAACCATGCCCAAAACGCCGTTATTGAGCAGGATGATCTTTACCGGCAGACCATATTGCAGGCAGGTCGACAGCTCCTGAATGTTCATCTGGATACTGCCTTCACCGGTCACACAGGCCACATGCTCGTCCGGGAAGCTAAGCTTGACGCCCATCGCAGCAGGGAAGCCGAAGCCCATGGTGCCCAGACCGCCCGAGTTGATCCAGCGGTTCGGCTTGTTGAAACGGTAGTACTGCGCCGCAAACATCTGATGCTGGCCTACGTCAGAGGTGACATAAGCGTCGCCCTTGGTAACTTCGCACAGTGTTTCGATCACGGTCTGCGGCTTGATGACCGAGCCATCGCCACGGTTGTACGGGAACAGATCGCCTGTCCCGCGCCACTCGTCGATCTGCTTCCACCAGGCATCGACCGATGCCTGGTCAGGCGTTTCGCCGATCTCTTTCAGGGTGGCAACCATTTCGGTCAGCACGCTTTCGACTGGACCAACGATCGGCACGTCGGCCTTGATGGTCTTGGAGATCGAAGCCGGGTCGATATCGATGTGGATAATCTTGGCATTCGGGCAGAACTTGCTCGCGCCATTGATGACCCGGTCGTCGAAACGCGCGCCGACGGCCAGAATCACATCGGTGTGGTGCATCGCGAGGTTGGCGGTGTAGCTGCCATGCATCCCGAGCATGCCGACGAACTGACGATCAGTGCCCGGATAGCACCCCAGCCCCATCAGGGTATTGGTGACCGGAGCATTCAGCAGTTGAGCCAGTTCGGTCAGTTGCGCCGAAGCGTTGCCCATGATCACGCCGCCACCGGCATAGATAATCGGACGCTTGGCGACCAGGAGCATTTCCACAGCCTTGCGGATCTGGCCGGAATGACCACGGACCGCAGGGCTGTAAGAGCGCAGCTTGGCTTTTTTCGGGAAGACGTATTCGAATTTCTCGGCCGGATTGGTCATGTCTTTCGGAATATCGACTACCACAGGACCAGGACGACCGGACTGCGCCAGATAGAACGCTTTTTTCAGGATTTCCGGGATTTCCGACGGGTGCTTGATCATGAAGCTGTGCTTCACGATAGGCCGGGAGATACCGATCATGTCGGTCTCCTGGAACGCATCGGTGCCCACCAGCGTGCTCGCTACCTGACCGGACAGAACCACCATCGGAATGGAGTCCATGTACGCGGTGGCGATGCCGGTAATGGCATTGGTCGCACCGGGACCCGACGTCACCAGCACCACGCCCGCCTTGCCGGTCGCACGTGCATAGCCGTCGGCCATGTGCGTGGCAGCCTGCTCGTGACGAACAAGGATGTGGCTTACCGCCGGTTCTTTGAACAGGGCATCGTAGACATGCAGGAGGGCACCACCCGGGTACCCGTAGATGTGCTCAACGCCTTCGTCACGCAAAAAGCGGACGATCATTTCAGCGCCAGATAAAAGCTCCACGTTGTTCACCTCTAAAACGCCAGAATACCGCCCATTAACGGACGGGTCTTTATAGGTTTACTGCCAGCAGAGCATGAGCGACGGTGGTCGCCGACTACGTCAGCACTGACTGAGCAAGTATTGGGATGTCCCTGAGTGTTGCGGAACATTCCCACCCAGCGCGAGGTAACGCGTTGCGGGTGTTACAGGTCGGCGCGGGTGTGCGCCTCATGATCTACCGAGAGGGTCTGCTTCTGGCAGTCCTTCTACAGCGAACTTTGGATTGTTGTGATTCCCCCCCCTCAAGTCAAGTCATCCGTGCGCTTTCTTGGCAGCAAGCTCATGAAATCGCACCGTTTCGGACGGAAACGCACTGTTATGGTAGTTTTCCAGAGGCACAGATACCTCAAGGACTCGACATGCGCTGGATGATTCTCGCCACAGCACTGACCATCGCAACAGCTGGCCAGGCCGCTTCCGTTTATAAATGGGTCGACGCCCAGGGCGTGACCCACTTTGACGCTCAACCGCCGACCGGCCAGCAGGCCCAGCAAATCAACGTGCAGCAGCCGCCGCCTGTCGCTGCACCGGCCACGCCTGCGGACGATGGAGTCACGCAGCAACGCGCCATCGACCAGAGAGTCAAGAATCAGGTGAAAATGCAGGAAGCCAAACGTTCCGAGAATTGCGAGACCCTGCGCACCAATCTCGCGCAACTGCAGAACAATCCACGAGTACGCGAGCAGGTGGGCGGAGAGTCGAGGCGTCTTACGGAGGAGAACCGCAAGACGCGTATCGAAGAAACCGAACGGGCGATCGGTGACTTCTGCCGCTAGCGATCAACGCGCCTCGCCGATCAGATGATCGAACCGCGCAAGATGCTGCAGTAGCAGGCGGGTTTCACTCAAGCGACCGGCATAGACCATCTCGGCCATTTCCACGATGCCGGACGCATTGGGCAGCGGCAGGTCGCGTTCAAGGATGACTTTCATGCGCGGCAGAAAGATCCATTGCAGCCACTGAGCGAATTCCAGCGTATCAACACTGAACGGCTCCTGACTGGACAGCGCCGCCTCGCTGGGCGGCGTGGCGTCCCACCAGCCCAGCGCACGCAACTCGCGCTCTATCAGCAGCAACTGCTCGGCAACTTCAGGCAGGCGCTGATCCATCAGCGAGCCTTCTGACGAGCCAGTGCAGCACCCGCTGCATCACCCTGCTTCTCACGAGACTGCGCAATCAAACCCCAAAGGCTGGCCTGAAGGCTGGCACGGCCATTGGCGTAAGTCAGACCGCGACGAGCCAGTTGCTCGGCCTGGGCAGCATCGCCCTGAGCAAGACGAACCTGCGCCAGACGATAAAGCACCTGCGGCTCGCGCGGCGCAACACGCTGCGCGCGCTCAAGGCTGGAAGATGCGCCGTTGAGATCACCGCTGCTCTGCTGTTGCTGTGCCGTGGTCAGCAAGGCCAGTACCGGACCATCCAGTTGCTCGTCCTCGGACAGACCACCGCCGCTGGAAGGAATGCCGCTGGGTGCAGATGCAGCCGGCATGCTGTAGCTGTTGTTCGCAGCCGGAGCCGGGCTGCTCGGTGCTTGCGTGACTGGAGCAGCATCGACCGGCGGCGTGTTGACGCTGAACGGAGCCTGACTGGCAGGAGCAGAGAAACTCTGACCCGCATCAGCGCCGCCCCCGCCAGGCACCATCACCACGACGCCCGAATCCTGTGGCACGGCTTGCGGCTGTTGCTGAACAGGCGCGGTGTTGGCCCGATAGGCGCCCTTGTTTGTAGCTGCCACACGCTCACCGTTGGACACTCTGGAACTCGAATCCTCGACCGGAATTGAGCCGCGCTCCACGCTGGCGCAGCCATTCAGCAAAGCCAGAGCCGTTACAGCTGGAATCCACCATTTATTCACGTCAAAACCTCGATTGCCTAGTTCAACCAACCCTTGACCCAGTCCATCACCTCAGTCGCAGGTGCTGGAGCGCCGCCGCATGTCGCGCCGGGCTGGGGCTCACTGCCGCGAATATACGGCATCTGCACTGCATTCGGGCAGCTGGCGTCCGAACCCTGGCCGGTCTGCGCATCCACCCACGCCAGCACGACGTTGTCCGGCATTGCCATGTCCAGCGGCAGCGGATCAGCCTTGCGCATGAAGCTCGTCCAGACCTGCAAGGCCCCGGTAGCACCGGTGAACGGTGTCTTGCCGTTATCGTCGCGGCCCATCCAGACCACTGCCAGCAGATCCTGACTGAAACCGGCAAACCAGCTGTCGCGGGAATCGTTACTGGTGCCGGTCTT
This sequence comes from Pseudomonas syringae CC1557, assembly GCF_000452705.1. Taxonomy (NCBI): domain Bacteria; kingdom Pseudomonadati; phylum Pseudomonadota; class Gammaproteobacteria; order Pseudomonadales; family Pseudomonadaceae; genus Pseudomonas; species Pseudomonas syringae. The sequence goes on from NZ_CP007014.1 coordinate 4,749,227, forward strand.
GCCCGCCAGGTTCAACGAGCTCGGCAAGACGTTGTAAACAGATTTGCCCGTACCTTCACGCATAACGCGCTGCATCGCATTCTGTACCAGATAAATCGCACCTGGATCAAAGCGCTGCTCGATCTTGAACGGATAGCGCTTGAGCGGTTCACCTTCAGCGGTCAACACGCTGCGGATACCGCGCATCGGCGTATTGAACCCGCCACTGGCGATGGTCTGGTACATGGTGGCGACCTCCATCGGACTCAAGCCGCCTGCCCCCAGCAACATCGAAGGATAAGCAGGCCATTCGCGGGTAACGCCCAGCTTGGCCAGCGTTTTGAACACATTCGGAATACCCAGATCAAGGCCCAGCTTGGCGGTCGACAGGTTGTAGGAATGCGCCAGCCCCTGATACAGAAAGATATTGCCGTGGGACTTGCGATCGTAATTCTGCGGCTTCCAGATCTGACCGTCGGCGCCCTTGACCTGGAACAGCTCGTCGGCGATCCAACTGGTGAGCGTGTATTGGCTCGGGCGCTCCAGCGCCGTCAGATAAATAGCCGGCTTGACCAGCGAGCCAATCGGCCGCACCGCGTCGATCGCCCGGTTGAAACCCGAGAACCCGGCTTCACGTCCACCGATCAGCGCCTGCACTTCACCGGTCTCCGGATTGGTGACGACCATGCCCGCTTCTACTTCATCAACACCCTTGCGTCCGGCGAGCTTTTTGAACGTATCGTCTATGGCGGCCTGGGATTTCATCTGCAGGATCGGATCGAAACTGGTGAAGATCCGCAGGCCCTCTTCGGTCAAGTCTTCATCACGATAGTCTTCACGTAACTGACGTTTGACCAGATCAAGAAACGCCGGGAAAGAACTGTCGGCAAGCGTGCCGGTTTTGGTCACACCCAGTGGCAGTTTTTTCGCAGCGGCGACCACTTCCGGCGTGGCAACACCTTGCTGCTCAAATAAGTCGAGCACCAGATTACGGCGTTCCAGTGCGCGCTCGGGATTGCGACGCGGGTTATAGAAAGACGGCCCTTTGACCAGACCGACCAGCATCGCCACCTGATGGATTTTCAGCTCGGACAGCGGCTGACTGAAGAAATACTGACTGGCCAGGCCGAAACCGTGGACAGCACGCTGGCCGTCCTGACCGACAAATACCTCGTTGAGATACGCTTCGAGGATTTCCTGCTTGCTGTAATGAATCTCCAGCAAGACAGCCATCATGGCTTCGGTCAGTTTGCGGGTCAGGCTGCGCTCGTTGGTCAGGTAGAAGTTCTTGACCAACTGTTGAGTCAGCGTACTGCCGCCCTGGCGCATCTGCCCTTGGGAGGTGTTGACCCAGATAGCCCGGGCGATGGATTTGGGCGACACACCAAAGTGGTGATAGAAATCCCGGTCCTCGACCGCCACCAGCCCGTCGAGCAGATACGGCGGTGCCTGATCGAGCTTGATCAGAATGCGGTCTTCGAGATTTTTCGGATACAGCCCGCCGATCAGCAGAGGCTCAAGCCGTGCGACTGCAAGCTTGGCGCCGTTGCCCGAGGACAGGTCGGCTACATAGTCACCAGAAAAGCGCACGCGAACCTGCTGCGCTGCGTCAGTGCCTTCGTAGAACTGAAAGCCGCGCGTATTGAGATCGACGGTATTGCCGTTCACCGCTGCGGCGCCGGGCCCGTTCGCCACGCTTTCGCGGCGATAGCCCAGAGCGTCCAGCTCGATGAGGAAGTCATCGCGGCTGAGTTTTTGCCCGACGAACAGCTCCAGCGGCCGAGCGTAGACCTTGGCCGGAATGGTCCAGCGCTTGCCGGAGAATTTTTCCTGAACAATGGCATCGAGATAAATCGCCAGGCCGCCCAGCAGAACCAGGCCGACGATACCAAGCTTCAACGCCCAGCCCAGCCACTTGTGCAGGCTGCGGGGAGGTTGCTTTTTGGGGGAACGAGAGGTGCGGGATCGAGTCATGGGCGCGGATTATACGCACTTTGCCAAGGATCGACAGACGCCTGAGTCAGCGGTTTGCAGCCTCGTGCCAAGCGGCCATAATGGCTGCATCCGGTACTTACATTTTGAATACATTCCTGAAGGATCGTCCGTGAGCCAGTCTTTGATTGCAGCCCTGCAGAACCCTGCCCTCTTCCCTCATCCGGTGGAGCATTTTCAGGTCATCGAAACGCACATTTCGTGGGTTCTGCTGACCGGCCCTTACGCCTACAAAATCAAAAAGCCGATGAACTTCGGCTTTCTCGACTTCACAACACTCGCCCTGCGCGAGCATTTCTGCCGTGAAGAGCTGCGCCTGAACAAGCGCACCACCGACGATCTGTACCTGGAAGTGCTGTCGATCACCGGCTCGCCCGAAGCGCCACAATGGGGCGGCGACGGCGAAGTTATCGAGTATGCACTCAAGATGCGCCAGTTTTCTCAGGACGGCTTGCTGAGTACGCTTCAGGCAAATGGCGAACTGACCACCGCGCATATCGATGCGCTGGCACAGCAGATCGCGGATTTCCATCTCGACTCGCCACGCGTTACCAGCGAAAGCGAGTTGGGGTCGCCTGACAGCGTCATGGCGCCGGTGGTACAGAATTTCGAGCAGATTCGCCCGTTAATCAGCGAAAAGTCCGACCTGGATCAGCTTGATGCCCTACAGGCGTGGGCTGAATCGAGCTTTGCACGACTCAAACCACTGCTGACCCAGCGCAAGGCTGACGGCTTTATCCGCGAGTGCCATGGCGATATCCATCTGGGCAACGCAACCGTGATCGACGGTAAGGTCGTGCTCTTTGACTGCATCGAATTCAACGAGCCCTTCCGCAAGACGGATGTCTACGCAGACATCGGCTTTCTGGCAATGGACCTTGAAGACCGGGGCCTGAAATCACTTTCACGGCGTCTTGTCAGCCAATACCTGGAAGTGACCGGCGATTATGAAGGCCTTGAGTTGCTGAACTTCTACAAGGCCTACCGCGCCATGGTTCGTGCCAAGGTTGCGCTATTCAGCCAGGCACCCGACGCCGATGGATTGCAGCGTGCGGCAACGCTGCGCCAGTATCGCAACTACGCCAATCTGGCCGAAAGCTACAGTGCCATCCCCTCGCCATTCCTGGCCATCACCCACGGTGTCTCCGCGGTAGGCAAGAGCCACGTAGCCATGCGGCTGGTCGAGTCACTGGGCGCTGTGCGCCTGCGCTCCGATATCGAACGCAAACGCCTGTTTGCCAGTCAGGGCACAGAGCTGTATGGCGAGCAGGCCAGCATTACCACCTATGCGCGCTTGCACGAGCTGGCTGAAAAGACCCTGCGTGCAGGTTTCTCGGTTGTCATCGACGCCACTTATCTCAAGCATGGGCAGCGTGACGCCGCGGCCAAAATAGCTGAAATCACAGGTGTGCCGTTCCTGATCCTCGATTGCGAGGCGCCACAGGCGGTCATCGCTGGCTGGCTCGCGCAACGTCAGGCACAGAACAACGATCCGTCCGACGCAACTCTGGAGGTTATCGAAGCTCAGCAAGCCAGTCGCGAACCGCTCGAAGCAGACGAAATCCTGCGCAGCAAGAAGGTTGCGACCAATGTCAGCAGCGATCTGGACAGCCTTGTCGACACCCTGCGCCAGCGCCTGCCAAGCCTGTAACACCGACGCATGGCCGTTGAGCAATTAATGCTTCACGGCCTCAGGCCGATGGCAATATAGTGGCGTCATAATTTCAACGCAACCAAGAGGCCGTCATGAGCCAGCCCAAACAGATCGACTCACCGCTTTACATGCTGCTGCGCAAGGAAAATATCGAAGGCTTCAATCAGGAAAAACCACGAACCGGCACCATCGACATGGTCGGCGGCGATTTCCGTGGTCTGGACCTGCGTTCGCTGGACACCGCAGGCATCGACTTCACCGATGCCTACTTCCGATCCGCCGACCTGCGTGGCCTGGATCTGCGCAACACGCCGATGGAAGGTGCAAGCATCGCTCACGCACAGATCTCTGGCGTCTTTTTCCCGCCCGAGCTTTCCGCCGACGAGATCCTGATGTCCGTCAATTTCGGTACGCGACTGCGCTATCGCATTCGTTGAATGCCCGGTATCTCCAGCCTGCATGCGCCCTGCATGTGGGACCGGTGAGGTATTGCCGGTCACCTCTTGATCCATCATGACGCTGTCGCCTGCGTAGCGCTGTCGATTACCTGCACAGAAACGCTTGCCACTGCTCGGCAGAGAACCGGGGAAAAAGATCTGTTGACTTACAAATGAGAATCGTTATGATTATCACATTCAGTCGCAAGACTGAACGGTAGCCTGAAAGACCTTGGTTCGGACTTTCAGATTATCTCCTCATCAGGCTAATCACGGTTTTTGACCCGGCTTTTTGCCGGGTCTTTTTTTGCCCGCCTGAAGCAGGAACCACGTCAGAAACCGCCGCTTTCACCCGCTACTTCCTGCAGCCCCAATCGCCCCAGCAGGTCATCCAGCAGACTGGAACCGCCCAAACGCACGCGTCCGGCATTGACCCACTGCGTACCAAACCGTCCGCGAGCCAACGCCAGGTAAAAGCGTGCCTCGTCGTACGTGCGAATGCCTCCAGCGACTTTGAATCCGACCTGCCCGCCAACATCAGCGATGGACGCCAGCATGATGCGTGCAGCTTGCGGAGTGACGTGGGTGGCGGCCTTGCCCGTGCTGCTCTTGATGAAGTTGGCCCCTGAGGCAATTGCGTCGCAACAGGCGGCGTGGATGGTTTGCGAGTCCCGCAGATCACCTGTCTCAAGGGTCACCGTGAGCGCCACTTGCCCGCCGCACAACGAACTGCACGCCGATATCAGATCTATACCGGTCTGCCGGTCCCCACCCAGCAGTGACCGAAAGGGATAGACAATGTCAATCTCGTCAGCGCCAGCTATCAACGCAGCGCGCACTTCGGAAACCACCGATTCGATATTGCTGCTGCCGTGGGGGAAGTTGACCACAGCTACCACCTTGATATCGCGCGCCAGCATCCGGTCAAGCGTGGTGCGCGCCAGGCATACGAAGCGCGGCTGAACGCAAACTGCCGCGACAGGCCCGACTGGCGTCCAGGCCCGCTGGCAAATACCGACAACGCGCTGTTCGGTGTCGTCGATGTTGAGGGCGAAAAGCTCCATCAACCTGATAGCCTGGCGCGCCTGCCACTCGTCATCTGCAGTCATGGGTTTCATGGTGTTCCCGTTTTGAAAGACATGGCAGGACGATATACGGCCTGATAGACCAACAGGGACGGGCAACACACTCCGGGACATGAACTACATAAATATCGGAAAAGTACTACGCCACTTGTGCTGGGATAAAGCGGGACGCTCTTCAAAGCGGCGGCCTGTGGAAGCTGTCAAACTGAGCGGAGCGTAGTTCAGTAATGGTTGAAAGTCGCCCTCCGGAGTCCCTTTGAGATTTCTTTGCACCTCCAGTCAGTTGCCCGAAGCACAAAGTCGCGGGTTTGAAGTCGGTGAGCACAAACTGCTGGCGATCCGTCGTCAGGGAAGCGTGTTCATCTATCGCAATCGCTGTCCGCATCGCGGCATTAGTCTGGAGTGGCAGGCGGATCAATTCCTCGACAGCAGCGCCAGCCTGATCCAGTGCGCCACGCATGGTGCGTTGTTTCTGATCGAGAGCGGCGAATGTGTTGCCGGGCCGTGTGAAGGTCAGTCGTTGACAGCGATTGGCTGCCGTGAGGATGACCAGGGTATCTGGGTCGAGCTGCCGCAAGATGATGACGGCTGTTGAATACCCTTTACGCGCCTAGTCCAGCCATTGCACCGTCAAAGGTCGGTCGATGTAGACCTGCTGCGGCGTCAGTTGCACGCCATACGCCAGAATCTGCACACCTGCGTCGACCGCTTCCCGCAACGCAGATGCATAGGCAGGGTCGATTTCCTTCGCCGGACGCACGGCATCGACGCCGGTCAGGTTGACGCAATACAACAACACGGCACGCACACCTGCATGCGCCAGCGTCGCAAGCTCCCGCAAGTGCCGTGCACCCCGCTGGGTGACAGCATCGGGAAACGCGGCCACCGCAGAATCATCGAACCCCAAGGTGACGCTCTTCACTTCCAGGTACAGGTAGCCATCCGGGTATTCCAGGCGAAAGTCCACCCGGCTTTTTTCCTGTCCATAGGCCACCTCGCGCTTGAGTGCGGTAAAGCCGTTGAGCTCGCTGATGACGCCAGCGCGCAAAGCTTCCTCGACCAGCGTATTCGCGCGCCCGGTATTGATGCAGGCCAGGCGACCCTGTGGCGTTTCGCTGATTTCCCAAGTGCCCGGCAGCTTGCGTTTGGGGTCATTCGAGCGACTGAACCACACTCGCCCGCCAGGCATCATGCAATTGAGCATCGAACCGGTGTTGGGGCAATGAATGGTCAGCCTTTCGCCGCTGTCGGTTTCGATATCAGCCAGAAAGCGCTTGTAACGAATCAGCAGGCGGCCTTGCTCAAGTTCCGGAGTAAAGCGCATCAGGCGTTCCAGCTCCGCAGACCGCGAGTGATGCGCTCGACGGCCTGTTCCAGGCGCGGCAGGCTCTGCGTGTAGGCGAAGCGCACATGATGCCCCGCCTGATGGCGACCGAAGTCCAGCCCCGGGGTGAAGGCCACATGCTCGGTTTCCAGAAAATGCCGACAAAACGCGATGGCGTCACCGCCAAACGCAGAAATGTCGGCATACAGATAAAAAGCACCTTCCGGCTCGACAGCGATGCCAAAACCCAACGCCCGCAAAGCAGGCAGCAGAAAGTCCCGACGGCGGCCGAACTCGGCACGGCGCTGCTCGAGGATTGCCAGCGTCTGTGGCTCGAAGCAGGCCAGCGCGGCATATTGCGCCATGCTCGGTGCGCTGATGTAGAGGTTCTGCGCCAGCTTTTCCAGATCAGCCACCGCATCGGGTGGCGCAACCAGCCAGCCCAGCCGCCATCCGGTCATGCCGAAATACTTTGAAAAACTATTCAGCACGAAGGCGTCGTTATCCACCTCCAGAACGCTGCTGGCTTCAACACCATAGGTGAGACCGTGATAGATCTCGTCCACCACAAAATGCCCGTTACGCGCCTTCAGTGCCTCGGACAAGGCTGCCAACTCGCCACGCTGCAACAGCGTGCCAGTAGGGTTGGCAGGCGATGCGACCAACGCTCCGACGCTGTTCTGATTCCAGTGAGCAGCCACCAATTCGGGCGTAAGCTGATAACGCTCCTGCGGCCCGACCGGGACCAGTTGCGCTTCGCCTTCGACCAGACGCAGAAAATGTCGATTGCACGGGTAGCCTGGATCGGCCAGCAACCAATGCTTGCCTGGATCGACCAACAGACTGCTGGCGAGCAACAAGGCCCCCGAACCACCCGGGGTGACCAGAATGCGCTGCGGATCAATGTCGAGCCTGTAGCGCTGGGCATAAAAACCAGCAATGGCTTCACGCAGTTGCGGCAGGCCACGGGCGGCGGTGTAACGAGTTTTGCCATCTGCCAGCGCCGCCTGTCCCGCCTTGATTATCGGTTCAGCGGTCGTGAAGTCGGGTTCGCCGATTTCCAGGTGGATGACATCATGGCCCGCCGCCTGTAATTCATTGGCCCGCGCCAGAAGCGCCATGACATGAAAAGGTTCGATGGCGCGACTGCGTGCGCTGTAAGGCTGAGCCATGGGTCTTCCTTATAGTGAAGCGGGAGCAAAACATGATTGTCATGACGGCGAGGCATGATTCTACCCGACCGCCCGACTGCCGTGCCTTTCCAGGCTTGCCTGTACGGGTCGGCGGATGCCGGGCAAAAGATAAATACGACGGAGCGAAGCAGCTAGAGTTCATTTATGTGCAGGGCTGTTTAGCAAGAGCCATCTTTGTAGGCCAATTGCGCCATCATGCTCGACAACCGGGAGTAGCGCACTCCGATTTGATCTGGTAAGTTCGCCCGCTTGCAGTTGCAGGGCCGACCGGTGTCGGTGATGGAACAATCCTGCACAACGGATTAGAAGAGTGAGAGGCGGTCCAGACATGCCCACCCAAGAGAACCAACAAAGCAAGCCAATCAGCGGCTTTGAACCCTACGTGCAAACGAAGGGCGAAGAGTACATGGGCGAGTCCATGCGCTTGCATTTCACCAAAATCCTGAACAAATGGAAGCAGGACTTGATGAAAGAGGTCGACCGCACGGTTGACCACATGAAGGACGAAGCTGCGAATTTCCCTGATCCGGCCGACCGTGCCAGCCAGGAAGAGGAGTTCAGCCTTGAGCTTCGTGCCCGTGATCGCGAGCGCAAATTGATCAAGAAGATCGACAAAACGCTGCAACTGATCAAGGACGAGGAATATGGCTGGTGTGAATCCTGCGGCGTTGAGATCGGTATCCGCCGCCTTGAGGCACGCCCAACGGCTGACCAGTGCGTCGACTGCAAGACGCTTGCAGAAATCAAGGAAAAACAGGTCGGCAAATGACCTGACGTTGGCCTTGAACTGAAAAAAGACGCTTCGGCGTCTTTTTTTGTGCCTGCTTGAATCACGACGATAGTCCAGGTGCCCTATTTCTGGAGTCTGTAGCGGCCTCTTCGCGAGCAAGCGCTGCGCCAGAATCAACAGCGGATTTGCCTATAACGATGAGCACTGCGCGTGGTGCTGCGTTTCGCTTGCTCGCTCACGCTCGCCGCCCTTAACATCCCGGCCATGAAAAAACCGACCTATATCGGGCGCTTTGCGCCGACTCCCAGTGGTTATCTGCATTTCGGCTCGCTGGTCGCAGCGCTGGCGTCGTATCTGGATGCGCGTGCGGTGGGTGGGCAGTGGTTGCTGCGCATGGAAGATCTCGACCCGCCTCGCGAAGAGCCGGGTGCACAAACGGCGATTCTCGACACCCTGGAGCGTTACGGTTTCGAATGGGACGGCGCGATGGTCCGCCAGAGCGAGCGTCATGAAGCCTATGCTGAAATCATCCAGCGCTGGTTCAATCATGGCCTGGCGTACGCGTGCACCTGCTCGCGCAAGCAGCTTGAGTCGTTTCAGGGTATTTACCCGGGGTTCTGTCGCGATGCGGGACACGCACCAGACAACGCGGCAATCCGCATTCGTGTACCCGAGCTGGAATACCGTTTCGAAGACCGGGCGCAGGGCATCTTTCGCATGCATCTGGGCCGTGAGAGCGGTGATTTCGTGATTCGCAGGCGTGACGGGCTTTACGCCTATCAGCTCGCGGTGGTCATCGATGACGCCTGGCAAGGCATCACCGACATTGTGCGCGGCGCCGATCTGCTGGACTCGACCCCTCGGCATTTATATCTGCAGGAACTGTTGGGCCTGCCTCAGCCGCGCTACCTGCATGTACCGTTGATCACCCAGCCGGACGGTCACAAGCTCGGCAAATCCTATCGTTCCCCGCCGCTACCGGCCGACCAGGCAACACCGCTATTGCTGCGGGCCCTGCGCGCGCTGGGCCAGACAGTCGAAGCGCACATGGCCGAGGGCACCGCGAAGGAAGTGCTCGCCTGGGGAATCGAGCACTGGAACGCCGACCTGATCCCCAGGCTGCGCACGATTGAAGAAGCCCGGATAGACTGATCCAGAGCGGTCGCCGAAAACTGCGACTTATGGATGCTTGCAGGTTATCCGGCATCCGTTAACATGCCGCTCCTCATCTACCAGCGCAGGGAGACCAGATGTACATATACCGGTTGGTTTTGCTTCTGGTGGTAGGCATCTACCTGTTCTCCCCGGCCATCATGGACTGGTGGATCGACGCAACCGGCGCCTGGTATCGGCCGTACATGCTGTGGCTGATCCTGATCGTGGTGACGTTCATTCTGCAGAGCCAGCGAGATGCCGATGAGCTTTAGTCTGACGCAGATGCTGCTGGTCAGCGCCGCCTACCTGCTGCTGCTGTTCGGCGTGGCCTGGGTCAGCGAGCGCGGCCTGATTCCGCGCTGGATCATTCGCCATCCTCTGACCTACACCCTTTCACTCGGCGTGTACGCCAGTGCCTGGGCGTTTTACGGCACTGTCGGGCTGGCCTACAAATACGGCTACGGCTTTCTGTCCAGTTACCTCGGCGTTTCCGGCGCATTCCTGCTGGCGCCGGTGCTGCTTTACCCTATTCTCAAGATTACCCGCACCTACCAACTGTCATCGCTGGCCGACCTGTTCGCCTTCCGTTTTCGCAGCACCTGGGCCGGCGCGCTGACCACCATTTTCATGCTGATTGGCGTGTTGCCGTTACTCGCCTTGCAGATTCAGGCAGTGGCTGACTCCATCAGTATCCTGACCCGTGAACCGGTGCAGGACCGGGTCGCCATTGCCTTTTGCGCATTGATCACCCTGTTCACCATCTTCTTTGGCTCGCGGCATATCGCGACCCGCGAGAAGCATGAAGGTCTGGTGTTCGCCATTGCATTCGAGTCGCTGATCAAGCTGATCGCGCTGGGGGGTGTCGGCCTTTATGCCTTGTACGGCGTGTTCGACGGCCCGCAACAGCTTGAATTATGGCTGCTGCAGAATCAGACCGCCCTCGCCTCGCTGCACACGCCCTTGCAGGAAGGGCCCTGGCGCACCCTGCTGCTGGTGTTCTTCGCCTCGGCCATCGTCATGCCGCACATGTATCACATGACCTTCACGGAAAACCTCAATCCGCGCTCGCTGGTCAGCGCCAGTTGGGGGCTGCCGCTGTTTTTACTGTTGATCAGCCTGGCCGTGCCGCTGATTTTGTGGGCCGGGCTCAAGCTAGGCGCCACCACCAGTCCGGAATATTTCACCCTTGGAATCGGCATCGCCGCCAACAGCAAGTCGCTGGCTCTGCTTGCCTACATCGGAGGCCTCTCGGCAGCCAGCGGGCTGATCATTGTCACCACACTGGCGCTGTCCGGCATGGCACTCAACCATCTGGTGCTGCCGCTTTACCAGCCACCGGCCGAAGGCAATATCTATCGCTGGCTGAAATGGACCCGGCGCGGGCTGATCGTGGCAATCATCGCCCTGGGCTACGCCTTCTATCTGATGCTGGGTGCCCAGCAGGATCTGGCCAACCTGGGCATCGTCGCCTTCGTCGCGACCCTGCAATTTCTGCCCGGCGTACTGTCAGTGCTGTACTGGCCGACCGCCAACCGGCGCGGTTTCATTGCTGGCCTGCTGGCCGGGATTTGCGTGTGGGTGGTCAGCATGCTGCTGCCGCTGATCGGCAACCTGCAGGGCTTTTATATCCCTTGGCTGAACATGATCTACGTACTGGACGACACCAGTTGGCACATGGCAGCGATTGCTTCGCTGGCGGCCAACGTGTTGCTGTTCACCCTGATTTCGCTGTTCACCAACGCCAGCCCTGAAGAAGTCAGTGCCGCCGAGGCCTGCGCAGTTGATAACGTGAGCCGCCCGCAACGCCGCGAACTGCATGCGGTGTCACCGCAGGAATTCGCCACGCAACTGGCCAAGCCCCTCGGCGCGAAAGCCGCGCAGAAAGAAGTCGAACAGGCGTTGCGTGATCTTTACCTGCCCTTCGACGAGCGCCGTCCTTATGCGCTACGCCGCCTGCGCGACCGGATCGAAGCCAACCTGTCGGGCTTGATGGGCCCCAGTGTTGCGCAGGACATGGTGGAAACCTTCCTGCCCTACAAGTCCGGCAGCGAAAAATACGTTACCGAAGACATTCACTTTATCGAAAGCCGGCTTGAGGACTACCACTCGCGCCTGACCGGGCTTGCCGCCGAACTCGATGCCCTGCGCCGCTACCACCGGCAGACGTTGCAGGAACTGCCCATGGGCGTGTGTTCACTGGCCGAAGATCAGGAAATATTGATGTGGAACCGGGCGATGGAAGAGCTCACCGGAATTGTTGCGCAACGTGTCGTCGGCTCACGCCTGGACACCATCGCGGAACCATGGAAAGGGTTGCTGACTGGTTTCACCAGCGTGCCGGACGAGCATTTGCACAAACAGAAACTCGGTCTGGACGGACAGACCCGCTGGCTCAACCTGCACAAGGCGGCCATCAATGAACCGCTCGCACCCGGTAACAGTGGCCTGGTAGTGCTGGTTGAAGACCTGACCGATACCCAGATGCTTGAAGACAAGCTGGTGCATTCCGAACGACTGGCCAGCATCGGACGCCTGGCTGCCGGCGTGGCGCATGAGATCGGCAACCCGATCACCGGCATCGCCTGCCTTGCGCAAAACCTGCGTGAAGAACGCGAAGAAGACGGCGAACTGAAGGAAATCAGCAGCCAGATCCTTGAACAGACCAAGCGCGTATCGCGGATCGTCCAGTCGCTGATGAGCTTCGCCCACGCGGGTGCTCATCAGCACAGCGACGAGGCCGTCTGTCTGGCCGAAGTGGCCCAGGATGCTATTGGTCTGCTGGCGCTGAACCGGCGCAATTTCGAAGTACACTTCTACAACCTGTGCAACCCCGAACACTGGGCCGTCGGTGATCCGCAGCGCCTTGCGCAGGTCCTGATCAACCTGCTCTCCAACGCACGCGACGCGTCCCCTGCGGGCAGCGCAGTCAGGGTCAAGAGCGAAGTATCCGAGCACACTGTCGACCTCATCGTCGAAGACGAAGGCAGCGGAATTTCAAAGGCAATCATGGACCGTTTGTTCGAGCCATTTTTTACCACCAAGGAGCCTGGCGAAGGAACCGGACTTGGCCTTGCGCTGGTCTATTCCATCGTTGAAGAGCATTATGGACAGATCACTATCGACAGCCCGGCCGACCCCGAGCAACAGCGTGGCACTCGAATTCGGGTGACCTTGCCACGCCATGTCGACGCGACGTCCACCGCGAACTGAGACCGTCGAGAGAACTGAATCAATGCCGCATATTTTGATCGTCGAAGACGAAACGATTATCCGCTCAGCCCTGCGTCGTCTGCTTGAACGCAATCAGTATGAGGTCAGTGAAGCGGGCTCCGTTCAGGAAGCTCAGGAACGTTTCAGCATTCCATCATTTGATTTGATTGTCAGCGACCTGCGTCTGCCAGGCGCACCCGGCACCGAACTGATAAAGCTGGGCGAAGGTAAACCGGTGCTGATCATGACCAGTTACGCAAGCCTGCGCTCGGCCGTCGACTCGATGAAGATGGGCGCGGTGGATTACATCGCCAAACCTTTCGATCACGACGAAATGCTCCAGGCTGTCTCGCGTATTCTGCGGGATCGCCAGACCGTGAAGAGCCTGCAAGCCGAACGCAGCGCCATGAGTAAGGTGAACGGCGCCGAAAAAGTCACCTCGCAGAACGCCAGTGGCGAGATCGGCATCATCGGCTCCTGCCCGCCGATGCTCGATCTTTACAGCAAGATCCGCAAAGTGGCGCCGACCGACTCCAACGTTCTGGTTCAGGGTGAATCCGGTACGGGCAAGGAACTGGTCGCCCGTGCACTGCACAACCTTTCACGCCGTGCCAAGGCACCGATGATTTCGGTCAACTGCGCAGCGATCCCTGAATCGCTGATCGAGTCCGAACTGTTCGGTCACGAGAAAGGCGCATTCACCGGAGCCAGCGCCGGTCGTGCCGGGCTGGTCGAAGCGGCAGACGGCGGGACCCTGTTTCTCGACGAGATCGGCGAACTGCCACTGGAAGCCCAGGCGCGCCTGCTGCGCGTCCTGCAGGAAGGCGAAATCCGGCGTGTCGGTTCGGTGCAGTCACAGAAGGTCGATGTGCGCCTGATTGCTGCAACACACCGAGACCTCAAGACCCTGGCCAAGAATGGCGAATTCCGTGAAGACCTGTTTTACCGTCTGCACGTTATCGCCCTCAAGCTGCCGGCGTTGCGCGAACGTGGCAGCGATGTACTGGAAATTGCCCAGGCGTTTCTGGTGCGGCAAAGCGCCAAGGTTGGCCGTGACGACCTGAAGTTTGCCCCGGACGCCGAACAGGCCATCCGTCATTACAGCTGGCCGGGCAACGTACGCGAACTGGAAAACGCCGTCGAGCGCTCGGTGATCCTTTGCGAAAACCCGGACATTACCGCCGACCTGCTGGGCATCGACATCGAACTGGACGGTCTCGATGACGACGAGTACATGGGCATGGCCCCACTGCCCGGTTCCTCGAACACCACCGGCAGCGAGCCGAGCGAAGACCTTTCGCTGGAAGACTACTTCCAGCACTTCGTTCTGGAACACCAGGACCACATGACCGAAACCGAACTGGCGCGCAAGCTGGGCGTCAGTCGCAAGTGCCTGTGGGAGCGTCGCCAGCGTTTGGGCATCCCGCGCCGCAAGGGTGTGGCCAGCGAAACCTGAAACCCTGCGCGGGGCTCTGGCATGCGGCGCACAGGGCGACACAGAAACTGTTACCGCCAATACTTCACGTAACAAAAGCCGGGTCTTACGGTAACGCAGGCCCGGCTTTTTTATGCCCGTTTGCGCCGACAAATTCCGCTCGTTGCTCGCGAAGCCCCGATTACCGGGCCTTCGCAAAAGTTGGCACAGCATCTGCAATATGTCTGATACAAGAACAACAACAAGCAGTACGGCACCCATAATAAAAACAATACGAATCGACTCACGCATAACAAGAACAACACGGCGGAGGCGCAGCTAACTGATTCTTTTGGAGAGGAGTTGTATTTGGGGCTTACCCCGCGACCAGGCTGAGAACAACAAAAACTACCCTTAGGTAGCGCCTGAACTGGTTGGATCGAATGATCATTGCAACGCAGCGACCAAAGCAATCCGTTTGCTCTTGACTCCCGATTGGGAGGCTTCACAGACGCAAGTCTCGTGAATGGGCACTCAACAAAAACAAGAAGCCCTAACAGAAAACAACAATAAAGAGCACACACTTTGGGGGAGCTTCGGCTCCCCCAGTAGCTTCCAGGCTAAAAGTGAAACCGGCTCTTGAGACATGGCTCCAGGCCATAGTTTGTTCCTTCCGCGACAGCTTCCTACACCATCCCTCGACTAAATGCTAGAATCCCGACCCATCATGCGGTCATTCCCCGTTTTTGGCCGAATATTCCTTCAAACAGTGCATCCCATGCTGAAGAAGTTGTTCCAGTCATTTCGTTCCCCATTGCGCAAACCGCAGCAACACACGCGTACCACGCCTGAGGTGCTCAACAGCGGCCAGCACTCGCTGCAGCGCGGCCAGTTCAGCCGCTATGCCGTCAATATTGTCGAGCGCCTGCAAAACGCTGGTTACCAGGCCTATCTGGTCGGTGGCTGCGTACGCGACATGATGCTCAACATCACGCCCAAGGATTTCGACGTCGCCACCAGCGCCACGCCAGAACAGGTAAGGGCCGAATTCCGCAATGCGCGGATCATTGGCCGCCGGTTCAAACTGGTGCATATCCACTTCGGTCGCGAAATCATCGAAGTCGCGACGTTCCGCGCCAATCATCCTCAGGATGACGAAGAAGAGGACAGCAATCAGTCTTCGCGTAATGAAAGCGGCCGCATCCTGCGTGACAACGTATACGGTACGCTCGAAGAGGACGCCCAGCGTCGCGACTTCACGATTAATGCGCTGTATTACGATCCGGTCAGCGAGCGTGTTCTGGATTACGCCAACGGCGTGCACGACATCCGTAATCGCCTGATCCGCCTGATTGGCGATCCGGAACAACGCTATAAGGAAGACCCGGTGCGCATGCTGCGCGCGGTACGCTTCGCCGCCAAGCTGGATTTCGGTATCGAGAAGCACAGCGCCCAGCCGATCCGCGCACTGGCGCCGATGCTGCGTGATATTCCTTCGGCGCGTCTGTTCGAAGAAGTGCTCAAACTGTTCCTCTCCGGATACGCCGCGCCGACCTTTGAAATGCTGGTCGACCTGGAACTGTTTGATCCGTTGTTCCCGGCCAGTTCCAAGGCGCTGGAATACAACCCGACGTATACCCATACACTGATCAGCAGTGCCCTGCTCAATACCGACCTGCGCATCAAGCAGAACAAACCGGTCACACCGGCGTTCCTGTTTGCCGCCCTGCTCTGGCCTGCGCTGCCGGCCAAAGTGCTGCGTGCGCAGGAGCGTGGCATGCCGCCGATTGCGGCCATGCAGGACGCTGCTCACGAACTGATCATCGAACAATGCCAGCGCATCGCGATCCCGAAGCGTTTCACGCTGCCGATCCGCGAAATCTGGGACATGCAGGAACGCCTGCCACGTCGCTCCGGCAAACGCGCCGACCTGCTGCTGGATAATTCGCGCTTCCGTGCCGGTTACGACTTCCTGCTGCTGCGTGAAAGCGCGGGCGAGCAGACTGATGGTCTCGGTCAATGGTGGACCGACTATCAGGATTGCAACGAAAGCGAACGCCGCGACATGATTCGTGACCTGAGCAACAAGCCGGAAGCCGCAGGCACTGCGCCGCGCAAACGTCGTCGTACCAGCGGTGCCAAGCGCAAGCGCACCAGCGGCGAGACGCAAAGCGGTGAATGAACCGCTGTTGACCGGTGAACGCGTGTACATCGGCCTGGGCAGCAACCTCGCTGACCCGGCCGGGCAGTTGCGCAACGCGCTCAAGGCGCTGGCGCAACTGCCCGATTGCGAGCTGGCTGGCGTGTCGTCTTTCTATGTCAGCGACTCGTTACTGCCGGGCCAGCCGCGCTTTACCAACGCTGTCGCAGCGCTGGACACATCTCTGCCACCCTTGGCACTGCTCGATGCGCTGCAAGCCATCGAACGGGATCAGGGCCGTGAGCGCCACGAACGCTGGGGGCCGCGCACGCTGGACCTCGATATCCTGCTGTTCGGCGAGCGCCTTATCGACGAGCCCCGCCTCAAAGTGCCGCATTACCACCTGCACGCCCGAGCGTTCGTGCTGTACCCGCTGGCAGAATTGGCTCCCGACCTGATTCTGGCGGATGGCCGCGAATTGAATCAGTTGCTCGACGATTGTCCGTTTACCGGCCTGGAACGCTTGTCTGGCGCTGCGTAGCTTTAGCCTGTTACCTCACCCGTGTAACCGATCCTGCATACAGGTAACACCCGCAATTGACTTAACGCCCCCTCCTCACGAAGATAGGCCTCCCGCCGCCTGGCCACTGGCGAACGGGTGCGAAACAGGCCTTTGCAAAACACCGCGACACGACGGTGTGCCTGCTTTTCCAGAATGACTCTCACGCGCTGAATACGTTTCTTTACAGCGCCTGATGGAGGACTTTACATGCCGAACATAACCGTTACGTCGCTGCTGGACATGAAGCAAAAGGGTGAAAAGATCACCATGCTGACCTGCTACGACGCAACCTTCGCTCACACAGCCTGCCAGGCCGGTGTCGAAGTGCTGCTGATAGGCGACTCGCTGGGCATGGTCCTGCAAGGTCACGATAGTACGCTGCCCGTCACCACCGCCGAGACGGCCTACCACGTTGCCTGCGTCAAACGCGGCAATGCGGGCGCGCTGATACTCGCCGACCTGCCGTTCATGGCCAACGCCACGCTGGAACAGACGTTCATCAACAGCACCACGCTGATGCAGGCCGGTGCGCACATGATCAAGGTCGAAGGCGCTGCCTGGCTCGGCGAATCCATTCGCCTGCTGGCCGAACGCGGAATCCCGGTCTGCGCCCACATGGGCCTGACGCCGCAGTCAGTCAACGTGCTGGGCGGCTACAAGGTTCAGGGTCGTCTGGAAGCCCAGGCACGGCAGATGCGCGCCGACGCCATCACTCTGGAACAGGCGGGTGCGGCGATGATCCTGCTGGAGTGCGTGCCGAGCGAACTGGCCGAAGAAATCACCCAGGCCGTAAAAATCCCGGTGATCGGCATCGGCGCAGGCAGCGCCACTGACGGCCAGGTGCTGGTGCTACACGATATGCTAGGCCTGTCCATCAGCGGGCGTGTGCCCAAGTTCGTGAAGAACTTCATGATCGGTCAGCCCGATATCCAGTCCGCCATTCAGGCCTACGTTACCGCCGTCAAAGACGTCAGCTTTCCGGCCATTGAACACGGATTCTCTGCATGAACACAGTCAAAACTGTCCAGGAACTGCGTGCGGTGATTGCGCGCGCACGCGGCGAAGGCAAGCGGATCGCCTTGACGCCGACCATGGGCAACCTGCACAGCGGGCATGCCGCTCTGGTCGCCAAGGCCGCTCAACGTGCCGATTTCGTGGTCGCGACCATCTTCGTCAATCCGTTGCAGTTCGGCCCAAGGGAAGACCTCGCGACCTACCCTCGCACACTGGCTGCCGATCAGGAAAAACTGCTGCAGGCCGGCTGTAATCTGCTATTCACACCCAGCGTCGAAGAAATGTACCCGCACGGCACGGCCAGCCAGACCATCGTCAGCGTTCCGCACCTGTCGCAAGGCTTGTGCGGTGCCAGCCGTCCCGGCCATTTCGAGGGCGTCGCCACCGTGGTCAGCAAGCTGTTCAATATGGTGCAGCCTGATCTGGCGATTTTCGGCGAAAAAGACTTTCAGCAACTGGCCGTCATTCGTGCCATGGTTCGCGATCTGAACATGCCGATCCAGATCATTGGCGAACCCACTGTACGCGCTGACGATGGCCTGGCGCTTTCATCGCGCAACGGCTACCTGAACGAAGAGCAACGTGCTGCTGCGCCTGCGCTGTATCAAGCCCTTCGCCAGATAGCCGACGCCCTGCGCGCAGGCGAGCAGGACTTCGACACGCTGCTGACCGGCAAAAAGCAGCAACTGGAAGCTGCCGGTTTCCGGATCGACTACCTGGAAATCTGCGAAACCGACAGCCTGCGTCCGGCGACGGCGCAGGACCGTGATGTGGTGATTCTCGCCGCTGCGTTTATGGGCAAGACCCGACTGATCGACAATCTGCACCTGACCAGCAGCTGAAGGGATGCACCGGTCAATGAACTAAGCCGCACCTGAAATGCCATACCGGTACAGGTTGCCCGAAGCGCAATAGACAGTATTTGAGTGAAAACCCCGGTTCCTTACGTGCGAAAAAGTACCGGGGTCAGGTAGGACGAGGCGCAGACAAACAGGTACGTGAAGGGTAGTCTGCGACGTATAGCCAGTGAGACAGCTTGCAACCTCGCTCTAAAAATTCCAGGATCGAACCCGTTAAAGGAAACCCGCAGCGATGGCGTACTACCGCAATCCTTCCGATGTGACCGCTCTGCCCGCTTGGCAGGCATTGAACAAACACCGCCAAGACATGCAGGACTTCAGCATGCGCGAGGCCTTCAATGCCGACCCGCAGCGCTTCAGCCAGTTCACGCTCAGCAGCGCCGGTCTGTTTCTCGATTACTCCAAAAACCTGATCACCACCGAGACCCGTGACCTGCTGGTCAGCCTGGCTGGCGAAGTGGGCCTCAAGGACGCGATCAAGGCGCAGTACGATGGCGAGCTGGTCAACTCATCCGAAGGTCGCCCGGCACTGCACACCGCGCTGCGCCGTCCGGTTGGTGACAAGCTGAAAGTCAATGGCGTCGACGTGATGCCTGACGTCCATCGTGTGCTCAACCAGATGACCGAGCTGGTTGGTCGCATCCACGATGGTCTATGGCGCGGTTACACCGAAAAGCCGATCACCGACGTGGTGAACATCGGCATCGGTGGCTCGTTCCTGGGTCCGGAGCTGGTTTCAGAAGCCCTGGTGGCCTACGCGCACAAAGGTGTACGTTGCCATTACCTAGCGAACATCGATGGCAGTGAGTTCCACGAGCTGTCGATGAAGATCCGCGCCGAGACGACGCTGTTCATCGTCTCGTCGAAGTCTTTCAACACGCTGGAAACCCTGAAGAACGCCCAGGCTGCACGCGCCTGGTATCTGGCTCAGGGCGGCTCGGAGCAGGAACTGCATCGCCACTTCATCGCGGTCTCCAGCAACAACGCCGCTGCGATCGCGTTCGGCATTCGCGAAGAAAACATTTTCCCGATGTGGGACTGGGTCGGCGGTCGCTACTCGCTGTGGTCGGCCATCGGTCTGCCTATCGCGCTGGCCATCGGCATGTCCAACTTCAAGGAACTGCTGTCCGGTGCCTACACCATGGACCAGCATTTCCAGAGCGCACCGTTCGAGCAGAACATGCCGGTATTGCTGGCGCTGCTCGGTGTCTGGTACGGCAATTTCTGGGGTGCTCAGAGCCACGCAATCCTGCCGTATGACCATTACCTGCGCAACATCACAAAGCACTTGCAACAGTTGGACATGGAATCCAACGGCAAGAGCGTACGCCAGGACGGCACACCCGCGTTAACCGACACCGGACCAGTGATCTGGGGCGGCGTGGGCGCCAACGGTCAGCACGCTTATCACCAGTTGCTGCATCAAGGCACACAGATGATCCCGGCCGACTTCATTGTGCCGATCGTCAGCTTCAACCCGGTTGCCGACCACCACCAGTGGCTGTACGCCAACTGCCTGTCGCAGAGCCAGGCCTTGATGATGGGCAAGACCCGCGCCGAAGCCGAAGCCGAGTTGCGTGACAAGGGCATGGGCGAGGACGAGGTGCAGAAACTGGCGCCGCACAAAGTCATCCCCGGCAACCGTCCGAGCAACACGCTGGTGGTAGAACGCATCAGCCCGCGTCGCTTGGGCGCGCTAGTGGCAATGTATGAACACAAGGTGTTCGTGCAGAGCGTGATCTGGGGCACCAACGCGTTTGACCAATGGGGTGTGGAACTGGGCAAGGAAATGGGCAAGGCGGTGTACCAGCGTCTGACCGGCGGCACCGAAGAACCGGCCGACGATGCCTCGACCCAAGGCCTGATCAACTACTTCCGCGGCCGTCACCGCGGCTGATTTTTCCCGTTCATGAATATCGTTCCCACGCTCGCGTGGGAATGCTGTTCATGACGCTCTGCGTCACAAAGAGGACGCAAAGCGTCCAGAACTGCATGCCGACGCGGAGCATCGGCACGATAATCAGTTGGATTTGTGCATCACGATGAGCGCTGCGCGCTTGGCATGAGCTTCAGTCAGTTTTATTCACGTCCCGCCCCGATGCACGAGCCCGACATGGAATTCATCCGTACCCGCATCGAAACCCAGGTCATTAGCCTCACCGGCCTTGCGCTCGGTCAGCTGGATCTGGAAAACCCCAAAGGTGATCCCGGCCTGTTCGGCCCGCAGGCGGTGTGCTGGACGGTGCATGGTGATTTCACCAGCATGCTGGTCGGCGGCATCAGCGCCTTGATGCTGCAAGTGCTGCATCCGCTGGCATTGGCGGGAATCTGGGATCATTCCAACTTTCGCCAGGACATGCTCGGCCGTCTGCGACGTACCGGGCAGTTTTTGTCCGGCACCACCTATGGCGCCACACAGGATGCCAACTGGCTGATCGACAAGGTGCGCACCATTCACCTGAAAGTCACCGGCACGGCGCCTGACGGTCGTCCTTACGCCGCCAGCGACCCGGACCTGCTGACCTGGGTACACGTCGCTGAGGTCAGCAGCTTCCTTGCGGCGCATTTGCGCTACCACAATCCGGCGCTGTCACTGGCCGATCAGGACCTGTATTACGCCGAAACCGCTCTGATCGCCGAACGTCTGGGCGCTCGCAACGTCCCGCATTCGCGGCAGGCAATCGACGACTATCTGGCAGCCATTCGCGGGCAACTGGTCTGTGACGAGCGCAGCCGCGAAGTGCTGCGCCTGCTGCTCGATGCGCCTGCACCCAACTGGCTCGCCAAGCCCTTCGGCGTATTGATGATGCGCGCCGGTCTCGACCTGCTGCCGGACTGGGCCAGCGCAATGCTCGACGTCACGCAAAGCCCGTTGCAGCGCCGGATTATCCGCCTCGGCGTCAACAGCACCGCGCCGATACTGCGCTGGGCGGTGCGGGACGGATCGGCGCAACGTGCAAACCGCCGCATGGGCCTTTGAGCAATAGGTGCAGGCCAGCCGTAAAACGTGACTGAGCGGTTCGCGGTTGGAACCGGCATCCCTATCTGTGCCACCATGAGCCCTCAATAACAATGAGGATCAGCGCCATGCAAGACGTCGTTATCGTTGCCGCCACCCGCACCGCCGTGGGCAGTTTCCAGGGCTCACTGGCGGCCATTCCAGCGGTCGATCTGGGTGCTGCGGTCATTCGCCAGCTGCTTGCGCAGACCGGTGTGGATGGCGCGCACGTCGATGAAGTCATCATGGGCCAGGTACTCACCGCTGGCGCCGGGCAGAACCCTGCGCGACAAGCCGCCATCAAGGCAGGCCTGCCCTTCTCGGTCCCGGCCATGACCCTCAACAAGGTGTGCGGCTCGGGACTCAAAGCCCTGCATCTGGCCGCTCAGGCGATTCGCTGTGGCGACGCTGACATCATCATCGCCGGCGGCCAGGAGAACATGAGCCTGTCCAACTACGTCATGCCCGGCGCGCGAACCGGCCTGCGCATGGGCCACGCAACCATGGTCGACACGATGATCAGTGACGGTCTGTGGGACGCATTCAACGATTACCACATGGGCATCACCGCAGAAAACCTGGCGCAGCAATACGACATCAGTCGCGAGGCACAGGATGCCTTCGCCGCGCATTCTCAGCAGAAAGCGATTGCCGCCATCGAAGCCGGGCGCTTTGCCGACGAGATCACCCCGATCCTGATTCCTCAGCGCAAGGGCGACCCGGTGTCCTTCGCGGTCGATGAGCAACCTCGTGCCGGTACCACGGCCGAAACCCTGGGCAAACTCAAACCTGCATTCAAAAAGGACGGCACGGTCACGGCCGGTAACGCCTCGTCACTCAACGACGGCGCTGCCGCAGTGATGCTGATGAGCGCTGCCAAAGCAGAACAACTGGGACTGCCAGTGCTGGCACGCGTTGCTGCTTATGCCAACGCCGGCGTGGACCCGGCGATCATGGGCATCGGCCCGGTCAGCGCCACTCGCCGCTGCCTGGACAAGGCTGGTTGGGCACTGGACGAACTGGACCTCATCGAAGCCAACGAAGCATTTGCCGCGCAATCTCTGTCGGTGGGCAAGGAACTGGGGCTGGACCCGGAGAAGCTCAACGTCAACGGCGGAGCCATTGCTATCGGCCACCCGATTGGCGCATCAGGCTGCCGCGTGCTGGTAACGCTGCTGCACGAGATGATCAGGCGGGATGCGAAAAAAGGTCTGGCCACGCTGTGCATCGGTGGTGGCCAGGGGGTTGCCCTCGCGCTGGCGCGCTGAGGGCGTCCAGATCAGGCGCCTGCGGGCGCCACTTCCATCTCGGCGGGCTCCGGCCGCTTGATCAGCGCATACACCACGCCGGTCAGCAGACTGCCCGCAATGATCGCCAGCAGATACAGCAGCGCGTGATTGATGGCGTTCGGGATCAGCATCACGAACAGGCCGCCGTGTGGCGCCATCAGCTTGCAGCCGAAGTACATCGACAAAGCACCCGTCAGCGCACCGCCGACCACGCTGGCCGGAATCACCCTTAGCGGGTCTTTGGCAGCGAATGGAATGGCACCCTCCGAAATAAAGCACAGCCCCAGCACAAACGCTGCCTTGCCCGCTTCACGTTCGCTCTGAGCGAACTTGCGACGGGCCAGGATCGTGGCAATGCCCATCCCAATGGGCGGCACCATACCGGCAGCCATGGCAGTGGCCATCGGTGCGTAGCTTTGCGAGGCCAGCAAACCGACCGAGAACGCGTAAGACGCCTTGTTGATCGGCCCGCCGAGGTCGACGCACATCATTGCGCCCAGCACCACGCCCAACAGAATCGCGTTGGTGGTGCCCATGCTGTCGAGGAAGTGGGTTAGCGCTTCGAGCATCCCGGCTACCGGCTTGCCGACCACGTAGATCATCACCAGACCGGTGAACAGGCTCGACAGCAACGGAATGATCAGAATCGGCTTGAGCGCTTCGACGCTGGCAGGCAGACGGGCGTAGCGATTGATCGCTGCGGCGCTGTAACCGGCCAGAAAACCGGCAATGATACCGCCGATGAAACCAGCGCCCAGCGTGCTCGCCAGCAAACCACCGATCATCCCCGGCGCCAGGCCCGGGCGGTCAGCGATGGAATAAGCGATGTAACCGGCCAGCAATGGCACCATCAGTTTGAACGCGGCTTCACCGCCAATCTGCATCAATGCCGCAGCCAGTGTGCCCGGCTCCTTGAACGCGGTAATGCCGAATACGAACGACAGCGCGATCAGCAAACCACCGGCAACCACCATCGGCAGCATGAACGACACGCCGGTCAGCAAATGCTTGTAGACCCCGGTCTTCTCTTGTCGGGCCGGCGATTTGGCAGTCGCCGAATCGGACTCGACCTGCCCTTCGGCCAATGCTTTTTTCAGGGTGGCTTCGGACTGCTTCAGCGCAATCCCGGTACCGCAACGGTAGATTTTCTTGCCGGCAAAACGATCCGTGTTGACCTCGATATCGGCGGCCAGCAACACCACGTCGGCGTCGGCAATCGCCTGAGCACTGAGCGGATTGCGTGCGCCGACCGAGCCTTGGGTCTCGACTTGCAGATCGTAGTTCAGACGCTTGGCAGCCTGCTGAATCGCCTCGGCGGCCATGAACGTGTGAGCGACGCCGGTCGGGCAGGCCGTGATGGCCACAATGCGCGGTTGCGCACCGGCACTGCTGGCACCGTCAGCAGCATCCGCCTGCGACGCTACATGCACCTGCGCTTCTTTTACCGCACGCTGCAAAAAGCCATCGACATCCTGCAACGCGTGCGCGGGCGAGTCTTGAAGCACGCGCTTGCCGACGAAGCGGCTCAGGTCCACCGGACCGGTATTGACCACCAGCACCAGATCAGCGGCCTGGATATCCTCAGGCGACAGCTGCTGATCGGCCTTGTTGGGGTCGATGATTTCGACGCTGGTTTCCCAGCCCTGGCGCAGTGCGGCCGCTTCGAGCAATCGTGCGCTGAGTACGCTGCTGACCTTGCCGTTCGGGCAGGCCGTAACTATGGCTAACTTCATGACGATCCTCTCTTATTGTTCTGTCAGGCTGCGCACAGTGACGCCGCCTTCAAGCCGTTTGAGTTGGGCGGCATCGGTGATGCCGAAACCGATCTGGGTCACGGCCATGGCAGCGATTGCCGTGGCCGTGCGCAGGGTTTTCTGTGGATCGTGACCGCCGATAAGGCCGTGAACCATGCCCGCCAGCAGCGAATCGCCGGCACCCACGGTGCTGGCAACGGTGACCTTGGGCGGCAGCGAATGCAGCGCCAGGTTCGGGCTGAACCAGTGCACGCCTTCGGAGCCCTGAGAGATCACCACATGCTCGATGCCCTGAGCGTGCAGACGAGCGGCGGCTTCGGCTTGTGCGTCAATGGAAATGATCGGCGCGTCAAGGGCTTCGGCCAGCTCTTCGGTGTTGGGCTTGATCAGCCACGGCCCGGCCGCAAGACCGGCCCGCAAGGCCAGACCACTGCTGTCCAGCGCCACTTTCAGACCAAGGTCCTTGAGCATCAGCAGCAGCTTCTGCAACCACTCGGGAGTGACGCCACGCGGCAGACTGCCCGCCACCACCACCACATCGAAACCCGCTGCGATCTGCTGAACGCGCGCAAACAGGGCTTGCTGGGCCTCTTCACTGACCTGCGGGCCTGGGCCGTTCAGGTCGGTGATCCGGCCACTGCCTTCGGCCAGCTTGATGTTGCTGCGGGTTTCGCCCGGCACACGCACGAACTCGTCGACAAAGTTGCGTCGCTCGAACAACGCTTCGAACGCTTGCTGGTTGTCGACACCGAGGAAACCGGCAACGGTCAGCTCATGGCCGAGGTCAGCCAGCACCTGCGCCACGTTGAGCCCTTTGCCTGCGGCATGGGTCAGCATCGCATTGCTGCGATTGACCTGCCCCAGTTCCATCTGCCCCAACTGCACGGTCAGGTCCAGCGCCGGGTTCATGGTCAGGGTAAGAATCTTCGCCATTACAAAGCCTCCACAAGCGCACGGACTTCGGCAGCGCTGCCCGCCGTCAGCGCGGTTTGCGCCAGTTGCTGAGCAGTGCTCAGGGTCAGTTCACGAACGCAGGCCTTGACCTCGCCAATGCTGCGCGCCGACACACTCAATTCATCCACGCCCAGCCCGACCAGAATCGGTACAGCAAGCGGATCAGCCGCCAGTTCGCCGCAGACGCCCACCCACTTGCCGTTGGCATGCGCGGCACGAACGGTCATGTCGATCAGTTGCAGCACCGAAGGGTGTAGCCCGTCCGCCTGCGCCGACAGCGTCGGGTGACCGCGGTCGATGGCCATGGTGTATTGGGTCAGGTCATTGGTGCCGATGCTGAAGAAGTCCACTTCCTTGGCCAGTACCGGCGCAATCAAGGCAGCCGACGGCACTTCGATCATGATCCCCAGTTGCAGATCGCTGACCGGAATCTCTTCGCGCAGACGCTGGGTCATGTCGCGCGCCTGACGCCATTCTTCAAGGGTGCCGATCATCGGGAACATGATGCGCAACGGGCCACTTTCGGCCGAACGCAACAACGCGCGAAGCTGGCTTTCCATGACGTCCGGACGCTGCAGGGTCAGGCGGATACCGCGAACCCCGAGAAACGGGTTTTCTTCCTTGTCGATCGGCCAGTAAGGCAATGGCTTGTCGCCGCCGACATCAAGAGTGCGCACCACCAGCGGACGCCCGCCGAGGTCGGTAAGGACGCGGCGATATTCAGCTTCCTGAGTCGCTTCGTCGGGTGCCTGGGAATGCGCCATAAACAGCAATTCAGTGCGCAGCAGGCCGACGCCTTCTGCGCCCTGCTCCACGGCAGCCGGAGTGCCTGTGCTGTCGCCAATGTTGGCGAAAACTTCCACGGCGTGGCCGTCGCGTGTCACGGCGGGCTCCATGCGCGCGGCCGCGGCGGCCTTGAGGCGCTCCTCGCGGGCATCGCGGTCCTGGACCGCACGCTGCAAGGTCGCCTCGTCAGGCGCAACCGTAAGGCGGCCGCGCTGGCTGTCGAGCAGCAGCACCGTTCCGGGCTTGAGCAGCAACACGTCGTCACCGGCACCGACCAGCGCGGGAATGCCCAGCGCACGGGCCACAATGGCGCTGTGCGCGGTCGCGCCGCCGCGAGCGGTCAGAATGCCCGCAACCTGCGCCGGATCAAGGCGCGCGACGTCGGAAGGCCCGACTTCGTCCATTACCAGAATGTAAGGCTCGTCTGGCGCGGCGACGGTTTCAACGCCACAGATCTGCGCCAGCACGCGGCGACCTACGTCGCGCAGGTCGGCAGCACGCTCGGCCAGCAGCGCATCTTTCAACTGCTCCTGCTGAACGGCAGCCGCTTCGATAACCGCCGTCCACGCCGCAGCCGCGCTCTCATTATCGTTCAGACGCTGCTCGACCTCGCCGGTCAGTTCCGGGTCGTCAAGCATCTCCTGGTGGGTGATGAAGATTTCGCGGATGGCCTTGGACTTGCTGCGTTGAATCAGGTTTTCAATGTCGCGACGCACTTCGCCGATGGCGTTGTGCAGACGCTCGCGCTCGGCGGCGACCGATTCGCCCTTTTGCGGGTAATCGAAGGTCTGCAACACTTGCACGTGCGCCGGGCCAACAGCGATGCCGGGCGACGCAGAGACCCCCTGCAACACACTGCCCGCAGCCGGCACGTTCGCCGACTTGGCGACGGTCGCAGCAATCGGCTTTGCCTGAGGCTCGGAGACGGCAGGCAACGGTTCGACTTCTTCGCCAAGCCCCTGCTCTACCGCAGCGACAAGCGCAGGCAATGCATCGGCAGCAATCGACGGTTCGGCGATGAATTCCAGCGTCTGGCCACGGCGAGCGCCGAGGCTGAGCAGCTTGCTCAGGCTCTTGGCCGACACCGCAGCCTCGCCGGTCTCCAGCACGCGCATGCGGATCTCGCCGTCGAACTCTTTGGCCAGTTGCGCCAGGATCTTGGCCGGGCGTGCATGCAGGCCATGGGCGTTAGCCAATTGAATCTGGCGGGTCGGCCATTCGGCAGGCAACTCACCCCCCAGCGCTTCGAGCACCACACGGCTATTGGTGGCATGGCCCAGCTCATGGCCGCGACCTTCGATCAGCAACAGACACAGACGCTCAAGCAATGCCTGATGCGCCTCACCCAGACTGGCCAGACAGAACAGACCCGTCAGTGGCTGGCCCAGATAACGAATCGGTTTGTCGGGCGTAACGAATGCCAGACCGGGGCGCTTCACGGTCTGCTCACTGTGCAGCCACCACAGGCCATCACCCAGCGACAGCGCTTCGACCTGCTGAAGTACGGCGGCGAAACCGTTGCTTACACAATCGGCCTTGCGCAGCAGACGTGCGCCGCGCCATACAAGCTCTTCAAAATCGTCGGCCGATACGCCGAGGCTGATCATCTGTGCGTCGAGCGCCAGTTCCTGCGGCGCACCCTGCAACAGCTGCAGCAGGTCTTCAGGGGTTTTCGCCTCACGCAGCGCCGGGCCGAGATCCTCTTCACCCAGCGCGCGGGTCAGCAGTTGCAACAGACGTAAATGCTCATCGGATTTGGCTGCGATACCGATCGCCAGGTAGACGATCTGGCCGTTGCCCCAATCCACGCCTTCAGGGAACTGCATCAGACGCACGCCTGTGGTAAACACCAGGTCGCGGGTTTCGGGGGTACCGTGCGGGATGGCGATGCCCTGACCCAAAAAAGTCGAGCCTTGCTGCTCACGGTTCATCAACCCAGTAAGATAGCCTTCCGCTACCAGACCATCGGCGACCAGGTGGTCAGCAAGCAGCTTAAGTGCGGCAGTCTTATCCACGGCCGACTGCGCCATGGATATTTGCTCCAGAGTAAGTTCGAGCATTGCCTTGACTCCTGTGCGGCGCCAAGGCGCCACCTGATTCTTGTTTTAATGACGATCATGGGTGATCGACAGCGTAGGAAAATAAAGCGACACCTATCGGACATCACTTTCATCTGGATTGCAGCAGACAACAGGCGTGCTGAATCGTTTAATCTATAATTGCACGGCACGTTACTCGATTCTGCGGATTCATTGAAGCCCAGCCGCAAAATCGGTGTAGGAGACTTCCCAAAATACTTGAAGTACTTGGGAATTTCCTACTGTCTGGTGTAAAGATCATTGTCACATCAAAAAATAATTCGACTTTCCTGATCCACGCACCTTATTAAAGGAAATTCCGGGGTGAAACTGAGCGATATTGCACGTCTGGCGGGTGTTTCCGTGACCACGGCCAGCTATGTGATCAACGGCAAGGCCGAACAACAGCGCATCAGTCCGGCAACGGTAGAGCGCGTCAAGGCAGTCGTCGAGCAGCACAACTTCCGACCCAACCCTCAAGCAGCAGGCCTGCGCAGTCGGCACAGCAAAACACTGGGCTTCATTCTTCCAGACCTGGAGAACCCCAGCTACGCACGCATTGCCAAGCTGCTGGAGCAAGGCGCTCGCCGCCTTGGCTATCAGCTGCTGATTGCCAGCTCCGACGATGACCCGGTCAGCGAACTGCAACTGTTGCAGCTTTTTCGTGCGCGGCGCTGTGATGCCCTGCTGGTCGCCAGTTGCCTGCCGCCCGGCGATGAGAGCTATCGGGACTTGCAGCTCAAGGGCATGCCCATCATCGCCATCGACCGGGAGATGAACCCCGCGTTTTTCTGTTCGGTGGTCAGCGACGACCATGACGCCAGCCTGCAGCTTACCCGCAGCTTGTTACAGACCAGCCCACGGCATATCGCGCTGCTCGGCGCTCGCCCCGAGCTGAGCATCAGCCGGGCGCGTGCCGCCGGTTTCGAACACGCCCTGGAAGGTTTCACCGGGACCTCGGCTATCGAGCATGGCGAAGCGTTCAGCCGCCAGTGCGGGCAACGCCTGATGACCGAAATACTGCAACGCGACGGGCATTTTCCCGACGCGCTGATCACCACCTCCTACGTGCTGCTGCAAGGTGTGTTCGACGTACTGCAAAGTCAGGCGCTGAATTCCATCCAGCTGCATCTGGGCACCTTCGGTGATACCCAGTTGCTGGATTTCCTGCCGTTGCCGATCAATGCCATGGCCCAGCAACATCAGTTGATCGCCGACAAGGCGCTGCAACTTGCCCTTGCCGCTATCGAGAAAGATGACTACCAGCCCGGCGTGCATGCCATCGTGCGGGCGTTCAAGCAACGCATTCACGAGGCCTGATGTGCAACTGATCGACACCCACACCCATCTGGACTTTCCAGGGTTCGATGCCGACCGTGAGCACGTCCTGCAACACAGTCAGGCACTCGGCGTGCAGCGCATGGTGGTGCTGGGGGTCTATCAGCGCAACTGGCAGCGATTATGGGACCTGACGGTTGCCAACCCTGCCCTGCATGCGGCGTTCGGGCTGCATCCGGTGTATATCGACGAGCACCGCGCCGAGCACCTTACCGAGCTGGGCGACTGGCTGACTCGCCTGAAAGGTCATCCGCAGCTATGTGCAGTGGGCGAGATTGGCCTCGATTACTACCTCGATCACCTGGACAAGTCGCGTCAACAGGCAGTTTTCGACGCGCAGTTGCAACTGGCTGCCGATTTCGACCTGCCCGCCTTGCTGCATGTGCGGCGTAGCCACGCGGACGTGATCGCCACCCTCAAGCGTCACAGGCTAAAGCGTTGCGGCGTCATTCATGCCTTTGCGGGCAGCCGTGAAGAGGCGCGGGAATATATCAAGCTGGGTTTCAAACTCGGTCTGGGCGGCGCAGCAACCTGGCCACAAGCACTGCGCATGCATCGGGTGATTGCTGACCTGCCGCTGGACAGTGTCGTGCTGGAGACCGACTCGCCGGACATGGCGCCTGTCATGTACCCCAACCAGCGCAACAGCCCGCAGCATCTGCCTGATATCTGCCAGGCGCTGGCGGGCTTGATGAACATCAGCCCGGAACAGCTCGCCGAGGCCAGCACGCGCAACGCTTGCGAGCTGTTCGGCTGGCCTCAAACCGTTACTGGCTGAAGCATCAGACCAGCAGCGTCCATAGTGCAAACCCCGCGTACCAGACGATTGCCGCGCGGACCAGCAATTCCCAGAGCATGTCCAGGCTGGCAACGCCTTCCGGGCCGATGACCGGGGAAGGCACTTCGCTGGCAGCGCATCCGGCACGAGTGATCAGTTGCATGGAACTGATGTTCCAGTTGAGCAATTCATGCAGCATGACCCGACTGACCGCCACGAAATTGCCGACCAGCGCGAAGCTGGCGGCCAGCAATCTGACCGGCAGCCAATCGAACGCGTGACGCAACTGCCCTGCCCGCTCGACCAGCGCCGGGGTCTGGCCCTGTTCAGCAGCAAGCGCCAACAACCGGTAGGCCAGTGCAGCCACCGGACCGAGCACGAAATACCAGAAGATGACCGCGAAGAAACTCTGAAAGGCCTGCCACAACAGGTAGCTCTGCACGCCCTGCAACAGTTGCTCGCTGTCATCGGCCTGCACGCCCATGTCGCGCTCGGCTACATGCACGGCAGCCTGAGTATCACCGCGTCGACAGGCATCTCGAAAAGGCCCGAGCACGGCAATAAGGTCAATTCGGCCGAGGCTGTAGATCAGCACCAGCAAATGGATCGGCAGGACCAGCCAGCCGTAAGCCACCGAGCCGACAATCGTCAGCACCAGTTGCAGCAGCAAGACCGGCACAAGCACCAGCAACGCCAAAGTGAGCCAGGGGCGTGCGGCGGTTCGCGGGCTGGTTTCAAGCTTTGTCAGCTCTTTCAACCATGGACCATCACGCTGTACCCGCTGGCGCAGTGCAGAAAATTTCTCTATACAGACCGCCAGCAGCAACACCAGAAAACTCATCGTTTGTCCCTCACATCAATCCAGCAAAGCGGCTCGAAACCTGGCCCAGTCAAAGCAGGGTCCCGGATCTGTCTTGCGTCCCGGCGCGATGTCACTGTGGCCACAGATACGCTCGGGCGTGATCTCTATAAAAGCCTTTCGCAACTGGCGCGTCAGGTCAATCAGCGCGTGGTATTGCGCCTCGCTGAAGGGCTGTTCGTCCGTACCTTCCAGCTCGATACCGATGGAAAAGTCGTTGCACCCCTCACGCCCGTGAAAACTCGACACCCCGGCGTGCCATGCACGATCAAGACAAGAGACGAACTGAATGACGTCGCCATCACGTTCAATCAGAAAATGCGCCGACACCCGCAAATCGGCAATGCCGGCAAAGTACGGATGCTCGGTGATGTCCAGTCGATTCTGAAAAAAAGCCTGCACTTTGCCGGTCTTGAATTGCGCAGGTGGCAGGCTGATGTTGTGGATCACCAGCAGCGAGATCTCACCGTCGGGTCGCGCATTGAAGTTGGGCGAAGGGCAATGCTGCACGCCAGCGCACCAACCGCTTGCGGAGTCCAGTTGCATGAATGCTCCTTGAGCGCTGGAAATGGATGACACCAATTATGCCCGCGATGCATGCGGAGGTGGGGGGTTGATATAGACCTCTTGCGCAGGAAGCAGCCCGACTGGATTGCTCGTAGCGCCCTGTGTCACAAGAAGTCTGCAGTCTTGCGAGGAATCAGGCGCCTTTAAGCTTGCGCAGGGTGCCGATCACTGATTCCAGCGCTCGGTCAAACAGCAAGGCGTCGTCGAGGACGCGTACCGCGCCGCGGCGAAATTCGATGGCGAGGCCGACGCGGGTCTTTTCCAGCACTTTCATGCCGGTGCGATTGACGAACACATAACGGCCGGTCGGCTCGACAATGGCAGTCAGCTTGCAGCGCAATTTGTGCTCTTCATCTTCCTGAATCTCGACCCAGCAACCGACCCGCAAGGTGTCGACCATCTTCAGACCGGCATCATCGTCAGGCAATTGCACAACCGGCTCGTTGAACAACCGCTCTTCAGGGGCAATCAAGACAATTTCTTCAACCACCGCCATCATCGGCGGACCTGCTGCAACCTCAGCGCCTGATGGCGACGCGTCACCGGCAACATGTTCGCCACTGGCTTCCTGCAGACGTGTGAAATGCTGAAACGCCTGAACATGCAGCGACTCCAGCTGGCTGAAGAACTCGCTGGTAGCGAACGGATCGAATGCCGCGCTGGTCAGGCCGTCGCGCAAGGACTTGAGCAGCCCCGGCACCAGTTCCAGCAAACGCTGCAGCGCCTGTGGGTCGTCATGCAGCTCGACGCTCCAGATCAACTCGTCCATGGTCGTCAGGCCCGCCTGCCACTCGCTGGACGCCTCACCATGCTTGAGGCAAGTCAGCAGCAGCACCTTGCTCCAGGCCTCCTGCAACAGACGCACCACCACTTCCGGCAAGGTACGCCCCAACAGGCGCTGATTCAGTTCCTGCTGGACCTGCTGGCGAGCCAGTTCTGCGCGCGCACGGCCTTCCTCGGCATCACGGGTACGCTGTTCCAGCAACTCGCTGCGACGGCGTTCGTCGCTGGTGAAGGCCAGAAAATCGGCAAGCAGTTCGGGAAAAATCGACGGATCGTCGTCAAAGTCATTGAGCAGGCGCTGCACGATCTGCTCGACCCGCTGATACAACGAGTCGCGCTGATAATCGTCACGCCCACCCCAGCCCAGGGCTGCGGTGGCAATTTCGTTGAGCAGGCGGCGCGCCGGGTGGCTGCCACGACTGAAAAAGCTCTTGTCGAGCACCGCCACCTTGAGCATCGGAATCTGCAGGCGCCCGATCAGTGCGCGTAGCGAAGGTGGCAGATTGCGGTCATCGAGAATGAACTCGAACAACATCGCGATGAGGTTGATCACATCCTCATCACCCACACCCACGATCCGCGACTTGCCGGTTTTCACATTGACCCGCGTCAGCAGCTGTTCAAGCTGGTTGCGCAAATCGAAGTCGTCAGCCGTTTCCTGAGACGGCACGTACTGCTGCAAGTGCGAAAGGAGACGCAGCAGATCCCTGCTGGAAATCGGACGTTCTTCGGCATTGGGCTCGTGACGCGGCGCAAGGTTGCCACGCACCTGAAGCAACAACTCCTGCAATGCCGAAAAGACTTCCTGCACGCCTTTATCGAGTTTGTCCGCCGCCTCACCGAGCGCAGTGTCGGACAACTCGGCAGCGCGAGCCCTGGGCGCCGCCCGATCAGACGACCTGCGGGTCGGCAGTACTTTCATGTCGGGCAATATGCCGGTGGCAATCAGCAACTGATTGGCTTCGCCGTACAAATGATCGGTGTTGGTCAGCACATACTTTTCGAACAGTTTGAGGATGATCAGCTTGACCTTGATCTCCACACCCAGATTGCGCCCTGCCTCAAGAAAGAACCTGCACAGCATTGCCGGCCCGAGCGGGTTGCTTTCGTCGGCGATGGGCTGCGGCACCAGAACGTTGAGGCGTGCAGTGAGCTGGCCCAGCGCAAGGCTGTCGCGGCTCATGACCTTGGTGACCATGGCGTCGACGGCCACGGTTTTCTCGAGATCGTCGTTATGCACCAGCGCCAGTTTGTCGAAAGACACGGCGGCTGGCAGCACGGGGTCCTGAATCTGGTACTGCCCCAGAGACAGAAAGGATTCGTAGAATTTGTCGAGAAAGCCACGCTCGATACTTTTACGCTTGAGACGCAGATCACGCATGGCTTCGAAAAAGATGTTTTGCTCGGTGTTGCTAAGGGCGCGGTCAGCCATTTCGAACAGCGTGTCGTCGGCGTTATCGAACAGCACCTGCAAGGCATCCTTGAGCTGCTGCGCCGCCTTGTCGCGGACCTGCAGCAATACCACCGGTAACCTGGCCAGCGGAGCGCTGGCCCCCTGCGCAGGAAGCATTTTGCTCAACGGCACTACTTTTTCGTCGTTCGGCATTACACCCCCCGTCAGGAACATACCCGAGCCGCATCACAAACGTGGCTTACCACCCTCGCTTTGTGAAGCGACCCCCTTGGTGCTGCGAAAAAAACGTCAAACCTGTGACGTCAAATACTAGTCGAATTATCTTTCAGAAGCATCTTGCAAAAATTGTCATTAACGCCAACGAGACGTGGTCCACATTTTATTCGAGTGAATGCAAAGCATTCATGCGCACCGATAGACCGCGACATTTGCATTCCATCGCAAGCGAATTTGCCAAACCGACCAACTGCACGTTCGGAAAGCCTGCCCGGAGCACGGCTGCAGGTGGGTAAGCAGGATGCAGTGCCTTATACTCGGACGACTTTGTTAGTGGAGCCCGCTATGCCGAATTTACGACTTGCCGATCTGACAGCCGAAATCGAAGCCAATGTGCGCCGCGCATTGCTTGAGGATGTCGGCAGCGGTGACATCACCGCTCAATTGATTCCGGCAGAACGGCTGGCCAAGGCCACGATCATCTCCCGCGATGCTGCGGTGATCGCCGGTACCGCGTGGGTCGATGCAGTGTTTCGTCAACTCGACCCTCGTGTGGCCGTGCACTGGCAGGTGGTCGATGGCGACCGGGTCAGCCCGAATCAGGCGCTGTTCCATGTGGAAGGCCCCGCGCGTTCGCTGCTGACGGGCGAACGCAGTGCACTCAACTTCCTGCAGATGCTCTCCGGCGTCGCGACCCGGGCGCAGTATTTTGCCGACATCGTGGCAGGCACCGGGGTCAGACTGCTCGATACCCGCAAGACTCTGCCGGGGCTGCGTCTGGCGCAGAAATACGCAGTGACCTGTGGCGGTTGCCACAATCATCGCATCGGTCTGTATGACGCCTTCCTGATCAAGGAAAACCACATCGCGGCCTGCGGCGGCATTGCTCAGGCCGTGGATGCGGCGCGCAAGATAGCGCCAGGCAAGCCGGTGGAAGTCGAAGTCGAGAGCCTGAACGAGCTCAAACAGGCGCTGGATGCCGGCGCTGACATCATCATGCTCGACGAGCTGAGCCTGGAAGACATGCGCGAAGCCGTTCGCCTTACCGCAGGGCGCGCTCGGCTTGAAGCCAGCGGCGGCATCAACGACGACACATTGCGGGTGATCGCCGATACCGGCGTGGATTACATTTCCATCGGTGCGATGACCAAGGATGTAAAGGCGGTGGACCTGTCCATGCGCTTGAGCATCTGACGGCTTCACGCACACACGACAACTAGGATTTGATCGGGAGCAGATGCCTTGGACCAATGGTTTGTCATGAACGCGGGCAAGCAGCTCGGCCCGATGGATGCAGCGGCAGCGCGATTGATTGCGCGTGAGGCGCCCGGTGCCTGGTGCTGGAAACAAGGCATGCCGGACTGGCAGCCGATTTATCAGGTTCAGGAAGTGCGCGCCGTCAAAAAGGACGGCGTAACACCCTTCCCGCCCCCGGCACCCGAGATGGCCCAGCCAAGGCCTTCCGGCCTGCCCGTGCAGGCTTCCCGGACGCCTGCGCCGGTTCCCGCTGCAGTACCGGGCAAACGCCCCTCATTCACTCCGGACCCGAACGCTTCGGGTGGCTTTGGCTTGTCCCAGACCACCGATGGCGTGGACTTCAAGCTGTACGGCTCGGAGACCCAGTTCATCGAGCTGGAACTTGACCCCGGCGAAAGTGCGGTCGCCGAAGCCGGTGCGATGATGTACAAAACCTGCGACGTGCAAATGGAGACCATCTTCGGCGACGGCAGCAATCAGTCGCCGGGGCTGCTGGGCTCGTTGCTCGGCGCAGGCAAACGCATGCTCACCGGCGAAAGCCTGTTCACGACGGTGTTTTCGCAACAGGGTACCGGCAAGGGCCGGGTTGCCTTTGCTGCGCCCTACCCCGGCACCATCCTGCCGCTGAACCTGCGCGATTTCGGTGGCAGGCTGATCTGCCAGAAAGACAGCTTCCTGGCCGGCGCCAAAGGCGTATCCATCGGCATCCAGTTTCAGAAGAAGATCCTGACCGGGCTGTTCGGCGGTGAGGGTTTCGTCCTGCAAAAGCTTGAAGGCGATGGCTGGGTTTTCGTGCACATGGGTGGCACGGTGCGCAAGATCGAACTGGCATCAGGCGAAGGCCTTGATGTCGATACCGGCTGTCTCGCGGCCATGACCCAGACCGTGGACTACGACATCCGTATGGTCGGTGGTGGCATCAAGTCGATGCTGTTCGGCGGCGAAGGCGTATTTTTTGCCAGACTGACCGGCCCCGGCACGGTGTGGCTGCAAAGCCTGCCGTTCTCTCGTCTGGCCGGGCGCATGCTGGCAGCAGGCCCGTCCGGTGTGGGCAGAAGCGAACGCTGATCGTCGTCATTTGACCGAGGGCCGTGTGACGCCCTCCCTTGCCAAGGAAGAACCATGCAAATCGCTCAAGGCCAACGCATTCCGCTTTCGACCCTGATTCAGGGCACCGATTTCACGCTGTCGATCAGCATAAAATCGCCTCATGTAATCGACTACGTGTGCTTCGGCATCGACGCCAACGGCAAGCTGTCAGACGACCGTTACATGATCTTCTTCAACCAGCCAGACAGTCCGTGCAACGGCGTCAAGCAGGTGAACGGTGGCGACTTTCAGCTCTCGCTGTCCCGTTTGCCCGCGTCCATAGACCGACTGGTGTTCACGGCGTCGATTGATGGCGCGGGGGCGATGAGCGATATCCAGTCCAGCCACTTCAGCATTCAGCAACAAGGTCGCGAAGCGGCACGTGGCGAGTTCTCCGGTGCAACCTTCTCCGCCGAGAAAGCCATTATGGTGGCCGATATCTACCGCAAGAACGGTGAATGGCGCATAGCCTCCAACCTGCAAGGCTACAACGCCGGCCTGGATGCGCTGGTCGTGCATTTTGGCGGTGAAATTGCCGACGCTCCGCCTCCCCCGCCCGCACGAATTTCTCTTGAGAAGAAGATTGCCAACGCTGCGCCGCAACTGATCAGCCTGGCGAAAAAAGCTCAGATCAGCCTGGAGAAAGCCAGACTGACCGACACCAAGGCCCGAGTCGGCCTGGTGCTGGACGCGTCAGGTTCGATGAACCCGCAATACACGCGCGGCCATGTGCAGGAAGTGGTTGATCGCCTGATTCCACTGGCGGTGCATTTCGACGACGACGGCGCGCTGGACTGCTGGGCATTCGGTGCCAAGCCGCAGCAACTCGGTTCAGTCACGCTGGGCAACTTTCAGGACTTCATCAAGACTGACCATGGCGGCTGGAAAGACTGGGAACTGGGCGCACGCGTCAACGACGAGCCCAAGGCGATGCGCATGGTCATCGACTACTACAAGAAGTCAGGCGACAAGACGCCGGTCTACATCCTGTTCATCAGCGACGGCGGCGTGCATCAGGATCGTGAAATCACCAAACTGATGACCGAGGCCGCCAAACTGCCGATTTTCTGGCAATTCGTGGGGCTGGGTGGACGCGGTTACGGGATTCTCGAAAAGCTTGATGACATGGGCGGTCGCGTAGTCGACAACTGCAACTTCTTCGCCCTGGACCGCCTGGATGAAATCCCGGAAGATAAGCTGTATGACTTGCTGATGGAGGAATTTCCGGACTGGCTGAAAGCAGCCAAAAGCGCCGGGATTTTGTAGCGTATTCAGCAATCGGAACCTCAACTATCGTGCGACGCTCCGCGTCCTCTCTGCGACGCAGAGCGTCGTGTAGCCTTGTAACTATCCTACCAATGCTTTCAAAAGCCCCAATAAAAAACCCCGCCATCGCTGGCGGGGTTTTTTATCGGGCGCTGATCGGGTTTAGCCGATTGCAACACCGTGGGCTTCTGCCAGCGGTTTCAGACCGCCGACAAACCCTTGGCCGATGGCCTTGAACTTGAACTCTTCGCCGTTGCGATACAGCTCGCCGAAGATCATCGCGGTTTCAGTCGATGCGTCTTCCGACAAGTCGTAACGAGCGATTTCCTTGCCGTCAGACTTGTTCACTACACGAATGTAAGCGTTCGACACCTGACCGAAGCTCTGCTTGCGCTCTTCAGCCGAGTGGATAGTGACGGCAAAAACCAGCTTCTTGACCGCAGCGGCCAGGCCGGTGAGCTTGACCGTTACCGACTCGTCATCACCTTCGCCAGCGCCTGAACGGTTGTCGCCCAAGTGCTCGACCGAACCATCAGCCGATTTCTTGTTGTTGTAGAAAATGAAGCTGTTGTCATCCAGCACCTTGCCATTTTCGCCAACGATGAAGATGGACGCGTCCAGATCGAACTCGGTGCCATCGGTAACCCGTGGATCCCAACCCAGACCAACGGTGATTTCTGTCAGGCCAGGAGCCTCTTTCGACAGGGAAACGTTACCGCCTTTACTCAGACTTACTGCCATGCTCGTAATCCTTTCTATAAAAGTGATTGGACGCGAATCAGAAATTCATGCCGAACGAGTTGGCCAACGCTTTCAGGCCACCCTGGAAACCGCTACCGACGGCGCGGAATTTCCACTCACCGTTGTTGCGGTACAGCTCGGCGAAGATCATCGCGGTTTCGGTCGAAGCATCTTCAGCAAGGTCGTAACGAACCACTTCAGCGCCCGACTTTTCATTCACTACACGAATGAACGAGCGGCTGACCTGACCGAAGTTCTGACCACGGTTTTCCGCGTCATGAATAGTCACAACGAACGCGATCTTGTCGACATCAGCCGGGACGCGCGTCAGGTCGACCTTGACCACTTCGTCATCGCCATCGCCTTCACCGGTACGGTTGTCACCGGTGTGCTCGACGGAGCCATCAGCACTTTTAAGCTGGTTGTAGAAAATGAAGTCAGCTTCACTGCGGACCTTGCCATTGGCGCCCAACAGGAATGCGCTGGCGTCCAGGTCGAAAGCCTGGCCGTCAGTGGCGCGAGGGTCCCAGCCAAGACCGATGAGAACATTGGTCAGGGTAGGGTCGGTTTTCGACAGCGAAAGGTTGCCACCTTTTTGCAGAGTCAAAGCCATGATCGTTTATCTCCTTTATCCAGTGTTTACGCTTTTTCTTCAGCCGGTTCTTCTTTGCCCGGGAAGAGCAGGCTGGCGACGATACCGATGATCAGCACGACGACCACAACCAACAGGCTGGCGTTGGCGCTGATTTCGTAACCGTGATGGAACAGGTGGTTGGTAGCATTCAGGCCCAGTTTCAAGGCGATGAAGAACAGCAGCGCAATAACTGCTTTCTCCAGATGCACCAGGTAGCGTTTCAGGGCTTCAAGTACAAAGTACAAGGTACGCAGGCCGAGAATCGCGAACAGCATGGCCGAGAACACGATCAGCGGCTCGCGGCTCACTGCGATGATTGCAGGCACGGAGTCGAACGCGAACAGCACGTCGGAGATTTCCGCCACAACCAGGCACAGGAACAGCGGAGTAGCGAACAGTGCGCCTTTGGCGGCCAGCGAGATGCCGGCGTTTTCAGGCTTTTTGACTTCTTCTTCCAGAACCGAACGACGCACGAAGAAGTTGCTGCCGTGCAGCTTTGGCCACACCGGGAACAGTTTCTTGGCGAAGCGATAAGCCATGTGCTGCGAGTAGTCGACTTCTTCGTCGTCGTCATCGCCGGCACGCAGCATCATGATGGCTGTCCAGGCAACGATGACCGCAAACACCACTTCGACCCAAGGGCCCAGCGCCAGCAGGCCTGTACCGATTGCGACGAAGATGCCTCGGAAAACGATGGCACCGATGATGCCCCAGTACAGAACACGGTGGCGCAGGCCATCCGGAATCTTGAACCAGGAGAACAACGCCATGAACACGAACAGGTTGTCGACGCTCAGCACTTTTTCCAGCGCGTAACCGGTGACGAACAGTGTGGCAACTTCAGAGCCGTGCTGCACGTACAGGAAACCGGCGAAAGCCAGCGAAATGGCGACC
The DNA here is from genome assembly GCF_000452705.1 of Pseudomonas syringae CC1557. NCBI lineage: Bacteria > Pseudomonadati > Pseudomonadota > Gammaproteobacteria > Pseudomonadales > Pseudomonadaceae > Pseudomonas > Pseudomonas syringae. The sequence goes on from NZ_CP007014.1 coordinate 4,789,671, forward strand.
CAGAAGACCGACCACGCCGAGGCTTGCGCCAGGGTGATCGGCTTGTTTCCCCGGTGGGAGAACATGTCGATAGCCATGGCCGTAATGGCCAGACCGACGAAAACCGCCATCGTGAGTGGAGGGAAGCCTAGAGAGGTGCTTTCCATTTAACTGCGTTCCTTAGGGTAAAAATTACAGGTCAAAATCGGACGGGTTCAGGCCAAGCTCGCGACAGATCGTGCGGCAGACTTCCCGCTCCTTCTCATCGAAGCTGCCATCAGCGCCACCGATTGCACAGCAGACGCGCACCAACAGACGTGATGCATCTTCTTTCTTCTTGATCTTGCCGATGGTTTTCAACGCCTCGGCACGGCCAATTTCGTAATCGAACTCAAACTTGGAGCAGGCTTCCTGGAAACCCTGAATGACCTCCTTCATGTCAAAAACTTTCAGTTCCTGAGAGTTCTGAATGAAGCCGGCCATTTTCTGCTTTTCACTGGCGCTGATGTCGCCATCAGCGGCAGACACCAGTGCACAACCGGAAACCACAGCGTCCATGAACTCGCGATTCTTGAACTTGGAAACTTCGTTTGCCAGCTTGTCGCGGGCCGCTGTTGCGTTTGTTTTCAACCAGTCCAGCATGTCTATCTCCCATGAGGCGGCACAGCCAGCCAGAAATACCACGGTATTGTTTACTTGGAACCAGCAGCCCAGCGCATGCCCCAGCCGTAGGCTTTGTCCATGTTGCTGTGGCCGTTATGGAAATCCACACGACGCGTCACCTTGACCGCACCGTTGTCGTTTTCCAGCAAGGCAATTGCACACATGCCCTGACGGCCGCCTTCTTCGTTAAGACGAACTTCAATGGGCGGCTGGCCTGGCGCATGGATGGTGACAACCCCGTCGGTCTCTTTCCAGTTCGGTGCACCTTCATAGATGAACGCGTAAACCAGAATGCGCCGGATCTTGCCCCAGTGCGCGCCGTTGATGTGCAGCCACTCACCATCGCTGACCGACCCGGTCCGGTCATCGCCCATCAGTTTGATGAACGGTTCGCTGTTGAGCGATCCGAACGAGTTGCCCAGCGCCTGAACCGCCCCTTTGGAGCCGTCCTGCAATTCGAAAAGGCAGCCTACATCAAGGTCGATGGCATTGCTCTTCTTCATCGAGAAGAAGCCGCCGCCCTTGCTGTCGTTGCGGCGATTCCAGTTCAGGTTGACCCTGATCTCGCCAAAACCGGCACTGGTCTTTTCCAGACTGATCGAGGCACGGGTCTTGTCCAGCGTGATCTTGCTCAGGCTGACCGTCGACTTGGGCGCTGGAGCTGGTGCAGGTGCAGGTGCAGGTGCAGGTGCAGGTTGATCCTGAGGCGCGGCGACTTCAACACCAAAGTTTTTCGCCAGAGGCTCCAGCCCGCCCGCAAAACCCTGAGCAACACAGCGGAATTTCCAGGCGCCCTGACGCAAGTAGAACTCGCCCAGAATCAGCGCGGTTTCTTTCATGCCGCTGGTAGGGATATCCGCTTCGATATCCCCGGTGATGCTCAATGCCAGGCGCGACACACTGTCGAAGCTGGCCTTGTTCTCATAGATGGTCGCCGTCAGGGCGACCTTCTCGATGACTGAATCCAGACGGCTCGGGTCAAGCGTGAACACTGCACGACCTGCCGACGCTTCCGTCTGCTGGAGCGCACCGTTGTTCACGCTTTTCTGGCCGTAGAAACACATGTCCTGATCGCCACGAACCTTGCCTGAGCCAGTCAGCAGGAATGCGGACACATCGATATCCGCGCCTGCCAGCGGAGAGTAGCTGACCTCGACCGTCAACGGCCCGGTAGCGACTGGCGCATTGGCGCCTGGGACAAGTCGGGTCATGCGCGTACAGCTCCGATGGCCAGTTCGACCAGATCATCTGCCGTACGGCCATTGGTAACCTGACCGACAGCCGTGAAATCCCAGCCCGCTGGCGTGCGCGACAGATAAGACATCACGACACCGGTATGCTGACCTTTTTCGGACAGGTCGAAGCGGCCCAGCTCGTTACGGCTGCCCAGATCAACGATGCGGCAGTAAGCATTGGCGACTTTTTCGAAGTTCTGCCCGGTGAACGAGTTGACGGTGAACACTAGGTATTTGACTGCAGCAGGCAGCTTCTCCAGATCAACGCTGATGGTTTCGTCATCGCCAGCGCCTTCGCCGGTGCGATTGTCACCCGAGTGTTGAATGGCACCGTCGCGCGATTGCAATTGACGGAACCAGACGAGATCGAGGGGCTTCTTGTCGGCATCGAGCATGATGCAGGAAGCATCAAGGTCGATATCGCCACCACCACCGCCAAGCAACTTGCCGAAGAAACCGCTGGCTTTTTCAGGGTCCCATCCAAGGCCCATGCTTACTTTCTTGAGGCCTGTGCCAGCGGTTTTCTCGAGTGAGATCGTCTGGTTCTTTGCCAAAGTGAGTGCCATTTTTCGCTCCATGTGGACTACGGAATTCGGATAAAAGTGTTACAGCCTTACCGTGTTGGCCCGTCATTACCATGAGGATTGTGTAACTTGGCGTTAACAGGCCCTTTATAGCGGCCTCTACGCCACGTCGGATGGAACAACCGCCAATGCGCATCCTGAGCAGCGGCGAGCAATTCGTGATCACCCCGGGTGTCGCCCCAGGCACGAACCCGGAACTGTGAAAGCGGCCCGTAAACACTTTCCAGGCGCGCGACCTTGGAGTCGCACCGGCAATTACTGCCTTCGATCAACCCGGTCAGCTTGCCGTCGATCACTTCCAGATTGGTGCCGATCAGCTGGACTTTCAAGCGATCAGCGAAGGGTTGCAGGACCATAGCAGGCGATGCTGAACATAGCGTGACAATGGCGCCCTTCTCGATTTCAGCGGCAATGGATTCCAGCGCAGCGGGGCGCATCAGGCGTTTCCAGTGCGACTGGCAGAAGGCTTCTGCCTTTTGCTGCAGCCATTGCACTTCAACACCGCTCAGAAAAGCCTTGATCAGGCGGCCTTTGAGTTCATCACGGGTCAGGCGCTTGGCCAGGTAGCCGAGGCTCGGCAGCACCAGCCGCGCCATGCGCACAGAGAAAGCACGTTGCCCGAAGGCGAATTTGAGAAACGGGACGAAGCTGTCGTGGCGGGTAATGGTCCCGTCGAAATCGAACACCGCCAGCAGGCGTTGTTCCACTTCGATTTCAAGGTCCGGCCCTACAGGCGCAAGATCAGGTTCTACGGTTTCAAGGTCAGGTTCTATCATCTAGCTAACTGCCTCAGCGAGTCGAATGCTGGCATCCATGATCGAAGCGGGTGCGGGTAACACTCCATGCCATTTGGCGCGCTCCATGATGTGGGTTGCCCATTTGTAATGGGTCGCCGGTTCACACATAGCATCGTTGTACTTGAACACGGCGGGAGCCACAGAGTTCAAAATCATCCGGGCGGAGTTCATGTCCTCCAGACTGACGCGTAGCGCATTCTGAATGATATTGACCTGCGAAGGGTGAATTGCCGTCTTGCCGACCAATCCATTGGTTATATCCAGCGCCAGCTCGTGCTTCAGGATATCTGGCGTGGCAAGTTGCTCGAACACCGGTGCGGTCAGGGCAAACCCCTGCGCGCCCATTACCCCTGCCAGCATGGGTATGACATAGCCCATGGGCGTCGAGTACAGCGTCATGGCCGGGTTGCGGCGCAGTCCCAGACAGCCCATCAGGTCATTGCCACCGATGCGCAGGGCAATGATCCGTTCATTGAGACTGGCCTTCAAGGCTTGACCGAGCTCGACCATCGCCCCGGGATTGAACACTTCCGGTGTTTCCAGCGTAGGCATCAAGGCCAGCGCCGGATTGGTGACGGCCTGCTCCCAGCTGTTCAGGTTGGTCAGCGAGAGCTTGGGAACCACGAACCCGTCGACATGGGCCATCAATGGCCAGTCGTTGAGAATACGCGCCATTGCTGCATCACGCGGACGCACGAACAGCAGTGGGCCATTGGCTGGCCGGCCGCCGCGATCCTGAATGCGCGTTAGTACCTGGCGCAGGTTGAGCAGCGCGGTATCGACATCGATCAACGCGACTGCATCTTCCAGGCACACCACCAGTGAACGCAGCTCGGGAATCTTGTCGCCGCACACGACATCGACAATGTCGTCACGGGTAGCGGGCATGTACAGCGTTGCCCCCAGCGCATAAGGCGAGAATAAGGCCATTAGCCGAGACTCCGTATGATGGTCACCGCCCGGTAAGGGCCCAGGGCATCGCCGACTTCCTCGACGGGGATGCCCGCCTTCTCTGTCAGATGCAGCAGCAATTGCACATCACTGTCAGTCAGATTGCGTACCAGCACATGATCCGGCACACGACGCATCACCGCCCTTGTCGCCTCGGCAATACCCGGCTTGACCCGATTGAGGTTATTCACCCCGAAGCGTTCCGCAAGGCTGCCGACCACCTGCGATGCAACGCTATTGAGTTCGACTCGCTGCGTCTGCGTCCAGGGGGTCAGCATCAGCGTCGAACACTTTTGACGACGCTGGCGCTCGATCTGTTCAATGAAAGCACGCGTGACGTCGTGGTCCTGTAAATGCTCATACACCACGCAGCCATGCAGCCCGCCGTCCGCCGGCCAGATTGAACGCGACACCAGCCCGGACACCGTTGCGCCAAGGATGCCTGAGGGAATCACCCAGTCTTCCGCCGAGGCCGCCAGCCACGCGCTGCCACACGGATCGGCCAGCACCACCAGCCGAGGATCTGCCGGAAAGCGTGCATCACCCGCCAGGCTGCGCCGGATTTCCCCGGAGATCGCGCCTTTGCCGGTCCAGCCATCGACAAACACGATGTTCTGCGCGCCATGGGCCTGAATGATTGCTTCCAGTGCCACCTTGTCGATGCCGCGATCACGCACAATGCTGATGCCGTAGTGATGCGCTTCACGGCCCAGATCGATCAATGCCCGACGCAGCAACACACCGAGCGGCAAACCGGCACGCACGAACGACACGAGAATTATTTCAGACCCTGTGCATTGCCTGTCCAGCGCCTGCGCCAACGCCTGAACATCGATTGCCATGCGCGCGCCATTCTGACTGAGCGCACGCTCGTAAAGCGCCTTGTGAGCGTCGCTGGGCGCGGACTCTTCACTGATCATTTCCGAATAATGTTTCTGCCCTGTCTGGATCAGGCGTTCCTTCTCTTCGACACGGGTGGACTGCATCTCGATACTGCGCAACAGGAAGTGCACGTCATCCTTGAGATAGCTACCGCTACCCACCGTCTCAAGCCCGTGAACGGGATCACTCATGCGCAGCTCCGACAAACATTTTCGCCAGCTGACTGCGGGCAGGCGTCGCCCACCAGTGGCACTCTTCCATGAAACCCAGGTCGGTAATGCTGTCGCCAAAACCCAATACCGGACGCTCGCCGTTGATCGCCTTGTCGCGGCGCAACCATTCCTGGACGGCGTAGCGCTTGGACAGCCCTTCGGGCAGAAAAGCCAGGTTGTTGCCGTTACCGTGAATGTGCATGTCATCAAGCAGGCCGCGGGCCTGCACTTCAGCCAGCACCTGCGTGAGGATGCTGTCATCGCTCTCGTTGTGCTTGGTCACGACGTAATGAAACAACTGCGCCTCTTCCACCACCCAGCCGCGTAATGAAAAGCCCATTTCCTGACCGATCGCCAAGGTTGCAGCAGACAGTTCGGGCAGACGCGACTGATAGACGGCCAGGGTCAGTTTCATCTGCTCGTTCCAGGCAGGGTCGAGCTGCCCCATGACATCGAGTATCACACCACCGTGCGAACAGATCGCGCCCGCCGTAAACGGCAGCTTGACCCGACTGTAGGCTTCGACACTGCGCGCCGTTACTGGCACCACATCGGAATGCGCCAGTAACCAGTGGGCGAAAGACTTCTGCACATTGGTCATGTAACCGTTGGCATTGCCGCTGACGTCGAGCGTCGCGACGTGTTTTTCAATATCAGCCGGGGTTTTGCGGGCGGTCTGGAACAGGGTGTCGTCCAGATCGACGAAGATCAGCGGGCGGTCGTTACTCATCACAGATGACCTCGGCATTCAGCGCTTCGATCAGCTCGGCAGGCACGGCCTGCCTGGGGGTCTCGGTGCAGATCAGCACCCGGTCGAACTGACCCGGGCGCACGTTGTACAGGAAGTTGGGAATGCCCAGCCCGTAGTTGTCCGAGAACGACAGCGCATGATCGATAGCATGACCAATGGCAATAGGCGAGCGACTGGTGGAACTGAAATGCACGTCGGCGCCGGCTTTTTCCAGACGCTCGGCGAGCAGAAACGGACGCCAGACAAACTCACTGGTGCCGACCACCAAAACCCGTTCGCCCTTGTTGACCACAAGGCCCGGCGCCAGCGTATCGGCGACCGACAGCACGCCCATACGGCCCCAGTCATTGGCGGTGACCAGTGGCCAGTCACCCATTGCGACAGTGCCCACTTCCGGCATGTCCGGCAACGGTGCGCTGACGTCTTCATCAAAGGAATAGGAGCCCTGCAACAATGACACCTGCTCGGCCAACGCGCCCATCGAGGTACTGACAGCCCCGGCCGACCAGTCGGTCAGCACGCAGGTCACCACCCGCTCGATCTTGTTCAAGCCGGCCTCGACCAGCGACTGATGAAGATTGATGAAGGTCTTGCCAGTGGAAGCCTCATCATCGACCAGCACCAGCGAACGGGCGTTGAGCATCATTTCGCGCATCGCCGGGTCAGTCGGCAGATGAATCAAATGAGCGCTGGCATGGCTGTGTTCTTCTTCGAAACGGGCGAACAACTCGGTGCCGGTCGGATGGCGAGTGCTGACCAGATACAGCGCATCAGGCCGCGTTGCGCTGTAGGCGCGGTGAACGCCTGCGCCAAGGCCGACTGCCGTTTCGGCCATGCCGATGACCAGCACCGGGCCCGGCAGGTCTGCCGGGATCTTGTGTGCCAGGTCCTGAAAACTCTTGAGCATAACGCTCGGACGCGCCGGAATATGGCGTCCCAGCACTCGCGATACAAACAGAAACGCGCGCTTCGGATTACGCCGTTCAGCAAAGCCAAACAGTGAATCCGGGGCAATGGTGGACGAATCGACGCTGACATCGAGGCGACCACGAAGCAGATCAGCACGAAGCTTTGTAGGTGTGGAAAAAGCTGCGCTGCTGTCCATCGATAAATTCCTGATTAACTGATACCTGCTCAAATGGCAGGAAGCCCGGCCTCATTGACGTGAGGCTTCCAAGAGCCATAACGATGACTGGGCGATGCGTGAGATTTCTGTAGTGGTATACGACCTTTCCGGACGGGCATGCGGCGCATCAATGCGGCAGGCCTGTAGAAAGGACAACAATAGTGCGGACTTGACCGCGAAATTCATGTTCTGCCCGTCCGGCACGGTAGACGTCACCATGCCGATCACTGCACCACCGTTATCGAACAGTGGGCTGCCACTGGAGCCCGGCTGAATGGGCGCAGTGAACTGGAACAGGCTGGCGTCGTTGTGCAGGCCGAACAGGCCGGAAATACCGCCTTGCGTCACCTGCAGACCGCCACCGGAAATCGACGCCAGTGGATAACCCAGAACCGCCACGTTATCACCCGGCTCGCAGCCCTGCCCGTCCCGGAATGTAACCGGAGACAACAGCGGAGCACCCTGCACGCGCAGCAACGCGATGTCATTGCGGCGGTCGATCACCACGGGCTCGGCCTTGTAGCGACCGTCCAGCGAGTTGATATGAAACACCGTCATGTCTTCGATGACATGCGCGCAGGTCAGGACATGTGCCGGACCGACCACAAACGCTGTGCCGGTCGCCGATTCGTGCCGCGGCCCGCCGCCTGAACCGCCAGCAGGACGACGCGGATGGCGATCATCCACTTCCAGGCCTATCTTGCGCCCGAACGCCGACAGCCCATACGCCGAGCCTTCGCTCAACGCACGAAACTTCCATTGATCATTACGCTTATAGAACTCGCCGATGATGATCGCTGCTTCGCCATTGCTGCGCAGATCAACGCGATGTTCGATATCGTTGTTAACTTGCAGATGCAGGCTGGCAATCTCGGCGACCGGACCGGTCGCCGCGAATACATACACCATCAGCAACACCCGGTCGCTGTCGGCAGGTAGCCGATCCAGTTTGAGCGTGCAGCCCACGTTCTGCGGGCCGCCGCTCCATTCCATCCAGCTCTGCTCCTGATGCAGCAGCGCCGGTTCGCCCATGGGCAGGCGTTTCTCGTTGACCGGCAGCAGGGCAACGGCAGCATATTCACCAAAAATCGAAGACTTGCCGCTCTCCAGATTCCAGGTGCAGTGAGCGTTTGCTAAAGCAGTGTTTGCACCTGGTGCCAGAAGCTTCATGCCCGATCCTCCGTGATTAGAGCGATTAGTGATAGCAAAAATCTATTATCCTGATCAAACCTCGGCCCGTACAGCGACGGTGATGGCCTTGATCCGGATATCCTCCAGCCAATGTGTTTCCGGTTCTTTCAGCCCAAGACGCCGCGTGGCGAAAATACCGGGCAGATTGACATCCGTGTGGCGCGTATAGCCAATGCCGCCTGAATAACGCGGGTTAATCTCCAGCAAACGTGGCTGACCGTCAGCATCATCACGGGTCTGCACATTGATCAGCCCGTCGCAGACAAAATGCTCGGCCGCGCGCACCGCCAGTTGCACGGCTGCGCTGTCGCGCTCAAAAGTCTGGTTCAAGCCCACCTTGCGTCTGCCGACATACGCCACCGCCTTGCCACCCTCGCACACCATGTCCACCGAACATTCACTGCCCGGCATGTAAGGCATCAGCAGCATCGCTGGCAGATCGTCGGACTGGCGGTAAGCATCAAGGTACGCGCTAAAAGTTGTCTCGCGGGCATCCGGGTTGGCGAAACAGCGAAATGCATCGGCTTCTGCCTTGAAGCGCCAGAATCCCTGACCATAAATCCCGACCACCGGCTTGATGCAGACCTCGCCAGAAACCGCCAAGGTATCGTAAGCCGCTTGCAGCTCCTCGGCATTGCACGCGGTGATCGCCGGGATGCACGCCAGCCCAGCCGCTTCGGCAGCAGCCGTGAAGCGACTCTTGTTGTCGACATCCAGGAAAGTTTGCAGAGACGTTCCCCCCGTTACAAGGTCCAACCCCTCAGCAATGAAGCGTGCACGCTGCGCTTCATAGAGGCCGCCCACCCGCCCGGCGATAATGACTTTCACACCCAACGAGCGAGCATTTTCCAGCACCCAGTCAATCCGTTCCTCGTTATCGAGCGGCTCTTGCAACGCCACATCAGCCAGACCGGTAATTTCGGAGCGCTGCTGACGATGAGAAGCGATAATGCGCACCGACGCAGGCAAGGCATCACGCGCGCCGATAATCACGTCGCGCTGGCTGGCCTGCCCTTCAAGGAACCAAATCATGTCAATCTCCGGAAGACTGCGCCGCCCGAAACGGCCTTGTCGAATTTTGTAATAACTGTTTTGCTTCGAAATGTTCGGATTAAGGCAAAGTCACGCAATTTTAAAATAGAGGACGCTGGTATGAAGTGGCTTAAAAGGTCGATTTGGCTTGTAGTATTCGTTGCACTGGGGATCGGCGCATTAAGCCTCTACTACGTCCTGCCGCGCCATGATGTCGTGATGATCACCGGTGTGGAAGTCAAAAGAATGGACGCCGACGGCGTCATCAACGCCGAAAACCCGGCAGACGGCCCGACCCGCGACGTGTACTTCATCAACACCGAAGACCCGGACACCAAGAAAGTCGTGGTCTATCGCAACGAAGACACCGGCTGGAGCTTCCCGTGGTACTTCAAATTCGACTCCGCCGACATCCAGGCCAAAGCCCAGGGCTACTCGCGTGACTCCCAGCAACTGGCGTTGATTCGCTACTACGGCTGGCGGATAACCATAATGTCGATGTTTCCCAACGTGACAGAGATTGAAGCGGTAACGAGCCGTGACCAGCCGTTTCCGGTGTTTAATACGATCTTTTTTGTGGTGGTGGGGTTGTTGGTGGTGATGGTGGTTGTTGGGATTAGGAGGAGGTTTAAGGGGCGGGCTCGGGTTGATGGAGTGGCGCGGTAACATTTGTACTTTAATAATTGCCGAGAAAAGCCCGATCCGTGATCGGGCTAGATGTGGAGCTGCTTGAACTTGCGTGCTGCGGAGAACGTCCATGGCACACGAAAAGCCGCGCCGCCTTCGATCAATAAGGCCTGCTCGGTAATTGAAGGCCACCACCTGACCAGATTTTCTGCCTTGTTCCAGTAGGTCATTTGGCCCCACTGCTTGGCGAGGCAGAAAATAGGCATACCACACTCCCGGAATGCCTGGCGCTCAGCGTCTCCCTTGGAAAACTTGTCCTGAGATACTACCGCCCACCCGCCTTCTTTTTTGAGGCGGGTCACCCAGTCAATATCTGCGGAATTGGCGGGAAATCTTTCACGCAGTGATACCACTGAGTGACCTTCATTCTTGGTCAGTTCGTTGAGCGCTCTGGCGATAGCGGACGGCAGGTTGTTATCGATCAGAAAATTCAAGCCGCGATCCTGTGCTCAAAATTGACTGCGGCTTCCACTGCTGCAGGCTGAATCTCATAGAGTAATGCCACACGCTTCGCGTTCTGACCTTCAGCCAGGTAGGAATGATAAATAGCTGCTGTGTCGATTCCCGTTGTTGCCAGCACTGGTTTGCCGAAGTTTCTTGCAGGATCCAACACCACTGCCTTGCTTCGCTTGACCGGATACCAACGCTGTGCCGACTCTTCGCCTGCGTAATCAATGCCCTCATACAGCGAGGGTGTGATGACCTGCTTGAAAGCGTATTGCCGCTTCACCAGATCCAACAGCGCCTCGTCTCCGGTTTCGTCCAGAACGGTCGCGAAAATATCCCGCCCGTCCGTTTGAAAACGCTTGCAGGTAAACGGATAGCGCTGACCGAACATCTCTCGGGCTTGTAACGAAGCACTGCGGATCGCTTGCAAGCTGACGCCGTGCTGGCGAAAAGCATGAACAAAACGAATTTCCAGCAGATCATGGAAGCCAAGCAGTTTATCGTCCAGAAATGCGACCTCCGGAGTCCAGAGGCCGGGATGATCAACCCCTGCCGCGCGATAGCCAAACATCCATCTACGGATGTCTTTTGCGGGAATGCCCGTGTATGAAGAGGCTTCCGACGCAGTGTAAAGCCCCACTCCGAGGAGGCGGCTGGGTGATGCAGTGGTGTTCATATGCCCCCTCCCTCTATGTGCGGGGTAATCAGTTCGCTGATTTTGGGCTTGATTCGGGTATCAACCAATGGACGTTTGGGTGATCCATGTGGATCAAGACCTAGCCTAAGGCAAAAGCTGAAACGTCCTACGATGCCAACGCAATAAAACTGCGTACTAAAAAAAAACGCCCCGGCGGAGCAATCCGCCGGGGCGTTTTCGTTCAACAGATTGAACCTGCCCTTGGACCTGGATGATTCAGCCCTTGCTGAACAACGCAGGCAAAGCTTCGGTTTCAAGCACCGCCTTGACGGACGGGCGAGCTTCAACTCGGGCCATAAACGCTTTCAATGCAGGCAGCTCGTCCAGCGAGATACCGAAGTTGACTGACCAGCGCGTAACAGTAAACAGATAAGCGTCAGCAACGCTAAAGTCATTTCCCAGCAGGTAATCACGACCCTCCGCCAACAGGCCATTCAGGTAGGTTTGTTTGGCGATGACCGGGCGTTTAGCATCAGTGGCATCAGCGCCCTTTGGCAGATAGAACAGCGGTGTCCATGCCTTGTGATATTCGGCGGCCAGATAATTAAGTATCTCTTGCAGCCTTGCACGCTCCAGCGTGCCGTTGGCTGGCACCAGTGCAGGCACGAAGTGATCGCCCAGATATTGCAGAACGGCAACGCCTTCAGTCAGAACAGCACCGTCATCTAAGCCCAGTGCAGGAACGGCACCTTTAGGGTTGATCGCGTAATAGTCATCGCCAGATTCAAGCGTGTGCTGCCGCAGATTGACCTTGACCAGCTCATGAGCGACGCCAGCTTCATGCAACACGATATGGGCAGCAAGCGAGCAGGAGCCAGGTGAGTAGTAGAGCTTCATAAGGTGATTGTTCCGGTGGTTGAGAATGACCAGATCCTAGCACCCGGATAACTTTTGTATAGCTGGTAACTTAAGGTTACTCTCATTCTCCAGTTACCATTCTGTAACCTGGTTACGCGCTGGAAACTCGCGATCCTACGAAGGAACACCCCGCAATGCCCCTGAAAATGCGCAAGAGCAAAGTCGACAGTCCTGTGCCCGAATGTGCCGTGGCTGCGTGCATGTGGTTGCTGGGCGGCGTGTGGACTCCAAATCTGCTGTGGAGTTTGAGTGGAGGGCCTCGACGGTTCGGCGAACTGCGCGTTGATATTCCCGGCATTTCGGCAAAGATGCTGTCAGTGCGGCTCAAGGAGATGGAGGAGAAAGGTGTGGTTGTTCGGACTGTGCTGGCGACGTCGCCGCCTTCGGCTGAGTACAGTCTTTCTGAGTTGGGGCTGGAGTTGCTGCCTGCGATTGAGGCTATTGCGGAGATTGGGTATCGGTTGAAGGCTGGAGCGGGGATTCCAGTGGCATAGGTGACGAAGATAGTTCCGAGGGCTAAGACTCTGTGAGGAGATGAGAAAATAAATCAAAATGGACCACAACCAACGGAAATCTTTGCATTATAAAATGTCAAAATATCCCAAAATAAAAATCCCGACCAGCGTTGATCGGGACTTTATTTACAAAAAACATTCACCAATATAACTACATATACCTCACTTACAAAGTATAGGTGAAGAAGTTAAGCACCCACCACTCTGAACCCATGTGAGCGCACCAGCTCCAATTGCAGGGGTTACAACATAAGTAGCCGTCGCTAATGTTGTCGCGGTAGGCGTTACCGTAACTTGACCATCTTTTACTGCAACGCTGGCCACATGAATGGTTGCCTGTGTATCTGGAATACTATTCGTTTTCAAATTACAGCCAGTCGCTGTACCTGTTTCTTGAATGCAGGATGCTACAGCAGTTTGATACGTATTAGCTAAAGACACGACCTCAGAGTACTTAGCCTTGAGGGTGTACGAGTTGTACTGCGGAATCGCCACTGCCGCCAAAATACCAACAATCGCGACAACGATCATCAGTTCGATCAGCGTAAAACCTTTTTGTACATTCATATCTACTTCTCCGAGGCGTCAATTAGGTGGTGCCTTGGAAGCGTGCAAGCATAGGTCGTGCCAAAATCCATTTTCAGCCACTAACATTGCCAATGCAGTCTATCAGCGGCAATTTACGTTCTGAAATCCGCAGAAACTGACAATTTTCGTCACATCCCTCACTGCTATTTGGCAGCAAAGCCCGACTGCGCTATAACCCTCACATTGTCCGTGTCTGGTGGTTTTATGACTGATGCTGTCCTCACTGGCCTGGCCAAGCAATTGGTCCTCGCCGAGCTACTTACTGAACCTGTTGCGCAGCAAGCGTATCAACAGGCGCGCCGCGACAAGATTTCGTTGGTCAGCTATCTGGTTCAGAACAAACTGGTCAAAAGCCTGACGCTGGCAGAAATGGCTTCCGATCAGTTTGGTGTGCCGTTCATGGACCTCGCCAGTCTGGACAAGGAAAGCCAGCCCAAGGGGCTAGTGAGCGAAAAGCTGGTTCGACAGCATCACGCTCTCCCACTCTGGCGACGCGGCAATAAGCTGTTCATCGCCATATCCGACCCTACCAACCATCAGGCAGTGACTGATATTCAGTTCAGCACCGGCCTGAATACCGAAGCTATTCTGGTCGAAGATGACAAGCTGACTACGGCAATAGATCGCTTCTTTGACAGCGATAGCGGTCTGGGCAATCTGGAAGATGTTGATCTGGGTCTGGATATTGAACCAGCTGATGGCAAGGAAACGTCTCTCGCTACGCAGAACGACGCAGACGATGCCCCTGTGGTGCGCTTCGTCAACAAGATGTTGATGGATGCTATCCGGCTAGGCTCTTCCGACCTGCATTTTGAGCCTTACGAGAAGATCTTCCGCGTGCGCTTGCGTACCGACGGCATCCTGCATGAAGTCGCCAGACCGCCAATTCACCTGGCGAACCGAATTGCTGCACGCCTCAAGGTAATGGCCAGCCTCGACATCTCGGAACGACGTAAACCGCAAGACGGTCGGGTCAAGTTGCGGGTATCCAAAACAAAATCAATCGACTTTCGGATGAACACCCTGCCTACGCTATGGGGTGAGAAGATCGTGATGCGGATTCTCGACCCGACCAGCGCTCAGATGGGCATCGATGCTCTGGGCTACGAGCCAGAACAAAAAGCACTGTATATGGAGGCGCTGAAACAGCCGCAAGGCATGATTCTTGTGACCGGCCCGACGGGTTCAGGCAAGACCGTTTCCCTGTATACCGGTCTGAATATTCTCAACACCGTAGACATCAATATTTCCACAGCTGAAGACCCGGTGGAGATCAATCTGGAAGGCATCAATCAGGTCAACGTCAACCCGCGTCAAGGACTGGACTTTTCCCAAGCGTTGCGCGCGTTCCTTCGTCAAGATCCCGACGTTATCATGGTGGGTGAGATTCGAGACTTGGAAACAGCCGAAATCGCCATCAAGGCGTCGCAGACCGGCCATATGGTGCTGTCCACCCTGCACACTAACAGCGCGGCAGAAACCTTGACGCGACTGCATCATATGGGTGTCGCAGCATTCAACATTGCGACAGCAATCAACCTGATTATTGCGCAAAGACTTGCACGCAAATTATGCAGCCACTGCAAGAAAGAACTCGACATTCCTCGCGAGACACTGATTAAAGAAGGCTTCCCCGAAGCGAAGATCGGTACGTTCAAGATCTATGGCCCGGTAGGCTGCGAGCATTGCAACGGTGGCTACAGAGGCCGGGTCGGCATTTACGAGGTGGTCAAGAAAACAGCGGAGCTGGAGCGCATCATCATGGAAGAGGGCAACTCGTTGGAGATTTCCAGGCAAATGCGCAAGGATGGCTTCAATGACCTGCGTACCTCAGGCCTGTCAAAAGCCATGCAAGGCATCACCAGCCTTGAAGAAGTCAACCGCGTGACCAAGGATTAGACATGGCCAGCAAGGCAGCAAAAGTCATCGTTTACACGTGGGAAGGTGTCGACAAGAAAGGTACTAAAACCAGTGGGGAGCTGAGTGGCCATAACTTGGCTCTTATAAAGGCCCAGCTGCGCAAGCAAGGCATCAACCCAACCAAGGTACGCAAAAAATCTGTTTCGATCTTCGGCAAGGGAAAAAAAATCAAGCCGCTGGACATCGCGTTTTTCGCTCGACAGATGGCAACAATGATGAAGGCTGGCGTGCCTCTGCTCCAATCATTCGACATCATTGGTGAAGGCGCCGAGAACCCAAATATGCGTGCATTGGTAGGCTCGCTAAAGCAGGAAGTTTCGGCAGGTAATAGTTTTGCGACGGCTCTGCGACAAAAACCGGAATATTTCGATGACCTGTTTTGTAATCTGGTAGATGCTGGCGAGCAAGCTGGCGCACTTGAAAGCCTGCTGGATCGCGTTGCTAGTTACAAGGAAAAAACTGAAAAGCTAAAAGCTAAAATCAAAAAAGCCATGACATACCCTATTGCTGTTTTGATCGTAGCAATTATTGTGTCAGGAATTTTGCTCATCAAGGTAGTGCCACAGTTCCAGACGGTCTTCGCCAGCTTCGGCGCTCAGCTACCTGCATTTACTTTGATGGTGATTGGCCTATCGGACATTGTACAAAAATGGTGGTTGGCCATCGTCGCACTATTTTTCGTTAGCTTTTTTATGTTCAAACGCGCGTACAAACAGTCTCAAAAGTTTCGAGACAGCCTCGACCGACTTCTGCTGAAAGTGCCCATCATCGGGCCATTAATTTTCAAATCTTCGGTGGCACGCTACGCTCGCACGCTTGCAACAACCTTTGCAGCTGGCGTCCCGCTTGTAGAGGCTTTGGACTCGGTCGCCGGTGCGACTGGCAATGTGGTATTCAAAAATGCGGTTATCAAGGTCAAGCAGGACGTCTCCACAGGCATGCAATTGAATTTCTCGATGCGTTCAACAGGGGTCTTTCCGAGCTTGGCGATTCAGATGACCGCTATTGGCGAAGAGTCCGGTGCCTTGGATACCATGCTGGACAAGGTCGCTACCTACTACGAGGACGAAGTCGATAACATGGTCGACAATCTGACCAGCCTGATGGAACCGATGATCATGGCCTTTTTGGGCGTGATCGTCGGCGGGCTGGTCATTGCGATGTATCTACCTATCTTCCAACTCGGAAACGTCGTCTGACATGCCCCTCCTCGACCTCTTGGCCAGCTCCCCCCTGGCCTTCGTCACCACCTGCTGCATACTAGGCCTCATCGTCGGAAGCTTCCTCAACGTTGTGGTTTACCGCCTCCCAATAATGATGGAGCGCGACTGGAAAACCCAATCCCGTGAAATGCTCGGTCTCCCCGCCGAACCGGACCAACCCGTCTTCAACCTGACCCTCCCCCACTCCAGTTGCCCGCACTGCGCGCACAAGATCCGCCCGTGGGAAAACCTGCCGATCATCAGCTATCTGCTGTTGCGCGGGAAATGCTCGCACTGCCAAGCCCCCATCAGCAAACGCTACCCGCTGGTCGAGCTGACCTGCGCAGTGTTGTCGGCCTACATCGCGTGGCACTTCGGCTTCGGCTGGCAAGCGGCGGCAATGCTAGTGCTGAGCTGGGGCCTGTTGGCGATGAGTCTGATTGATGCTGATCACCAACTACTGCCTGACTCGCTGGTGCTGCCGCTGCTATGGCTGGGCCTGATCGTTAACTCGCTCGGGCTGTTCACCTCGCTGAGCGATGCGCTGTGGGGCGCGGTGGCGGGTTATCTGACGCTGTGGTCGGTGTATTGGCTGTTCAAGCTGGTGACCGGCAAGGAAGGCATGGGCCATGGCGATTTCAAGCTGCTGGCCATGCTTGGCGCGTGGGGCGGCTGGCAGATTTTGCCGCTGACCATCCTGCTGTCATCGCTGGTGGGCGCGGTATTGGGAGTGATCATGATGCGTGTGCGCCGGGTTGAAAGCGGCACGCCGATCCCCTTTGGCCCTTATCTGGCCATTGCGGGGTGGATCGCTTTGCTCTGGGGTGGTCAAATAACCGACTCTTACATGCAGTTTGCCGGTTTCAGATGACTCACCCTGATCAAAAACCCTGGATTCTTGGCCTGACTGGCGGCATTGGTAGCGGTAAAAGCGCGGCAGCGCAGTGCTTTATCAAGCTCGGCATAGACACCGTGGATGCCGACCATGCCGCCCGCTGGGTCGTCGAGCCCGGGCGTCCAGCGCTGGAGCAGATAGCGGCGCATTTCGGTAGCGGCGTATTGCAGGCAAGCGGCGCGCTGGACCGTGGCGCGCTGCGCAAGCTGATCTTCGAAAACCCGGAGCAGCGACGCTGGCTGGAAGCGCTGTTGCATCCGCTGATCAATCAGGAAATCGTCAGCCACTTGGCCAAGGCCAAATCGCCGTATGCCATTCTGGTGTCGCCGCTGCTGATCGAATCCGGGCAATCCCGGATGGTGCAGCGCCTGCTGGTGATCGATGTGCCACCGCAACTGCAGATAGAACGCACGATGCTGCGCGACAGTTCCAGTCAGGAACAGGTCGAGGCCATCCTCAAGGTGCAGATCCAGCGTGAAGATCGCCTGCGCCACGCTGATGATGTGCTGGTCAACGACCGCGATCACGCCTGGCTGACCAGCGAAGTCGAGCGGCTGCACCACTTTTACCTTACTTTGCGTGGAGGCCAATCATGAGCCAATCAATGACCGTTCAATGCCCGACCTGCGATGCCCCCGTGGAATGGAGCGCCGCCAGCCCCAGCCGTCCGTTTTGCTCGGAGCGCTGCAAACTGATTGATCTGGGAGCATGGGCTTCCGAGGAACATGCAATTCCGGTGAGCCCGGATGCTGAGGATGAGATGTTTTCGGGTGATTTAGAGGCGCCGCACAGGGGACATTGAGACGTTCCAGGAGGTATGCCCACGCTCTGCCCGACTCTCGTGCCAATGCTCCGCGCTGGCATGCATCTCGTGACGCTCCGCGTCACAAACCCAAGCCCCGCCGAACATTCGAGATTGAACGCAGAGCGTCCAGAAATGCATTCCAACGCGGAGCGCGGGAACGAGAATGATCGAGGTCAGAGTCTCTTTTTCAGGCTCATTCCAACACTTTGGCGCAGTGAAAAGACGTCACCGCACGGATCTTCCCGTTTCTACTGAGCCTTTCCGGCAGTGCGAATGGAGTCCCACTCTGTAACAAAAGCAGCTTTCGATTTGCTATTGAAGAGGCAAAGCTCGGTACCTTGACGACCGTTCATATGCTTCTGCGGATACTGGCCTTGCATGAGGAGAGCTGTGTAGCCAACGCGGTCATCAAATTGAGCTGGGGTACCGACAGGTTGGGCATCTTTCAAACCACTGGCTTTGATACAGCTTTCCAGGACGGCTTTGTCGTAAGCTGCCCAAGCATCAGAGCTTGAAGCTTGAGCTTGAGTGGCAATGGCAGTGAAGCAGAGAAAGGCAAGCGAGGCGACTTTCATAGAGTGGGATTCTTTATCGCAGGAATGAGCAGGGCTGGAGTACGTGCCGCAGAGTGCTCCAGTTCGGCGTAACAAAGCAAAGCTTTAGCCTGCTGAAAGGTTTTTTCGCTTACTTTGGAGCCCTATGCAAAAAACTCCCGAAATCACATCAGACTTTATTTTTCACCTTCACATTTGAACGCTAAGCTAGCCCCTATGGATGACTCAGACTACCTGCGCCTGTTGACGATCCAGGCCGAACAAGCCAACGCCTTTCTGTCCAATGCACGGAAGTGGGAGCGTGAGCGTTGGGTTTGTCAGCGGCTGTTGCAGGGCTGAACATTGCGCACCGGAACGAGGACTTCACGCCTGCCAGTCAGGAGCCGCCCGATGTGCTGTTTCGTGACGGGCGTTTCGAGGTGTTTTTCGTGCTGGACGAAGGCCGGCGTCTCAATGATGAGTGGCGCGAGGAGTTGCAACGACGACGTAGCGCGTTCTCGCTGAGCCAACTGGTACGGCGGGAGGCCAAGCCCAAACGCATTCCTGCTTCCGAACTGCTGCACAGACTGGCCCCTACGCTGCACAAGAAATCCACCAGCTACCGCGAACGCGGCATTGATCTGAGCCAGTTGGACATGATTGCGTTCGCCAGTCTCAAGCGCGAAGTACTCGACCTCAACAGTCACTTTCCCCCACCCACCGAGTACCTGCGTCAGGGCTGGCGCTCGTTGTCGCTGGTGGGCCGACC
Source organism: Pseudomonas syringae CC1557 (assembly GCF_000452705.1). Classification (NCBI taxonomy): domain Bacteria; kingdom Pseudomonadati; phylum Pseudomonadota; class Gammaproteobacteria; order Pseudomonadales; family Pseudomonadaceae; genus Pseudomonas; species Pseudomonas syringae. The sequence continues at coordinate 4,808,990 of NZ_CP007014.1, forward strand.
TTTGCTCGGGTATTGTTCGCGCATCCGGGCGCTCCGGATTTTCTGCGGACCAATCTGGGCCGCAGTGTGGTTTTTGATGTTGGAATCAGTCTATGAGCCCGTTTCAGGAGTTGCTGGCCGATGTGCCTCAACAAGGCCGTGTGCGCTGGATCGGCGTGCGCCCGGAATCACGCGCCGAGATGATCGAGCTGGACGCGGTGGAAGCGCGTCGCGAGGCTGGCCTGACCGGCGATCACTCGCGGCCCGGCCCGCGTAATGCGCGGCAGGTCACGCTGATTCAGTGGGAGCATCTGGCGGTGGTGGGTTCGTTGCTGGGCCGTTCTGCCGAGAACCCTGTATTGCCGCAGGATCTGCGGCGCAATCTGGTGATCAGTGGCATCAACCTGTTCAGCCTCAAGAACCGTCGCTTCCGCATCGGCCAGGCCATTTTTGAAACCACCGGCTGGTGCCAGCCGTGCGCCAAGCTTGAGCAGCGCCTGGGTCATGGGACCTTCCAGGCGGTGCGCGGGCATGGCGGAATCAATGCGCGAGTGCTACAAAGCGGCATTATCCGGCTCGACGATACCGTGCAGGTCGAGCCATTGGACATCAACGATCCCTGGCCCCCGGTGCGACAGCACGCTTGAGACGACGCATAAAGTGATCAGCCCGCTGAACCACGTACCGCAAAGGCGTGTCGAAGAGTACCTTCAGGCAACCTGGCCTGCAGTCGAGCGCGCCCCGCTCCTGATCCAGGCACTGCGGTGATGAACCTGTTAACAAGCCATCTGACGCTATGAGCTGCATTGCGCTCGCGAAGATCGAGCTCCCCCCGAATTCCTTAAACCTTCCGAGTAATCCTTATGACGCATCGTATTGTTATCGTTGGCGGCGGCGCTGGCGGTCTGGAGCTGGCGACCAGTCTGGGTAAAACCCTGGGCAAGAAAGGTACGGCCAGTGTCACGCTGGTGGACGCCAACCTGACGCATATCTGGAAACCGCTGTTGCACGAGGTGGCTGCCGGTTCGCTCAACTCTTATGAGGACGAGCTGAACTACGTGGCACAGGCCAAGTGGAACAACTTCCAGTTTCAGCTTGGCCGCATGACCGGGCTGGACCGTGCCGGTCGCCAGATTCATCTGGCGGCCACGCTGGATGAAGAAGGCGCGGAACTGGTTCCGGCGCGTAGCCTGGGATATGACTCGCTGGTGATCGCAGTGGGCAGTACCACCAATGATTTCGGCACCAAAGGCGCTGCGGAGCACTGCCTGTTTCTCGACAGCCGCAAGCAGGCCGAGCGCTTCCATCAGCAACTGCTCAATCACTACCTGCGCGCCCATGCGGGTCAGGCCGACAGTACGCAGGAAATCACCGTCGCCATCGTTGGCGCGGGGGCAACAGGCGTTGAGCTGGCGGCGGAGCTGCATAATGCAGCGCACGAGCTGGCGGCGTACGGGCTGGGTCAGATCAAGCCGGAAAACCTGCGTATCACGGTGATTGAAGCGGGCCCACGGGTCTTGCCTGCGCTGCCGGAACGTATCGGCGCGCCGGTCCACAAGACGCTGGAGAAGCTGGGCGTTACCGTGCTGACCAATGCAGCGGTCAGTGAAGTGACGGCAGAAGGCCTGGTCACGGCTACCGGGCAGGTGATTCCGGCGAGCCTGAAAGTCTGGGCGGCGGGCATTCGGGCACCGGCGTTTCTGCACGAACTGGACGGGCTGGAGAGCAATCGCATCAATCAGCTGCAAGTGCTGCCGACGCTGCAAACCACCCGTGACGAGAATATCTTCGCCTTCGGTGATTGCGCCGCCTGCCCGCAGAAAGGCACCGACCGCAACGTACCGCCTCGCGCTCAGGCGGCTCACCAACAGGCGTCGTTGCTGGCCAAATCGTTGCGCCTGCGGATCGAAGGCAAAACGTTGCCGGAGTACACCTACAAGGACTACGGCTCGCTGATCTCGCTGTCGAGCTTCTCGGCGGTCGGCAATCTGATGGGTAACCTGATGGGCAGCGTGATGCTTGAAGGCTGGCTGGCGCGGATGTTTTATGTCTCGCTGTACCGCATGCACCAGATGGCACTGTACGGCGCCTTCCGCACCCTGATGCTGATGCTGGGCAGCAAAATCGGCAAAGGCACCGAGCCGCGGATGAAGCTGCACTAGCGTGTAACGCTCTGCGCAACTTGTGGCGCAGAGCATCTTGTCTTGCTCTCCCAAGCCGGGCCGCTCGGCGCTATACACAACTCCAACTGACTCTCTTGCCAATGCTCCGCGTTGGCATGCCGTTCTGGACGCTCTGCGTCCGATCTTGAATGTCCAGCCTGGCGCAGATTTGTGACGCGGAGCGTCACCCAAGGCATTCCCACGCAGAAAACGAGAGGCGTCTGGACTCGCACTTCCCGTGCTGACTTGCCGTGTCCGTAATACCAGCTACCTTTATCTGAAAGAGCTTTCCTCCACAACTATCGGACGGAAGGCACCCTCCGGCCATCAAGTTCGTCCCGATCACGCAGATAACCCTTACAGTCTTCAATCGCAGTAGCACTGTTCAAGGATCGAACCCATGACGTCGAGTCAACTCCACACTGCGCCAGTTCAGAATCATCCGCGTTTCGTCTGGTTTCCGTTGATTCCTGTTATCCCCGCCGTCGCTTGGGTACTTACCCAGTCGGGCACCACGCCCAACAATCTGATCGCCAGCGCTGTACTGATCGCTCTGGGTATCGGTGCCGGTATCTGGGCAGCCCGTTCGCAAGCCAGCGAGGTACATCTGGCTGTGGTTCAGGCGCTGGATTATCACAACACGCACAGTGCTAAAAACAATGCAATGGCCGCCAGCGCGCAGCTTAACGAGGTATTCCTCGGTGCCATGCCGATCTGGGCAAAGCAGGTTGAAAGCTCGCGCCAGCAAACCGAAACCGCCATTGTCGAGCTGACCGACCGCTTCACCGGTATTTCCCAGCGCTTGCAGGAAACCGTGCAGGCATCGCAACACGCGGCCGGAGAGCTGGACGGACATAATGCCGACGGCGCGTTGAAAGTATTGTCCCAGAGCGACAGTGAATTGAGCCAGGTGATCGATTCGCTCAAGGCCACTCAGGCCAGTCGCGACCAGACACTTTCTCAAGTGCGCAGCCTCACCGCCTACACGGGCGAACTGCGCACCATGGCCGCCGACGTCGCCGCCATTGCCGCACAGACCAATCTACTGGCCCTCAATGCCGCCATTGAAGCTGCCCGCGCCGGCGAAGCAGGCCGTGGGTTTGCCGTGGTTGCCGATGCCGTGCGCAGCCTGTCGAGCAAGTCCAGCGAGACCGGCCAGCAGATGTCGGCCAAGGTCGACATCATCAATAACGCCATCACTCAACTGGTCCAGGCTGCGTCCAGCGGTGCCGATCAGGATAGCCACTCGGTGACCGCTTCCGAGCAGAGCATTCAGAACGTGCTGGAGCGCTTTCAGAGCATTACCGGGCGCCTGGCTGAATCCGCCGACTTGCTCAAGCAGGAAAGCTACGGCATTCGCGACGAGATGACCGACGTCCTCGTCAGCCTGCAGTTTCAGGACCGGGTCAGCCAGATTCTGGTCCATGTCCGCGACAACATCGACGCCCTGCACGCGCACGTGCTGCAGGCCAGCCAGTCTCCCGATCAGGCAGTCGCCATCGATGCCCGGCAATGGCTGGCGCGCATGGAGTCCACTTACGCGACAGATGAGCAACGCCGCACGCATCGTGGCGAATCGGCAGCGCAGCAGAATTCACAGGAAATCACGTTCTTCTAGGGGTAGATCATGGCTAAGAGTGTACTGGTGGTCGACGATTCGAGCAGTGTCCGGCAGGTCGTCGGCATTGCTCTGAAAAGTGCCGGATACGACGTAATCGAAGCCAGCGACGGTAAGGATGCACTCAGCAAGCTGACAGGGCAGAAAGTGCACCTGATCATCAGCGACGTAAACATGCCAAACATGGATGGCATCACCTTCGTCAAAGAGGTGAAGAAGCTGGCCAGTTACAAGTTCACCCCCATCATCATGCTGACCACCGAGTCTCAGGAATCGAAAAAGGCCGAGGGTCAGGCGGCGGGTGCAAAAGCCTGGGTGGTCAAACCGTTTCAGCCCGCGCAGATGCTGGCGGCGGTTTCCAAACTGATCCTGCCCTGATACGTGCACCACTGAACAAGCAGCTCTGATAGCAGCCCTGTTTTAAGTCCCTGGAGGTCAGCATGACGATATCTGCCGAGACCACCGATGACACTGCACGCGTGCAGATCGATGGCGAACTGACCATTTACACCGTGACCGAACTGGCCGCCCGATTGCTGCCGCAGATCGGCAGCGCAGCGCGCCTGGAGGTCGATCTGTCGAACGTCACCGAAATGGACGGCGCAGGCCTGCAACTGCTGGCGGTCATTCAGCGCGAGGCCGAAAAGACCGGCACGGCGCTGCATATGACCGGCCAGAGCAAGGCGGTGACGGAAACCTTCGCGTTATGTAATCCGGGTGTCGTGCTGTAGCGCGTCTGTTTGCAGCACTGTTGAGTAGTCGGACATAGGAAGTCATTGTGAGCATTAACCTCGATCAGGCTCAGCAGACGTTTATCGTCGAAGCGCGTGAGCTGTTGCAGGCGATGGAGGAATCCCTCCTGCAACTTGAAAGCGAACCGGGCGATGTGGACGCGATTGGCGCAGTCTTCCGCGCCGCACACACCATCAAGGGCTCGGCCGGGCTGTTCGGGCTGACGCCCATTGTCAGTTTCACTCACATTGTCGAAGACGTGCTGGATCGCCTGCGCGAAGGCAGTGTGTCGGTGGACGCCGGACTGATCGCAGTGCTGCTCAAATCCGGCGATCACATGCTCGAACTGATCGACGTGGTCGCCAGTCGTGGCGAAGAACTTCAGCCGCCAGCGCTGGAGCGCGAAGCAGCGCTGCGCCAGGCATTGCAGGTCTATCAGGCACCGGGCGCCGCTCCGGTCGTCGACGAAGCGCGCTCATCAGATACGCCTGATGTCGAGAACGCCGAAGTGCTGTGGCATATCTCGTTACGCTTCGGCGTCGATGTGTTTCGCAACGGCATGGACCCGCTGTCATTCCTGCGCTACCTCAATACGCTGGGCAAGATGATTCAGGTCAGCACCCTGACCGACAGTATTCCGCCCGTGGAAGCGTGGGACCCGGAATCCTGTCACCTGGGCTTCGATATCGACTTTCTCTCCTCTGCCGGGCATGCCGCGATCAACGAAGTGTTCGATTTCGTGCGTGAAGATTGCGTCGTCGAAATCACCGCCTCTGATGACTCTACAGACAGTGGCGAGCCCACCGGAACCGAGCTGGTTTCGCAGACCGAGCGCAGCAGCATGGTTGCCAGCGGCGAACTGCTGGGTGACCAGCGAGCAGTGCCGCGAGAGCCCGGCGTGGCAACGGCGGTGGATCGTCCTTCGGCGGGCGGCGAGCAGAAAAACAAGGACGGCCGTTATGTGCGCGTCAACGCCGACAAACTCGACGAACTGATCAACCTGGTCGGCGAGTTGGTCATTGCCAGCGCCGGTGCCAGCCTGCTGGCCAAGTCATGTGACAACGACCCGCTTCAGGAAGCCAGTTCGACAGTGTCGGGGCTGGTGGAGCAGATTCTCGACGGCGCGCTGCACCTGCGCATGATCCCCATCGGTGACACCTTCAACCGCTTTCGCCGCGTTGTGCGCGATGTCAGTCAGGAACTGGGCAAAGACATCGACCTGATTATCAATGGCGCGGAAACCGAGCTGGACAAGACGGTCGTCGAAAAAATCGGCGACCCGCTCATGCACCTGCTGCGCAACTCCATGGACCACGGTATCGAAAGCGCCGAAGCGCGGCGTGCGGCAGGCAAGCCGGCCAAGGGTCATTTGAGCCTCAATGCCTACCATGACTCGGGCAGCATCGTGATCGAGATTGCCGATGACGGTGCCGGGCTGAATCGCGAACGCATTCTCGACAAGGCCCAGCAGCGCGGACTGGTTGCCGCAGGCGCGAGCCTGACTGATCAGGAAATCTACAACCTGATCTTCGAACCCGGTTTTTCCACTGCTGAAGCCGTTACCAACCTGTCCGGGCGCGGCGTCGGCATGGATGTGGTCAAGCGCAACATCACCCTGCTGCGCGGCACAGTCGACCTGGACAGCCAGCCTGGCCAAGGCACCATCGTGCGCATTCGTCTGCCGCTGACGCTGGCGATCATCAACGGTTTCCTGGTCGGTATCGATCAGTCGACCTACGTGATCCCGCTGGACATGGTTCAGGAATGCATCGAGCTGGATGAACAGGATCGTCAGGCAAGCCGCGACAACGGTTATCTGGACCTGCGCGGTGAAGTGTTGCCGCTGGTCTACCTGCGCGAGCACTTCAATCACGAAGGCCCGGCCGCACGACGCCAGAACGTAGTGGTCGTGCGCTACGCCGAACACAAGGCCGGGCTGGTGGTAGACGACCTGCTCGGTGAATTCCAGACCGTGATCAAACCCTTGGGCAAGCTGTTTGGCGCACTGCGCGGGATCAGCGGCTCGACGATTCTGGGCAGCGGCGCGGTGGCATTGATTCTCGACATACCGGCACTGCTCAACCAGATCGTACAAATGGACGCACGCTCGACTCAGTCCCCTCATTCGCTCTCGCCCGCTTCTCGCTGACGGATTTGCAATTCCAAGGAGTAACCCGATGAAATGGTTTTACGATCTGAAGATCTCCACCAAGCTGATTACCTCGTTTCTGGTGGTTCTGGCGTTGACCGCAGCCATGGGAGTCTTTGCGATTATCCAGCTCGGCCAAGTCAACCAGGCCGCTCAGGACATCAAGGAAAACTGGATGCCCTCGGTTCGCGCGGCAGCAGGCATGCGCTTTTATGCCGCAAACTACCGCTTGAAGGAAAACCGCCACATTGCAGCCGACAACGCCCAGGAAAAGGCGCAGATGGAGTTAGAGGCTGCAGACTCTCGCAAACAGTTCGAAACGCGCCTGGCGACTTACGACAAGCTGGTGGTGAGCGATGAAGATCGCCAACTGTTCAGCGCCGTTTCCGCAACATGGTCCGCGTATCTGAAAAGCAGCAGCGAGTTGTTTGATTTTTCCCGCCAGGGCCTCGAAGCCCAGGCACGGGCGATGCTGAAGGGTGAGTCGAAAACGCATTTTGACGAAATGACCGGCCAGTTGCAGAGAATGGTCGACCTTAACGACGCAGGTGCCACAGCCGCTGGGGAAAAAGGCTCGCAACTGTACGAAACCGCTCGCATCTCAATCATCGTGGTACTGATTGCCGCCTTGTTGATAGGCCTTGGCCTGGCACTGTTCATCGCCCGAATCATTTCTCGCCCACTCAAGGAAGCAGCGACTGCTGCCGAGCAGTTGGCAGAAGGCAACCTGAACGCGCACATCGGGCACGGCTCCAAAGATGAAACCGGCATGGTGCTCAACGCCATGCGCAACATGGTCGGCAAGCTGGCGCACATTATCGGCGAAGTGCGTAATGCCGCCGACAACCTGGCCAGCGCGTCGGAAGAAGTCAGCGCCACTGCGCAATCGATGAGCCAGGCCACCAGCGAACAGGCTGCCAGCGTCGAAGAAACCAGCGCATCGGTCGAACAGATGAGCGCCAGCATCAACCAGAACACCGAGAACGCCAAGGTCACCGACGGCATGGCCAGCAAGGCCGCCAAGGAAGCCACCGATGGTGGCGAATCGGTACAACAGACCGTCGTGGCAATGAAGAAGATCGCTCAGCGCATCAGCATCATTGACGACATCGCTTACCAGACCAACCTGCTCGCGCTCAACGCCGCTATCGAAGCCGCCCGCGCCGGTGAACACGGCAAAGGTTTCGCCGTAGTGGCTGCCGAAGTGCGCAAGCTGGCCGAACGCAGCCAGGTTGCCGCCCAGGAAATCGGCGAATTGTCTTCCAGCAGCGTGGAAATGGCCGAGAAAGCCGGCAAGTTACTGGATGAGATGGTGCCGTCGATCAACAAGACCTCCGATCTGGTGCAGGAAATCAGCGCGGCTTCCGAAGAACAGGCCGCCGGAGTCGCACAAATCAATACCGCAATGACCCAGCTCAATCAGGTCACCCAGCAGAACGCATCGAGCAGCGAAGAACTGGCCGCCACCGCAGAAGAAATGAGCAGTCAGGCCGAGCAACTGCAGCAATCGATGAGTTTCTTCACCCTCGACTCATCGCCAAGAGCGATGGCGAAAAGCAGCGGTATCGACAGCCACAGCAGCCCGACCCGTCAGCCGCCACGTCCCGTGCAACAAGCGCCACGCAAGGCCTTCGCGCACAGCATGGCCAGCTCGCCGGACGAATCGGAATTCACTCGCTTCTGATCAACGGCTTCGTTACCGATTCACAGGGAGAACGACATGGGCTCATTGGTCACGACTCGACAGACCGCAACAGCCGTCGAAGAAGAGGCGCAGTACCTGACTTTCATGCTCGGTGGCGAGATGTTTGCCATCGGTATTCTGGGCATCAAGGAAATCATCGAATACGGCAGCCTGACCGTCGTGCCGATGATGCCGGCTTTTGTGCGCGGCGTGATTAATCTGCGTGGTGCAGTGGTGCCGGTGGTTGATCTGTCGGCGCGCTTCGGGCGGCAGAACTCGGACATCACCCGACGCTCGTGCGTCATCATCATCGAGGCCAGCACTGAGGACGGTCAGCCGCAGGACATCGGGCTGCTGGTCGACAACGTTTCGGCAGTGCTGGAAATACCCGCCTCGCAGATCGAACCGCCGCCCAATTTCGGCGCGCGGATTCGGGCGGACTTCATCAGCGGCATGGCCAAGGTCGACGGCAAATTCGTGATCGTGCTGGAAGTCGAGAAAGTGCTGTCCATAGACGAGATGTCCAGCCTGGCCGAAGCAGGTCAGGCACCTGCGCTCGACTTTGACGCACACTGAGGCCGGACCATGCCTGACACAGCGTCGCTCACTGATCGCGAATTCGGCCAGTTCCAGTCCTGGCTGTATAGCGCGGCGGGCATCAAACTGACCCTGGCCAAGAAGGCGCTGGTTGCCGGCCGCCTGTTCAAACGCCTCAAGCATTACGAGCTGGACAGCTACGGAGAGTATTTCAAGCTGATCATGACCGACCAGCGCAATGGCGAACTGCAAATTGCGCTGGACCTGCTGACCACCAACGAGACGTACTTCTTCCGTGAGCCCAAGCACTTTGATTTCCTGCGCCAGCAGGTACTGCCGAAGGTCGCGCCGGGCAAGGTATTCAGAGTCTGGAGCGCCGCCAGCTCGTCTGGCGAAGAGCCCTACAGCCTGGCAATGACCCTCGCGGAGCAACTGGGCAGCACACCATGGGAAGTGATTGGCTCGGACATCAGCACCCGCGTACTGAGCAAGGCCCGCAGCGGCCACTACCCCATGGAGCGCACCGAAACGCTCCCGCAACCTTTGCTGTTCAAATATTGTCTGAAAGGTGTCGGTCGCCAGGACGGCACCTTCCTGATCGACAAATCGTTGCGCAGCCGGGTCAGCTTCGTGCAGGTCAATCTCAATGAAACCCTCCCTGATCTGGGCGAGTTCGACGTGATTTTTCTGCGCAACGTGATGATTTATTTCGATCAGGAGACCAAAAGCAAAGTCGTGGCGCGGTTACTGCCGCGTCTCAAACCCGGTGGCTATTTCATCATCAGCCACTCGGAAAGCCTGAACGGAGTGAACGACCAATTGAAAATGATCTCTCCTTCGATCTACCGCAAACCATGAACACGCCCGTCGGCGTTTCCGAAATAGTGCTGGCTCCCGGTGAGGTGGTCTTCGAGACCCGGCCTGCGCGCTTACGCACTTTGTTGGGTTCATGTGTAGCGATCACGTTCTGGCACCCCTATCGGCATATCGGCGGTATGTGCCATTTCATGCTGCCGGGGCGTATCCGCAAGCACCAGCCGCTGGATGGCAAATACGCTGACGAAGCGATGGAAATACTGATCCGCCATGCTCTGGCCAACGGCACCTTGCCCGCGGAGTATCAGGTCAAACTGTTCGGCGGCGGCGAAATGTTCCCTACGCAGCGTCCCGACCAACACATGCACAACGTCGCCGACAGCAACATTCATGCGGCGCTTGCGCTGGCCGGGCAACACCATCTACAACTGACCGCTCAGGATATGGGCAGCACCGGGCATCGCACCATCATCTTCGACCTGTGGGACGGAAACGTATGGGTCAGGCACCAACCAATGGAAGCAATGGAAAAAGATGCCAAACAAAAAAATCAGCGTACTGCTGGTCGATGATTCGGCTGTAGTTCGTCAGGTACTCGTGGCGATTCTCAACGACACCCCCGATATTCATGTCATGGGCGCCGCGTCAGACCCGATCTTTGCGATGAGCAAACTGGCTCAGGAATGGCCGGATGTCATCGTGCTGGACGTCGAGATGCCGCGCATGGACGGCATCACCTTCCTCAAGAAGATCATGAGCGAGCGGCCGACACCGGTGGTGATCTGCTCGTCGCTGACCCAGAAAGGCGCGGAAACCTCATTGCAGGCGCTGTCTGCCGGGGCTGTGGAAATCATCACCAAACCCACCACCGGCCTGAAGAATTTCCTGCTCGAATCAGCCAACGAACTGGTGGCCGCCATTCGAGCGGCGGCCAATTCCAATGTCAGAAACCTTGGCAAGCGTAGTGCCGCCCCGGTACTGAACCCTGCCAGCAAACTCACCGCTGATGCCATTCTTCCCGCCGCCAGCGGTCACTCCATGGCGCAGACCACCGAACGCATCGTCGCCATCGGCACCTCAACCGGCGGCACCCAGGCACTGGAAGCGGTACTCACCGCCCTGCCTCGCGTGTGCCCAGGCATGGTCATCGTCCAGCACATGCCGGAGAAATTCACCGCCTCGTTCGCCGAACGTCTCAATAGCCTGAGCCAGATCGAAGTGCGCGAAGCACGTAACAACGACCGGATCCTGCCCGGCCTGGCCCTGATCGCTCCCGGTGGCAAACACATGATGGTGACCCGCAGCGGCGCCTATTATCACGTCCAGGTCATCGACGGCCCGCTGGTCAACCGGCACCGCCCTTCGGTAGACGTGCTGTTTCGCTCGGTCGCCAAATTCGCCGGCAAAAACGCCACTGGCATTATCATGACCGGCATGGGCGACGACGGCGCACGCGGCCTCAAGGAGATGCTGGATGCCGGCAGCTCGACTGTGGCTCAGGATGAGGCCAGTTGCGTGGTGTTCGGCATGCCCAAGGAAGCGATCAAGCTGAATGCTGCACAACGGATTGTTCCGTTGCAGGAGATTCATCAGGTGATCTTGCACCGATAACGTTCGAAGGCTTCCCGATCAGATCAAGACACGTCAGCGTTCGCCATAAGCAAGCCGCCCACTGACTGCAAAACCTTGCTCGAGCATCACGATTTTTCCGGCTGAAAATAATGCCCTGGATTGAGCAGAGTTTCCTGCTCACCCGCCTCGTTGATGCTCATATCCGGATTGTGAGCATCCTGAATGGCATCAACGTGGATATCCGCAACGTGGTCGGCTGAAGCGAAGGCCGCGATCTGGTCATTCCGATGCAGGCCGACAAGGACGGTTTTGCCACCTTGTACCTGACTGTTCGCAGTAACGGGGTGGGACTGTACCGAGGGCAAATGCACATGCCTGGTGGCGAAACGCTGCCGATGCCCAGCTCAGAGCAGCAGCGATTTATTTTGTCTTGATGGTCTTGTTTTGTGTTGCCGGACGCCGCCCTCTTACAGACCCAGAACCTCACCACCTTCGATTTCGTCCTGTTGCTGATCATTGAAAGAAACGGGGAGATATCCGTCATACCCTTCAAGTGAAGGTCTGCAAGTGATGAGGGACGGCTGCAAGCCGACTCGTGAATCAGCGCTAAAACGGACCTGCGCAGAGTTTCATGGCGACATCCTGAACATCTTTACCGAACAAGTCAGGCTTGGTGCCGATCGGGTTGAGAACCTTTCCCGGACGCTCGACAAACGCAGTGCGACACCCAGCCTGAGCGGCGCCGGCGATGTCCCAGGCGTGCGCAGCGACCATGATCATCTGATCCGTGGCGATGCCCAGGCGCTTTGCGACCATTTGGTAGGTTACCGCGGCTGGCTTGAATTGGCTGATTTCGCTGCCTGCCATGATGTGCTCGAAGCAGTCGGTCAATCCTGCAAATTCGAGCTGTTGCTGCAGCGCCTCCAGCGCGCCATTGCTCAGGGCAATGAGCACAAATCCGTTATCGTTCAATAACTGCAGTGCCTGATGAACGTCCTTATGCGCAGGAAGAGATTTGATGCCTGCGGCCAGGGCCTGGCACTGATCGTCGCCCACTTCCACCTGGTGCCGTGCGGCAACCATTCTCAAAGCGCCCTGCGCCAGATCACCAAACGCCTGATACTGTCCGGTTATGGTGTTGGTCATCCAGCACTCTTGCAGCGTCAGAAACCATTCGGTGCGCAAGCGGCTGGCGCCGAACAGTCCCTCGAAGAAAGCGTCGAGCGCAGCCAGATCCAGCAGTGTCTCGTTTACGTCAAAAATGATGTGCTTGAGCATGCTATGAGCCCCCTTTTACCTGCCTGAAGTGATGACCTCGAAGGAAGCGCCCAGCGGGTGCTGACATCAGTCAGCACCGCCAAAGGTCACGATCAGGTCACTGGCTTACGCCTGCTCTTCCTGCTCGTCATCATCGTGCTTGAGTGCCGGCTTCATACCCGGCTGAGGTGCGTGCTCGGCATTCGGCGCGATTTCTTCGCCGTGGTTCTTTTTCTCTTGCTGGACTTTTTTGTCGTGGGCAACGTTACGTGGATCGGTCATGGGAATTCCTTGATTGGCAGAGGATTCGAACACCCATCGACGTAATACAGTTTGAGCGCCGGGGCAGGATTTGGAGTCAGGCCGGGGCAAGGCGTTCAGTGCATTTGAACCTGCACGCGAATAGCGGGTTTGGGCCCGAGCTCAGGCGACGGTGTCATGACTCCGCGGACGACAGCGTGAACGCTGGCGACTGAACCAGCTCCATGATCACGTCGCGCAAGGACTGCGCACACGGAGACAGCTCGCGATACGCCAGCGCCAGCACATAGGCGACAGGTGTACCAGGGCCCGTCAGCTCGCGACAGGCCAACCGCCCTGGCTGTCGTCGAGCATAGCGCTGCGGCATCAGCGCCACACCCATTCCTCCGGCGACCAGCGCAGCCGTGGTTTGCATCTGGCGAGGCTGTTGCACGACCCGAGGGGTAAAACCTGCACTCGCGCAGGCCAGCAGAATATGCGAGTGCATGCCCGGGCCATGATGCGGGGCGAACAGAATCCAGGGTTGGTCTGCCAACGCCGCAAGACCGATGGACGCACGCTCGGCCAAGGGATGATCCTGAGGCAGCACCGCGACCATGCGGTCCTCGAACAGCGGCTCGATCTGAATATTGCCCGGGTCTATGACCGGCAACACCAGAATGCCGACGTCCAGCCGGTCATTGCGCAGGCCTTCAATCTGCTCGGGAGGGGTGGCCTCCTGCAGTTGAATATCGACGTTCGGGTTCGCTGCCTGATAGCCACGCAGCAGCGCCGGTAGCAAACCATCGACAACGCTGTCGACAAAGCCAAGTCGAATCGTGCCGAGCATGCCTGCCGCAGAGCGACGTGCCATTTCGCAGGCCCGTTCGGCCTGCAACAACGTCTGCCGGGCCTCGGCCAGAAACACGACGCCCGCAGCGGTCAATTGCGTGGAGCGCGTACTGCGCTGCAACAACTGCACGCCCAGACATTCTTCCAGCCGACGAATCGCAACGCTCAGGGGCGGCTGTGACATGTTCAAGCGCTGCGCGGCCTTGCGAAAATTCAAGGTTTCAGCGACCACCACGTACTGACGCATCAATTTCAAATCAATCATTTGATATTTTTTTAGTATCAATGAGCTATCAAATTAGTATGTTACAAATAAATGAGCGTTGCACATACTTCATGGTTCAACGGCTAGGGCGAGATCGCTCACAGCCTGGTCTATGAAGAAGGGGCGCTGATTTGAACACGCGAGCGTATGGTGTCGCCGCACTGGCCGGCTTTGTTGGGGGCAATGTTTCCAGTTTCATCAAATGGGGCACGGAAATACCCTTCCCGCCTCGCACGCCGGACCGCCCGGTTCCGCCCGTGGAGATGCTTGATTCGCTGGGCATCAACGCTCAGCAGCTGACTTATGTGTATTCAGAGCACGTGGTGAATTACGGCAGTGCCCTGGTCCACCATGGCTTTTCCATCTTCTTCGCCATGTTCTATTGCCTGCTTGTACTCAGGTACCCGCGCACCGCCCTGTGGCAGGGTCTGGGTTTCGGCCTGTTGATGACCCTGGGGTTTCACGGCGTCATCCTGCCAGCGTTTCATTGGGCACCGCCGCTGTGGGAGCTGCCTGCGTCGGAGTTGCTATCTGAAACGTTCGGGCACTTGCTGTGGATGTGGGTGATCGAAGTCATACGGCGGGATTTGCAGCAGCGCTGGCTGCCTCACGCCCGACCGGCCTGAGCAGCGCGCTGCCTTGCGACAGACACATGGAATTTCCCTGTAAACGGAGTGACCCGATGAAGTCTCTATACACCCTGGCTCTGGTCTGCGCAGCCTGCGTCGGCATGGCGAGTGCCAATGCCGACGTGCAATCGGTGCCGAAGGCGTCTGCGCAAATGACTCACAGCAACGGTCAACTGCAACCGCCTGTTTCGTATGCCACGCTGTGGGCTGACGAAAACGGTGCCACGCATGTTGGCCACTGCCGCCTGGAAGGCCTGGAGTTCAAAAGCTATGCCCCGCCAGCCGCGCCGCAATGGGTCGGCGTCTCCCCTGACGATATTGAAAGCATCGCTTACGCAGTGCTGCCGGTGGGATACGTCGGCAACTGGCACCACGCGCCGGGGCCACAATGGGTCATCACCCTGCAGGGGCAATGGTCGGTGGAAACCACCGACGGCAGTGTGCTGGTGCAAGGACCGGGAGAGATGCAGTTCAATGCCGACACCCGGTCCCGGCCGCGTCCGGATGACGAGCGTGTAGGCCACCTGACGCGCACCGTGGGTGATCAACCCAATGTTCAACTGATCATCAAACTCAAACCGGATGCGGCTGACAAACGCACCAACGGCAGTTGTGCCTACTGATCGCATACGGACCTGAACACATGAAACCGACCCGTAAAAAACACTTTCTGCGCCCCTCCTCATGGTTATTGGGCGGTGCGCTCCTGGCTGCAGGTTCAGCAGGCGCAACCGACGCCGTCACCCCTGTCCGGCAAGTAGTTATCGATCCGGCCTTCAGTCAACTGGTGGCCCCCCAGGCCCGCGTCGAGCTGTTGACCGATCAGGCGAAGTGGGCAGAAGGCCCGCTGTGCCTGGCTGATGGCCGTTTGATCTGGAGTGACATCAAGGCCAACAAAGTCAGCAGCTGGCAAGCAAAGGATGGCGTCTCCACCTGGCTGGAAAAGGCCGACTTTCAAAATGGGCATACGCTCGACGGCCAGGGCCGTGTGGTGGCGGCCTCGCATGGCAAACGTGGCATCGTGCGGCAGGAGCCCAATGGTGAGTGGCGTACACTGGTCGACACCTACCAGGGCAAACGGCTGAACAGCCCGAACGATGTCGTGGCGGATAAAAGCGGCACTCTCTGGTTTTCCGATCCTACTTTCGGGGTGCAGAGCAAAAGCGAGGGCTATGGCGGCAAGCCAGAGCAAGGCGGCGAGTTCATCTATCGCTACGTACCCGATACCGGGGAAATCACCCGCCTCGACACCCCCGAAGTCCACTCGCCCAACGGCCTGGCTTTCTCGCCGGATCAACAGCTGCTTTATGTGGCCGACTCACAAATGGCCCACGACTTCACCAACAAGAAGCTGGCACATCGCATCATGGTCTATCAGGTGCGCGACGGTCGCTTGATCAACGGCAAAGTGTTCGCTGACATCGAGCCCGGCATCCCTGACGGGATCGCAGTCGACGCGCTTGGTAACCTGTGGAGCAGCAGCAAGGAAGGTATTCAGGTGTTTTCCGCAGCAGGCAAACCACTGGGCAAACTGCTGGTTGCGGCTGCGGATACCAGCAACCTGACGTTCTGCTCCAGTGAGCAGACAAGCTGGGCGTACATTACCGCTGCCAACAAGGTGCTCAGGGTGGAGGTGATGAAGGGCGTTGCAGGTCAGTAAGACTGCCTTGATGCTCATTCAGTCAGGCTCGCCGTTGCTAGACAGATTCAAAGCCCGGCACATTGCGCCGGGCTTTGAATACCGTGCCTAGAACCAGGTCTCCATCTGAATGCCGAACTGCCACACACCACCGGCGTTGAAGTCGCTTTTGCCAAAGTTGCCGGTCGTGCTGTAGCGGTCCAGGTCCGAAGACCAGTTCATGAGACTTGCGAAGACTCGCAGTTCGGGACGCGTGAGCAGGTCACCCATGTCCGGCTTGAAGGTCGGCGCAACCGTAAACTTCCAGAAGTTACCATCTACCGCATTGCGTTGCAGGTAGCCTTTGGGGTCGAGGTCCATGGTTTGCCAACTCAGCTCATAGGCCATCTCGAAGTTGCTGTTGATCTCGTTGGCCAGGCGCATGTTCAGCGTGAGCCAGCGGTAATCGTCGCCTTTGACATAGCGGTCTTTGCTCTGCTCGGCCAGCAGGCTCGGGCCGATGCGCCATCCCGGCGCGATAGGCGTTTCGCCATACATGGCCAGACGCAACGCGCGGGCTTCGTCGATCAGTTCGCCATCCGAACCAATGTCCTTGACCTGTGCACCCAGGCCCTGCCCATAGAGCAACGCCGTCTTGAAGAAACCTTCGCGGCCGAAAAAGTCCTTCTGGTGATTGGCCAACATGGTGTGCAGGCCTGAGTCTGCGGGTGCGAAACCGGCTTGATTGGTGCGCGTACCGACGTCGTTTTTCTTTGCGCCAATGGCGTTGAACATCCACTGCCACTGACCATTGTCGAAGAATTGGTTGGAGGTCAGGATGTAGCTTTCCACATCGGCATCGACGCCGCCCTCACTGAAATCTCCGTAGTTGCGCCCGATCAGGGAATAGTTCGAGCGCCAGTCCTTGGTCATCTGCACGTCGTAGATACCGCCACCGGTGCCGGCCAGAAAGACCACGTCCGAGTCCAGCCAGTGGATATCGAAATTATCCCTGTCGAATCGCTTGCCGGCCCATAGGGTGGAGTTCTCGAATACGGAATTACCTTTGAACGCGGCGATATGGTCGAGCTCGGTAAAGACCTGACGCACGTTCAGGTTGCTTTCAGTGGCCGTCCAGTCGTTATAGCTTTCAACGCCATCGGCGATGGAGACCGTGAACTTGGAACGCGTGCCGTTCTGCGCATAGATTTCTTTCGACAGATCGAAGCGCATGTAGGTGTCGTCTTCGTTACCCAGACGCCCGACGGCCCCGCCGACTGAACCTGCGGGGGTTGTATAAGGCCCGCCGCGACCGCCGCCCAGGCCGTCGTTGATCAACAGACCGGAGCGGGCATAGCCCTTGAAGCTGAACCCATCGGTGAGGTGTCCGGCACTGCCTGGCTTTTCCATGCTTTGCTGGCGGGCTTCGAGTTTTGCCACGCGATCATCCAGAGCAGGCTGTGGACTGGCCGCCACAGTGGGCGCCGCTGGCTGCAAGGCAGGGTTGGCGAGTCTGATTTGCTGCAGTTCCCTGGCGAGCGCCTGAGTTTGCTGTTCAGCTGCGGCTGCGCGCTTTTCAGCAGCGCTGGTACGGGCTTCAAATGCCGCCATCCGCTCTTCCAGAGTCGCGGCCTGAGAGACCGCCGCCGAGCTACCGAGCATGCCCGCGAGCAGCCATTTGGGTGCGTTTTGCATGGGGACTTCCTGTTTTGTTTTTATTGTTTTCGTGACGTTGGCCGTACTTCTTTCCTTTAGCGCAAAATTGTGCAAATCGAAGAAAAAAGGGTGCCACATCGAAAATACGCTGATACATTGACGATGTTAACGTTAACTTTTATAAAAACAAAAATAAAGAGGGCTCTATGAAACAGCTGAAATCTCTTCTTCCCGCCGCGCTGCTAGCCCTGTCTGCAGGGTTTCCTGCGCTGTCGCACGCGGCCAATCTGACGATCTCGTGCGGAGCCGTCGGAGCGGAATTGCAACTGTGCAAAGAGGGAGTCGATACGTGGTCGAAACAGACCGGCAACAACGTCCAGGTGGTGTCCACACCTAACTCTGCAACCGAGCGCCTGTCCTTTTATCAGCAAATCCTCAGTGCCCAGTCCACCGACATCGATATCATTCAGATCGATATGGTGTGGCCGGGGATGCTCGCCAAACACCTGACGGACCTGCGCGAACTACTTCCGGCGAATGCCACGCAAGGCTATTTCCAGGCGCAGGTGGACAACGCCACAGTCGACGGCCGGCTGGTGTCGATGCCCTGGTTCACCGACTCGGGGCTGTTGTACTACCGCAAGGATTTGCTCGATAAGTACCAAAAGCCGGTCCCCCAGACCTGGGAGGACATGACCGCCACCGCCAAATACGTTCAAAAAGCCGAACGCGATGCAGGAAACGCCACTATGTGGGGCTATGTCTTCCAGGGGCGCGCCTATGAAGGCCTGACGTGCAACGCCCTGGAATGGATCAGCAGCCAGCCGGACGGCGGACTGGTTAACTCGCGCGGAGACATCGTGGTCAACAGCCAGGCGTCAAGAGTCGCGCTGACCCTGGCCAAAAGCTGGGTCGGCGACATCTCCCCGCCCGGCGTCCTCAATTACACCGAGGAAGAAGGCCGTGGCGTATTCCAGTCGGGAAATGCGCTGTTCATGCGCAACTGGCCTTACGTCTGGGCCTTGGTGCAAAGCAAGGACAGCGCGATAAAAGACAAGGTCGGCGTCGCTCCCCTGCCCAGTGGCGGCGCAAACGGTACCCATGCTTCCACACTGGGAGGCTGGGGCCTGGCGGTTTCGCGCTACAGCCGCAACCCCAAGCTTGCGGCAGAACTGGTTGCCTACCTGACCAGCGCACAACAGCAAAAACAGCGTGCTCTGGCAGGTGCCTACAACCCGGTCATCGAGTCGCTGTATGCCGACCCCGAGTTGATCGCGGCGATGCCTTACTACCCCCAGTTGCACAGCATCCTCAGCAATGGGGTCATGCGCCCCGCCGCTATCACGGCCAACGGTTACCCACGCGTCTCCAACGCGTTCTTTGATCGGGTGCATAGCGTGCTGGCGGGCGATATACCGGTCGATCAGGCACTGGTCGAACTGGAACGCGAACTGACCCGCATCAAACGCCGGAACTGGTAAGCCACACGTAAGGAAATCAACATGCCTGTCTCTTCTACCGACTACCCCGGAGACGACGAGCTCGTCAACCGGGAAACGCCTGTACAACGTCGCAGGCTACGCGCCGCCTGGCTGTTTCTGACACCCATGCTGGTGTGCCTGACCCTGGTGGCGGCCTGGCCGTTGCTGCGCACATTCTGGTTCAGCCTGACCGACGCCGACCTGTCGGATACCGGCAGTGGCTCATTCGTGGGCCTGAGCAATTATCTGCTCTACGACGGCGTCATCTGGTCAGGCGTCCTGGTCGATCCGCAATGGTGGAACGCGGTGCGCAACACGTTGCATTTCACCGTTGTGTCGGTAGGGCTGGAAATGGTCCTGGGGCTGATGGTGGCATTGCTGTTGAACGTCAAGTTCACCGGTCGCGCGCTGGTCCGTGCGTTGATTCTGATCCCTTGGGCAATTCCGACCATCGTCTCGGCGAAGATCTGGTCGTGGATGCTCAATGACCAGTTCGGCATCATCAACCACATGATGCTGAGCCTGGGCCTGATCGACGCGCCACTGGCCTGGACGGCAGATGCGGATCTGTCGATGTGGGCAGTCATCATCGTCGACGTCTGGAAGACCGTGCCCTTTGTCACCCTGCTGATGCTGGCGGCCTTGCAGATGCTGCCAGGCGATTGCTACGAAGCCGCCAGGGTCGACGGCATTCATCCAGTGCGCGTGTTCTGGCGAGTCACCTTGCCGTTGCTGATGCCAGCTTTACTGGTTGCAGCAATCTTTCGCATCCTCGATTCACTGCGGGTATTCGACGTCATCTACGTCCTGACATCCAACTCTTCGAGCACCATGAGCATGTCGGTCTATGCCCGCCAGCACCTGGTGGAGTTCCAGGACGTCGGCTACGGCAGCGCAGCCTCGACCCTGCTGTTTCTGGTCGTGGCCGTGATCGCCATGCTTTATCTGTACCTCGGACGTCGCCAACTGGAGGTGCGCTCATGAACCTGCGCCGACTGAAGAAAGCACTGATGCGCCTGGGTTTCTGGGGCCTTATCGGGATCTTGCTGCTGTACGCGATCTTCCCTTTCTACTACGCAATCCTGACGTCATTGAAGCCGTCCAGTGCTCTGTTTGAGGCGAGCTACTGGATCGCCAGACCCGACTTCTCCAATTACGCCGCGGTCCTGAGCCAGCCGTCATTCCTGCAGGCCATCGCCAACTCGCTGGTGGTTGCGCTGAGCGTGGTGATGCTGGCGCTGTTCCTCGGTCTGACGGCGTCTTATGCCCTGGGCAGGGTCAAGTTCCGAGGGCGCGGCACGGTCCTGATGATGGTACTCGGGGTCTCGATGTTTCCTCAGGTCGCGGTGCTGTCGGGGCTGTTTGAAGTGATCCGCGCGCTGGGGCTGTACAACACCTCATGGGCGCTGATCCTGAGCTACACGATTTTCACCCTGCCCTTCACCGTCTGGGTGCTGACCACGTTCATGGGGCAATTGCCGCACGAACTGGAAGAAGCAGCAATCATGGATGGCGCATCGCCCTGGGTCACGCTGACCCGCGTGCTGCTGCCGCTGCTGTGGCCCGCCCTGGTCACCACCGGCCTGCTGGCTTTTATCGCCGCGTGGAACGAGTTCCTGTTTGCCCTGACCTTCACCCTGACGGACGCCCAACGAACGGTCCCGGTCGCTATCGCCCTGATTTCGGGTGGCAGCTCCCACGAATTGCCCTGGGGCCTGTTGATGGCGGCGTCGGTGCTGGTGACCGTCCCCCTGGTGATTCTGGTGCTGATCTTCCAGCGCCGCATCGTTTCCGGCCTCACTGCCGGTGCGTTGAAAGGTTGATGCACACAACTGACAAGGAACAGCATCGTGATGAAATTGAAGCTAGCCAACATCAACAAGCAATTGGGCGGCACGCGTATTCTGCGCGACGTCAGCCTGGAGATCGCTGCGGGTGAGTTCGTTGTGTTCGTTGGCCCGTCGGGCTGCGGAAAGTCGACGCTGCTGCGCTTGATCGCCGGCCTGGATTCAATCTGTGGTGGCGACCTGCTGATCGACGGACGACGGGTCAATGACCTGGAACCGCGCGAGCGTGGCGTCGGCATGGTCTTTCAGTCCTACGCCCTATACCCGCACATGAGCGTCTACGACAACATCAGTTTTGGTCTCAAGCTGGCCAAGACCGAAAAAAGCAGCCTGCGCGAACGCGTGCTGAAAACCGCACAAATCCTGCAACTGGACAAACTCCTGCAACGCAAGCCCAGAGAACTGTCTGGTGGGCAGCGCCAGCGTGTGGCAATGGGCAGAGCCATGGCGCGGGAACCCGACATTCTGTTGTTCGATGAGCCGCTCTCAAACCTTGATGCCTCGTTGCGGGTGCAGATGCGCAACGAAATCGCCCGGCTTCATAAGCGGCTGGGCTCGACCATGATCTACGTCACTCACGATCAGGTAGAGGCCATGACGCTGGCGGACAAAATTGTCGTGCTCAATGGTGGTCAGGTCGAACAGGTGGGCTCGCCACGCGAGCTGTACGAGCGCCCCGCCAGCCGCTTCGTCGCCGGTTTTCTAGGCTCGCCGAGAATGAATTTTCTGCCAGTGCCCTTGCAGGCACCGGGTCGCAACAGCCTGATCGATATCCCGGCACTGGGCATGAAATCCCTGCCCTTCGACAGCTCGAATCTGACCGAGGGTACGCAACTGACCCTGGGTGTTCGCCCGGAGCACATCACCCTCAATACGTCGAACAACGGCGTTGGTGTCACGGTGGCCGGCGTCGAATACCTGGGCAGCGAGGTCTACGTGCACCTGGCTACCGGCGAGAGCGAACCGTTGATTTGTCGCTGCGACGCCAAGACTGGTTGGCGAGTGGGCGACCAGGTCGCGCTGCAATTCGACGACAGCAACCTGCATCTGTTCGACGCCGATGGCCTGGCCCTGAAGCGCCATACAGACGCCAGTCAACACGTGGCAAACGACACTACGCCGCACTTCGTACAAACGGGCACCCTATGAGCTTTTCTGTGAATAGCATGAACGATCAAATGTCCAGCGCTCTTGAGCGCGCGCACCATGCGCTGAAGGATGGTCTGGCGCAGTTGATCCATGATTATCGACCCGGTTATCACCTGGCCCCGCCTGCCGGCTGGATGAACGACCCTAACGGGGTGGTGTACTTTCGCGGCGAATACCATGTGTTCTATCAGCACCACCCCTTCGACTCGAAATGGGGCCCAATGTACTGGGGCCACGCCAAGAGCTCTGATTTGGTCCATTGGCAGCACCTGCCCATTGCCCTGGCGCCCGGCGATGACTTCGACCGGGACGGTTGTTTTTCCGGCAGTGCAGTGGTGGTTGGCGATACTCTGGCACTGATCTACACCGGGCATACCTGGCTGGGTGAAGTGGGCGACGAGCGTTTTATCCGTCAGGTGCAGTGCCTGGCTACCAGTACCGACGGCATCAGTTTCATAAAACACGGGGCCGTCATCGACACCCCGCCGCAAGACACGATCATTCATTTCCGTGACCCCAAGGTCTGGCAGCAGGATGACCACTGGTACCTGATTGCCGGCGCGCGCCTGGGTGACACGCCGCTACTGCCGTTGTATCGGTCTGCAGACCTGCACGCGTGGGAATTCGTGAGCTATGTGTCCACAGGCGACGAAGGCGACGGCTATATGTGGGAATGTCCGGATCTGTTTGGCCTCAATGGACGCGACGTACTGCTTTACTCCCCCCAGGGCATGCCGGCACAGCGCTACGGGCGACTGAACAGGTTCCACACCGGCTATCGAGTGGGCCAGGTCGACAATCAATGGCAATTCACCGGCGGGCCTTTTATCGAGCTGGACAGCGGCCACGACTTCTATGCAGCGCAGACGCTGGTGGCCGCCGATGGCAGACGTCTGCTGTGGGCGTGGATCGATATGTGGGAAAGCCCGACCCCCACCGAGGCGCATCACTGGCGCGGCATGCTGGGCCTGCCACGCGAACTTGAACTGCATGCCGAGCGCCTTTGCGTGCAGCCCGCACGCGAACTTGCAGCGTTGCGCGACACCGTATTACCAGGCTCTCCCTGGTGGAGCGAAGCGGGTAGCCAATGGCTAACCGACATACACGGCGACATGCTCGAAATCCACGTGCATCTTGACCTGCTCGACTGCACCGAAGGCCACTTGGGCGTAGCCTTGCGTAGCAGCGCCGATGGCCAACAGCAGACTCTGCTTTACTACGACGCGGCGCTAAAGCGTTTGATTTTGGACCGCGATCAGTCGGGCACCCACGTCAGCGGTCAACGCAGCGTGGCAATAGACCCACAACACGGCCAACTGGAGCTGCGAGTGTTCCTTGATCGCTCGTCCATTGAGGTGTTCGACAACAACGGCAGCTTCTCTTTCAGCAGTCGCCTTTATCCACAGACCGACAGCCTGGGGGTGAAACTTATTGCCAACGGAACCGGAGGCCGAGTCTGCATTGCCAACGCATGGACGCTCTCCTCGGGCTACCTGTAGGCCATATCATTGAAGTCGCGAAAAAAACCAGGTCTCTGTAGCATGATAATCATCAGTCAACCCGACAGGCCCGCCTCGCATGACCTCAGTTAAAGACGTTGCAAAACTGGCCGGTGTGTCGCTGATGACGGTGTCTCGAGCGCTCAATGATCCGGGAAAACTGAGCCCCGAGACTTATCAGCGAGTGCGCAACGCGATCGATGAGCTTCAATTCGTACCAAGCCTGTCGGCTCGCAGGATTCGCGGCGACAACCTGCAGACCCGAACCATCGGCGTATTTGCCCTGGACACTGCGACGACGCCGTTTGCGGTCGAGCTGCTGCTGTCCATCGAACAGACCGCGCAGCAGGCAGGCTGGAACGTATTTATCCTCAACCTGCTAAGCAATCCGCCTACCGACCAGAACATTGACCTGATGCTGTCGCATCGCCCCGACGGGTTGATCTTCAGCGCCATGGGGTTACGCAAAGTGAGTATTCCCCAGCGCTTGAAGAGCAAACCGCTGGTGCTCGCCAACTGTGTAGCCGATGACAGCAGCCTTGTCAGTTATGTGCCGGACGACGAGACAGGTCAGTACCGCGCCTTGCACCACGCGTTCAGCAAGGGCTATCGACGCCCGCTGTTCATCAACCTGCCTAAACAGAGCCTGGCCTGGGAAATCCGTCAAGCGGGTATGCAGCGCGCCTGCGAGGCATTCGGCCTGGCTTGCGACGAGCTCTTGCAATACAACCTGTCCGAGCATGACGCCTATTGGGAAACCGCCGCCATCCTTGCACGGCATATGATTGATGGCCGTCCGCAGTTCGACATTCTGATCTGCGGCAATGACCGCATTGCCTTTTGTGCCTACCAGTTGCTGCTGGGCCAAGGCCTGAAAATCCCCGGCGATGTTGCAGTGCTTGGTTACGACAACATGATCGGCATTGCCGAGCTGTTCATACCCGCTCTGACCACGGTGCAGTTGCCGTATTACGAGATCGGTCGCAATGCTGCACGGCACTTGATAGAAAGCCTCGAAGTCTCGGGATCCCAGCCGGTGGATTGCCCGCTGGTGGTCAGAGAATCGTTATGAAGCCTTGCGTGGGATAGCCCATGCATCAAGTCGTCACGCGGGACGCCCCCGACAACAGCGACTGCTCTTGAGCTCTGATTTTCAACCGCATCCAGACCTCGACTCAGGAAATCGAGAAAGCGATGGGTGAAATCAACTTGATGATTGCGACCGCATCGGGAGGTTTTCGCTTTAAGGGTTTTCTACTGTTTCAGGTCGGACCGCTGGGGATGCCGTGGATGCTGACTCCACGGCAAATGACTCGTCAGAGGAGCGCATGATCGCCCCTCTGAGCCATGAATTTAATACGTGTCAGTCAGCACTGCCGGTCAGCAGTGTTTTTGTCGCCGCCACTACATCCTCTTTGCGCATCAGGCTTTCGCCGACCAGAAAGGTAGTGATGCCGGATTTTTTGAGCCGTAGGCAATCATTATGGTTACCGATTCCACTTTCGCCGACCAGAAGTTTGCCTGCGGGCACCATTGATGACAGTCGCTCGCTCACGCCGAGATCTACTTCAAAGGTGTGCAGGTTACGGTTATTGACGCCGAGCAGCGGGGAAGACAGTTTGAGCGCACGCTCCATTTCATGTTCGTCATGCACTTCTACCAAAACGTCCATTCCCAGCGTCATGGCCGCACTTTCAAGTTCGGCAGCCAGGTCATCACTCAATGAGGCCATGATCAGCAATATGCAATCCGCACCCCAGGCACGTGCCTCATGCACCTGGTAAGTATCAAACATGAAGTCCTTGCGCAGCACGGGAAGGGCGCACGCATTTCGCGCGTCAATGAGAAACTGCGGGGAGCCCTGAAAGCTTGGTGTGTCGGTAAGAACGGATAAACAGGCGGCCCCACCGACTTCATAGGCCTTCGCCAGTTCGGGAGGGTTGAAGTCTTCGCGAATCAGACCTTTTGACGGACTGGCTTTTTTAATTTCTGCGATTAACCCTATCAGACCCTGCTGTTCTTTTGCTTTCAGTGCTTTATAAAAACCGCGCGGGCTGGACTGTTCGAGGGCAAGCTGCTTGAGGCGGCTTAATGGCAAACTCGCTTTCGCTGCCTCTATTTCCTGAAGCTTATAATGTTTTATTTTATTTAAAATATCACTCATGACAGTCACTCATATTAGCGGGCAGTCTGTTACGTTAAGCCCTGTGGCGTTTCGACGCAAGAATTCTCATTCTTGCCCTCTAGCAATATTTAAACCAGCGCACCTCCACTAATCCACAAATAATAATTAAATTTAATTTATCAACCTTTAAATACCATGGTCAATAAATATATCATAATGGTGCCTGATGAAAACCCGGAAAACATGGTCTTCGGTCACGCCCCTTTTCATGTAAGCCAGGCGATCAAGGTGGCAAAACAACATCAACTAACCGTTGCAGACTGGGATATAGCGTACCGTCTCAGAAATAAATCCTCTAATAAAAACATCTTTGCTTGCTCGCTGATTACACCACTGGCAGCGTAACGGCATCGCGGCGACCTTGCGCTCGCTACGGCGTGCCTGCCAAAGGGCAAACGTTTCAAACTCACTATGCGAGGTGACAGGTGTCTCAAGAACAGCTCATAAAAGTGCTTGATGAAAGCTACCGACATTGGACCGGCCACGGATTGCCGTCCCCTCGGCAACTGGACTCGCAACAACGCCTCACCTGGCTGCATACTCAGGCGCCCTATAGCCTGTTGGCCCACGATGGCGCCGCCGACCCGCGTTTTACCTACGTCAACGAATGCGCACTGCAATGCTTCAAGTACCCGCGCGACAGCTTTATCGGCATGCCCTCACGTTTCAGCGCCTCGGAGCTCGATCGCGCTGCGCGCCAGGTATTGCTGGAGCAAGTCACCGCCAATGGCATCGCCGAGGGCTACAGCGGCTGGCGAGTGGATGCGGATAATCAACCGTTCATGATCTATGCAGGTGTGGTGTGGACCTTATTGGACTCGCAGGGCCAGGCGTGCGGGCAGGCGGCGTTGTTCTGGCCGGATGAGCAGCGTATCGGCGTTCTTGATTAAGGGTTTTCGGAACGGTTGTCTCTCCCCTGCTTGAGCAGACAACCTGACCAAGCACCTTGTCCAGAGGCATCGCCCCACGCTCCACCCTGCCGATTCGATCACGCAGAAGTCCCCGCTTTCCAGTGCAGATTTATCCCCTCGTCAAACGTCTAATCACCTCAAGCCGATCGTTTCATTCATGGCTGCGCCTGCGCTCTGAAATCCACTGACTTCGTACACGCTTCTGGATCAACGCCGCCCGCACGTCACACGATGATATCGGCTGCTGAAGCAAGCGTGCGACGACGACGGCGTCACGGTCGGTTCGCTGTGATGACCGAACAAACAGCCTACTCATTGCACATACCGACCCCCTGTCCCTGACTTTTCACGGCCGGTCCATTGGCTATTGAGAGTCTGAGTGACGTGAATGCAGGCGCCAACATGATCTCCGCTGACTTGCCAATGTTCGACAATGAATGTCAGGACTTCGAACTCACCTCTCCTCAGCAAGGCATTTGGTTTGACCAAATCGCGAACCCTGAACTGCCCTACTACAACATCGGCATGATCCTTGAAATCAAAGGGGAACTGGATGTTCCGCTTTTCGAGAAAGCGTTCCAACTGGTCGTGGATCGCCATGACTCCTTGCGCCTGGTGCTCAGTGTGCAAGGCGGCAATGTACGTCAGCGTGTGTTGCCTTACGTCAAATCGCAGTTAAGCGTTGTCGAGTTCTCTGGTGAACAGGCTTCAGAGCAGCATGTAAAGGCGTACCTGCACGATGTTTTTCGTCAGCCATTCAACCTGGTGGGTGAAGTGCTTTGGGAGGCCCGGCTCGTGCGCTGCGGGCCAAACCGCTATTACTGCCTGCACCGCTACCATCACCTGATATGTGATGGCATCACGGTCAATTTGCTTCTTCAAGCTGTCGCAGATGCTTACAACGGCTTGCTGCGTGATGATCAAAACCCTCCTCAGGGAAATGCATACCTCTCGTTTATCGCAGAGGATCAAGCCTATACAGAATCGCCCCGCTTCGAACGTGACAAGGCGTTCTGGACAGAGCTGTATGCCGAGCTGCCGCCGCCTTTGCTACAGCCACGCGTCGCAGTTGCCGACAACCGTGTAGCGCCGAGCGCACTGAGCCAGATGAAGATTCCCCGGCGGCTGTTCAATGAACTTGCGCAGTTTGCACGTGGCAAGAACCTGTCACTCGCGCATATTTTCATAAGCATCATCAGCACGTACTTCTGCCGTACCACCGGCGTCGACTCCATCGTAATCGGCATGCCAGTCCACAACAGGACAACGGCTTACCAGAAGAACACGGCGGGCATGTTTTCCTCCCTGAGCCCCGTCCGTCTCGACGTGGACCCAGAGGCTTCGTTTCTGCAACTGATGCAGGCTACTTCGGCCAGCTTGCGCCGCAGCTACCGACATCAACGCTTTCCGATCGCAGAACTTAACAGGGTACTGAAACTGAGCCAGGCGGGCCGTCGGCAACTGTTTGACCTGTCACTGTCGTTTGAAAGCCTCGACGGAAATGCAGTATTCGGGAACAGCCCGACCGAAATATTCCGCGAGTACAGCGGGTATGAGCGCCTCCCACTGGCGATTTCCACCTGTGACTATCACCCGGACAAAGACGTTTATCTGGACTTCAACTTCAATACGGCGTTTTTCACGCGCGAAGAAGTGCAGAAGATTCAAACGCGTATTCTTTCAATGCTTACCCACGTGATCGAATGGCAAGACACGGCGGTTTGGCACTTTCCGATCATGCCGAAGGCCGAACAGCAACAACTGCTGCTGACATTCAATGCTGCAGAACACCTTTACCCACAAGACGAACTCATTCACACCCGATTCGAGCGACAGGCCGAACGCCAACCAGACGCCTGCGCCGTCAGCGACCATACCGGCAAGGTACTGACTTACGCCGAACTGAATCGTGAAGCCAACCAGTTGGCGCATCACCTGATCGAAAAGGGCATTGGCCTGGATGATCGGGTCGCCATTTGCGTCGAACGTGGGCCACAGATGATCATCGGATTGCTGGGGATTCTCAAGGCGGGCGCAGGTTATGTGCCGCTGGACCCCGCCTACCCCGCTGAACGTCTGGCCTATCTGCTGCAAGACAGCTCACCGGCCGCAGTGCTGGTGCAGGCCGCGACAGCGGACGTGCTGCCGCTCGGCTCGCTGCCTGTTATCAATCTGGACGATACGGCTTTGCAGACGCAATCCGTCCAGAATCCGCACGTACCGGGCCTGAACGCTTCGCATCTGGCCTACGTGATCTACACCTCCGGCTCCACCGGCCTGCCCAAGGGCGTGCAGGTCGAACATCGCAACGTGGCGCGGCTGTTCTCGGCCACCGACGCGTGGTTTGGCTTCAACGCCAATGACGTCTGGGCACTGTTCCACTCATTCGCCTTTGACTTCTCGGTCTGGGAAATCTGGGGCGCGCTGGTTCACGGCGCTCAACTGCTGATCGTCCCGCAATTGGTCAGCCGTTCGCCGCAGGAATGCTATGCCTTGTTGTGTGATGCAGGCGTGACGGTGTTGAACCAGACACCTTCCGCCTTCCGGCAGTTGATTGCCGCTCAAGGCGAAAACCAGCAATCGCACTCGTTACGCCAAGTGATCTTTGGTGGTGAAGCGCTGGATACGACCATGCTCAAACCCTGGTACGCCAGACCAACCAACGCCGGAACGCAACTGGTCAACATGTACGGCATCACCGAAACCACGGTGCACGTGACGTATTACCCACTGCTGGCTGCAGATGCCGAGCGCACAGGTGTCAGCCCGATTGGCCGGCGAATTCCGGATTTGCAGCTTTATGTGCTCGATGCACAGCGCGAGCCCGTGCCTCTGGGCGTGCCCGGTGAGTTGTATGTCGGCGGCGCCGGTGTTGCGCGTGGCTACCTGAATCGTCCTGAGCTGAATGAACAACGCTTTCTCGCCAACCCGTTCAGCGAACAACCCGGTGCCCGGCTTTATCGCACCGGCGACCTTGTGCGCTGGCTGGACGACGGCAACCTTGAGTACCTGGGCCGCAACGACGATCAGGTCAAGATCCGCGGCTTACGTATAGAACTGGGTGAAATCGAAGCCAAACTGGCAGCCCATGAGGCCGTTCGTGACGCCTTGGCGATGGCCCGTGAAGACATTCCCGGCGACCAGCGCCTGGTGGCCTACTTCATCGGCGATTCGGAAGTGAGCCTCGACGTACTGCACGATTATTTACTGGCGCAACTGCCGGACTACATGGTCCCGACCGCCTATGTGCAGTTGGAAAAACTGCCGTTGACCTCCAACGGCAAACTGGACCGCAACGCCCTGCCTGCTCCCGATCAGTCATCGGTGGTCAGTCGTGAGTACCAGGCACCGCAAGGGGCTAAAGAACGGGCCATTGCCGAGATATGGCAAGACCTGCTGGGTCTCGATCAGGTCGGTCGGCATGACCACTTCTTCGAGCTTGGCGGCCACTCGCTGCTCGCCGTGAAGCTGATCGAGCGCATGCGCCAGATCGGCCTGAGTGCTGACGTGCGCGTACTGTTCAGCCAGCCAACCCTGGCCGCGCTGGCCGCTGCCGTGGGCGGCGGCACGGAAGTCGTCGTACCGGCCAACCTGATCCCTGAGGACTGCGAACACATCACTCCGGACATGCTGCCGTTGGTGGACCTGACGCAGGCGTCCATCGACCAGATCGTGGCACGTGTGCCGGGTGGTGCAGCCAATGTGCAGGACATCTATGCCTTGGCACCCCTGCAGGAAGGCATTCTTTACCACCATCTTTCTGCGGAGCGCGGCGATCCGTATGTGCTGAAATCGGTTTTCGCTTTTCAGGATCAAGCCCGTCTGGACGCATTCAGCCAAGCACTGCAACAGTTGATTCAACGCCACGATATCCTCCGCACCTCGCTGTTTTGGGAAGGACTGGACGAGTCGGTGCAAGTGGTCTGGCGTCAGGCTTCCCTGGGCATGGAAACCCTCGACCTCGACCCGGCGCAGGGCGATATCTCCACGCAACTGCAGGATCGGTACGACCCTCGGCACTATCGCCTGGAGCTGGGGCAGGCACCGTTGATGCGGCTGGTCAGTGCCTACGATGCCCCCCAAAAACGAATCGTCTCGTTGCTGCTGTGTCATCACCTGGTGCTCGACCACACGGCCCTGGATGTGATGCGTGACGAAATACAGGCCCTGATGCGGGGTGAAGGCCATGAATTGCCTGCCTCGGCGCCTTACCGCAACTACGTCGCTCAGGCCCGTCTGGGCGTCAGTCTCGAATCCCACGAAGCCTTTTTCCGCGACCTGCTTGGCGATATAGACGAGCCCACTCTGCCGTTCAACCTGCACGATGTACAAGGCGACGGCAGCTTAATCGAAGAAGTGCATCACCGTATCGATTACACGTTGAGCCAGCGCCTGCGTAAGCAGGCCCGACAAGCCGGGGTGAGTGCGGCCAGTCTGGTGCACCTGGCCTGGGCTCAGGTACTGAGCAAAGTCACCGGCAAGGATACCGTAGTTTTCGGTACGGTCCTGATGGGCCGCATGAGCGGCAGCGCGGGGACAGACCGCGCGCTGGGCATGTTCATCAACACCTTGCCGATGCGCATCGACGTAGGCCATCGGGGGGCTCAAGTCAGCGTCAAAGCCACTCATGCGCAGCTGTCGGCCCTGCTGAAGCATGAGCATGCCTCGCTGGCACTGGCACAACGTTGCAGCGGCGTACCTGGCGATCTGCCGTTGTTCAGCGCCCTGCTCAACTACCGACACAGCGGTAGCGAAGCATTGAGTCCGGAAGCCGATGCCGCATGGGCCGGCATTCAAATGCTAAGTGGGCAGGAACGCACCAACTACCCATTGACCCTGAACGTGGACGATCTGGGTGAGGGCTTCATACTCAACGCCCAGACCGTTGTCGACATCGGCGCGCAGCGTGTCTGCAACTACATGCAAGCGGCTCTGCAAAGCCTGGTGGAAGCACTTGAACATGCACCTCAGGCGCCCTTGCACAGCCTGTCAATCCTGCCGGAACAGGAACGCCATCAACTGATTGTAGAGTTCAATGCCACCGCGCTGGATTACCCACTGGAGCAGACCATTCATGGCTTGTTCGAAGCCCAGGTCGAGCGCACACCGCAAGCGGTCGCCGTGGTGCATGGTGATGTTCGCCTGAGCTATCGCGAGCTGAATAACCGGGCCAACCAACTGGCGCATCACTTGCGTGATATCGGGGTCAAACCGGATTCTCGTGTCGCCATCTGTGTCGAACGTAGTGAATCGATGGTCATTGGTCTGCTGGCCATTTTGAAAGCCGGCGGCGGGTATGTGCCGCTGGATCCGACTTATCCTGCAGACCGAATTGCCTACATGTTGCAGGACAGCGCGCCGACTGCGGTTCTGGCACAACGCACGACGCTGGGTCTGCTGACGGATGTTTCGGTGCCGCTGATCAATCTGGACGATACCGCTTTGCAGGCGCAATCCGTCCAGAACCCGCACGTGCCGGACCTGACGCCGGCCCATTTGGCCTACGTAATCTACACCTCCGGCTCCACCGGCCTGCCGAAAGGCGTGATGATCGAACACCGCAACACCGTGAACTTCCTGACCTGGGCGCATCAATCGTTTGATTCGACGGTGCTGGCAAAAACCCTGTTCTCCACCTCGCTGAACTTCGACCTCGCGGTCTACGAGTGCTTCGCGCCACTGACCTCCGGTGGCAGCGTCGATGTGGTCACTAATGTGCTGGCAATGCAGCAGGGTGACCACGATGTCACGCTGATCAATACCGTACCTTCAGCCCTCAAGGCGCTGCTCGAATCGGGGGGGTTAAGTGAAAGCGTGCACACCGTCAACGTCGCCGGTGAAGCCCTGAAACGCAGCCTGGTGGAAAGCCTGTTCCAGCAGACCCACGTCAAACGCCTGTGCAACCTCTATGGCCCGTCGGAAACCACTACGTATTCGAGTTGGGTATCCATGGACCGCGAACAGGGTTTTGCGTCGCACATCGGCAAACCCGTCGGCAACACTCAGTTTTACCTGCTGGATAAACAGATGCAGCCCGTCCCGCTGGGTGTTCCGGGAGAAATCTACATCGGTGGTGCCGGTGTCGCTCGCGGTTATCTGAACCGCGACGACCTGACCGCTGAGCGGTTCCTGCGTGACCCGTTCAGCAAGGACCCGAACGCCCGGATGTACAAAACCGGCGATCTGGGCCGCTGGCTGGCAGACGGCAATATCGAATATCTGGGCCGAAACGATGATCAGGTCAAGATCCGTGGTTTCCGTATCGAACTGGGTGAAATCGAAGCCTGTCTTGCAAAACATGAATCGGTAAAAGAAGCAGTAGTCATGGCCCGCGATGATGTGCCGGGTGATAAGCGCCTGGTGGCCTACTTCACCGCTGATTCGGAAGTGAGCCTCGACATACTGCGCGAGTACTTACTGGGGCAACTGCCGGACTACATGGTCCCGACCGCCTATGTGCAATTGGAAAAACTGCCGCTGACCCCCAACGGAAAGCTGGACCGCAAGGCCCTGCCCGCTCCCGACCAGTCATCGGTGATCAGCCATGGATACGAGGCTCCCGTCGGTGGCATCGAGATCGCCATCGCCGATCTCTGGCAAGACCTATTGGGCATTGATCAGGTCGGTCGCAATGACCACTTCTTCGAACTGGGTGGTCACTCGCTGCTCGCCGTAAAACTGATCGAACGCATGCGTCAGATTGGCCTGAGTGCCGACGTGCGTGTGCTGTTCAGCCAGCCAACCCTGGCCGCGCTGGCCGCTGCCGTGGACGGCGGCACGCAAGTCGTCGTACCGGCCAACCTGATTCCTGAGCACTGCAAACACATCACCCCGGATATGCTGCCATTGGTAGACCTGAATCA
Source organism: Pseudomonas syringae CC1557 (assembly GCF_000452705.1). Classification (NCBI taxonomy): domain Bacteria; kingdom Pseudomonadati; phylum Pseudomonadota; class Gammaproteobacteria; order Pseudomonadales; family Pseudomonadaceae; genus Pseudomonas; species Pseudomonas syringae. The sequence continues at coordinate 4,842,691 of NZ_CP007014.1, forward strand.
GGCGTCCATCGACCAGATCGTGGCTCGTGTGCCGGGCGGCGGGACCAACGTGCAGGATATCTATCCGTTGGCACCGCTGCAGGAAGGCATTCTTTACCATCATCTGATGGCCCCCGAGGATGATCCGTACCGGCGAACAGCGCTGTTCAACTTTGACAGCCAGCAACGCGTGCAAAAGTTCGCGGAAGCCTTGCAGGCGGTGATTGACCGCCACGACATCTTGCGCACCAGCGTACTGTGGGAAGACCTCGACGAACCAGTCCAGGTGGTGTGGCGCCATGCCGAGTTGAGCGTGGAAGAGATCCGCATCGACCCAGCAGCCCCAAATATCACCGCGCAGTTGCAGGAAGTCCTCGACCCGCATCACCACCACTTGGACATCCGCGAGGCGCCCATGATGCGCATTGCCTATGCCCATGATCCGGTCAACAACCGCTGGGCAGCGCTGCTGGTGTTCCATCACCTGATCAACGACGCCACCTCGCTCCCCGTACTGGCCCATGAAATTGAAGCCTGCATGCAGGGTCAGGAACACCTGTTGCCCGCCTCGGTGCCGTACCGCAACTACGTGGCGCAGGCGCGATTGGGCGTCAGTCTCGAAGCCCACGAAGCCTTCTTCTGCGACCTGCTCGGCGACATCGACGAGCCCACCCTGCCGTTTGACCTGCACGATGTGCAAGGCGATGGCAGCGTAATCGAAGAAGTGCAGCACCGTATTGATGACACATTGAGCCAGCGCCTGCGCAAGCAGGCCCGGCTATGCGGTGTGAGTACGGCCAGCCTGTATCACATGGCCTGGGCTCAGGTATTGGGCAAAGTCACCGGCAAGGATGAGGTGGTCTTCGGCACCGTACTGATGGGACGGATGCAGGGTGGCGACGGCGCCGACCGCTCGTTGGGGATGTTCATCAACACCCTGCCGTTACGGGTCGAGCTGGGCAACCAGGGCGTACGCAACGGCGTTAAGCAGACCCACGCCCACCTGACCGCATTGCTCGGTCATGAACATGCGTCTCTCGTGTTGGCTCAGCGTTGCAGTGGGGTGCCGGCGCCGACTCCGTTGTTCAGCGCCTTGCTCAACTATCGCCACACCGACGTAACGAGCAGTGCCGCCGAGGGTCTGGGTAACTGGATCGATATCGAGCGATTAAAAGGCACGGAACGCACCAACTACCCGCTGGCCCTGAACGTGGATGATGAGGGCCTGGGCTTTACTTTTACCCTCACCTGCCCAATCGATATCGGGGCTGAACGGATCGCTGGCTACGTGCAAACGGCACTGGAAAGCCTGGTGGAAGCACTTGAGCATGCACCACAGGCGCCTTTAAACAGCCTGTCGATCCTGCCGGAACAGGAACGCAATCAACTCATTGTCGACTTCAATGCCACCACGCTGGATTACCCACTGGAGCAGACCATTCATGGGCTGTTCGAAGCGCAGGTCGAGCGCACGCCGCAAGCGGTCGCTGTGGTGCATGGCGATCTCCGCCTGAGTTATCGCGAGCTGAATAATCGTGCCAACCAGCTGGCGCACCAGTTGATCGAACTGGGCATCGGCCCGGATAATCGGGTGGCGATCTGCGTCGAGCGCAGCGAGCCGATGATCGTCGGCCTGCTGGCGACCCTCAAGGCAGGCGCGGGTTATGTGCCGCTGGACCCCGCCTACCCCGCTGAACGTCTGGCCTATCTGCTGCAGGACAGCTCACCGGCCGCAGTGCTGGTGCAGGCCGTGACAGCGGACGTGCTGTCGCTCGGTTCGCTGCTTGTTATCAATCTGGACGACACGGCTTTGCAGATGCAATCCGTCCAGAATCCGCACGTACCTGGCCTGACCCCGGCCCATCTGGCCTACGTGATCTACACCTCCGGCTCCACCGGTATGCCGAAAGGCGTGCAGGTCGAGCATCGCAACGTGGCGCGCCTGTTCTCGGCCACTGACGCATGGTTTGACTTCAATGCCAATGACGTCTGGGCGCTGTTCCATTCGTTCGCCTTTGACTTCTCGGTCTGGGAAATCTGGGGCGCGCTGGTTCATGGCGCTCAACTGCTTATCGTCCCGCAACTGGTCAGCCGTTCGCCGCAGGAATGCTATGCACTGCTCTGCGACGCCGGCGTCACGGTGCTCAGCCAGACACCAAGTGCCTTCCGTCAACTGATCGCGGCGCAAGGCGAAAGCCAGCAGTCGCACTCGTTGCGTCAGGTGATCTTCGGTGGCGAAGCGCTGGACACGGCCATGCTCAAACCCTGGTACGCCAGACAGGCCAACGCCGGGACGCAACTGGTCAACATGTACGGCATCACCGAAACCACGGTGCACGTGACGTATTACCCACTGCTGGCTGCAGATGCCGAGCGCACAGGTGTCAGCCCGATTGGCCGGCGAATTCCGGATTTGCAGCTTTATGTGCTCGATGCACAGCGAGAGCCCGTGCCTCTGGGCGTGCCCGGCGAGTTGTATGTCGGCGGCGCCGGGGTTGCGCGTGGCTACCTGAACCGTCCCGAACTGAATGAACAACGCTTCCTCATCAACCCGTTCAGCGAACAGCCTGGCGCCCGGCTGTACCGCACCGGCGACCTGGTGCGTTGGCTGGCCGATGGCAGCCTCGAGTATCTGGGACGCAACGACGATCAGGTCAAGATCCGCGGCTTCCGTATCGAACTGGGAGAGATCGAAGCGCTACTGGCAAAGCATGAATCGGTGAAGGACGCCGTGATCATCGCGCGTGAAGACGTGCCTGGCGACAAGCGTCTGGTGGCTTATTACACATCACCGGTGTCGGACGAAACGCAGAACATCGAAACCCTGCGTACCCATTTGCAGGCGCAACTGCCGGATTACATGGTGCCTGCCGCCTACGTCCGTCTAGAGTCTCTGCCGCTGACCCCCAACGGAAAACTGGACCGCAAGGCCCTGCCCGCACCGGATCTGTCGTCGGTGATCAGTCGCGAATACCAAGCGCCGCAAGGGGCTACCGAACGGGCCATTGCCGAGATATGGCAAGACCTGTTGGGCATCGATCAGGTCGGTCGTCATGACCACTTCTTCGAGCTCGGCGGCCACTCGCTGCTCGCCGTGAAGCTGATCGAACGCATGCGCCAGGTCGGCCTGAGTGCCGACGTACGCGTGCTGTTCACCCAGCCAACCCTTGCAGCGCTGGCCGCAGCCGTGGGCGGTGGCACGGAAATCGTGGTGCCGACCAACCTGATTCCTGAGGAGTGCGAACACATCACTCCGAACATGCTGCCATTGGTAGACCTGAATCAGGCGTCAATCGACCAGATCGTGGCCCATGTGCCGGGTGGTGTAGCCAATGTGCAGGATATCTATGCCTTGGCACCGCTGCAGGAAGGCATTTTTTATCACCACCTGATGGCCTCCGAGAATGATCCGTACCGGCGAACGGTGCTGTTCAACTTTGACAGCCAGATACGCGTGCAACAGTTTGCGGTGGCCTTGCAAACGGTAATTGCCCGCCACGACATTTTGCGCACCAGCGTACGTTGGGAAGACCTCGACGAACCGGTTCAGGTGGTCTGGCGCCACGCCGAGATGAGCGTGCAAGAGATCCGCATCGATTCCGAGGCAACTGATCCCGCCGCGCAGTTGCAGGAAGCCCTCGACCCGCGTCACCACCCCTTGGACATCCGCCAGGCGCCCATGATGCGCATCGCCTATGCCCATGACTCAGTCAATGACCGCTGGGCAGCACTGCTGGTGTTCCATCACCTGATCAACGACGCCACGTCGCTCCCCGTGCTGGCGCATGAGATCGAAGCCTGCATGCAGGGTCAGGAACACCTGTTGCCGGTCTCGGTGCCGTACCGCAACTACGTGGCGCAGGCGCGTCTGGGCGTCAGTCTCGAAGCCCACGAAGCGTTCTTCCGTAACCTGCTCGGCGACATCGACGAGCCCACCCTGCCGTTCGACCTGCGCGATGTGCAGGGCGATGGCAGCGAACTCGAAGAAGTGCGCCAAGAGGTCGAGCCTGACCTGGCCCGCCGTTTGCGCCAGCAGGCACAGAGTCTGGGCGTCAGTGCGGCCAGCCTGTACCACCTGGCCTGGGCTCAGGTACTGGGCAAAGTCACCGGCAAGGATGAGGTGGTCTTCGGCACAGTATTGATGGGACGGATGCAAGGTGGCGACGGCGCCGACCGCTCGTTGGGGATGTTCATCAACACCCTGCCGTTGCGGGTTGAGCTGGGCAACCAGGGCGTACGCAACGGCGTGAAGCAGACCCACGCCCGTCTGACCGCGTTGCTCGGCCATGAACATGCGTCACTGGTACTGGCTCAGCGCTGCAGCGGGGTGCCGACGCCGACTCCGTTGTTCAGCGCCTTACTCAACTACCGCCACAGCGACGCATCAAGTAATGCCAAGGGACTGGGGGCCTGGCTCGATATCGAGCGGTTGAAAGGCACGGAACGCACCAACTACCCTCTGGCCTTAAGCGTGGATGATCAGGGCCAGGGTTTTGCCTTGACCCTCACCTGCCCGATCGACATCGGGGCTGAACGGATCGCAGGCTACGTGCAAACAGCGTTGGAAAGTTTGGTCAATGCATTGGCAGACGCTCCGTCATCACCGCTCAACACGTTGCCAATCCTGCCGCAGGATGAATTGCAGACACTACTGGTGGACTTCAACGCCACTGCGTTGGATTACCCGCTGGAGCAGACGATTCATGGGCTGTTCGAAGTTCAGGTAGAGCGTACGCCGCAAGCAGTCGCTCTGGTGCATGGCGATCTCCGCCTGAGTTATCGCGAGCTGAATAACCGGGCCAACAAACTGGCGCACCAGTTGATCGAACTGGGCATCGGCCCGGATGATCGGGTGGCGATCTGCGTCGAACGTGGGCCACAGATGATCGTAGGCCTGCTGGCGATCCTCAAGGCCGGAGCCGGTTATGTGCCGCTGGACCCAGCCTACCCCGCTGAACGCTTGGCCTATATGCTGCTGGACAGCACACCGGCCGCAGTGCTGGTGCAGGCCGCGACTGCGGATGTGCTGACGCTCGGCTCGCTGCCTGTCATCAATCTGGACGACGTCGCTTTGCAGGCGCAATCCGTCCAGAATCCGCACGTGCCGGGCCTGACCCCGGCCCATCTGGCCTACGTAATCTACACCTCCGGCTCCACCGGTCTGCCCAAGGGCGTCCAGGTCGAACATCGAAACGTCGTGAATCTGGTGCAGTGGGGCTCGCTACTTTGTCCGACAGCGCAACACGGCGCGCTGTTGCACAAGACATCGATCAGTTTCGACGCCTCGGTGTGGGAAATCTTCTGGCCGCTGTGCAGTGGTCTGCCATTGGTACTGGCGCGTCCCGACGGGCAACATGATCCAGCCTATCTGGCTCGGCTGATTCGTGAGCGGCAAGTCAGTGTGGTGCAGTTCGTACCGGTGCTGCTCCAGCAATTCCTCGATCTGCCGGACAGCAGCCAGTGCCTCAGCCTGACCGATATCGTGTGCGGCGGCGGTGAGCTGACGGTCGCGCTGGCCAGGCAGGTCCGCCAGCGCCTGCCATGGGCACGTTTACACAACGTTTACGGACCGACGGAAACCACTGTGGATTGCAGTTCCTGGACACTGGAGCCGCACATGCCGGTGCCAGAAGCCACGCTGCCGATCGGTCGTCCGATCGGCAATACGCGACTTTACGTGCTGGATACGCATGACCAGCGCGTTCCGCTGGGCGTGATCGGTCAACTGCACATAGGCGGTGCCGGTGTCACCCGCGGCTACCTGAACCTGCCGCACCAGCAGGCCGAGCGCTTCATCGACAGCCCCTTCGTTAACGGTGATCGCCTGTATCGCAGCGGCGATCTGGTACGCCAGCAGGCGGACGGCAATATCGAGTACCTGGGGCGCAACGACGATCAGGTCAAGCTCCGTGGCTTCCGTATCGAACTGGGCGAGATCGAGTCGCAACTGTCTGAGTGCCCCGGAGTCAGGGAGGCTGTGGTGCTGGTGCGCGAGCACCGTCCCGGCGACAAACGCCTGGTGGCGTACCTGACGGCGCGGGAAGGTGCCGTGTTGTCGGCGCCGCAGTTGCGCGAGCAACTGTCGCAAAGGCTGGCGGAATACATGATTCCGAGCGCCTTCGTAACGCTGGCGCGTTTCCCGCTAACGCCGAATGGCAAGCTGGATCGACGGGCATTGCCGGAGCCGGAGGACGACGCTTATGCCAGTCGTGGTTACGAGCCGCCGGTAGGTGAAATCGAACATGCGCTAGCGGATATCTGGCAGGCGTTGCTGGGGCTGGATCGTGTAGGTCGCCACGATCACTTCTTTGAACTGGGAGGGCATTCGTTACTGGCGGTGCAACTGGTTTCGCGTCTGCGTCAGCGCTTCGAGGTCGAAGTGGCACTGCGGGATGTGTTTGCCGAGCCGACGCTGCAAGGTCAGGCACGTCAGGTGGCGAGCGCCCGGCTCACTGCGCAGACGCCGTTGACGCCAGTGGATCGCGATCTGCCATTGCCGCTGTCGTGGGCGCAACAGCGCTTGTGGTTCCTCGATCAACTGGACCGTGCGGCGGGAGCCGCCTATCACATCCCGGCGGGACTGCGCTTGCGCGGCCGATTGGACAGCGAGGCCTTGCAGGCCACGCTGGACCGGATCGTGGCGCGCCACGAAACCCTGCGCACCCATTTTGCCTTGCACGAGGGCCAGGCGATCCAGGTGATCGCGCCGGCGACCCAGGGTTTCGCCCTGGCCACTCATGACCTGCGCGCTCTGGACAGCGCGGCGCAACACGAGACACAACACGAGGCCGTGGAGCGGCTCGCTCGCGAGGAGGCGGTGGCGCCATTCGACTTGTCGAGCGGTCCGCTGGTTCGCGGGCGGCTTGTGCAACTGTCGGAGACGGAGCACATCCTGCTGGTGACGCAGCACCATATCGTTTCGGACGGTTGGTCAACGGGCGTTCTGCTGCAAGAAATCGGGACGTTGTACCGTGCCTTCAGCCAAGGGCTGGCCGACCCTCTGCCGGCACTGGCCTTCCAGTATGTCGACTACGCCGCGTGGCAGCGGCAATGGTTGCAGGGCGAAAACCTGCACACGCAGGTCGACTTCTGGCGGCAACACCTGAGCGGAGCACCGGCCTTGCTGGAGCTGCCAAGCGACCACCGCCGCCCACCGTTGCGCAGTTATGCCGGGGGGCGTGTGAGCCTGGCCCTGAGTCCGGCTTTGACGGCAGGGTTGCGGCAGTTGGGCCAGCGTCACGGTGCAACGCTGTTCATGACTTTGCTGGTGGGCTGGTCGAGTCTGTTGAGCCGGTTCAGCGGGCAGGACGATGTGGTGATCGGCACGCCGGTGGCAAATCGTCCGCGCAGCGAACTGGAGTCGCTGATTGGCTTCTTCGTCAACACACTGGCGCTGCGGATCAGGCCGGAAGGGAGCCTGAGCGTGACGGCGCTGCTGGAGCAGGTCAAGGCGATCATGCTGGCGGCACATGCGCATCAGGACCTGCCGTTCGAGCAGGTGGTGGAGGCGCTGCAGCCCCCGCGCAGCCTGGCTCATAGCCCGATCTTCCAGGTCATGCTGGCGCTGAACAACACGCCGGGCGGCAGCGAACTCAGCCTGCCGGAGCTGAGCCTGGAGCCGCTGCAAGCGCCGCACACGACGGCCCAGTTCGATCTGTCGCTTTCGCTGGTCGAAGCGGATGGCGGGTTGATGGGCTCTCTGGAATATGCGAGCGATCTGTTCGAACGTGCGACGATCGAGCGGATGGCGGGGCACTTGCAGGTGCTTCTGGAAGGCATGGTGGCGGATGACCAGCAATCGGTCGGAGAACTGCCGCTGCTGTCGTGCGAGCAACGTCGGCAGGTGTTGGAGTCGTTCAACGATACGGCAGTGGCCTACCCGGCGGACAAGTTGCTTCATCAACTGTTCGAGGAGCAGGTGGCACGACGGCCGGATGCCCTGGCGGTGGCCGATGAAACCGGAAGCCTGACCTATGGCGAACTCAATGCCCGGGCGAATCGACTGGCACATTATCTGATCGGCCTGGGTGTCCAGCCGGATGATCGGGTTGCGATCTGTGCGCAGCGCAGCCTGGAAATGGTGGTGGGCTTGCTGGGTATTCTGAAGGCGGGCGGTGCGTATGTGCCGCTGGATCCTGGGTATCCGTCGGAGCGGTTGCACTACATGTTGGAGGACAGCACGCCGGTGACGGTGCTGGTGCAGGGCGAGACCCGGACGTTACTGGGCGAGTTGGCGGTACCGACGCTCGATCTGCAAGGTGACGACTGGGAGGTTGAGGCTGAACATAATCCCGTAGTGCCGGCCATCACGCCGCAGCACCTGGTCTATGTGATCTATACCTCGGGTTCCACTGGTAAACCCAAAGGCGTGGCCAACCAGCATGACGGCGTCGTCAACCGATTGTGGTGGGCGCAGAGCGAATACCGGATCGGAGCCGATGATCGTGTCTTGCAGAAGACTCCCTTCGGCTTCGATGTATCGGTCTGGGAGATCTTCCTGCCTCTGCTGGCCGGGGCACAACTGGTCATGGCCCGCGCCGGCGGGCATCAAGACCCTCACTACCTGATGGAGGTGATCGAGCGCCGAAGCATCAGCATGCTGCACTTTGTTCCTTCCATGCTGCAGGCCTTTGTCAATCAGACGCCAGCAGGGCGGTGTTCGACGCTCAAGCGAGTACTTTGCAGTGGTGAAGCGCTGCCGCATGCTTTGCAATTGCAAGGCCAGGCACATTTCCCGAAAAGCGAGTTGCACAATCTGTACGGGCCCACCGAAGCAGCCATTGACGTCACTGCATGGCATTACGTGGCAGAGCAGGATATCGGTATCGTTCCGATCGGCCGTCCGATAGCGAATACACAGATTTACCTGTTGGATGCGCACGGCCAGCCGGTACCCATCGGGGTCAGCGGCGAGATCCATATCGGCGGTATCGGGGTTGCCCGTGGTTATCTCAATCGGCCGGAATTGACGGCGGAGCGTTTCCTGGAGGATCCGTTCAGTGCCGAGCCGGCGGCGCGGATGTACAGGAGCGGGGATCTGGGGCGCTGGCTGGCGGACGGTAATATCGAGTACCTGGGGCGTAACGACGATCAGGTCAAGCTCCGGGGCTACCGTATCGAACTGGGCGAGATCGAGTCGCAGCTTGCGGGTTGCCACGGGGTCAGGGAGGCGGTGGTACTGGCGCGCGAGCACCGTCCCGGAGACAAACGCCTGGTGGCGTACCTGACAGCGCAGGAAGGTGCCGTGTTGTCGGCGGCACAGTTGCGCGAGCAACTGTCGCAAGGGCTGGCGGAGTACATGATCCCGAGTGCCTTTGTAAAACTGGCGCGTTTCCCGCTAACGCCGAACGGCAAGCTGGATCGACGGGCATTGCCAGCGCCGGAGGACGACGCTTATGCCAGTCGTGGTTACGAGGCGCCGGTAGGTGAAATCGAACATGCGCTGGCGGAGATCTGGCAGGCGTTGCTGGGGCTGGAGCGGGTAGGTCGCCATGACCATTTCTTTGAACTGGGCGGACATTCGCTGCTGGCGGTCAGCCTCATCGAACGCATGCGTCAGATTGGCCTGCGTGCCGACGTGCGGGTGCTGTTCAGCCAGCCAACTCTGATGGCGCTGGCAGCAGCAGCGGGTGGCACGGGAGTGGTGGTGCCGGCCAATCTCATTGAGCCCGGTTGCCTGAAAATCACGCCGGACATGCTGCCATTGACGGATCTGACTCAGGACGCCATCGACCACATCGTGGCCACGGTGCAGGGAGGTGTGGCCAACGTACAGGATATCTATCCGTTGGCACCGCTGCAGGAAGGCATCCTTTACCACCACCTGATGGCCGCCGAGGGGGATCCGTACCTGCAATATGCTCTGTTCGGTTTTGACAGCCTGGAACGCGCACAACATTTCACTGCGGCCTTGCAGACGGTGATTGCTCGCCACGACATCTTGCGCACCAGCGTACTCTGGGAAGGCCTCGACGAACCGGTTCAGGTGGTCTGGCGCAAAGCGCGCCTGACGCTCGATACCGTGCTGCTGGAGTCGGCCGACGGCGATATAGCCAGCCGGTTATACGAGCGTTTCGATCCTCGTCAGCACCGCCTGGATATTCGTCAGGCACCGCTGATCCACATGGTGTGCGCGCAGGACCCTGACAACGAGCGTTGGGTAGCAATGCTGCGGTTTCATCATCTGATCGACGATGTCACCTCGCTGGCCGTTATTTCCCGTGAAGTCGAAGCCTGCATGCTGGGCCAGGAACACCACCTGCCCGCCTCGGTGCCGTACCGCAACTACGTGGCTCAGGCGCGTCTGGGCGTCAGCATCGAGGCCCACGAAGCCTTCTTCCGCGACCTGCTCGGCGACATCGATGAACCCACCCTGCCGTTTGATCTGCACGATGTACAAGGCGACGGCAGCGGTGTCAAAGAGGCTCATCTGCCGCTGGATTCGTCCCTGAGCAAGCGCTTGCGTGTGCAGGCCCGGCAGTTGGGCGTCAGCGCAGCCTGCCTGCATCATCTGGCGTGGGCACAGGTGCTGAGCCGGATTTCTGGCAAGGACGATGTGGTTTTCGGCACCGTACTGATGGGCCGCATGAATAGCGGAGAAGGTGCTGACCGTGCCCTGGGGATGTTCATCAACACATTGCCCATGCGTATTAATGTGGGTCATCAGGGGGCTCAGGCAAGCGTTCAAGCCACTCATGCACAACTCTCGGCACTGCTTGAGCATGAGCATGCCTCGCTGGCTCTGGCGCAACGCTGCAGCGGTGTCGCTGCGCCGGCGCCGTTATTCAGTGCCTTGCTCAACTACCGGCATGGCGCGGCTGGCACCGCCTCGGCAGAAGCGCTCTACGCCTGGCACGGTATTGAAGTGCTGGGTGGGGAAGAACGCACCAACTACCCACTGACCCTGAACGTCGATGACTTGGGCGATGGCTTTAAACTCACTGCTCTGGTTGCCGGGCAGGCAGACGCGCAAAGGGTCTGCGCCTATATGCAAGCGGCCCTGGAAAGCCTGGTGGAAGCACTTGAGCATGCACCTCAGGCTCTCTTGCACAGCCTGTCGATCCTGCCGGAACAGGAACGCCATCAACTGATTGTAGAGTTCAATGCCACCGCGCTGGATTACCCACTGGAGCAGACCATTCATGGGCTGTTCGAAGCCCAGGTCGAGCGCACACCGCAGGCGGTCGCCGTGGTGCATGGTGATGTCCGCCTGAGTTATCGCGAGCTGAATAACCGGGCCAACCAGTTGGCGCATCACTTGCGTGATATCGGGGTCAAACCGGATTCTCGTGTCGCCATCTGCGTCGAACGTAGTGAATCGATGGTCATTGGTCTGCTGGCCATTTTGAAAGCCGGCGGCGGGTATGTGCCGCTGGACCCGGCTTATCCTGCAGACCGAATTGCCTACATGTTGCAGGACAGCGCGCCGACTGCGGTTCTGGCACAACGCACGACGCTGGGTCTGCTGACGGATGTTTCGGTGCCGCTGATCAATCTGGACGATACCGCTTTGCAGGCGCAATCCGTCCAGAACCCGCACGTGCCGGACCTGACGCCGGCCCATTTGGCCTACGTAATCTACACCTCCGGCTCCACCGGCCTGCCGAAAGGCGTGATGATCGAACACCGCAACACCGTGAACTTCCTGACCTGGGCGCATCAATCGTTTGATTCGACGGTGCTGGCAAAAACCCTGTTCTCCACCTCGCTGAACTTCGACCTCGCGGTCTACGAGTGCTTCGCGCCACTGACCTCCGGTGGCAGCGTCGATGTGGTCACTAATGTGCTGGCACTGCAGCACGGTGACCACGATGTCACGCTGATCAATACCGTACCTTCAGCCCTCAAGGCGCTACTGGAATCGGGGGGGTTGAGTGAAAGCGTGCACACCGTCAACGTCGCCGGTGAAGCCCTGAAACGCAGCCTGGTGGAAAGCCTGTTCCAGCAGACCCACGTCAAACGCCTGTGCAACCTCTATGGCCCGTCGGAAACCACTACGTATTCGAGTTGGGTATCCATGGACCGCGAACAGGGTTTTGCGTCGCACATCGGCAAACCCGTCGGCAACACTCAGTTTTACCTGCTGGATAAACAGATGCAGCCCGTCCCGCTGGGTGTTCCGGGAGAAATCTACATCGGTGGTGCCGGTGTCGCTCGCGGTTATCTGAACCGCGACGACCTGACCGCTGAGCGGTTCCTGCGTGACCCGTTCAGCAAGGACCCGAACGCCCGGATGTACAAAACCGGCGATCTGGGCCGCTGGCTGGCAGACGGCAATATCGAATATCTGGGCCGAAACGATGATCAGGTCAAGATCCGGGGTTTCCGTATCGAACTGGGTGAAATCGAAGCCTGTCTTGCAAAACATGAATCGGTAAAAGAAGCAGTAGTCATGGCCCGCGATGATGTGCCGGGTGATAAGCGCCTGGTGGCCTACTTCACCGCTGATTCGGAAGTAAGCCTCGACGTACTGCGCGAGCATTTGCTGAATCAACTGCCGGATTACATGGTGCCTGCGGCCTATGTCAGTCTTGAGTCTCTACCGTTGACCCCCAACGGCAAGCTGGACCGTAAGGCCCTGCCCGCTCCCGATCAACAGGCCCTGGTCAGCCGTGAATACCAGGCGCCGCAAGGTGTAGCCGAACGGACCATTGCCGATATCTGGCAAGACCTGCTGGGCATCGACCAAGTGAGTCGTCATGACCACTTCTTCGAGCTCGGCGGTCACTCGCTGTTGGCCGTGAAGCTGATCGAACGCATGCGCCAACAGAACATGAGCGCCGATGTGCGTGTGTTGTTCAGCCAGCCAACCCTGGCCGCGCTGGCCGCAGCCGTGGGCGGCGGCATGGAAATCGTGGTGCCGGCCAACCTGATTCCTGAGCACTGCGAACGGATTACCCCGGACATGCTGCCGTTGGTGGACCTGACTCAGGACGCCATCGACCGCATCGTGGCCCAAGTGCCCGGCGGCGTAGGCAACGTACAGGATGTCTACCCTTTGGCACCGCTGCAGGAAGGTATTCTTTACCACCACCTGATGGCCCCGAGGATGATCCATACCGGCGAACGGTACTGTTCAACTTTGACAGCCAGGAACGCGTGCATCAGCTCGCTGCGGCCTTGCAGACGGTGATTGCCCGCCACGACATCTTGCGCACCAGCGTAATTTGGGAGGACCTCGATGAACCGGTTCAGGTGGTCTGGCGCCATGCCGAGCTAAGCGTGGAAGAGATCCGCATCGACCCCGCGCAGTTGCAGGAAGCCCTCGACCCGCGTCATCACCACCTGGACATTCGTCAGGCGCCCATGATGCGTATCGCCTATGCCAATGATCCGGTCAATGACCGCTGGGCAGCGCTGCTGGTGTTTCATCACCTGATCAACGACGCCACCTCGTTACCCGTACTGGCCCATGAGATCGAAGCCTGCATGCAGGGCCAAGAAGACCAACTGCCGGTCTCGGTGCCGTACCGCAACTACGTGGCGCAGGCGCGATTGGGCGTCAGCCTCGAAGCCCACGAAGCTTTCTTCCGCGAACTGCTCGGCGACATCGACGAGCCCACCCTGCCGTTCGACCTGCACGATGTTCAAGGCGATGGCAGCGAACTCGAAGAAGTGCGCCAGCAGGTCGAGGCTGAACTGGCCGGCCGCTTGCGCCAGCAGGCACAGAGCCTCGGCGTCAGTGCGGCCAGCCTGTATCACCAGGCCTGGGCTCAGGTACTGGGCAAAGTCACCGGCAAGGATGAGGTAGTCTTCGGCACTGTACTGATGGGCCGGATGCAGGGTGGCGACGGCGCAGACCGCTCCCTGGGTATGTTCATCAACACCCTGCCGTTACGCGTCGAGCTGGGCACCCAAGGCGTGCGCAACGGCGTGAAGCAGACCCACGCCCGTCTGACCGCCCTCCTCGGCCATGAACATGCGTCTCTGGTACTGGCTCAGCGTTGCAGCGGGTTGCAAGCGCCGACTCCATTGTTCAGCGCCTTGCTCAACTACCGGCACACCAGCGCACCGAGTAGTACCGCCGAGGGTCTGGGTACCTGGATCGATGTCGAACGGTTAAACGGCACGGAACGCACCAACTACCCGTTAGCCTTGAACGTTGATGATGAGGGCCTGGGCTTTACTTTCACCCTCACCTGCCCGGTCGACATCGGGGCTGAACGGATCGCAGGCTACGTGCAAACGGCGTTGGAAAGTTTGGTCAAGGCATTGGAAGACGCCCCGTCATCCGCACTCAACACATTGCCAATCCTGCCGCAGGAGGAACTACAAAAACTGCTGGTGGACTTCAACACCACCGCGCTGAAATACCCTCTGGAGCAGACCATTCATGGGCTGTTCGAAGCCCAGGTCGAGCGCACACCGCAGGCGGTCGCCGTGGTGCATGGTGATGTCCGCCTGAGTTATCGCGAGCTGAATAACCGGGCCAACCAGTTGGCGCATCACTTGCGTGATATCGGGGTCAAACCGGATTCCCGAGTCGCCATCTGCGTCGAACGTAGTGAGTCAATGGTCGTCGGTCTTCTGGCCATTTTGAAAGCCGGCGGCGGATATGTGCCGCTGGACCCGGCTTATCCTGCGGACCGAATTGCCTACATGTTGCAGGACAGCGCGCCGGCAGCAGTGCTGGCGCAAAGCACGACGCTGGCTCTGCTGACGGATGTTTCGGTGCCGGTCATTGCGCTGGATAGCGATAACTGGAAGGGAGAATCGGTCGCCAATCTGCTGATCCCAGATCTGACACCGGCCCACTTGGCCTACGTAATCTACACCTCGGGTTCGACCGGCCTGCCAAAAGGCGTAATGATCGAACACCGCAACACGGTGAACTTCCTGACCTGGGCGCATCAGTCATTTGACTCGACGGTGCTGGCAAAAACCCTGTTCTCCACCTCGCTGAACTTCGACCTCGCGGTCTACGAGTGCTTCGCGCCACTGACCTCCGGTGGCAGCGTCGATGTGGTCACTAATGTGCTGGCACTGCAGCAGGGTGACCACGATGTTACCTTGATCAATACCGTACCTTCAGCGCTCAAGGCGCTGCTGGAATCGGGGGGGTTGAGTGAAAGCGTGCACACCGTCAACGTCGCCGGTGAAGCGCTGAAGCGCAGCCTGGCGGAAAACCTGTTCGAGCAGACCAGCGTCAAACGTCTGTGCAACCTCTATGGTCCGTCGGAAACCACTACCTACTCAAGCTGGGTGGCCATGGACCGCGAACAGGGTTTTGCGGCGCACATTGGCAAGCCGGTCGGCAACACCCAGTTCTACCTGCTGGACGCACAGATGCAGCCAGTGCCATTGGGCGTGCCGGGAGAAATCCACATCGGCGGTGCCGGTGTCGCCCGCGGTTATCTGAACCGTGATGACCTGACCGCTGAACGGTTCCTGCGTGACCCGTTCAGCAAGGCCCCGAACGCCCGGATGTACAAAACCGGCGATCTGGGCCGCTGGCTGGCAGACGGCAATATCGAATATCTGGGCCGAAACGATGATCAGGTCAAGATCCGTGGTTTCCGTATCGAACTGGGTGAAATCGAAGCCTGTCTTGCAAAACATGAATCGGTAAAAGAAGCAGTAGTCATGGCCCGCGAAGACGTGCCTGGTGACAAGCGCCTGGCGGCCTACTTCACTGCTGATTCGCAAGTGAGCCTCGACGTACTGCGCGAGTACTTACTGGCGCAACTGCCGGACTACATGGTCCCGACCGCCTATGTGCAGTTGGAAAAACTGCCGCTGACTCCCAACGGCAAACTGGATCGCAATGCCCTGCCCGCTCCCGATATGTCGTCGGTGATCAGCCGCGAATACCAGGCGCCGCAAAGTGCCGCCGAACGGGCCATTGCCGAGATTTGGCAAGACCTGCTGGATATCGATCAGGTCGGTCGGCATGACCACTTCTTCGAGCTCGGCGGCCACTCGCTGCTCGCCGTGAAGCTGATCGAGCGCATGCGCCAACAGAACATGAGTGCTGACGTGCGCGTACTTTTCAGCCAGCCAACCCTGGCCGCGCTGGCCGCTGCCGTGGACGGCGGCACGCAAGTCGTCGTACCGGCCAACCTGATTCCTGAGCACTGCAAACACATCACCCCGGATATGCTGCCATTGGTAGACCTGAATCAGGCGTCCATCGACCAGATCGTGGCCTGTGTGCCGGGTGGTGCAGCCAATGTGCAGGACATCTATGCCTTGGCGCCATTGCAGGAAGGTATTTTTTACCATCACTTGACGGCCACCGAGGGTGATCCGTACCTGCAACATGCACTGCTCGGTTTTGACAGCCTGGAACGCGTACATCAGTTTGCTGCGGCCCTGCAGACAGTGATTGCCCGCCACGACATCTTGCGCACCAGCGTACTGTGGGAAGACCTCGACGAACCAGTCCAGGTGGTGTGGCGCCATGCCGAGTTGAGCGTGGAAGAGATCCGCATCGACCCAGCAGCCCCAAATATCACCGCGCAGTTGCAGGAAGTCCTCGACCCGCATCACCACCACTTGGACATCCGCGAGGCGCCCATGATGCGCATTGCCTATGCCCATGATCCGGTCAACAACCGCTGGGCAGCGCTGCTGCGATTCCATCACCTGATCGACGATGTCACTTCACTGGCCGTTATTTCCAAAGAAGTCGAAGCCTGCATGCAGGGCCAGGAACACCTCCTGCCCGCCTCAGTGCCTTATCGCAACTATGTGGCTCAGGCCCGTCTCGGCGTCAGCCCCGAATCGCACGAAGCCTTCTTCCGCGATCTGCTCGGCGACATCGACGAGCCGACCCTGCCGTTCGACCTGCACGATGTGCAAGGCGACGGCAGCGAAATTGAAGAAGCGCATCACCGCATTGACAGGGCCTTGAGCCAGCGCCTGCGTACGCAGGCCCGACAATCCGGGGTGAGTGCGGCCAGCCTGGTGCATCTTGCCTGGGCCCAGGTCGTCGGACGCTTTTCCGGACGCGACGTCGTGGTTTTCGGCACCGTCCTGATGGGCCGCATGAGTGGCTCGGCGGGAACAGACCGCGCGTTGGGCATGTTCATCAACACCTTGCCGATGCGCATTGATCTGGGTCATCAGGGAGCTCAGGCCAGCGTCAAAGCCACTCATGCACAGCTGTCGGTACTGCTTGAGCATGAGCATGCCTCACTGGCACTGGCACAACGTTGCAGCGGTGTAACTGGCGATCTGCCGTTGTTCAGCGCCCTGTTCAACTACCGGCACAGCGGCGGCGAAGCCTCGAGTCCTGAGGCCAGTGCCGCGTGGGCGGGCATTCAAAGCCTGGGCGCTGAGGAACGCAGCAACTACCCGTTGGCGTTGAACGTGGACGATCTGGGTGAGGGCTTCATACTCAACGCCCAGACCGTTGTCGACATCGGCGCTCAACGTGTCTGCGACTACGTGCAAACGGCACTGGAAAGCCTGGTGGAAGCACTTGAGCATGCCCCTCAGACGCCCTTGTACAGCCTGTCGATCCTGCCGGAACAGGAACGCAATCGACTCATTGTCGAGTTCAACGCCACCACGCTGAATTATCCGCTGGAGCAGACCATTCATGGGCTGTTCGAAGCGCAGGTCGAGCGCTCGCCGCAAGCAGTCGCTGTGGTGCATGGGGATGTCCGCCTGAGTTATTGCGAGCTGAATAACAGGGCCAACCAACTGGCGCACCAGTTGATCGAACTGGGCATCGGCCCGGATGACCGGGTGGCAATCTGCGTCGAGCGTGGGCTGGGCATGATCGTCGGTCTGCTGGCGATCCTCAAGGCAGGCGCGGGTTATGTCCCGCTGGACCCCGCCTACCCCGCTGAACGCCTGGCCTATATGTTGCTGGACAGCGCGCCGGCCGCAGTGCTGGTGCAGGCCGCGACTGCGGATGTGCTGACGCTCGGTTCGCTGCCTGCCATCAATCTGGACGACGTCGCCTGGCAGGCGCAATCCGTCCAGAACCCGCACGTACAGGACCTGAGCGCTTCGCATCTGGCCTACGTAATCTACACCTCCGGCTCCACCGGTCTGCCCAAGGGCGTCCAGGTCGAACACCGAAACGTCGTGAATCTGGTGCAGTGGGGCTCGCTACTTTGCCCGGTCTCGCAGCACGGCGCGCTGTTGCACAAGACATCGATCAGTTTCGATGCCTCGGTGTGGGAAATCTTCTGGCCGCTTTGCAGTGGTCTGTCATTGGTACTCGCGCGTCCCGACGGGCAGCATGACCCAGCCTATCTGGCTCGGCTGATTCGTGAGCGGCAAGTCAGTGTGGTGCAGTTCGTACCGGTGCTGCTCCAGCAATTCCTCGATCTGCCGGACAGCAGCCAGTGCCTCAGTCTGACCGATATCGTGTGCGGCGGCGGTGAGCTGACGGCCGCGCTGGCCGAGCAGGTCCGCCAGCGCCTGCCCTGGGCACGCTTACACAACGTTTACGGACCGACGGAAACCACTGTGGATTGCAGCGCCTGGACACTAGAGCCGCACATGCCGGTGCCAGAAGCCACGCTGCCGATCGGTCGTCCGATCAGCAATACGCGCCTTTACGTGCTGGACACACATGACCAGCCCGTGCCTCAGGGCGTGATCGGTCAACTGCACATAGGCGGTGCCGGTGTCACCCGCGGCTATCTGAACCTGCCGCAGCAGCAGGCCGAAAGATTCATTGACAGCCCCTTCGTTGACGGTGATCGCCTGTATCGCAGCGGCGATCTGGTGCGCCAGCTGGCAGACGGCAACATCGAGTACCTGGGACGTGATGACGATCAGGTGAAGATCCGAGGTTTCCGCATCGAGCTGGGTGAGATCGAAGCCAAACTGGCCAGGCACGAGGCGGTAAAAGACGCCGTGGTCATGGCCCGTGAAGACGTGCCCGGCGACGAACGTCTGGTGGCCTATTACACATCACGGGGGGCGGACGAGACGCCGGACATCGGCCTATTGCGTAGCCATTTGCAAACCCAACTGCCGGATTACATGGTGCCCTCTGCCTATGTGCGCCTCGATTCTCTGCCGTTGACCGCCAACGGCAAACTGGACCGCAAGGCCCTCCCCGCTCCGGATCAGTCATCGGTGGTCAGCCATGAATACGAGGCCCCTATTGGTGATACCGAGATTGCCATCGCCGATCTCTGGCAAGACCTGCTGAGCATCGACCAGGTCAGTCGTCATGACCACTTCTTCGAGCTCGGCGGGCACTCGCTGCTGGCCGTGAAGCTTATCGAACGCATGCGCCAACAGAACATGAGCGCCGATGTGCGTGTGTTGTTCAGCCAGCCAACCCTGGCCGCGCTGGCCGCAGCCGTGGGCGGCGGCATGGAAATCGTGGTGCCGGCCAACCTGATTCCTGAGCACTGCGAACGGATTACCCCGGACATGCTGCCGTTGGTGGACCTGGCTCAGAACTCCATCGACCAGATCGTGACCCGTGTGCCGGGCGGCGTGGCCAACGTACAGGATATCTACCCGTTGGCACCGCTGCAGGAAGGTATTCTTTACCATCATCTGATGGCCCCCGAGGATGATCCGTACCGGCGAACGGTGCTGTTCAACTTTGACAGCCAGGAACGCGTGCAACAGTTTGCTGCGGCCTTACAGACGGTGATTGCCCGCCACGACATCTTGCGCACCAGCATAATTTGGGAGGACCTCGATGAACCGGTTCAGGTGGTCTGGCGCCATGCCGAGCTAAGCGTGGAAGAGATCCGCATCGACCCCGCGCAGTTGCAGGAAGCCCTCGACCCGCGTCACCACCACCTGGACATTCGTCAGGCGCCTATGATGCGTATCGCCTATGCCCGTGACTCAGTCAATGACCGCTGGGCAGCGTTGCTGGTGTTCCATCACCTGATCAACGACGCCACCTCGCTACCCGTGCTGGCCCATGAGATCGAAGCCTGCATGCAGGGTCAGGAACACCAATTGCCGGTCTCGGTGCCTTACCGCAACTACGTGGCTCAGGCCCGTCTGGGCAAGAGTATCGAAGCCCACGAAGCCTTCTTCCGCGACCTGCTCGGCGACATCGACGAGCCCACCCTGCCGTTTGACCTGCACGATGTGCAAGGCGATGGCAGCGAACTCGAAGAAGTGCGCCAGCAGCTCCAGGCTGAACTGGCCGGCCGCTTGCGCCAGCAGGCACAGAGCCTCGGCGTCAGTGTCGCCAGCTTGTATCACTTGGCCTGGGCTCAGGTACTGAGCAAAGTCACCGGCAAAGATGAGGTGGTCTTCGGCACCGTATTGATGGGCCGGATGCAAGGTGGCGACGGCGCCGACCGCTCGTTGGGGATGTTCATCAACACCCTGCCGTTGCGGGTCGAGCTGGGCAGTCAGGGGGTGCGCAACGGCGTGAAGCAGACCCACGCCCGCCTGACCGCGTTGCTCGGCCATGAACATGCGTCTCTGGTACTGGCTCAGCGCTGCAGTGGGGTGCAAGCACCGACTCCGCTGTTCAGCGCCTTGCTCAATTACCGGCACACCGACGCACCGAGTAGTACCGCCGAGGGTCTGGGAACCTGGATCGATATCGAGCGGTTAAAAGGCACGGACCGCACCAACTACCCGTTGGCCTTGGACGTGGATGATGAGGGCCAGGGTTTTGCCTTGACCCTCACCTGCCCGGTCGACATCGGGGCTGAACGGATCGCTGGTTACGTACAAAAGGCACTGGAAAGCCTGGTGCAAGCACTCGAGCATGCACCGTCATCCGCGCTCAACACCTTGCCAATCCTGCCGCAGGAGGAGCTACAAAAACTGCTGGTGGACTTCAACGCCACCGCCGTGCCCTATCCGCAAGACAGCACCATTCATCAGTTGTTCGAAGAGCAAGCGCGGGTACAACCGGACGCCATCGCGGTGGTCTTCGAAGCCCAGCGCCTGAGCTATGCCAAGCTGAACCGTGAGGCCAACCGCCTGGCGCATCACCTGATCGGCCTGGGCATTGTCCCGGATGATCGGGTGGCGATCTGTGTCGAGCGTGGGCCGGCCATGATCGTCGGCCTGCTGGCGATCCTCAAGGCCGGAGCCGGTATGCTGCCGCTCGACTCGTTGCCTGTTATCAATCTGGACGACGCCGCTGTGCAGACGCAATACGTCCAGAATCCGCACGTGCCGGGCCTGAGCGCTTCGCATCTGGCCTACGTAATCTACACCTCTGGTTCCAATCTGGACGACGCCGCTGTGCAGACGCAATACGTCCAGAATCCGCACGTGCCGGGCCTGAGCGCTTCGCATCTGGCCTACGTAATCTACACCTCCGGCTCCACCGGTCTGCCCAAGGGCGTCCAGGTCGAACATCGAAACGTCGTGAATCTGGTGCAGTGGGGCTCGCTACTTTGTCCGACAGCGCAACACGGCGCGCTGTTGCACAAGACATCGATCAGTTTCGATGCCTCGGTGTGGGAAATCTTCTGGCCGCTTTGCAGTGGTCTGTCATTGGTACTCGCGCGTCCCGACGGGCAGCATGATCCAGCCTATCTGGCTCGGCTGATTCGTGAGCGGCAAGTCAGTGTGGTGCAGTTCGTACCGGTGCTGCTCCAGCAATTCCTCGATCTGCCGGACAGCAGCCAGTGCCTCAGTCTGACCGATATCGTGTGCGGCGGCGGTGAGCTGACGGTCGCGCTGGCCAGGCAGGTCCGCCAGCGCCTGCCATGGGCACGTTTACACAACGTTTACGGACCGACGGAAACCACTGTGGATTGCAGTTCCTGGACACTGGAGCCGCACATGCCGGTGCCAGAAGCCACGCTGCCGATCGGTCGTCCGATCAGCAATACGCGCCTTTACGTGCTGGACACACATGACCAGCCCGTGCCTCAGGGCGTGATCGGTCAACTGCACATAGGCGGTGCCGGTGTCACCCGCGGCTATCTGAACCTGCCGCAGCAGCAGGCCGAAAGATTCATTGACAGCCCCTTCGTTGACGGTGATCGCCTGTATCGCAGCGGCGATCTGGTGCGCCAGCAGGCGGACGGTAACCTCGAGTACCTGGGCCGCAATGACGATCAGGTCAAGATCCGTGGTTTCCGTATCGAGCTGGGTGAAATCGAAGCCCGCCTGAGCCGGCATCCGACAGTGAAGCAGGCCGTGGTCATGGCCCGTGAAGACGTGCCCGGCGACAAGCGCCTGGTGGCCTATTTCACCGCTGAGGCTGAAGTGAGCCTCGACGTACTGCGCGAGCATTTGCTGGCGCAGATGCCGGACTACATGGTGCCCGCCGCCTACATCCGTATCGAGTTTCTACCGCTGACTCCCAACGGAAAACTGGACCGCAAGGCCCTGCCCGCACCGGATCAGTCCTCGGTGATCAGCCGCGAATACCATGTGCCGCAAGGTGCCACCGAACAGGCTATTGCCGAGATCTGGCAAGACCTGCTGGGCATTGATCAAGTCGGTCGTCATGACCACTTCTTCGAACTCGGCGGCCACTCGCTCTTGGCAGTGCAGATGATCTCGAGGCTGCAAACGGAACTGGGCAAGACCATTGGTCTACG
This sequence comes from Pseudomonas syringae CC1557, assembly GCF_000452705.1. NCBI lineage: Bacteria > Pseudomonadati > Pseudomonadota > Gammaproteobacteria > Pseudomonadales > Pseudomonadaceae > Pseudomonas > Pseudomonas syringae. The sequence goes on from NZ_CP007014.1 coordinate 4,865,127, forward strand.
AGGCTTGTTCGTGGAACCTACGGTTACTGGCTTCGCGCAAACACTGACGCCACAATCACGGACGGCTCCTCGAAGTAACCTCGTGCCCGTCCGCCGCGACGGTAACCAGCGCCCTTTGTTTCTGGTGCACCCGGCGGGTGGAGAGGTGCAATATGCTCGGGATCTGGCACCCTGGCTGGACGCCGACATACCGGTCTACGGCATTGCAGCCAATGGTTTTTTCGCTGGAGAAAAGACGCTGAGCACGATACCGGATATCGCTGCCCACTACCTGACGGCTATTCGCGAAGTGCAACCACATGGACCTTATCGCATCGCCGGTTGGTCGGCAGGGGGGACGATTGCCCACGAAATGGCCCATCAGGCAATCGCCAGGGGTGAAACGATAGAGTTCCTGGGTATTATCGATTCCAACATACAAGAGACAGCGCCCAATCATCCAATTAGCGAAGCACAGTTCCTGTTGGAGCAGGTAAAAGAACGCATGGAACCAGCGCTGGAGAAATCACTTCAAGCGTTGGCCGCCATCGACGAAATCCAACCTATGCTTGTATTGATACTTAGCAATAACTTGCTACCAGAGCTATGGAAGGATATCGATACCGCACTGCTGCGAACTCACCTGGCAGTGGCCTACTCGATTTGCCAGGCTATGGAAACCCATGTCAGCCCCCGCACGGCAGTCAAGGTCTCGCTATTTATCGCCGAGGACGAATCGTACGCTGACACCACTCTGGGCTGGGGCGCCTTTCACGATGATCACTTGCAAGTAACCCTAGTGCCCGGAGAGCATCACACCATGATGAGAGAACCTCACGTCAGCGCGCTGGGCGAGGCGATTTCCTTGGCCTTGAAGCGTAAATAAGATAGAGCATTGGCGCTTGTCCGGTAGACGAAAAAACGCCGGTATCGTGAATTGATGGGCAGCTTGCTTTTCTGGAGCGCCGCGCCATCAATGAAAGCGCTGTCTTGCACCGTTTATCCGGGTCCATTGCGCAGCTGTGGTCGAACTCTTGTTGAACTCCGGCCAAACTCGACCTTCCCCGAAAGTGCTTCTTTCCAGACTTTCCGGATGCGGGTAAAAAGACACCACGATATGCGATTTGCGCCTCAGGGCAGCCATCGGATACGGGCTTTTTAACAGCGCCAACCGATACATTGCGATCCACCCCAAACCCCGCCTCGGCGGGGTTTTTCATTGGGCGAAATACAAGGAGACCCGTGCAAATGTTGAAAGACTACCGATGCGGACAGTGCAAGAAGCTGCTGGCCCGCGTAGGTGACTACACCGAACTCCAGATCAAGTGCTCCCGCTGCGGGACGCTGAATCATGTGAAGGCCGTGAGCCATGAGTTATCGCCTTTGAGCGAAAAAGGTACAGCAGCGTCGCTGCTGCCTCCCAACGCTAATTAAAGGTATCAACTATGTCCAATAGCAGCTCTGCTGTAAGCCAGCTCAAAAATATTCCTCTAGCAGGTAACATCAATTACGCACCCACTGTCTGGTCCCGTGCCGATGCGCTGAAGGTCAATGAAAATGACCCGACCACCACGCAGCCACTGGTCAGTCCGGACTTTCCGGTCATGAGTGATACGGTATTCATCTGGGACACCATGCCGCTGCGCGAGCTGGATGGCACGGTGGTGTCGGTCAACGGCTGGTCGGTCATCCTTACCCTAACAGCTGACCGTCACCCCAATGATCCGCAATATCTCGACGCCAATGGCCGTTATGACATCAAGCGTGACTGGGAAGATCGTCATGGCCGCGCACGCATGTGCTACTGGTACTCGCGTACCGGCAAGGACTGGATTTTTGGTGGTCGTGTAATGGCCGAGGGGGTATCACCTACCACCCGAGAGTGGGCCGGCACTCCCATACTGTTGAATGACAAAGGCGATATTGATCTTTATTACACCTGCGTCACGCCCGGCGCAGCGATCGCCAAAGTACGTGGCAGTATTGTGACGTCCGATCAGGGCGTGGAGTTGAAAGACTTTACCCAGGTCAAAAAACTGTTCGAGGCCGACGGCACCTATTATCAAACCGAAGCGCAGAACTCGACCTGGAACTTCCGCGACCCCAGCCCGTTCATTGACCCCAATGACGGCAAGTTGTACATGGTGTTTGAAGGCAACGTCGCCGGTGAACGCGGTTCGCACACAGTAGGGAGTGTCGAACTTGGTCCTGTGCCACCAGGTCATGAAGACGTGGGAGGGGCCAGATTCCAGGTAGGTTGCATCGGTCTGGCGGTCGCAAAAGATCTCAGTGGTGAAGAGTGGGACATACTGCCTCCCTTGGTGACTGCCGTCGGCGTGAACGATCAGACCGAGCGCCCGCACTATGTCTTTCAAGACGGCAAGTATTACTTGTTCACCATCAGTCACAAGTTTACGTATGCCGATGGTATTACAGGGCCAGACGGTGTCTACGGTTTTGTCGGAGAACATTTGTTCGGTCCGTACCGGCCAATGAACGCTTCAGGCCTGGTGCTCGGCAATCCGCCCGAGCAGCCTTTCCAGACGTATTCCCACTGCGTCATGCCGAACGGTCTGGTGACTTCATTCATCGACAGCGTGCCCACCGAAGGTGAGGATTATCGTATCGGCGGCACCGAAGCGCCGACGGTGAGAATCCTCTTGAAAGGAGATCGCTCGTTCGTGCAGGAAGAATATGACTACGGTTACATTCCTGCGATGAAAGACGTGCAACTGAGCTGACACGCCATCCGCGTACGATGCCTGAAGAACGCCTGTGCAAGCAGACGCTCTTCAGGCGTTCCTCTCGGCAGCTTGCTCATCGCGAGGAGCTGCTCGACCATGGTTACATACTCGCGCGTTGGAAGGTGCCGTAACCGTTAATGAATAGGCGTTTCAAAATGCCCATACATAAAGGAGAAGCCGCAATGGCGATCGCGAACAAAAATCTCAAGGCGACATGGGTCGCAACCGTTACGAATCTTGACTGGCCGTCAGTCTCCTCTCTGGCCATCACTGATGAGGCTGCACGTGTCAGTGCACAGAAAGAAGAGCTGACCGGCATTCTTGATGATATTGCGGCAATGAAAATGAATGCAGTTATATTCCAGGTTGTTCCCTGCGCAGATGCATTCTACGCATCAGACCTGCTTCCATGGTCGAAATACCTGACGGGGACACTCGGGAAAAATCCTGGTTTCGACCCGCTGGCTTATGCTGTTGAGCAGGCGCACGCTCGTAATATTGAGCTGCACGCCTGGGTGAACCCCTACCGCATATCAATGAGCACCAGCGATGCCACAATAGATGAGCTTAATAACTCATCCTCTGACTCGCCGGCCTCTGTGTTTAAACTGCATCCTGAGTGGGCGGAAACTTCAGCGAACCGCTTTGTTCTCAACCCCGGCATACCTGAAGTTCAGGCGTGGGTGAGCAGTATTGTTGAAGAAATCGTCACTAAATACGATGTCGATGCCATTCAGTTCGATGATTATTTTTATTATGAATCCACCGATTCCCCTCTGAATGATGATGCCACCTACCAGAAATATAATTCGACCTTTACCACAAAGGCCGATTGGCGACGGAATAACACTTATTCGCTGGTTGATGCGTGCCATAAAAAAATAGCCGCAGTCAACACGGCTGTCTTGTTTGGCGTCAGCCCGGCAGGCGTCTGGCGGAATAAATCTGAAGACCCGCTGGGGTCTGATACACAGGCAGGTGCGTCCAATTACGATTTCGCGTATGCAGACACCCGGAAATGGGTAATTGACGGCATCATTGATTATATCGCCCCACAGGTCTACTGGCCGTTTGCCCGGGAGGTTGCCCGCTATGACGTCATCACACAGTGGTGGGCGGATACCGTCAGAGGGACGGGCACAGCGTTATATGTGGGTATGGCTCTGTATAAAGTGGGAACGGCATCAGAAGCCGAGCCCGACTGGACTGTCGAGGGGGGCGTGCCTGAATTTACTCGTCAGCTTGACCTGAATGATTCTCTGGCTGAGGTGTCAGGTTGTATGTTTTTTCGACATATGTTTCTGCGCGCTTCACAGACACAGCAGGTGGTTGATTACCTGAAGCTTCGGTGGGCCGACGTCTAATATTTTTATCGTTGGGCTTGTGCGCAATGGGCAAGCCCTTGTAATGAGCCGTCTTTTTTAAAATGGATTTCTCCCGATCAAGACATGCAATTCGGGCTTCCAACCCTTGAGTTTTCTGCTGCTCGTGCGTACGCGCTTTGCTCTGTCGTGAGAAATTAAAATGACGGACTGCATATTAAGAAATGTCCCTGTATTCCATTGCAGACATTTTCCATGCGATATAGCTTAATTCAGGATTTAGTTCGAATTCGCCTGACTTAATATAGTCGATGAGTTGATGCAGACGTGAAAATTTTTTAACTTCCCCCTTCTGCGCACTATTATATAATCGGCCATCACAGTGAACATCACCCCAAAAGTACCAAAAAAACTGATACGCTTTTTTTTCAAAAACATCCACTGCTACGTGGCCTGTAGTTTCTACTACTTCGGCGGGCTTTATAAGTTCATCCAAAGAAACACTCCTGGCACACAGCGGGCGTGAGATTGTGCAACCGGCAATGGCCAGGCCGCTATCAATTTAGTAACACCCTTCAACCATGTAATCGCTACCGCCAAAAATACGTGAGCATGAGAACAGGAGTCTATTGAGATGCAAGTGGAGAATCTGATTGGGGTGGCGATCATCGCGCTGGGCATGGTCATGACGCCGGGCCCGATCATGGTCTACTTAACGTCCAGAGCAATTTCGCAAGGACGCATGGCCGGTATGATCTCGCTGGCAGGGGTCGCCTTGGGATTCGCCTGTTACCTGATTGCTTCAGGTCTAGGTCTGGCGGCGCTGTTCAAGGCCTTCCCGATGGCTTATGACGTGGTCCGATTTGGAGGGGCTTTCTACCTCGGCTATCTAGCCTGGAATATGTTTAGCGGTGCCTCAGTGTTCGAACCGCGCGAACTTCCACCGCACTCCCCTCGTAAGCTTTTCACCATGGGGCTGGTGACGAACTTACTGAACCCCAAGATAGCACTGATGTATACCGCACTGATTCCCCAGTTCATTGATCCCTCGGCAGGCTCAACACTGCAGCAGTACATACAGTTGGGGCTGGTGCAGATATCCATTGCACTTACATTGAACGGTCTGATCGTCCTGGCTGCCGCGCGAGTCAGTCGCTTCCTTGCCGCTCGGCCGACGGCCATGCGCGCGCACCGCTGGGCGTCGGGTACGTTACTGGGAGTGTTCGCGGTAGATATACTTATGCGCAATCCGCTAGCATAAACCCGTTTCCAGCGAGCCGTGGTAAAGCCTGAGCTCACGTTTCTTCAGAAAATCCTGCCACCCCCCTGATCAAGCCGCTCTGGCCTGTTACGCTTCGCTCCGGCCCGCCTCAAATAGGTATCGATGGAGCTGCTCTTGACATCAGGTTCTGTACGAAAAGTCGGCGAGCGCTCGAACCTTGGACTTTATCAATATACCAAGGCATATTTCCTCTTCTCGTATTGACAACCGAAACTTCGACTGACTCGTCATGCTCAAGTTGCCGTTTCTGAGGAATTCGCGACGGATATTAGAGTGCATTCCCGGGCGGGTGGAGATATAAGTATCTCCACGGCTAAATGTTCCCTGAGGCTTATTTATTTTTTCCAGTTGATGCTCACCGGATTGGTTACCGTGTTTTTTTCTTGAGTGTAAGTGCCGTTTTGCTGGGCAAGGCCCTCGCCGGTATCAACAACAGCGTTCTGGATGAACATATTTTGCTTGTCTCCACGGACGAAAGTTAACTGATGAAAGGCCGTTTTATTTCCCCAGTCGCTGGAAGGCAGAGAAATGAAACGTACGGTGAACGTTTCCTCATCTACATTGCCCTGTATGGAGTAAACGCCATAGTGGTTTTCACCCTGCGAAATGAGTTTGTATGTGCCGTTGTCGTAATAATAAATTTCGGCATCGGGGAAAGGTTTTTTGTCGTACATTTTACGGTAATGCAGCACTTGCTTAATGGTGGGCTGACCGAAGCTAACGGTCAGTTCCTTACCATCCACCGAGGTGGTCAGTCCTTCGGCGTAGGCACCGTTCATGAGCATTAGCAGACTTAGGGTTACCGTTGTTATTAATTTCAATTCACTTTTCCTCGCCTGGTTTTATGGATGACGTTGCGTCAACGTGCTGAGACTACTATCTACATTGGCAATGTTACAATTTTCATGCCTGCGCTGCATACAGTTTATGAACTAGTCAGCCTGCGGCACTGGTCAACCTCGTTGGCCCACACCTCCCCAGCGGTGACGGTCGTAACGGCCTCAACAATCGCCCCCCCCTTCAGCAAGTACACTCCAGCGCACTTCGTATATTCAGCACATTTAGAGGCTTTTCAGTGATACCTATGGCCAGCTTGCGCTGAGCATCTGCCAAGATTGACTTCGACCTCAAGCAGCGAGAAACGCTACGTGACAACTCGACGTGGCAGAGCGTGAGCTCAAGTTTCTTCAGGAAGTCCGGCCATCCACCTGATCAAGCCATTCCGGCCTGTTGCGCCAAGCTTCGCTCCAGCGCGCTTCAAATAGGTCTCGATGGAGCTGCTCTTGACATTAAGTTTGTCGGCGAGCGCTCGAATCGAAGACCCCATCAGTAGACCAAGGCATATTTCTTTTTCACGCATTGACAACCGTAACTTTGATTGACTCAACTTCTCGTTGAAATCATGCTCAAGTTGCAGGGCGCTCTGCCTAAAGGCTTCGTTTTCGGCATTTGTCATGCAAGAAATGAGCATTGCACCAGCGTGCTGCTCCAGCATGGGGAGCAACGCCTCTGAAAAATTCTTCAAAAATGATAATTCGGAAAGTGAGAAATCACGCTGGTGATGCTCGCGGTACAGAGAAATAACCCAAAGCTTTTTCGACTTGTGCGCTACCAGATTGCAGTTATAAAAACCCGGCGCACCCGAGCTGGCTTTTCCAGCGCTATACGTTGGTTTCAAGTGAACCAGCAAAGTTTGTTCACCTTCGATTATTCGATTGAGCAGAATCTCATGCTGCGAATAAGTCGGGCTCATCAACTTATGTTCGGCACTCTCTTGCCCCAAGGGCTGGATACTGACAATACGTCGTTCATTCTCGTTGAGACTCCATTCACTCAAATCGAGGAAATCTATAGCAACGGTGGCCGCAATAACCTTGTGCATATTAGAAGCGAATCCTGCATCGCCCACGCTTTCAATTAAATTGCCGAGTTCCATAAAATAGCTCGACTGATTTCCCGTCATTTCAGAATTCTTTTCCATTAGAAGATATTCGCCCATCGGAGTCTGCCTCCAGCGAAGCCAAAAGCAACCTTTCATAGAAGGCCGCCGCGTGGCTTAAATGCCTAGTAGTGCACGCACCTCAGGTTGTAGGATGATTTAGCCGACGTATTTAATCCTCGGCAGGAAATGATCGCCATTACCCGCGCCGGGGTTTGTGACATCGCCAAAAAGCAGTCGGTTCGTCCGAACAGTAAGTACGAGCATGGTTACCACGTTGCGTTGTCGGTGTGCATATCCGGCTGGGGTAAGGTCCGGCTATGCGGCTATACAAATAGCCTCATCGACGTCGCCAGTATCGACTGTGCCCTCTACAGGAGCGAGCACTGCACCCTTGTCGTCAGTAATGGGCGCTGCTCCGGGCTTGAGCAAGGGTGGGGTCGATGAGCTGGTTGGCCTGTGCAAGAGTTAATAGCGTCATGACATGCAGTCCTGATAAATGGATACAAGGCCAGCCTAGAGATTAGTAAGTTAGCGCGCCATAGCGTCGGGCGTATTCACACTATCCATGGCATGGATAGTGTGAACAGTGCCATCAGCGAGCAGGACGATTTAGCGAGGAGAACTGGGCGTGAACCAAACCACGTAACCAGATATGCGCTGCGTCTTTGTGCACTCGCTCGTGCCAGTATTGTCGGACGGGTATACAGGGAGGGCTCATCGGTAACGTTACGAGACGCACGTTGGCATAGCGGGCAAACACGTGGGCAATGTCGCTGGGTACTGTTGCAAGCAGGTCAGAGTTTTCAAGGACGGGTAATAGGCTCATGAAATGTGCCAGCTCGAGCCGCACGCTTATCCGTAGACAGTTTTCAACCATGAACTGTTCTATGAAATGATGGCGTCCATCCACCCTCACGACAACGTGATCAGCATCAAGGTACGCTTCCAGTGATAGATGTGTACCGCCCGCCAGCAGCGGATGCTCGGCACGCATGACACAGATATGCGCGCTGTCGAATAGCTTCTGTTGAAAGTACTGTGCTCGCTCAAGGTCTGGAAAATATCCGATAGCCAGTTCTGCATCCCCCGAATCCAATATCTCCAAAGTGGCAGCGCGAGCACACGACATTACCCGTAGCGTCGCGGAGGGAGCCACAAGCGTCAGAGCCCTCAGCAGCGAAGGGACAATAACTACCTCACCTATGTCGGGTACCAGAATACTGAAAGCTCGCGTGCATTGGGCGGGGTCGAATAACGCAGGCTGCAACAACTCCTCACGTACGGTCTGCAATACTTTTTCAATGGCTGGTGCTAGCGCAATCGCACGTGGGCTAGGTTTCATTTCAGAGCCGCTACGCACAAACAAGGGATCGTCGAATTGCACACGCAATCTGGCCAGTGCCGCGCTCATGGCTGGCTGGCTGAGGCCAATGCGATCGGCCGCCCGACTGACGCTACGGCACTCGAGCAGGGCTCCAAAAACGGTGATCAAGTTCATGTCCAGCGAACGTAAATCCATGAGCTTTCTCGCGAAGAATTATCAATCCAATGGTTACCGCAGCGGTAAGCATACCTATGCGCATCATGCAGTTTATTAATGTTTCGCGTTCCGGACCACGTGCCAGGAAAAACCACATGGACACACTCCCAATCCTGCCTAAGCGATGGAGAGTGCTCTTCAAACCGAAAACAGCCAGTCAGTTAAAGATCGTCAAGCAACTACTCCAGCAGGCCACTGAACTCGTTATTGCGACGGACGCTGACCGCGAGAGGGAGATGATCGCCCGCGAGCTGATCGAGTATTGTGGGTAATGACTGCGAAATATGGACCGATACACGCGCCGCACAGCATTTTTTGCCAAAAAAAACGCCCCGTACACAAGCATTCGCTCGGTACGAGGCGCTCCAGTTTTACATCACGGTTTGCTGTTGCCGTATTTCGCGTCAGGCGGCAGCTTAAAGCGGTCCCACCTGAAAATGCATCCAACAAAAAAGGCGTCCCGAAGGACGCCTTTTCTGTTGGACTCAAAACGACTGTTCTTGAGTCCTGATCTTCAACCCTGATACAGCTGGGCGAAAATGGTCGGGGTAAGGGGATTCGAACTCCTGACATCCTGCTCCCAAAGCAGGCGCGCTACCGGACTGCGCTATACCCCGATGATGCTAAAAAACACCTCCGAGGAGGCGTTTTCTATTTGGGTGACGCTTGTGGCGTCACTCCCTAAGATCCAGCCAGATACAAACCAGCTAAAAATGGTGGGTCGTGTGGGATTCGAACCTACGACCAATTGGTTAAAAGCCAACTGCTCTACCAACTGAGCTAACGACCCAAATATGGTCGGGGTAAGGGGATTCGAACTCCTGACATCCTGCTCCCAAAGCAGGCGCGCTACCGGACTGCGCTATACCCCGACTGAAACCGCATTGAATCTTGCGAAATCTGGCTCCACGACCTGGACTCGAACCAGGGACCCAGTGATTAACAGTCACTTGCTCTACCAACTGAGCTATCGCGGAACTATCAATTTCAGATTCAACTTTACAACCTGTTGCCTTGAAACCAGCGTGCTGTTAACTCGTTGATTTCAATCTCATCGACCTTTGCGCTTCGTTTGTATCGTTGCGTTCACGTCTCTGAGGCGCGCTATTCTACAATTTTAAAAACACCTGTCAACCCTATAAATTGCTTTTTAAGACAATGATTTGCGATTTTTTTTCAGATAGCCTCTCGGGCCCGATTCTACTGCTGACCGCGCCTCAAAAAAAGGCCCTCTGTCCGAGGGCCCTTCTATAAGAGCGTTGACAAGCGCTGTCAGACAAACGTGATCTCGTCGTCGACCACCTTGCCGGTGATCGTCGTACCGGGCATGAAGCTGCCCGAGAGGATCATCTGCGCCAGCGGGTTCTCGATCCAGCGCTGGATGGCGCGCTTCAGCGGCCGTGCACCATAGACAGGGTCGTAACCAACGGCTATCAGCTTATCGAGAGCTTCGGGGCTCAGGGTCATCGACAGCTCGCGCTCGGCCAGACGCTTGCGCAGGCGGCCCAGCTGGATGTCGGTGATACCGGCGATCTGGTCACGCGCCAGCGGTTCGAAGATGACCACTTCGTCGATCCGGTTAACGAACTCCGGACGGAAGTGCGTACCGACTGCGTCCATCACCGCAGCACGCTGCGCCTCACGATCACCGACCAGTTCCTGGATCTGCGCCGAGCCCAGGTTGGAGGTCATGACGATCACGGTATTGCGGAAGTCCACCGTGCGCCCGTGGCTGTCCGTCAGGCGTCCGTCTTCAAGCACCTGCAGGAGGATGTTGAACACATCGGGATGCGCCTTCTCGACCTCGTCGAGCAGAATCAGCGAATACGGTTTGCGACGTACGGCTTCGGTCAGGTAGCCGCCCTCTTCGTAACCGACGTAGCCTGGCGGCGCACCAATCAGGCGAGCCACGGAGTGTTTCTCCATGAACTCGGACATATCGATACGCACCATCGCCTCTTCGGTGTCGAACAGGAACTCGGCCAGCGCCTTGCACAGTTCGGTCTTACCTACACCGGTCGGGCCGAGGAACATGAACGATCCGCTCGGACGATTAGGGTCGGAAAGCCCGGCACGCGACCGACGCACGGCATTGGAGACCGCGACCACCGCTTCTTCCTGGCCGATCACGCGGTTGTGCAGCAGGGTTTCCATGCGCAACAGCTTGTCGCGCTCGCCTTCGAGCATCTTCGACACCGGAATGCCGGTCCACTTCGAGACGACTTCGGCAATTTCTTCCTCGGTCACCTTGCTGCGCAGCAACTGGTTCTCCGGCTTGCCGTGCTGGTCGACCATTTGCAGGCTGCGTTCCAGGTCCGGAATGATGCCGTACTGCAACTCGGCCATGCGGTTCAAGTCACCACGACGACGCGCGGCTTCCAGCTCCTGACGGGACTGCTCGATCTTCTGCTGGATCTGCGCCGAGCCGGTGACTTCGGCTTTTTCCGAGGTCCAGATTTCTTCAAGATCCGCATACTCAAGCTCAAGACGCTCGATTTCGCCCTGAAGTTTTTCCAATCGCTTGATCGCCGCCTCGTCTTTTTCCTTCTTGAGGGCCTGAGCCTCTACCTTCAGCTGGATCAGGCGACGTTCAAGGCGGTCGAGCACTTCAGGCTTGGAGTCGATCTCCATGCGAATACGGCTGGCCGCTTCGTCGATCAGGTCGATGGCCTTGTCCGGCAACTGGCGGTCAGTAATATAGCGGTGGCTCAACTTGGCCGCTGCGATGATCGCGCCGTCGGTGATAGCGACCTTGTGGTGCACTTCGTAGCGCTCTTTCAAGCCACGCAGAATCGCAATGGTGTCTTCTTCGCTTGGCTCGTCGACCAGGACTTTCTGGAAGCGACGCTCAAGTGCAGCATCCTTCTCTATATATTGGCGATACTCGTTGAGCGTGGTGGCCCCCACACAATGCAACTCGCCACGGGCCAGCGCAGGTTTGAGCATGTTGCCCGCATCCATCGAGCCTTCGCCCTTGCCAGCGCCGACCATGGTGTGCAGCTCGTCTATAAACAGAATGATCTGGCCTTCCTGCTTGGACAGCTCATTGAGCAGAGACTTCAGGCGCTCTTCGAACTCGCCACGGTACTTGGCACCGGCAATCAGCGAGCCCATGTCCAGCGACAACAAACGCTTGCCACGCAGGCCGTCCGGCACTTCGCCGTTGATGATGCGTTGCGCCAGCCCTTCTGCGATGGCAGTTTTACCCACGCCAGGTTCACCTATCAGCACAGGGTTGTTCTTGGTGCGGCGCTGCAGGACCTGAATCGTGCGACGAATTTCGTCATCACGGCCGATCACCGGGTCGAGCTTGCCCTCTTCAGCGCGCTTGGTCAGGTCGACGGTGTACTTGTCCAGTGCCTGACGCGACTCTTCGATGTTCGGGTCATTCACGGCACCTTCGCCGCGCAGGTTGTTGATGGCATTCTCCAGCGCCTTCTTGCTGACGCCCTGGCCCAGCAACAATTTCCCGAGCTTGCTGCTTTCATCCATTGCCGCCAGCAGTACCAGCTCGCTGGAAATGAACTGATCGCCTTTCTGCTGGGCCAGGCGGTCTGCCTGATTGAGCAGGCGCGCCAAGTCCTGCGACATGTTGACGTCGCCGGTCGGGTTCTGGATTTTTGGCAGTCGGTCGAGCTCGGCGCTGAGTTCCTTGCGCAGGCTATTGACGTCAAAGCCGACTTGCAGCAACAAAGGCTTGATGGAACCGCCCTGCTGTTCCAGCAACGCCTGCATCAAATGCGCAGGCTCGATGGCTGGATGGTCGAGGCCAACGGCCAACGACTGGGAATCCGATAACGCTAACTGTAATTTACTGGTCAATCTGTCGATACGCATTAGTCACCTTCCTTTTAATGCAGGCCGGAGCAATGAACACACCTATAAAGAAAACCTGCTTGATAGCCAGTTAGATGCGGACGATTCTGCGTGTTTCAAGCGGGCGCGGGTTGATACAGATCAGACGAGCGTCAGGCAAGCCTAGCTGGCCTGCGCAAAACAGCCTGCAATCAGGCGTGTTCGATCCAGATCAGTGAGGCGAAGCGACCTGTGCGGGCGGCACGGCGGTAAGAAAAGAAGCGTGAATCAGTAACGGTATCCAGCCCACCGCCATAAACGGCAGAGATACCGTGGGCAGCCAGTCGCATCCGGGCAAGCGTATAAATGTCGGCCATGAAACGATCAGGATTCGAACTGGCGACAAATGCCCCGGCGGTTTGAAGATGTCTGCTTGTAAATGCCTCGCGCACCTCTGGACCGACTTCAAAGGAAGGCTGGCCGATGGCCGGACCGAGCCAGACAAGAATGTCTTGCGGATCACTTTGCAGGCTGTCCGCTGTCGCTTCCAGCACACCCGCCGCCAGACCGCGCCAGCCTGCATGCGCAGCAGCGACACGCGTACCGTCGCGGCGGCAGAACAGGGCTGGCAGGCAATCGGCGGTCATGATGGTGCACGCCACGCCAGGACTGCTTGTCCAGCTGGCATCGGCTTCGACGACACGGGAAGGGTCGGCATGAACCACGTCCACGCCGTGAACCTGGCGCAACCAGGCTGGCTGAACATTCAGATGAGAGGTCAGGCGCAGGCGATTGCTCGCCACGGCCTCTGGGCTGTCATCGACATGATCGCCCAGATTGAAGCTGTCGAACGGGGCCAGACTGGCTCCGCCCGAACGGGTGGTAACGCACGACTTGATCTGCGCTGGCGCGGGCCAGTCAGGTATCAGCCAGTCATTCACCCGATGAACGCCTCGCGATCCTGCTTGAGCAGCGACAGCAACCAGACAAAATCATCCGGCAGTGGCGATTCCCAGCTCATGCGCTTGCCGGTGATCGGATGATCCAGCTCCAGGAAGCGCGCATGCAGTGCCTGACGCGGGAAGGTCTTGAGTGAATCGACCATGGTCAGGCTCGCGGCGGGCGGAATGCGGAAACGACCGCCGTAAGCCGGATCGCCGACCAACGGGTAGTTGATGTGCGCCATGTGCACGCGGATCTGGTGCGTGCGGCCGGTTTCCAGCTTGACCCGCACATGCGTGTGCGAACGGAAGCGCTCCAGCACGCGGTAATGACTGACCGCCTGCTTGCCACCTTCCATGACCGCCATGCGCTGACGCTGCTGGCCGTGGCGGCCGATAGGCGCGTCGATCTTGCCACCTGCGGTCACCACGCCGATCACGATGCACTCGTAGATACGGCTGACACTGCGACTCTGCAACTGAGTCACCAGTTGTGTCTGTGCCTGAATGGTCTTGGCGACCACCATCAGACCGGTGGTGTCCTTGTCCAGGCGATGCACGATGCCGGCACGCGGGACATTGATGATGTCCGGCACGTGGTGCAGCAAGGCGTTAAGCAGCGTGCCGTCGGCATGACCGGCAGCCGGATGCACCACCAGCCCTGCGGGCTTGTTGATGACGAGGATCTGGTCGTCTTCATAGATAATGTCGAGCTCGATGTCCTGAGCGACCCATTCACCCTGGGCCTCCTGCTCGGCAATCAGCTCGAGAACAGCACCACCATGCACGATGTCACGAGGGCGCAGAACGCCTCCGTCCACAGTCAGGCGGCCGTCCTTGATCCAGGCGGAAAGGCGCGAGCGCGAGTGCTCAGCGAATAATTGTGCGGCGACTTGATCGAGGCGTTGACCGCCCAATTCGGACGGCACCTCTGCGCGAAGTTCTATATTTTCGGACATGACCAGACTAGGTGGCGGCTAGCCTTTGGTTTCGGCAGCGCGCTTGTGGTTAAATACGGCGTCTTTTGTCCCGCCGGTATCGCGGGGCGCTCATCATAACAGGACGGCCCCGCCCAAGACAGCAGGCCGTTATAGGGACGCAAGCCGCCATGCAAGTGAAACACCTGCTGCTGATCGCCATCCTCGCATTGACTGCGGCCTGTTCGTCGAAGGAAGTCATCGACGAAAACCTCAGCGAAGTCGAGCTGTACCAGCAGGCGCAGGCCGACCTGGGAAATAATAGCTATAACAGTGCCACTGAGAAGCTCAAGGCGCTGGAATCACGCTATCCGTTCGGTCGCTACGCTGACCAGGCACAGCTCGAGTTGATTTACTCGAACTACAAAAACGGTGAACCCGAAGCAGCCAAATCCGCTGCCGAGCGTTTCATCCGCCTGCACCCGCAGCACCCGAATGTCGACTACGCGTATTACATGAAGGGCCTGACCTCCTTCGACCAGGACGTCGGCCTGCTGGCTCGCTTCCTGCCGCTGGACCAGACCAAACGTGACCCGGGTGCTGCACGCGACTCGTTCAACGAGTTCGCCCAGCTGACCAGCCGCTATCCCAATAGCCGCTACGCGCCTGACGCCAAGCAACGCATGATTTACCTGCGCAACCTGCTGGCGTCCTACGAAATCCACGTAGCTGACTACTACCTGACCCGTCAGGCCTACGTCGCAGCCGCCAACCGCGGTCGTTATGTAGTGGAAAACTTCCAGGAGACGCCTTCAGTGGGCGACGGCCTGGCCGTGATGGTCGAGTCTTATCAGCGTCTGCACCTCGACGACCTGGCTGCCACCAGCCTGGAAGTGCTGAAGACCAACTACCCGAACCACCCGCAACTGGCTGACGGCAAGTTCACCCCGCGTGAGGCTGAAGCCGACAACCGTTCGTGGCTGTCGAAAGCGACCCTCGGCCTGATCGACGGCAGCGCGCCGCTGCCACCGGGCCAGACCCGTGCCGATCAGGACATCAAGAAGCAGTATCAGGATGCCAAGGACTCGATCCCGAAAGAGCTGTTGCCGGAAAACCAGGCAGAGCTGGACGAGCAGGCCGCGAAAGAAGCTGAAGAGAAAGGCACCAAGAGCCGTTCGTGGTTCAGCTACATGACCCTGGGTCTGTTCGACTGATCCTGAGCGCGTAAAAAAGAGGCCTTCGGGCCTCTTTTTTTTAGCATCACATTAGCCACTGTGCGCCCGCTCGCGGCTTGGCTACACTGCGCCATCGTCAATCACTAAGCGGGTAGTCATGATTCGCCTATTAATGTGGGTCGCGTTGATCGCGGCGGTGATCTGGTTCGTCAAACGCCTGATCAACCCTCCCAAGCAAAAAACCCGCAAACAGCCGCCTGAAATCGATGCTGCGCCGATGGTCCGTTGCGCCCATTGTGGTGTTCACTCGCCTCGCGACCGCGCATTGAGTCAGGGGCAGCACTGGTATTGCAGCGAGGCACACCGGCTGGAAGGCCCTGCGGCACGTGACCGCTGAGACGTCCTACCTTGCCAGCCCACAGGCGCAACGGATTCTGCGCCTGTATCACCTTTATCGACTGACCATTGGCGTCGTATTGGTCCTGTTGATCTCCAGCAGCCTGGAAACCGAACTGTTGCAACTGGCCAACCCGAACCTGTTTCGCTCTGGTTGCTGGCTGTATCTGGTGTTCAATATTCTGGTCGTGGTACTGCTGGAACGGCCTACTCGTCAGTCGCACCTGTTCAGCCTGGCGATGGTCGACGCCATCATGCTGTCCGGCTTGTTCTATGCGGCGGGCGGCCCTTCCAGCGGCATCGGCAATCTGCTGATCGCCTCGGTGGCTATCAGCAACGTATTGCTGCGCGGCCGCATCGGCCTGTTGATAGCCGCCGTGTCTGCCATCGGCATCATTTACCTGACGTTTTACATCAGCTTCGGCACGCCTTCGGTGTCCAACGACTACGTGCAGGCAGGTTCTCTGGGTGCACTGTGCTTCGCCGCTGCGCTGCTGGTGCAGGCGCTGACCGCACGCATGCAGACCAGCGAAGTACTTGCCGAACAGCGAGCAGCGGACGTCGACAGTCTGGAAGAACTCAACGCTCTGATCCTGCAACGCATGCGTACCGGCATTCTGGTGCTGGACGCCCGCCGTCAGGTGCTGCTGGCCAATCAGGGCGCACTGTCTTTACTTGGCCACGAGCGGCTGGTCGGCCAGGTCATCGACGCCTACTCGCCGCAACTGGTGGAGCGCCTGCGCCAGTGGCTGATCAACCCGATCATGTTGCCACGCAGCATCACCTCATCTGCAATCGGGCCTGAACTGCAACCCAGCTTTGTCGCCCTCAATCGTGGCGATCAGCGCCAGACGCTGATTTTTCTTGAAGACCTCTCGCAGATCGCCCATCAGGCGCAACAACTCAAGCTCGCCGCGCTGGGTCGCCTGACTGCCGGCATTGCCCATGAAATACGCAACCCACTGGGTGCGGTGAGCCATGCGGCGCAGTTGCTGAACGAGTCGGAAGCGCTCAGCGCGCCGGATCGTCGTTTGGGGCAGATCATTCACGATCAGTCGCAACGCATCGACCGGGTGATCGAAAACGTCTTGCAGCTCTCCCGGCGACGCGAGGCGCAACCGCAGCTGCTGGATCTGAAAGTCTGGCTGGACGCCTTTGTCGCCGACTTCCGCGACTCCGTCCTGCCCAACCAGCTGCTTCATGTGGAGGTCCATTCCGGCACGCTGACCACCCGCATGGATGCGGAGCAACTGACACAAGTCGTGACCAATCTGGTGCAGAACGGTCTGCGCTACAGCAGCAGAAATCACCCATTAGCGCAGGTCTGGCTGAAGCTGCATCATGACCTGCAAAGCGACCTGCCCATTCTGGAAGTACTGGATGACGGGCCGGGGGTCAGCGAGCCGCATCTGAGCAAGCTGTTCGAACCGTTTTTTACCACCGAAAGCAAAGGCACCGGTCTGGGGCTATACCTTTCCAGAGAGTTGTGCGAAAGCAATCAGGCGCATCTGGAATACGCCCCCCGCGCGGATGGCGGCAGTTGTTTGCGCATCACCTTCGCCCACCCGTTCAAAACGAGCTGAGCATGAGCCCACGGCAAAAGATCCTGATAGTCGACGATGAGCCGGATATTCGCGAACTCCTGGAAATCACTCTGGGACGCATGAAGCTCGACACCCGCAGCGCACGCAATGTTGCCGAAGCGCATGAATGGCTGGCGCGCGAGCCGTTCGACATGTGTCTGACCGACATGCGCTTGCCCGATGGCAATGGCCTTGAACTGGTGCAGCACATTCAGCACGGTTATCCACAGGTGCCGGTGGCCATGATCACGGCCCATGGCAATCTGGACACCGCGATTCATGCGCTCAAGGCGGGAGCCTTCGATTTCGTGACCAAACCGGTCGACCTCAACCGGCTGCGTGAGCTGGTGACCAGCGCGCTGAGCCTGCCCTCAAGCGTTCAACCGGCGTGCAGCATCGACAGCCGCCTGCTAGGCGATTCGCCGCCAATGCGCACGTTGCGCAATCAGATCGGCAAGCTTGCGCGCAGTCAGGCGCCGATCTACATCAGCGGCGAATCAGGCAGCGGCAAAGAGCTGGTGGCGCGGCTGATACACGAACAGGGGCCGCGTAGCGAAAAGCCCTTCGTGCCGGTCAACTGCGGGGCGATCCCTTCTGAACTGATGGAAAGCGAATTCTTCGGCCATCGCAAAGGCAGCTTCAGTGGTGCGCACGAAGACAAGCCCGGCCTGTTTCAGGCAGCCCAAAACGGAACGCTGTTTCTCGACGAAGTGGCTGACCTGCCGCTGGCCATGCAGGTAAAACTGTTGCGGGCGATTCAGGAGAAATCCATTCGCAGCATCGGCGGCCAGCAGGAACAGGTGGTCGACGTGCGCATCCTGTGCGCGACCCATAAAGACCTCAGTGCCGAAGTGGCGGCCGGGCGTTTTCGTCAGGACCTGTATTACCGGCTGAACGTGATCGAACTGCGCGTGCCCTCATTGCGCGAACGCCGTGAGGATATCGACCAACTGGCAGCCAGCGTTCTGCGCCGCCTGGCAGGCAAGGATGCCCAGCCGGTTGCGCGTTTGCATGCACAGGCGCTGGAAACCCTGAAAAATTATCGCTTCCCCGGTAACGTGCGCGAACTGGAGAACATGCTGGAGCGCGCCTACACCCTCTGCGAAAACGATGAGATCCACGCCAGCGACCTGCGTCTGGCCGAGTCCTGCAGCCCCCAGGAACACCATGGCGCGAACCTCGCCGATATCGACAATCTTGAGGATTACCTGGAAAGCGTCGAGCGTAAACTGATCCTGCAAGCCCTCGAAGAAACCCGCTGGAACCGCACCGCTGCCGCAGAACGGCTGAGTTTGTCCTTCAGGTCACTGCGTTACCGGCTGAAGAAGCTGGGGCTGGATTGAGGATCACAACTATCGTACCGACGCTCTGCGTCCGATCTTGCATAGGCGGCGCAGCGCAGATTTGTGACGCGGAGCGTCACCCAAGGCGTTCCCACGCTGGAGCGTGCGGAACGATCAGCGCTGAGCCGGCGCTTTAGGAACGGGAAGCGTCCGTGAGAACACCTATCGTGCCGACGCTCTGCGTCGGTATGCCGTTCTGGACGCTCCGCGTCCGGTCTAGCTCGGGTGTTGCGAAGTATTGAAGCAGCAATAATCATGACCACTCTCAAGCGCAGTCACTCATTGTCCACTCCTATCAATGCCAGTAAGCTCCCCCCATGAACAAAACCATCAGCAATCCCGCAGCAGGCCGTGGTCCGGCAGACCATGAGATTCGTGATCAGATCGTGATTGCGGCCACGGAGCATTTCAGCCAATACGGTTACGGCAAGACCACTGTCTCTGATCTCGCCAGGGCCATCGGTTTTTCCAAGGCGTATATCTACAAGTTCTTCGAGTCCAAACAGGCCATCGGCGAGATGATCTGCGCCAACTGCCTGAGCGAAATCGAGGCTGAAGTCCGCGCAGCGGTCAACGACGCGAGCACCCCACCGGAAAAGCTGCGACGCATGTTCAAGTCGGTTGTCGACGCCAGCGTGCGGCTGTTCTCACAAGATCGCAAGCTGTACGAAATCGCCGCTTCGGCAGCCACTGAGCACTGGCAGGCAACGTTGATTTATCAGGAACAGCTCCAGGAAATCCTTCAGGAGATTCTCCAGGAAGGTCGGCAAACCGGCGACTTCGAGCGCAAGACGCCGCTTGATGAAACCGTCGCGGCGATCTACCTGGTGATGCGAACCTACTCCAATCCGCTGCTCCTGCAGCACAGCTTCGATTACACAGACGAAGGCCCCGCCCAACTGTCCAGCCTGGTGCTACGCAGCCTGTCGCCGTGAGTAAAACAGATTTGTGACTATTGACTAATTTGGTCACTAGAATCAAAGTGCAGGTCTCGATCACTGCACGTTGAGATTCCCATGCTCCGGCACCGCCTCGCCCTGCTCACTTTTGCCTGTGTTCTACCGATCGCACTGACCGCCTGCAGCGAAAAGACGCAATCGGACCCGCGCACCGAATCGCCTTTGGTGCGCGTCGCAACCCTCAAAGAGGCTGTCGTAGCACCCCGCGCCTTCACCGGGACTGTGGCGGCGAGAGTGCAAAGCGATCTGGGCTTCAGGGTTTCCGGCAAGGTACTGGAGCGATTTGTCGACACTGGGCAAGCCGTAAAACGCGGGCAACCGCTGATGCGTATCGATCCTGCAGACCTGAAACTGGCTGCCCAGGCGCAACGCGAGGCAGTGACTGCCGCCAGAGCGCAGGCCAGGCAGACGGCGGATGATGAGGCGCGCTACCGAAACCTGCGCAGCAGCGGCGCAATATCGGCTTCAAACTACGACCAGATCAAAGCCGCAGCCGACTCGGCCAAGGCTCGACTCAGCGCCGCCGAAGCGCAGGCAGAAGTTGCTTTCAATGCGACCCGTTATGCAGAACTCATCGCGGATGCCGACGGTATCGTCATGGAAACCCTCGTTGAACCTGGCCAGGTCGTCAGCGCCGGACAAGTGGTAGTGCGGGTTGCACATGCAGGGCCTCGTGAAGCCGTCATTCAGCTCCCGGAGAACCTGCGACCGCGCATAGGTTCTGCCGCGCAAGCCACGCTGTTCGGCAATCAGGACCTCAACACCAGCGCTCGGCTGCGACAGCTCTCGGACGTTGCAGACCGCCAGACCCGCACCTTCGAGGCGCGTTATGTGCTGGAAGGCGATATGGCCAATGCGCCGCTGGGCACCACCATCACCGTGAAAATTCCAGGCACAGACGCCTTCGGACAGGACGTTTTCCAGGTACCGATCAGCGCCTTGTACGACGCGGGCAAGGGACCGGGCATCTGGGTCATCAAAGGCGAGTCGGCGCAGGCTTACTGGACGCCGGTAACCGTCCGCCACCTTGATGACGAGCACGCTTTTATCAGCACCCAGCTCAGCCCCGGCGTGCCGATAGTCGCCCTGGGCGCACACCTGCTGCATGACGCCCAGCCCGTAAGAGTGATCGCGCCAGCGGCGGCCAGCGTGGCCGAGAGTGCGCAACCATGAGCGGTGATCGTTTCAACCTGTCGGCACTGGCGGTGCGTGAGCGCTCGATCACCCTGTTTCTGATCTGCCTGATTTCATTGGCCGGAATCATTGCGTTTTTCAAACTGGGTCGCGCTGAAGACCCGCCTTCACGGTCAAGGTGATGACCGTGGTGTCGGTCTGGCCCGGCGCAACTGCGCAGGAGATGCAAGACCAGGTCGCGGAAAAGATCGAAAAACGCCTGCAGGAACTGCGCTGGTACGACCGTACCGAAACCTACACCCGACCGGGTATGGCGTTCACAACCCTGACCTTGCTCGACAGCACGCCGCCCTCACAGGTCCCGGATGAGTTCTATCAGGCGCGCAAGAAAATCAGTGACGAGGCCATGACACTCCCATCCGGAGTCATCGGGCCGATGGTCAACGATGAATACTCTGATGTCACTTTTGCACTGTTCGCGCTGAAGGCCAAAGGCGAGCCACAGCGCGTGCTGGTCCGGGACGCCGAATCTCTGCGCCAACGCTTGCTGCATGTGTCAGGCGTGAAGAAAGTCAATATCGTCGGCGAGCAGCCGGAACGGATTTACGTTGAGTTCTCGCATGAGCGACTGGCAACGCTGGGGATCAGCCCTCAGGACGTATTCACCGCACTGAACAACCAGAATGCGCTGACTGCGGCAGGCTCGGTTGAAACCCGTGGGCCGCAGGTGTTCATTCGGTTGGATGGCGCGTTCGATGAGTTGCAGAAAATCCGCGACACACCGGTCGTGGCGCAGGGCCGCACGCTGAAGCTGGCGGACATCGCAACGGTCAAACGCGGTTACGAAGACCCGGCGACGTTCATGATTCGCAGTGGCGGCGAACCCGCGCTGCTGCTGGGTATTGTCATGCGTGACGGCTGGAACGGCCTGGACCTGGGCAAGGCACTGGATCGAGAAGTCGGCGCGATCAACGCCGAGCTGCCACTAGGCATGAGCCTGAATAAAGTCACCGATCAGGCCGTCAACATAAGCTCGTCGGTCGACGAGTTCATGATCAAGTTCTTCGTCGCCCTGCTGGTGGTCATGCTGGTCTGCTTCATCAGCATGGGCTGGCGTGTCGGCGTGGTGGTCGCTGCCGCCGTACCGCTGACCCTGGCGATGGTCTTCGTGATCATGGCCATGAGCGGCAAGAATTTTGACCGCATCACACTGGGCTCGCTGATCCTGGCCCTAGGACTGTTGGTCGACGACGCGATCATTGCCATCGAAATGACGGTGGTGAAAATGGAAGAAGGTTATGACCGCATCGCCGCGTCTGCCTACGCCTGGAGCCACACCGCCGCCCCCATGTTATCCGGCACGCTGGTCACCGCCGTCGGCTTTATGCCCAACGGCTTCGCACGTTCCACTGCGGGCGAATACACCAGCAACATGTTCTGGATCGTGGGCATTGCACTGATTGCCTCGTGGGTCGTCGCCGTTTATTTCACACCGTATCTGGGCGTCAAGCTGCTGCCTGACGTGAAGCAGGTCGAAGGCGGGCACGCAGCGCTTTACGACACACCGCGCTACAACCGTTTCCGCCGGATTCTAGCCAGGATCATCGCTGGCAAATGGATGGTCGCAGGTTCGGTCATCGGGCTTTTTGTGCTGGCCGTGCTGGGCATGGGGCTGGTCAAGAAGCAGTTTTTCCCGGTGTCTGATCGCCCTGAAGTACTGGTCGAAGTGCAGATGCCTTACGGCACATCAATCGCGCAAACCAGTGCCGCCGCCACAAAAGTGGAAAACTGGCTGGCCGAGCAGGCCGAAGCTACCATCGTCACCGCCTACATCGGCCAGGGTGCGCCACGTTTCTACATGGCGATGGGCCCGGAATTGCCTGACCCGTCATTCGCCAAGATCGTGGTCCGCACTGACAGCCAGGAACAACGCGAAACGCTGAAACACCGATTGCGCCAGGCGATCTCCGAAGGCTTGGCGGCGGAAGCGCGTGTGCGGGTCACACAGTTGGTATTCGGCCCGTATTCAGCATTCCCTGTTGCCTATCGTGTCAGCGGCCAGGACCCGGACATGCTGCGTAGCATTGCTTCGCAGGTGCAGCAGGTCATGACCGCCAGCCCGATGATGCGCACGGTCAATACCGACTGGGGCAGCCGCACACCGACTTTGCATTTCACCCTGCAACAGGACCGCATGCAGGCCATCGGCTTGAGCTCCAGCCAGGTCGCGCAACAGCTGCAGTTCCTTCTGACGGGCCTGCCCGTTACTGCGGTGCGTGAGGACATTCGCACGGTGCAGGTGATCGCCCGCTCAGCTGGAGACACGCGCCTCGATCCGGCGAAAATAATGGACTTCACCCTCGCAGGCGCCGACGGGCAGCGTATTCCGCTGTCGCAGGTGGGGAGCGTCGACGTGCGCATGGAAGAGCCGGTAATGCGACGTCGTGACCGCGTGCCGACCATCACAGTGCGCGGCGACATCGCCGACGGCCTGCAACCACCCGATGTGTCGACAGCCATCACCCGGCAGTTGCAGCCAATAATCGACACCTTGCCCAGTGGCTACCGGATTACGCAGGCAGGCTCAATCGAAGAGTCCGGCAAGGCGATGGACGCGATGCTGCCGCTGTTCCCCATCATGCTGGCGGTGACGCTGATCATCATCATTCTGCAAGTGCGCTCGATATCGGCCATGGTCATGGTGTTCCTGACCAGCCCGTTGGGACTCATCGGAGTGGTGCCTACGCTGATTCTTTTTCAGCAACCGTTCGGCATCAATGCACTGGTCGGGCTGATCGCCCTGTCGGGCATTCTGATGCGCAACACGCTGATTCTGATCGGCCAGATTCATCATAACGAGCAGGCAGGGCTTGATCCGTTTCAGGCGGTGGTCGAGGCAACCGTACAACGTGCGCGCCCCGTGATACTGACGGCGCTGGCGGCCATTCTGGCCTTCATCCCGCTCACCCATTCGGTGTTCTGGGGCACGCTCGCCTACACGCTGATCGGCGGCACCTTCGCGGGTACGGTACTGACACTGGTGTTCTTGCCCGCCATGTATTCGATCTGGTTCAGGATCAGGGCGCAGGGTAACAACAGGCCGATGACTGTACAGTCTGAGTGAATGCAGTCAGTCAGAAATGCAGGCGGCCTGCCGGTGCGTAAGGCGCTGGGTCAATGATGGGCTTGCGGTCCAGCAGCAAGTCGGTGAGCAATTGGCACGACGCAGGGGCCAGTACCAACCCGTTGCGGTAGTGACCGCAGTTCAGCCAAAGCCCTTCGAAACCGGCAAGCGGCCCGATAAAGGGGATGCCTTCGGGTGAGCCTGGACGCAGCCCGGCCCACTGGGCGATGGGTTCGGCATTGGTCAGTTCTGGTAGCAACTCAATGGCCGATGCCCTCAAGCTTTCCAGAGCAGCCTGCGTGGTGGTCTTGTCGAACCCTTCGTGTTCCAGCGTACTGCCGATCAGGATATGCCCGTCACGACGCGGGATTGCATAACGCCCTTTCGCCAGCACCATGCTCGACAGAAAATCCGATGCGCATTTGTAGAGGATCATCTGACCTTTTACCGGCTCGACCGGCAGGTCCACGCCGAGAGTCTTGAGCAGCTCACCGCTCCAGGCGCCTGCAGTGAGAATCACCCGATCCCCGATGACAGCACCTGACGGTGTGTTAACGCCTGAAACCCTGCTGCCTTCACGCACAAAGCCGCTGACTTCGCACTGCTCCGCGAATCTCGACATTGGGCATCGCCAGCAAGGCCGCCTTAAGCGATTTGACCAGCCGGGGGTTGCGCACATTGGCCACATTGGCCATGTAGATCGCCCGTGAGTACCCCTCCCCCAGCACCGGCACGGCATCATGCACAGCCGAGATATCGACACTGCTCAAGGGCCGCTTTTCGCGGGCAGCCCACTCAAGCGCGGCCTGTTCGTCATCGAGGTCGAGCCAGTACAGGCCGGTGGTATGAACTTCGGGATCGACGCCGGTCTGCGCGAACAAGCGCTCACCGAGGAGCGGATAGAAGTCCTGCGACCAGTGCGCCAACGCGGTGACCGCCGGGCTGTAGCGCCATGGATAAAGCGGCGAAACGATCCCGCCACCGGCCCATGAAGATTCCTGGCCGACGGCGGAGCGATCAAGCAATACGACGTTGACCTGTTCGGAAGCGAGATTGAAGGCGGTCAGCAGACCTATGACTCCACCGCCGACGATGACTACTTTCTGCTTGGACATCTTGCTCTCGGGACAGGAAAACGGTTTCAGCGGCCCCAACAGTCTTTCGGGGTCACGCCGGCTGTGGCGCCTGGATTGGTGCGCGCTCCGGTGTTGGTGATCACGAAGCTGCCGCACTTGTCGCCAGCCATCATCGAGCCCGGGATGGGGTCGGCTGTCAGGGTGAAATCGGTGGCGTTTAGGACCGGCGTAATTTTGTAGTACGTATTGGCAGCCACCACCGTCGCCCCGGCGTAGCTAGCCGGACTGATTCTAGAATAATAGCGCTCCAGCGCCTGCGTTTGCTCCGACAGCAGACTGGCGATAGCCGAACGCTGAGTGCGTTTTACGTACTCGGTGTAACTGGGATAAGCGATGGCGGCCAGAATACCGACAATCGCCACGACGATCATGAGTTCGATCAACGTAAAGCCCCTGGATGTCGCGCGCATGATTAGTTTCCCTATTGGATTTGTCGCCACATGATGCGTTGAAAGACCGTCGCAGATAAGGGCTCTATAAAACCGAAGATATTTCCTTTGCTGTCCGTTACATAGGTCACTGCATTGGAGGACGAAGAAACCACCGAAGCCAGATTTGGAATACCCGCGCCAAAACCGATGCCAGACACCAATATATCGCTGGTGGTGATGTCACCGTCCCCATTGGTATCAAGGAAGCGATAAGTGAGCATACTGCCGGTTATCGGTTCCAGCTCTAACAGTCGACCTGTCCCCGTACTTTCGCAGGGATCAGTTGAGTTTACCGCCGCTGTAGTGAACGCAATTCGCCCCCTGATGGTTTGTGCCGGGAAGATAATTCGTTCACCCACATATGGCGCGCCTGTAGAGAGCGGCAAATACCAGCCTTTCTGGCTCGTCCAATCCACTTTATTCGACCTGGAGGTAAAATAGGTTGCTCCAGATCCGGTCGTACTCGAAACGATCTGCTGGGCCTGCAGGTTACCCTCTACGATACCTCCAACTCCTCCGTCTGCATCCCATATGGCATAGAAATCCTGTAGCGCAGTTGTCTGCTTGTCGGCCGTTTCAAGAAACTTGCCGGTCCCGAAATAGATAAGCTTTCCGTTAAGAGGGTGGTCCAGAATATAGGGCTGTACGGTAATCGGCTGGCCCGCGCCTCGTGGCGCAGTAAACAAAGGCGATCCACTGAATGCAACCTTCCAGCCGCTGGCAGCATTAGAGCTCAAATCAAACTTCCACATGCGCCCTTTCAGGTCGCCTGCGTAAGCCGCCTGAACCACGTTCTGCGAGTTCACGCGCAGCTTTACCGATGACAGCCCGTTATCCGTTTCGCTGCCAATGGCCGGAGTAGGGATTTCAGCGATCAGCGCTCCCGTCGACGCATTCAGCACGAAAAGAGAGGCTCGGCCGGTAAAGCTGCCGTAACCATTGCCGACCACGACTATCCCGGTGCCGTCATTCATTCGGGCGGCCTCAGGCCTGGAGTAGGTGTACCCCAGATTATTGAATTTGTTGTTGGTGTTAGAGGTGTCAGGCGCTTTGACTTCCCAAAGAGCACCTACGTTATTGGTTGTGCCCTCAAACAGCCTGATAGCAAAGAACGCCTTGCCGCCGGCGCCCAGTCCGCTTGCAGCGACTGTGCGCCACGTAGCACCGCTGCCATTCTGGGTATCAAATACAGCTATCTGCCCGTCTGCTGTAAATTTATGCACCCCTGCCCCATAGTTGCTTGCTGCGATAGTGGCCAGCGAGTTCAGCGCCGTCGATGGCATATAGCCGTAAGTGCGCTTGCCTGTGCCGGGAGTAATCACGTTAAAGAAACCGTCGTTGGCATTGACCAGCAGGCTTGAGCTCATGTTGTTGGCCTTGATGGTCAGATAATCAGAGTAGGACGTGCCGGTGCCGTAATCTGTGGACGTCTTCTCCGAAGGGCTCGTAACCAGCAGATTGGTATTGATCAAATCGCCCAGCACTCGCGTGCGAGTTCGCAACGCCGCATTTGCAGTGCCTTTGGCCCAGGCGATCATTTGCGAACCGTTCACGCCATTAGGCAACGTAGCAGTAAATGCAGTTTGCTGGGCAGGAGACAGGGCAGTGAAATTCAGCGCAATGACCGCAGACGATAACGTATTCCAGCTTTCGTAGGTCGGCGGAGGGGTAGAGCTCGCTAATATCGTTGTGTCGGAAGACCAGGCGAGAGCACCTGTAGCCCCGGTGCTGGCATCCAGCTTGAAGGCATTTACCGTGCCGTGCCAGTCAGTCGGGTCATACAGCGTCTGGAAGAAAAGCGTGCCCGACGCCAAGGACGAGGAGTTCGATGACGCACCTCCGCCAGAACCCGCCTTCGCGTAAATATCACTCAACGCAAGGTTCAATGCAGCGTTCAAACCAGCACTATCGTTGGTCTGAAAATACTTTCCATGCCCATGGTTGTCGTCTGCAGCATCAATCAGCATCTGGTTCGATGCTGTGAAACCGATGGTGTAGGTACTCAGGTTTTGCTTGGTGAAACCTGCGTTATCCCAACTTTTACCAGTCAGGTCACCGCCTGGATTCACAGCGTCGCGTCGCAGGTCAATGTCGTAAGCGAATTTGGCCAGATCGTCCAGATACAGCGTGTCACCCTCACCATCACCCGACAGATTGTCTCCATCGTTGGCCGCATTAAGATCCCAGTTGGGTAGCGAACGAGTGGTATTCAGAACATCGTCTGGGTCGTTGGTCGGGAAGGTTCGATCGTAGGTTGGCAAGCCATCGGTAACCACGACACCGTAGTTTTTCTGGCAACGGTATTGAATCGGACTCACATAGTTCGAACCGTTCTGATAGTACGGTGACATGCCGCGAAAATACCGCGTGATCTCATAATAGGTCTCAGCCAGCGGGGTGTTGGCTGTCGGGTTCAGGTCGGCAATGGCCTGCTTGAGGGCCGTAATATTGTCATTAGCCTGGGCCTGAGTGACGCCATTGGTGGTGCCTGCCACCGGGGATAGATCGGTGACGACTCTTGCAATCTTGCCACCTGGTCCGAGGTCGAAATTATTCGGATCGTTGAACGTGGCAAGCCCGATTCTTAGCGACGTATTGTTGGTCACCAGATTGGTTGCTACGGTTTTGGCAACGTTCATCCGGTAATCGTTGGGGATGACACCAGTAAGGTAGTTGCGAACTCCGAAGTTAGGCTGGACCAGATCGATCAGATAGGACAGGTAATTGGCGGTATAACGCGTTAGCCCGCCTCCGGCAGGATCAGGAAGGGCGAGGCAGTATCGAATATTACCGCGAAAAACGGGACGCCCTCCCGACGGGCAAAGCAGCGACAGATCGAAAATACTGATGCCGTTGATATCTCCCAACGACAACGTATCGTCTCCCGAGATCGTGCTCGCAAAAGGACAGACAACGGTGATGAAACCACTTATACATTGAGTGGAGTAATAAGTGATGTCCGACCGCTTAATCGTCGGATCGAACCCTGCCGCCCAGATGATGTTGTACATACTCCCGGAGTTATCCACGAGCAGCATCAGATTCGGCGCCACCGCCGATGCACTGAGCAATGGCACCTGCGCGGGGGTAAACGCGTAAACCGGCGTCGTCATGTACAACGCAAACAATGCGCCGTAAATGTACCTCAATGCACCACGCAGCACCTTAACAGTTGGCATAAATGCTCTCCAGCACCGTGCGCGGGGCGGTCTGACTGGAAACGGGAGCAACAGCAGTTACCCGATAAAGCGTCGCGGCACTTGAAGTTTTACACTTTACCGGCGTCATCGTAGTGCCCAGATTCTGAATGGCATACACCCCGCCGCCCGCCGCTTCAAACCACGTCACACCGGCGCTACCTGCACCTTTGCCTTGCACCGTATTGAAGTCGGTAGGTGGCGCACAATTGGCTTGAGAGCACACAGCCATTGAGAAACCCGCCTTTTTAATCTCCGACTCCCCAAGGCGCAACGCCGCTTCAGCCATTTGAAAGGATTGGTTACGGACCATTACGCTGCCCGCCATCTTCTCCTGCAACGTGGCGTTCTGCATCGATGAAATACCCAGCAGCGTCAGCAGCAGCAGGAATACCAGACTGACCAGCAACACCATGCCGCGCTGTCGGGCAGCGAAGGCATGGGGCACATTAAGGCGCACGATCTTGTTCATGTTCGGCCTGTTCAAAAGCGGTTACGCAAATAGGCGACGACGCTGTACTGCTGAGTATTGACGCGTCCATCCGGGTCCTTCAGCGTCAAGAGGATGCGGACGCTGCGTATATCGCCGGCATTGGCTTCGGTAATGGTCCGGGTGTAAGTCATCGGATTGCCCACCATGCCGAAGAGAAAATCCAGTCCGACCACGTTCTGTAGCAGCGGCTCTGGCTTACCACCCGTGGTGGCCTGGATAGTCAGGTCTGTGCCGCTCAGTGTGTAAACCAGTTGCCGCAAGGGAAACGCGGTTTGCCCGGCAGTTGGAGCACGCGCACCGGCATATAGCTGGAGCGTTGATTGGCAATCCGAAATGATCGTCCAGGTGGGCGAGCCTCCTGTAGTGCCAATATCAGCAGTTATCAGCGTCAGTTTATTGTTCGCGTTATCCCACAGGATCGGGTTATCCATCGCTATGGGATAGGTTATAGCTGGCGAAACAGGTATGTAACCACTGAAGCTAAGGCAGCCATACATACCGGTCATCCTGATTTCCTGTACCAGTTTGCTCAAGATGAAACGGGCATCTTCCTGCATGCGCGCGGCAGCGTTCTGGCTCTGAAACGTGCCTCTGGAAGCGGTGAATATCTGGATGATGCCCAGGCTCACTACCAGCCCGAGCACCAGTGCCACCATGATTTCGACCAGTCCGAAGCCTCTGGAAGCTTTTCTCATGGGGAGACCCCGATGCGCGAGACTAGCTTGAAGCTTTGAGGTGGCGGCGTAACAGTCGCACTGCCTGTTGCCTGATTGCTCGCACCGGCGGCACGTGTGTCGCTCCAGCCAACGGTAATAGTCACCAACGTAGAGTCACTGACCACAATGCTGCCCGTGCCGCTCGTGCTTGCAAAATTAATGATATTGGCTCTGAAATCAGACAGATCCTGATCTCTGGCCTTGTTCAGGTTGGCAACAGGGGCCAAATCCAGACTTGCCAAACCATAAGTCGCCAACACATTGCTGTTCGACCCATTGGCACTCGCATTACCATCAACGTTGGCGCGAATACGGTCCATCATGTCGTAGGCAATGAAGCTGGCCTGGCTGCTCATGGTCGAGCTGTCGGTGTATTTGAGCGCATTAAGCTGAATAGCCGCAGCCCCCAACAGCCCGATAGCCAGGATCAGTACCGAAACCAGTACCTCGATCAAGGTCATGCCGGTCTGGCGATGTCGGGTGTTGTAAAGCATCAGCAGCTTCCACCGAGGACAATCCGCCCAGTCAGGCAAATACTCATGTTTTTAGTCGTGCTGCCTCGGGTGTAGGTCATGGTTACCGCCGAAGCCGGGGCTATAAGCCCGCCCAGATTATTGAAGTCAAATGCCGCTACGTTAGGGTTCGATACCAGCGTCCCCCCGCCGCTCATAGCGGCAATGGTACGAAGCGCAGTAGGCGGCGTCTTGGTGTCGGAAGCCAGATACACCTGCAATTCGCCGGTCCAGGCGGTCCCGCTGGTCGGTGCAATTCGCACTGTCACTCCCCTGTTTATCGCCTCAAGTCGCGCATAGTTGAGCGCTCGCTGCAAATCGCTGAGTTCTGTGTCGGCTTTGTTGCTCTGGATGGAGCTGGTGAAATTCGGGATCGCGATAGCCGCCAGGATGCCCACCAGGGACACAGTGACTAACAATTCGATGAGGCTGAATCCCTTGGCTATATGACGCATTGAGTGTCTCCTAGACGTTATGACTATAAGGCAGCAACGCCGCAGGAAAATCCATAGCGAGACGTACGGTTGTTTTGCGACGACGAACGTCCGCAAGGTTCGGAAACGGCGTTTTCCAGGGAGGAAAGCACATGAAGCATGCAGGATTCACACTGGTCGAATTACTCATCGTGGTTGCACTGATCGCCATTCTCGCCAACATCGCAACACCTTCTTTCAAGGAACTGATCGAATCAAATCGTGGACTCGCAACGGCTCAGGAGCTGGCCAGCGGCATCCGCTCGGCAAGAGTCGCCGCGATCACGCGCAATCAGATCGTGACGATTTACGCCATCGAGCAAGACTGGAGCAATGGCTGGCGGATCATACTCGACACAGATGGCAAAGGGCCTGACGAAAACGATACGTTACTGGTGGAACGCGCCAATGGCGGTGAGACACGGGTTGCTGGCAGCCCAAAGCGAGCCAGACAGCTGAGCTTCAATGGCCTTGGAGGGTTGCGGGGCAGGACTAACGATACGCTGCATGTTTGCGTCAGGGACCAGCCGGTCAGCCGCTATCGCGTGATAGTGGCTGCCACCGGCCGGGTCAGGATCGAAGACACAAAAAGGGAAACAGCCTTGTGCGGCTGAGCGATGTCAGAGCAGCGACTTGACGCGCAGCTCCTTGGGCATCGAGAAGGTGATGTTCTCCTCACGACCCGCCAGCTCATCCGCGCCGGTCGCGCCCCAGGCGTGCAGTTGCTGAATCACCCCACGCACCAGCACTTCCGGAGCCGATGCACCGGCGGTGATGCCGATCTGTTGCACGCCGTCGAACCAGCTCTGCTGCATGTCTTCAGCGCCATCGATCAGGTACGCCGGGGTGGCCATGCGCTCGGCCAGTTCGCGAAGACGGTTGGAGTTGGAGCTGTTCGGGCTGCCCACCACCAATACCACGTCGCACTCGTCGGCCAGTTGCTTGACGGCGTCCTGACGGTTTTGTGTGGCGTAGCAGATGTCGTCCTTGCGCGGCCCGCCAATGGCCGGGAAACGCGTGCGCAAGGCGTCAATGACACGGCTGGTATCGTCCATCGACAATGTGGTCTGGGTCACGAAGGCCAGCGAGTCCGGGTTGCGGACCTGTAACTTCGCGACGTCACTTTCGTCCTCGACCAGATAGATCGCGCCGCCATTGATGGCGTCGTACTGACCCATGGTGCCTTCGACTTCCGGGTGACCGGCATGACCGATCAGAATGCACTCGCGACCGTCCCGGCTGTAGCGGGCGACCTCGATATGTACTTTGGTGACCAGCGGGCAGGTGGCATCGAACACTTTCAGGCCACGACCTGCGGCTTCTGTGCGAACGGCCTGGGAAACACCGTGGGCACTGAAAATAACGATGACGTCGTCCGGCACCTGGTCCAGTTCTTCGACGAAGATCGCACCGCGAGAGCGCAGGTCTTCGACGACAAATTTGTTGTGAACAACTTCATGGCGCACGTAGATCGGCGGACCAAACACTTCCAGAGCACGATTGACGATTTCGATCGCACGATCCACTCCGGCACAGAAGCCGCGGGGGTTGGCGAGTTTGATTTGCATGCTGTGCCTCATGTGCGGAACAGCCCGGCCGAAGCCGGGCTTGATGGCGAAGATCAGGAAGCCAGAATCGCCTGCACTTCGAATATTTCCACTTCGAAGCTCAGGGTCTTGCCCGCCAGCGGGTGATTGAAGTCGATGGTGACCTGCTCGTCATCGAAGGCTTTCACCACGCCGGGCAACTCGGTGTTGGCCGCGTCATTGAAGATCACCAGCAACCCCTCGGACAGCTCCATGCCCACGAACTGCGAGCGTGGCATGATCTGCACGTTTTGTGGGTTGGGCTGACCAAAGGCGTTTTCCGGTGGAATCTGCACGGTCTTTTTGTCGCCCGCCTTGAAACCGAAAATCGCCATTTCAAAACCGGGCAGCAAGTTGCCGTCGCCGACCTTGAACGTGGCAGGCGCCTTTTCGAACGTACTGTCGACGGTATCACCGTTTTCCAGACGCAGGGCGAAGTGCAAGGTGACCTGTGTGTTCTGACCGATGCGCAGCTCGCCAGACGAGCCTTGAGTCGAAGGTTGCTCAGTCATTGACGGTCTCTCCGGTTTTTTTTGCTCTTGAACATGTCCAGCGCCAGCATGATCGCGCCGACGGTGATTGCACTGTCGGCGACGTTGAAGGCCGGGAAATACCAGCGGTTTTCCCAGTGAACCAAAATGAAGTCGATCACATGACCCAATACGATGCGGTCATAGAGATTACCCAACGCGCCGCCCAGCACCAGCGCCAGCGCAATGGCCAGCCAGGTGTCATCGCGACCGAGACGCTTGAGCCAGACCACCAGTACCGCGCTGACTACAATCGCGATCAGGGCGAACAACCAGCGCTGCCAACCGGCACCATCTGCCAGAAAGCTGAAGGCAGCACCCGTGTTGTAGGCCAGGGTCCAGCTGAAGAAATCCGGAATCACCACGATCTGCTGATACAGGCTCAACGCATTCTCGAAGTAATACTTGCTGGCCTGGTCTATCACCACAATCAGCACGGTCAACCACAGCCAGGCCAGCCGGCCAAACGAGGCGTTAGGCATAGTGACGCACCTCGCCTGCACCGCTGATGTTGTCTACGCAACGGCCGCAGATTTCCGGATGCTCGGGGTTCACACCGACATCCTCGCGGTGATGCCAGCAACGGGCACACTTGGCGTGGCTGGACTTGACCACCTTCAGTTTCAGACCCGCTACTTCGGTGACCACCGCATCCGCCGGAGCCGACACGAACGGTGCAACGCTGGCGGTCGAGGTGATCAGCACAAAACGCAGTTCGTTGCTCAGCTTCGACAGGTCAGCAACCAGTGAATCTTCTGCGTACAAGGTCACTTCAGCCTGCAGGTTGCCGCCAATGGCCTTGGCCGCGCGCAGGTTTTCCATCTCCTTGTTGACCGAGGTCTTCACCGCCATGATCCGCTCCCAGTAGGCGCGGTCCATGTCGAACTCGGCAGGCATTTCGGTCAGGCCTTCGTACCAGGTGTTGAGCATCACCGATTCGTTGCGCTCGCCCGGCAGGAACTGCCACAGCTCGTCGGCGGTGAACGCCAGGATCGGCGCGATCCAGCGTACCAGCGCTTCCGAGATGTGGAACAGCGCGGTCTGGCAGGAGCGACGCGCAGTGCTGTCGGCAGCCGTGGTGTACTGGCGATCCTTGATGATGTCCAGATAGAAACCACCCAGCTCCTGCACGCAGAAGTTGTGGATCTTCGAGTACACGTTCCAGAAGCGGTATTCACCGTAATGCTCTTGCAGCTCACGTTGCAGCAGCAGGGTGCGGTCCACGGCCCAGCGGTCCAGCGCGAGCATCTCTTCGGCTGGCAGGATGTCGGTCGCCGGGTTGAAGCCCGTCAGGTTCGAAAGCAGGAAGCGTGCAGTGTTGCGGATACGACGATAGGCATCGGCGCTGCGCTGCAGGATCTGATCGGAAACCGCCATTTCGCCCGAATAGTCAGTTGCCGATACCCACAGGCGCATGATGTCTGCACCCAGCGAATCGTTGACCTTCTGCGGCGCGACTACGTTATTCAGCGACTTGGACATCTTGCGACCGTTCTCGTCGACCACAAACCCGTGGGTCAGCAGTTCGCGATACGGTGCGTGGTCGTCCAGCATGCAACCGGTCAGCAGCGACGAATGGAACCAGCCGCGGTGCTGGTCGGAACCTTCCAGGTACAGGTCGGCACGCGGACCGCTTTCATGGCCCATCGGGTGCGAACCGCGCAGTACATGCCAATGCGTGGTGCCCGAGTCAAACCAGACGTCCAGAGTGTCGGAGATCTTGTCGTACTTGCCGGCTTCGTCACCCAGCAACTCGCTGGCGTCCAGCTTGAACCAGGCTTCGATGCCCTCTTTCTCGACGCGCTGGGCCACTTCTTCCATCAGCTCGACGGTACGTGGGTGCAGGTCGCCGCTTTCCTTGTGCAGGAAGAACGGAATCGGCACGCCCCAGTTGCGCTGACGCGAGATGCACCAGTCAGGACGGTTCGCGATCATCGAGTGCAGGCGCGCCTGACCCCAGGCCGGTACGAATTCGGTGTCTTCGATGGCCTTGACCGCACGCTTGCGCAGCGTTTCACCGCTCTCAGGCTGCTTGTCCATGCCCACGAACCACTGCGCGGTGGCGCGGTAAATCAGTGGCGACTTGTGGCGCCAGCAGTGCATGTAGCTGTGGCTGATGGTTTCGGTGTCCATGAGGCTGCCGACTTCGACCAGCTTGTCGATGATGTTCTGGTTGGCCTTGAAGATGAACTGGCCACCGAAAAACTCCAGCGACTCGACATACACACCATTGCTCTGCACAGGGCTGATGATGTCGTCGTTGCTGAGGCCGTACTGCTTGCAGATATTGAAGTCGTCCACGCCATAGGCAGGCGAGCAGTGAACAATACCGGTGCCCGCACCCAGTTCGACGTATTCCGCCAGGTAGATCGGCGACAGACGGTCGTAGAACGGGTGGCGGAAATTGATCAGTTCCAGCGCCTGACCGGTGGTGGTCGCGATGACCGTGCCTTCCAGCTTGTAACGGGCCAGACAGCTTTCGACCAGCTCGGACGCCAGCACCAGCAGTTTGTCGCCGACATCGACCAGCGAATATTCGAACTCCGGGTGAACGTTCAGCGCCTGGTTGGCCGGAATGGTCCAAGGCGTAGTAGTCCAGATGACGATGGACGCAGGCTTGCCCAGCGAAGGCAGGCCGAACGCTGCGGCCAGCTTAGCCTCGTCGGCAGTCGGGAACGCGACGTCGATGGTCGAGGATTTCTTGTCCTGGTATTCGACTTCGGCTTCGGCCAATGCCGATCCGCAGTCGAAACACCAGTTGACCGGCTTCAGGCCCTTGAAGACGAAACCGCCCTTGACCATCTCCGCCAGCGCACGGATTTCCCCGGCTTCGTTGGCGAAATTCATGGTCAGGTACGGATTGCTCCAGTCGCCCAGCACGCCCAGACGGATGAACTCGGACTTCTGGCCTTCGATCTGTTCGGCTGCATAGGCGCGGCACAGCTCACGCGTGCGATCGGCGGACAGGTTCTTGCCGTGGGTCACTTCGACCTTGTGTTCAATCGGCAGACCATGACAGTCCCAGCCCGGCACATAAGGGGCATCGAAGCCCGCCAGGGTCTTGGAACGCAGGATCATGTCCTTGAGAATCTTGTTGACCGCATGACCGATGTGAATATTGCCGTTGGCGTACGGAGGACCGTCGTGCAGGACGAACTTGGGACGATCCTTGCCAATCTCGCGCAGCTTCTGGTACAGGCCAATGCTGTCCCAGCGCTGCAGAGTTTGCGGCTCGCGCTGGGGCAGGCCGGCCTTCATAGGGAAGGCGGTGTCCGGAAGGTTTAGCGTGGATTTGTAGTCGGTCATTTCAGGCTCTTGGTTAGGCTATGCATGCAAAATGTCTGCGTTCGGTCGACTATTTTTGATACATGTCCATCAGGTTAACCATGCCAATGGGCACGGGCGGCGGCGACGTCCGCATTGATCGCCGTCTTGAGCGCCTCAAGCGAGGCAAAACGCTGCTCATCACGTAGCTTGTGGTGGAAAGCCACCGTTAAACGCCGGCCGTAAAGGTCGCCGGCAAAATCCAGAAGATGCACCTCAAGGTGGGCACTGCCATCACCGGCCACTGTCGGGCGCACACCAATATTGGCGACCCCCGGCCAAGCCTTGCCGTCGATGTCCATGCTGACCAGGTAAACCCCGCTCAGCGGCACGCGACGACGCTTGAGTTGTACGTTGGCGGTGGGCGTACCCAATTGCCGCGCCAGCTTCTGGCCATGCAATACCCGTCCGGTTATCTGGAACGGACGACCCAGCATACGCTCGGCAAGGGCAAAATCCGACGCAGCCAGGGCTTTACGCACTTTGGTACTGCTGACCCGGATGCCATCGATCTCAACGGTCTGCGCCGCTTCTACGGTAAAGCCATAAGTTGTGCCGGCCTGTTGCAGGAAGTCAAAGTCACCGACCCGGTCAAAGCCAAAACGAAAATCGTCGCCCACTTCGAGGTGCAGAACACCCAGACCGTCGATCAGCACGGTTTCCACGAAACTCGCCGCACTGAGTTTGCACAGGCGCTGATTGAAGGACAGGCAAAGTACCCGGTCAACGCCCTCGGCTTCAAGCAGCTCAAGCTTGTCGCGCAAACGCGCCAGGCGTGCCGGAGCCGTGTCGGGCGCAAAAAACTCACGCGGCTGTGGCTCGAAAATCACCACGCAGCTGGGCACACCCAACTCGACGGCACGCTCACGCAACCTCGCCAGGATAGCCTGGTGGCCGCGGTGTACACCGTCGAAATTGCCAATCGTGGCGACGCAGCCCCGATGTTCGGGGCGCAGGTTGTGAAGGCCTCTAACCAGCTGCATAACGCACTTCTTGCTCATAAAGTGGCCGATTATAACCACACAAGGCCACGGACGACAGGCAACACGCCAAGACCGGACAGCGGTTCGTGGCGCGCAATGAAAAAAAAACCGACAGCCAACCGCTGTGCAGCGACCTACATGACCGCCTTGCGGGCGAAATCCCGGAGGCGAAAGCCGAGTAACAGAAGCATTGCAAAATAGGTCACGACACCCGCCGCCACCAGCGCACCGAGACGCAGAAAGCGCTCAAGCATTTGTCCGTGGTCCCACGCGGGCATGAAATGCATCATCCCCAGCAGGACGGCCGACATCACGGTAACTGCAACGACCAGTTTCAGCAGAAACTTCGTCCAGCCCGGCTGCGGCTGAAACAGCTGTTGCTTGCGCAACTGCCAGAACAGCAGGCCGGCGTTGATGCACGCGCCCACGCTAATCGCCAGCGCCAGCCCTGCATGCTGCAACGGCACTATAAACGCAAGGTTGAGCAACTGAGTGACGATGAGGGTGAAGATCGCGATTTTCACCGGGGTGCGGATATTTTGTTGAGCATAAAAGCCGGGTGCCAGCACCTTGATCAGGATGATCCCCAGCAGCCCGACCGAATAGGCGACCAGCGCACGCTGGGTCATGGCCGAGTCCAGCGCATCGAACTTGCCGTATTGAAACAGCGAAACGGTCAACGGTTCGGCAAGCAACCCCAGCGCCAGCGTGCAAGGCAGCACCAGCACAAAACACAGACGCAGCCCCCAGTCGAGAATCCGTGAATACTCCTGACGATCCCGTTGTGCGTAGGTTTTGGACAGGATCGGCAGCAGAATCGTACCCAGCGCAACCCCCAGCACGCCGGATGGCAATTCCATCAAGCGGTCTGCGTAGTACATCCACGACACCGAGCCGGCGACGAGGAACGAGGCAAAAATCGTATTGATGATCAGAGAAATCTGACTGACTGACACGCCGAGGATGGCGGGCAGCATCTGTTTCATGACCCGCCAGACGCCGGTATCACGCAGATTCAGACGCGGCAGCACCAGCATGCCGATCTTTTTCAGGTGCGGCAGCTGGTACAGCAACTGTAGCAAGCCGCCGACCAGCACTGCCCAGCCCAGCGCCATCACCGGAGGATCGAAGTAAGGGGTAAGGAACAGCGCGAAGAAGATCATGCTGACGTTGAGCAGCGTCGGCACGAATGCAGGCACCGAGAAGCGGTTCCAGGTATTGAGAATCGCACCGGCCATCGAGGACAGGGAAATCAGCAATATATAAGGAAAGGTCACGCGCAGCAGATCCGAGGTCAGCGCAAACTTTTCTGGCGTGTCGACAAAGCCTGGCGCCGTGGCCCAGATCACCCAAGGCGCGAAAATAACGCCCAGCAGCGTCACCAGCGCCAGCGCCAGCGTCAGCAGCCCGGTCACGTACGCAACAAACGTGCGGGTCGCCTCCTCGCCCTGCTGGCTCTTGTATTCAGCCAGAATCGGCACGAATGCCTGGGAAAAAGCCCCTTCGGCAAAAATGCGCCGCAGCAGATTGGGCAGTTTGAAGGCAATGAAAAACGCATCCGTTGCCATTCCGGCGCCGAAAGTGCGCGCGATAATGGTGTCGCGAATGAAGCCCAGAACCCGGGAAACCATGGTGATAGAGCTGACGGCGGCAAGTGACTTGAGTAGATTCATGGAAAGAGTTGTGCGCCTTGGCAAAGGATGGGCGATTAAGCCAGCCATTTATGCGATACTTCGCGCCGCAAAAACGCCCGAAGCAAAGGCCGCGAGTTTACAGGTCACAGGCCGGAAATAAATCCTCCGGTCAAATGTAGCAACCACTCAGCGGAACACCTTAACTGCCCTTGACAAGACTTCAACTCATCGGCATGATTCGCGGCCTATTTTGTTTGCTATTTCACAAAGTCTTTCGAGGAGCTCGACGGTGGCCAACACACCTTCCGCCAAAAAACGTGCAAAACAGGCTGAGAAGCGTCGCAGCCACAACGCCAGCCTGCGTTCCATGGTTCGTACCTACATCAAGAATGTAGTTAAAGCCATTGACGCAAAAGACGCAGAAAAAGCGCAAGCCGCTTATGTTCTTGCAGTGCCTGTTATCGACCGTATGGCCGACAAAGGCATCATCCACAAGAACAAGGCTGCTCGCCATAAAGGGTCGTCTGAACGGTCACATCAAGGCTCTGAGCCTTGCTGCTGCAGCCTAAGCGACACGCTTGTTAAAAAACCGACCTCAGGGTCGGTTTTTTATTGCCTGAAGGAAAGAGGCAGGAACAAGAGTATTCATCATGCCGCCACAACCCCCCCCCCCCCACGCTGGAGCGCAGGGAACGATAATCTCACCCATCGTGCGACGCTCCGCGTCGGCATGCCGTTCTGGACGCTCTGCGTCCGATCTTGAGTGTGTGGTGCGGTGCAGTTTTTTGACGCAGAGCGTCACCCACAGCATTCCCACGCTGGAGCGTAGGGAACGATAATCTCAACTATCGTGCGACGCTCCGCGTCCGATCTCGCTACACGCTCAAGGTGCGGGCGCGGCTGCCCATGGCAGGATCGGAATAGCGGTCACGGCATTCTGTGGGCTACCCTCGATGACGCGGTCGCTGTAGACCAGGTACACCAGCGTGTTGCGCTTCTTGTCGAAGAAACGCACCACCTGCATGGTCTTGAAGACCAGCGAAGTGCGCTCCTTGAAGACCTCATCGCCATCCTTGAGGTTTTCCTTGAACCGGATGGCCCCGACCTGACGGCAGGCGATGGACGCCTCGGCACGGTCTTCAGCCAGCCCCAGGCCGCCCTTCACTCCACCAGTCTTGGCGCGCGACAGGTAGCACGTCACACCCTCGACCTTGGGATCATCGAAAGCCTCGACCACGATTCGATCGTTAGGCCCGACCATCTTGAACACTGTGGACACCTGACCGATCTCTTCTGCCGAGACCAGCACCGGCACCAACAACAAAGCAGCCAGAACACCTTGCATGACGCGCATCGCTTATTCCTTTTATTTACCTGAACCCACAACCCCAATCAGACGAGGATCAGGTTATCCCGGTGAATCAACTCCGGCTCGGCCATGTAGCCTAGCTCACGAACAATGGCTTCGGAGGAATGACCAATGATTTTCTGGGCCTCGATGGCGCTGTAGTTACTCAGGCCACGAGCGATCTCCCGACCATCCGACGCCACACACACCACCATCTCGCCTCGACGAAAACTGCCCTGCACCAGCTTGACGCCAACCGGCAGCAGGCTTTTATGATCCTTTGCCAGCGCCGACACCGCACCATCGTCCAGCACCAGTGTGCCGCGAGTCTGCAGATGACCTGCCAGCCATTGCTTGCGCGCAGCGAGCATTTCGCGCTCGGGAGACAGCAAGGTCCCCAGCCGCTCACCCCCCTTGAGTCGCGCCAGAACGCGCTCGATGCGCCCGCCGACGATCACTGTATGAGCACCGGAACGCGCGGCCAGACGCGCCGCGCGCAGCTTGGTCTGCATACCACCACGACCCAGCGCACCGCCGGTGCCGCCCGCCACCGCATCCAGCGCCGGATCATCGGCACGCGCTTCGTAAATCAGTTGTGCGTCAGGGTTATTGCGCGGATCAGCATCGAACATGCCGTCACGGTCGGTCAGGATGACCAGCAGATCAGCCTCGACCAGATTGGCGACCAGCGCCGCCAGCGTGTCATTGTCGCCAAAACGGATTTCGTCGGTGACCACGGTGTCGTTCTCATTGATGACCGGCACCACGCCAAGTTCGACCAGTGTGCGCAGCGTACTGCGCGCGTTCAGGTAACGCTTGCGATCCGACAGGTCATCGTGCGTCAGCAGGATCTGCGCGGTATGCCGGCCATGCTCGGCAAAGCTCGACTCCCACGCCTGCACCAGCCCCATCTGGCCGATTGCAGCAGCAGCCTGAAGCTCGTGCATCGCACTGGGTCGCGCTGTCCAGCCAAGGCGACTCATACCGGCCGCCACAGCCCCGGAAGAAACCAGCACCAGCTCGACGCCCGCCTCATGCAGCGCCACCATCTGTTCAACCCACACACCCATGGCGTTGCGATCCAGGCCCTTGCCATCCGCGGTCAGCAGGGCACTGCCGATTTTCACAACCCAGCGCTGGGCACCCGTCACTTTGCTGCGCATCTTCTTCCAACCTTAGCCAGAGGGTTTTCAAATTCGGGATACAAAAACGCCGCTAACAATCGTAGCGGCGTTCAAGTTTACTTCAAGCAATCAGTCACGGACGTAAATGATTTCCGGACCATCTTCATCGTCCACGTCTTCTTCATCCCAGTCATCGTCGCCGATGTCATGCACGCTCTTCACGCCACTGCGACGCAGGGCACGCTGGTCGTCCAGCGCCTGCAACTGCGCACGCGCCTCGTCTTCGATGCGCTGATCCAGCTCGGCCAGCTCTTCGGCATAACCAGGCTCTTCGGCGATACGCAGACTGCGCTCTTCGAGGTAACGCATGATGTCGCGCGTCAGTTGCTCAGTGCCTTCTTTGGCGATGGCCGAGATCACGTAGACCGGGCCGGTCCATTCCAGGCGATCAACGATCTCCTGCTTGCGTGCTTCCTGCTCTTCTTCAAGAATCTGGTCGCACTTGTTCAGCACCAGCCAGCGATCACGCTCTGCCAGCGACGGGCTGAATTTTTCCAGCTCGCGAACGATCACTTCTGCGGCATCCGGAGCGCTGGTTTCATCCAGTGGCGCCATGTCGACGAGGTGCAGCAACAGACGGGTACGCGCCAAATGCTTGAGGAAGCGAATCCCCAGGCCTGCGCCGTCGGACGCACCCTCGATCAGGCCGGGAATGTCGGCGACGACAAAGCTCTTCCAGCGATCGACACTGACCACACCCAGGTTCGGCACCAGTGTGGTGAACGGATAGTCGGCAACTTTCGGCTTGGCGGCCGACACCGAACGAATGAAGGTACTTTTACCGGCGTTCGGCAAGCCCAGCAGACCTACGTCAGCCAGCACCTTCAATTCCAGCTTGAGATCACGCTGATCGCCCGGCTTGCCCGGCGTGGTTTGACGCGGCGCGCGGTTGGTACTGGATTTGAATCGGGTGTTACCCAGACCGTGCCAGCCGCCCTGAGCAACCATCAGGCGTTGACCGTCTTTGGTCAGGTCGCCAATGATTTCCTGGGTGGTCGCATCAATGATCGTGGTCCCGACCGGGACGCGCAGTACCAGCTCTTCACCTTTACGACCGGTGCAATCGGCGCTACCGCCGTTGGAGCCGCGCTCGGCATCAAAGTGACGGGTGTAGCGATAGTCGACCAGCGTGTTCAGGTTTACGTCGGCGATCATGTAAACCGAACCACCATCACCACCGTCGCCGCCGTTGGGGCCACCGTTTTCAATGAATTTTTCGCGACGGAAGCTCATGCAACCGTTGCCGCCGTCACCGGCTTTTACTCGAATGGAAACTTCATCTACAAATTTCATAACGCACGCCTCCCGCCACAGGGACGAGCAGAACCACATAAATTACATAAGACTCTTGCAAAAATGAGCGTTGCGATACCGATCAGAAACCAGCGACCCCAGGGGTCAACATCACAACAGCCCGCACAAACAGTTTTGCAAGAGACTCACCTGCCTCTCTACCTCTACAAACAAAAAAGCCCCGTCGCAAGACAGGGCTTTTAAGCAACTGCGTGATTACGCTGCGGAGACTTCAGTCTTCGGAACGATGCTCACGTAGCGGCGACCGAAGGCGCCCTTGACTTGAAACTTGATCACGCCTTCCACTTTCGCGAACAGGGTGTGATCCTTGCCCATGCCAACGCCGTAGCCAGCGTGGAATTGGGTACCGCGCTGACGCACGATGATGTTGCCAGGGATGATAGCCTGGCCGCCATACATCTTCACGCCAAGGCGTTTGGCTTCTGAGTCGCGCCCGTTACGGGTACTACCACCAGCTTTTTTGTGAGCCATGAGTCAATTCTCCAAATGAGGATTAGGCTGAATTAAGCCTGAATACCTGTAATTTTGATCTCGGTGTACCACTGGCGGTGGCCCATGCGCTTCATGTGGTGCTTACGACGACGGAACTTGATGATACGAACCTTGTCGTGACGACCTTGCGAGATCACTTCAGCCACAACAGTGGCGCCAGCAACAACCGGAGCACCGATGTTGACGTCGTCGCCATTGCCAACCAGCAGAACGCGGTCGAAAGTGACGGATTCGCCAGTAGCGATTTCCAGTTTTTCAATTTTCAGGTATTCACCTGGGGCGACTTTGTACTGCTTGCCACCGGTAACAATTACTGCGTACATGGTATTTCTCCGAAAATCCTGCTCACCCAGCTCTTTATAAGAAGAGTATTGGCTGGCATGGCTGCATGGGGCTGGAACGGCCCGTTTGCATTGCGTAAGGCAGGTGCTGCCCAGGAAAGTTAGGGTGCGCGATTGTACGCAAGGCAATCATGGGTTGCAAGAGGCGGGTCGTCATACC
Organism: Pseudomonas syringae CC1557; assembly: GCF_000452705.1. Taxonomy (NCBI): domain Bacteria; kingdom Pseudomonadati; phylum Pseudomonadota; class Gammaproteobacteria; order Pseudomonadales; family Pseudomonadaceae; genus Pseudomonas; species Pseudomonas syringae. Next base: position 4,909,157 of record NZ_CP007014.1, read on the forward strand.
TTGACACGCTCTAGCCCGCAACCTAGCATGCGGCGCAACCTATCCGGAGCACGTGTCGCTGATGCAACCCCAAGCCTTCTACCGCACGGTGGCGGACGACTTTAGTGCCGTTGACCTTATCATCAAAAAGCAACTGACGTCGCGCGTACCGCTGGTTTCCAAGATCGGCGATTACATCACGTCGGCCGGCGGCAAACGCCTGCGTCCGCTGCTGGTGCTGTTGTGTGGCAAGGCCCTGGGCCGTGAAGGCGACGATGTTCGCCTGCTGGCCGCCACCATCGAGTTCCTGCACACCGCCACGCTGCTGCACGACGATGTCGTTGACATGTCCGGCATGCGTCGTGGGCGCTCTACCGCCAACGCACTGTGGGGCAACGCGCCCAGCGTGCTGGTCGGCGACTTCCTTTATTCCCGCTCGTTCGAAATGATGGTCGAGCTGGGTTCGATGGACGTCATGAGAATTCTTTCCAAGGCAACCCGCGTGATTGCCGAGGGCGAAGTCCTGCAACTCTCCAAGATCCGCGACGCCAGCACCACCGAAGAAACGTATATGGAAGTGATTCGCGGCAAGACAGCCATGCTGTTCGAAGCCTCGACCCACAGCGCCGCCGCCCTGTGCAATGCCTCTGACACGCAGACTGAAGCCTTGCGCACCTTCGGCGATCACCTGGGTGTGGCCTTCCAGCTGGTTGACGATCTGCTCGACTACCTCGGTGATGCCGAAACGCTGGGCAAGAACGTTGGTGACGATCTGGCCGAAGGCAAGCCTACCCTGCCGCTGATCTACACCATGCGCGAAGGCAGCCCCGAGCAAGCCGCGCTGGTTCGTCAGGCTATTCAGAAAGGTGGCCTGGAAGATCTGGAAAGCATCCGCAATGCCGTGGAAAGCGCCGGTGCGCTGGATTACACCGCACGCCTGGCCCGCGACTATGCCGCGCGCGCCATTGCCTGCCTTGAAGCCCTTCCGCCCAGCGAATACCGCGATGCACTGGTCGAGCTGAGTGAGTTTGCGGTCGCCCGCACGCACTGATCGCATGCAGTTGCAACCAGAAGCCCGTCCAGTGTGACGGGCTTTCTTTTACCTGACATAAACTGACCTGAATCAACCATCCAGCACAAAATGAGAATTAATCTCAATAGTGCCTTGCTATTATTCCAATAGGAATTATTCTCATCTAACCGAACACAGGAGATGAGACATGACTTATTTGATCGATGCATGGCTGGACCGCCCCCACCCTTACCTGAGAATTCTGCACCGCGAGACCGGCGAGGTGTGTGCCGTTCTGGAAGAGGAAGCTCTGGAGGAGTTGCGTGATCAGGGAGACCTGGACGTTTACAGTCTGAGTTCGAGCGAGCCGCTGGTGCTCAAGGAGATGGTGCGCAATCTGTTTCTATTCTGTTATGCGCGGGCGTTGCGCCCCATGGGTGAGTTGCACTGAGCATGAAGCATCAGCACAACCCCGCCGCTGAACGAATCAGCTCGATTCGTTCAGCGACCTTCTGTACCGAACGGGTCGATTACAGAACGTCGAGCAGTTCCACATCAAACACCAGCACGCTGTGCGGTGCGATGCTGCCAACGCCCTGCGCGCCGTAAGCCAGTTCGCTCGGCACGTACAGACGCCATTTGCTGCCAGCGTTCATCAATTGCAGTGCTTCGGTCCAGCCAGCGATCACGCCGCTGACCGGGAATTCGGCCGGCTCGCCACGATCGTAGGAGCTGTCGAACACATTGCCGTCGATCAGCGTGCCGTGGTAATGAACGCGTACCTGGTCCTCACGGGTTGGCTTGGCGCCTTCACCAGCGGTCAGCACTTCAAACTGAAGACCCGACGCCAGAGTGGTCACGCCTTCGCGCTTGGCATTTTCAGCCAGATAAGCCTTGCCAGCGCCAGCAGCCTGTTCAGCCTTGGCAGCCGCTTCGGCCTGCATGATTTCACGGATGACCTTGAAGCTGGCGGACATTTCTTCCTGACCGACACGGCTTGGCTGACCGCCAAAGGCATCGCGCAGACCTGCAACGATGGCTTCCAGATCAACGCCCGGTGGCGGGTTGTCGCGCAACTGGTCGCCCAACTGACGGCCAATGCCGTAGCTGACGCGGGTTTCGTCGGTGGACAGATTGACTTCGGACATGACACTGCTCCGCAAAGGGGCACGCAGTCGGTAATCGCGTAAAACCTCAACGGTCACCACGATGTACCCTGATGCGCCCCGAACCAAAAGGCCGAGCAGCCTAGCACAGTTGGCCGGACGAGCCCTATCACAGCAGCGATCGAACGCTGACTGTCAGGACCATGAGGAGTGAAAAGAGATCGGCATGCGCATCTCCGAGCGATCGTTGACCGGCATACCACACAGCTCGTCATGCACGACGCAATGCACCAGATAAAACGGCACCACCGGAAAATCCTTCAGCATATCCCTCGCGTGCTCCACCGAACGCAGGTGCAGGGTCTTGCCTGCCGGGTCCTTGAGCATCACCGAGGTGCCATTCATACGCACATCCAGCAGATAAATACCGCCTTCAAGGGAAATCAGGTTCAACTCCTCGACCCGCCCGGCCTGGGCATGGCTGGCCAATTCCTGATAATTCATGATCGAACCTCCTGCGCTGCATGTTAAGCATCGGAATGGACTTTTTACCGCATCGCCGGACAACATGCCAGAAAGCGGCTGCGTGCCCTTTCAGACCTGACAGGCCATCGCACAGCGGGCGGCCGGGTCAGGCCTCAATGCTCGTGCTTGGTCAGTTTGTCCAGATAGCCCATCGCAAATGCCGATATCACGAAAGTCATGTGGATAATCACGTACCACATCAGGTATTCCGGCTTGATGTTGGTGGCATCCATGAACACCCGCAGCAGGTGAATAGAGGAAATCGCCACGATGGAGGCCGCGACTTTCATCTTCAGCGAAGACGAGTCCATGGTCCCCAGCCAGTTGAGCTTTTCCTTGTCCTCATCGATGTCCAGTTGCGAGACGAAGTTCTCATAGCCGGAAATCATCACCATCACCAGCAAGCCACCGACCAGCGCCATGTCGATCAACGACAGCAGCACCAGAATCAGATCGGCTTCGGCAAGCGAAAAAATGTTGGGAATGACGTGAAAGACTTCCTGGAAGAATTTGAGACACAACGCCAGCAGGCCAAGGGAAAGACCGAAATAGATCGGCGCCAGCAGCCAGCGCGATGCGTACATGGCATTTTCAAAAAAACGTTCCATTGAAACTCGCAAGGTGTTTTGAAAGGACGGGCGAGTATATCAGCGGGGAAGCGCGGCTCTGACGATGCGACAAAATATCGCACTTGGCACATCACCATGATTTCGGAATACAGGCCGGCGAATGATCAGAACTGCGATGATCGCTGGCAAAGCGACATATCGCTATTGATGCGCCGCAGTTCGGCCTGCATATGCAGGGACCAGATCGAAATATTGTCTGTAGATCGATAGCCGTGCAGCGACAGGCTTTCAGTAATGGAGGTCAGCACTGACTGCGCAGAAGGCTGACCATTGAACGGCCCCTGGGCCTTGATGGCAGACGGCTGCTCATCAGCCATGCCAGCGGCAAACAACAGCATCCATCGGTTGCTGTCACAAGGAAGCGGCCGAATGACACATTCAATACGGGTCATCAGCCCCAGACATTCTCGGGTAAGGCAAAGGCTACGCTGCATAATGCGCTCCTGATCAGTACCGATATCCAGCTTCTCTCGAAGCAGAATATGCACCAATCCTCAAGGCCACGGCGGTCACAGCCAAGACTAGAGGAAAACTGCACTACGCGAAACATCACTGATGAACGGGGCCTGGCGACCTGTTTGCCACCCGGCCCGATTCACACGGCTGTCAGAGCTTGAGTTCCGGCTGCAACTGCGCGGGCTCTTTTTCCAGTTCTTCCTTGAGATCTTCGTCGCTGAGCATTTCCGCAATGTCCCGCAGACGCTCCACCACCCGAGCGTTGACGCTGCCCTCGGGAAATTCGCCGTTCTCGTCCGGCGCACCCGCAGGCTCGCCGACCAGCAGGCTCAAGGCCTCATCTGCCTGACGAACTGCGTAGATATGGAATTGACCGTCGCGCACCGCCTGCACCAAACGCTCATCGAGCATCAGCGTGGTGACGTTGGCGTGCGGGATAATTGCGCCCTGCTCACCCGTCAGCCCACGCGCCTCACAAAGCCGGAAGAAGCCTTCGATCTTCTCGTTGACCCCGCCCACCGCCTGCACCTCACCAAACTGGTTGATGGACCCGGTGATTGCGAAGCACTGCTTGAGCGGCGTGCGTGACAGCGCCGAGATCAGCGTGCAGGCTTCGCCCAGCGACGCGCTGTCGCCGTCCACGTAACCGTAGGATTGCTCAAGCGCAATGCTCGCGGAAATCGCCAGCGGGAATTCCTGAGCGTAGCGGCTGCCCAGATAACCGGTGAGGATCATCACGCCCTTGGAGTGGATCGGCTGCCCAAGGTTGACTTCGCGCTCGATGTCGACAATCCCGCTGCCACCGGGATAGACGGTCGCCGAAATACGCGCCGGAACGCCGAAGGCTGAATCACCAACCTCCAGAACCGTCAGGCCGTTGCATTTGCCGACCGCGGCGCCATCGGTATCAATCAGGATCACGCCCGCCATCATGTCATCGAGAATTCGTGCCGAGACCCGCCCGGTACGCGTGGCCTTGGCTTTCAGAGCACGCTCGATATGCCCGGCGTCAGTCTGATGATCGTTGGCCAGTTGACGAATGAAGTCCGCCTCACTGACCAACTGGAACAGGTCACCGATACGCGCCGACAAACGCCCCTGATGTTCGGCCAGGCGAGCGCTATAGGTCGCCAGCCGCGCCACGGCGTCGGCCGTAAGCGGCGCCATGCCCTCTTCGGACGTACGGGTTTTCAGCAACTGCGCGAACTGCTCCAGGGTTTCGTCGACCATCGGGATTTCTTCGTCGAAATCGACCAGCACCCGAAACATCTCCTGAAAGTCAGGATCAAGGTCTTGCAGCGTGTAATACAGCGAGCGCGAACCAATGATGACGATCTTGACGCTCCACGGAATGACCTGCGGCGTCAGCGAGACGGTCGCCACACGGCCCAGCTCGCCCAAGGGCGACTCCATCTTCAGCTTGCGCGATTGCAGCGTGCGCTTGAGCGCATCCCAGACGAACGGCTCGCTGAGCATCTTCTCCGCTTCCAGAATCAGGAAGCCACCATTGGCACGGTGCAAGGCACCGGGGCGCAACTGCCGATAAGTAGTGTAAAGCGCTCCCTGATCGGTGCTGTATTCAATGCGCCCGAACAGATTGTCGTACGTGGGGTGCTGCTCGAAAACCACCGGTGCGCCGCCGTCGTGGGTATGCCCGACGACCAGACTCGGGCTGTACTGTTCTTCCAGCACTTTACGCGCCTGGGCGTCGGTCTTGGCGTCATCGACCAGTTGCTCGACCACCGTTTTGAGCAGATACACCTGCATGGCTTGCAGATACGCGCAGACTGCAGCGTTTTCGGCGTACTTTTCCGACAGCGGCGCCAGCAGCGGTTGCAAGGTCAGGGTGATGGTTTCTTCGTTCAACTGCCGCAGCTGATTGCTCGACTCGCGCTTCCATTGCGGCAGGCTGGCCAACTCTTCGTTGAGGCGCTCCTCAAGGGCAGAAATGTCGTCATGGAAACGCTCGCGATCTGCCTCGGGCAGTTGCGAAAACTCGGCCTCGTCCAGCGCCTTGCCATCGGCCATCGGCGTGAAAGCGATGTTGGAACTGTCGCGATACAGCGCAATGTCCTTCTCCAGCGACAGGCGCTCGATGACATCCAGTGCCCGGTCATAACGCTGATTGAAAGCCCGATCGATCGAGCTTTTCTTCTGCTGATAGGACGGGTGCTCGAACACAGCAGGGAACGTCACCAGCAGGTTGTCGATCAGGCCATTGATATCGGCCATGAAGGACTGCGCGCTGCCCGGCGGCAATTCCAGCGCCTTGGGCTCGCGCGGCTCATCGAAATTATTGACATAGACCCAGTCGGACGGCGTCTGCATCCGCTTGGCTTCGGCCTTGAGGTAACGTTTGACGAACGAAAAACGGCCGGTGCCGGGCTCGCCCATGACGAACACATTGTAACCGGGACGCGGCATGGCAACGCCGAACTGCAAGGCCTCGACGGCACGCTCCTGGCCAAGTACTCCGCGAAAGGGTTCAAGATCATTGGTGGTCGAAAAGCTGAACTGTTCAGCGGAAAACGGACGGGTCAGCGCATGTGGCGCCAGGCGTAGGTTGGCTGCGACAGAATCGGGCATCAGTAATCCTTACATCAGGCGGGGCAGATGTCGGCATTCTGGCGCTCGCCGCACACGACTTGCAAGGCAGGAAAAGCCCGAATGTTTTTTAACGTCTTGAACGCTGCCGACAACACCTGCTAAAAAGTAATGGCGGGTAATAATCTGCGACAAATGACGGAACCCTTGGAACCCGCCCAGGCTCCAAATGAAACAGGTGGTTATAAGATGACCAGCTGTCTTGATGTAGATACTCAAGAAACTCGACCCTTGGCTGAACTAAAAAGAGAAAAAGCTATGAAACGGATTCTTCTTGGTACGCTCTTCGCCGCTGTATCCATCAACGCTATGGCTCAAGCCCCAGGTGGTCCTGACTGCGGTTGGGGCAATATGTTGTTTGAAGGCCAGCGCGGTACGCCAGCTCACTTCCTGGCTTCAACCACCAACGGCACCTCGGGTAACGCTACCTTCGGCATGACCTCCGGCACCAATGGTTGCTCGACCAACGGCGCACTGACCTACGGCGGCAAATCCTGGCTTGCCATGAACGGCATGATGGATGAACTCTCCAAGGACATGGCAATGGGTCAGGGCGAAGCACTGACGACCTACGCCGTGGTACTGGGCGTTGCTCCAGAAGATCGCGAGCACTTCGCGGCCGTCACTCACGAACACTTCTCGCAAATTTTCAGCAAGGCCGACGCCACGGCTGAAGACGTTCACACCAACACCGTCAACGTTCTGAAAAACGACCCGACTCTGGCCAAGTACGCTACCCAGGCTTAAAGTTGTTCGCCCGCCCTTTCTTCGCAAAGGGCGGGATCTGTTTCCCTGACTGCTTCTGACTTCCCCTGACTAGTTGCCTGCCCTCTATGCTCAAACGTCTTGTATCGCTGGCGCTGTTTGTCTGTGCCCCCTTGTCTGCGGCTCCCCACCCGAGCGCTGACCGTTTGCAGCAATTGGCCAACGAGCCGTTCTGGATTTCCCTGGGCCACTACGAGGCTGGCAAGCTTGGCGGCTGGCGCAGCTACGTGACCGATCCCAAATTCTTTCTCGCTGCCGACGGTGCACACGACCCGAAGGCGGAACTGAGCGCCACACTTAAGGCCATCTACACACCTGTCACCAACGAACAGACCCATCCACAGTGTGTGTACCCGGCGCGCACCCGCTGGCTGCGCGATCAGTTGCACCTGACTGACCTGCCGACGCCGGACTGCAAGGAATTCAAGGCCTGGTACAAGGACGTGGCCCCGGACAGCACCGTGCTGATCTTTCCGGCGGCCTACCTGAACAGCCCGTCTTCCATGTTCGGCCACACGCTGCTGCGCATCGATCCGGCCAGCGCGAAAACCAACAACACCACACTGTTGAGCTATGCGATTAACTTCGGTGCCTACATCGAAGGCATGGACAACAGCATTTTGTACGCCTGGAAAGGCCTGGCCGGCGGCTATCCGGGTTTGTTTGCACTGGTGCCCTATCAGGAAAAACTCTCGGAATACCGCAGCCTGGAAAACCGCGACCTGTGGGAATACCGGCTGAACCTGACCCCGGAAGAAACCGGGCGTATGGTCGAACACGTTTGGGAGCTCAAGCAGATCCGCTTCAGCTACTTCTTCTTTGATGAAAACTGCTCCTATCGCTTGCTGGAATTGCTGCAGGTTGCCCGACCGGGGCTGCGCCTCACCGAACAGTTCGGGCTGACTGCAATCCCGACCGACACCGTCAAAGCCATCAAGGCCGCCGGGCTGGTCGAGAAGATCGACTATCGTCCGTCACGCGAGCGCGAGTTGCTGAGCCGTGCCGCGCCCCTTGATGCCGACGAGCAGCAGTGGGTATTGAAGGTCAGCGCCGATCAGAAGCAGCTGCAGGACAGCCAGTACCTGGCCTTGCCGAAAGAACGCCGGGCACTGATTCAGGACGCGGCCTATCGTCTGGAACGTTATCGCGCCAACGGTCTTGAGCGCGATGCCCAGCGCTCGCAACGCAGTTTTGAACTGTTGCAGGCCATCAACCAGAATCCGCCGCCACAACTCGACATTCCGCGCCCCGGCCTGCCGGAAGAAGGCCATGAATCGCGCACCTGGCAATTGGGGGCAGGTACACGAGGCGACAAGGCGTTTGCCGAATACGGCTTGCGCATGGCTTATCACGATCTGAACGACAACGCCTACGGCTTCCCGCTGGGCGCGCAGATCGAGATTCTTCAGCTCAAGGTGCGCCAATACGAAGGCAACGACTGGCAGGTGCAGCAGCTGGATCTGGCCACCATTCGTTCGCTGACACCGCGTACCGAACTGCTGAAACCCTGGTCATGGCAGGTCACTGGTGGACTCGAACGCGTACTCGGCAAGCATGGTGACGAAAACCTCGTCAGTCATGTGAATGGCGGCGGCGGTGGAACCTGGCAACTGGGTGACGAAGTGCTGGGCTTTGCGCTGGGTACGGTGCGTATCGAGCACAATAATGACTTTGCCGAATTCGTCTCCCCCGCTGCCGGCTTTAACACCGGCGTGCTCTGGCGCAATCCGCTTGGCAATCTGAGCCTGGAGGCCAAGGGCGACTATTTCACCAACGGTGAAGTGCGCCGCAGCGTCAGCCTCAATCAGCAATGGGAGCTTTCCCGCAACCTCGGCCTGCGTCTGAGCGCCCAACGCGAATTCAGCCAGATGAGCTCGCCGCAGAACGAAGTGATGCTTGAAGTGAAGTGGTATCACTATTAATCAGGTTTCAGAAACCGCTTTCATCGGGCCAGCCAATGAAAGCACGATGACATCACCTATTACCTACGTCGCTTTTACAAATAACTCACAAATTACCTTCTAGACTCCTCTAATAAGTAGAGGAAACCACCATGAAGCGGTATTGGCTGTTGTTGTCGCTGGCCATCGTGCTGGCGGGTTGTCAGTCCACCCGTGACCAGATGCTGGCCGAGGGATACCCACCCGGCTTTGCTGACGGTTATCAGGATGGCTGTGGCAGCGGTCGGGAAGCCGCGGGCGCCAGCACCGGGCTTTTCAAGAAGAACGTGCCCCGCTACCTGAAGGAAAAGCTCTACGCCGAAGGCTGGACCGATGGCTTTCGTCAGTGCCAGGCCGCCCAGAACAATCGTGACCGCTTCGACCCCGGGCAGATTTTCAATGACCGTGATCGCGACTGGGAACGGGAAAAAACCCGTAGCGCCGCTAAGGCTTACCGTCCGAACTGACGCGCAGGCACCTCGCAGGCACACCGCAAATCCGACGAAACCAATGCCGCCCTTTCGTGGCCTAACGCCTATTAGGGAGGACACTTCATGAGTCGCGCATTCGTAAACGAAGACAACGCCGCTGCCGACGCCGAGCAGCCGATAGAACGCCTGGTCAGCGCACAGACCAACTATGTGACAGCCCGCGGCCTGGAGCTGTTGCAAGAGCAAGTGCGTAATCTGCAAGCCCAACACAGCGCGCAAAGCGCCTTGGGTGATGACGCCGACAAACAGCGCCTGGCTGACCTTGAACGCGATTTACGCTATTTCAACCAGCGCCTGCAAAGCGCGCAGGTCGTTGCTGCAGCGGTGTCGACCGAGAAAGTTCAGATTGGCAGTCGGGTCACGTTTGCCGATGAAGACGACAACCAGCAGCGGGTGCATCTGGTCGGCGAGGATCAGGCCGATGCCGCCAACGGGCTGATCAACTGGGGATCGCCACTGGGCCGCGCATTGATCGGCGCCCGGAAAGGCGACGAAGTGGTGTGGCAACGTCCGGCGGGGGATTTGTCGATCGAAGTGTTGCTGATCGAAACCGACGAGTGAGCTGTCGGCGACAGCGCCGTTCCCGGTCAGGAACGGCGCATGCCTGAAAGCTGATCAGGCCAGCTTTTTGTGACGCACGCGGTGCGGTTGAGCCGCCGCTTCGCCCAGACGCTTTTTACGATCGGCTTCGTATTCGGTGTAGTTGCCTTCGAAGAAGATCGCTTGCGAGTCATCTTCGTACGCCAGAATGTGCGTAGCCACACGGTCAAGGAACCACCGATCGTGAGAGATCACAATGGCAGCGCCCGGGAAGTCCAGCAGCGCTTCCTCCAGCGAACGCAGGGTTTCAACGTCGAGGTCGTTGGACGGTTCGTCGAGCAGCAAGACATTACCGCCCTCTTTCAACGTCAACGCCAGGTGCAGACGACCGCGCTCACCACCGGACAGGTCCTTGACGAATTTCTGCTGATCGCCACCCTTGAAGTTGAAACGACCGACATAGGTACGCGACGGGATTTCATAGTTGCCGATGCGGATCACATCGGACCCGTCGGAAACGGCCTGGAACACCGACTTGCTGCCATCCAGATCATCACGACTCTGGTCCACACAGGCCAGCTGCACGGTTTCGCCGACTTCGATGCTGCCGGAATCCGGCTGTTCCTTGCCCATCAGCATGCGGAACAGGGTCGATTTACCGGCACCGTTACCGCCGATTACGCCCACGATGGCGCCCTTGGGCATGGAGAACGACAGGTTGTCGATCAGCACGCGGTCGCCGTAACCCTTGGTGACGTTCTTGAACTCAATCACCTTGTCACCCAGGCGCGGACCGGCCGGGATGTAGATCTCGTTGGTCTCGCTGCGCTTCTGGAATTCCTGCGATTGCATTTCTTCGAAGCGTTGCAGACGCGCCTTGGATTTGGACTGACGCGCCTTGGCGCCCTTGCGGACCCACTCCAGCTCGTCTTTCATGGCCTTTTCATGGGCCGTCTGCTGCTTGGATTCCTGGGCCAGACGATCAGACTTGGCTTCAAGCCAGCCCGAATAGTTGCCCTCGTAAGGAATACCCGCGCCGCGGTCGAGTTCCAGAATCCAGCCCGCCACGTTATCCAGGAAGTAACGGTCGTGCGTGATCGCGACCACAGTGCCCGGGAAGTCGTGCAGGAAGTGCTCCAGCCAGGCGACGGAATCGGCGTCCAGGTGGTTGGTCGGTTCGTCGAGCAAGAGCATGTCCGGTGCAGACAGCAACAGGCGGCATAGCGCGACACGCCGCTTTTCACCACCTGACAGGACCGAAACCTTGGCGTCCCAGGCCGGCAGGCGCAGTGCATCGGCCGCCACTTCCAGTTGACGCTCCAGATTGTGACCGTCGCTGGCTTGCAGGATCGACTCGAGCTTGGCCTGTTCGGCGGCCAGCTTGTCGAAGTCTGCATCCGGTTCAGCGTATTCGGCGTAAACCTGATCAAGACGGGCCTGGGCGTCCTTGATGACGCTGACCGCCTCTTCAACCACTTCGCGGACCGTCTTGTTCGGATCAAGTTGCGGCTCTTGCGGCAGATAACCCACATTAAGTTCCGGCATCGGACGCGCTTCGCCGTCAAACTCGGTATCGACACCTGCCATGATCTTCAGCAGCGTGGATTTGCCCGAACCGTTGAGACCCAGCACGCCGATCTTGGCGCCCGGAAAGAAGGACAGAGAGATATTTTTCAGAATTTCCCGCTTCGGCGGCACAACTTTGCTCAGCCGATGCATGGTGTAGACGTATTGAGCCATGGAATGAAAACCTAGCGTCTGTGATGAGGACCGATCTGGAACGCGAGCTTAAAGCTCCGGCCGAAAAAAAGCTTTTATTTGTCCCTGAGACTTGCCGCAGGACCGTTCCGCGCCTTGAATAAAACCAGGCATAAACAGGTTGGGGCAGTGCAGACGAATATAAAGCCGGGTTGTCAGTGCAAAAAGTGGAGTCACTCATGCTGGAGTCGGTGGAGACCACGCGTTGCGCAAAGCTACCCGAATGCAGCCCGCAGGGCAAACGATACACCCCACAGGGCTGGCACTCTGCCACAACTAAAGGCATGCTAGCCGCCCTTCGGGGGACCGGCTATGTTGCTTAAAGCATTACTGCTCCAGTTCAGCACTCAGGAACAACGATTTGCCCACATCAACGCATTTGTCGTCATCGCGTGTTGCTGCGAACAGTACGGGCAGGCATCTGAGTGGGTCGGTGAAAGGTGCGCTGGCGGCGCTGGTATTGCTGATGCTTGCCCTGCTGCTGTGGCAACTGATCGAGCAGTTCCACCAGACTCAGGAGCGCCAGCGTCAGCGCAGCATCGAGTACAGCGTTCAGCTCTCCGACCGGATGACCCTGAACATGGCGCTCAAGGCACAGATCGCCATGAACCTGCTGGACGAGGCCCAGTCGTCCGGAGAGCAACTGGAGCAACCCCACGCGCTCGCGGCCTTGCGCACAGCATTACCCGCACTGCGCAGCGCCGCCCGGCTTAACCCGGCGGGCAACATTGTCAGCGACAGCGCTGAAGCCTCACGCGACGGGGAGTTTCTGCAACGCACCATGAAGCAGGCGCTGGGCCGCCCCTATTTCTACATCAGCACCGATGACGGCGCTCAGGTCTATCTGCTGGTTCGCCTGGGCACAGGCAGCAGCGGAGACTACTGGGCGTTGCGCATGTCTCCGGACGCACTCAAAGACCTGTTCAGCCAGCCTGCCCAGGATATTCAACACCTGTGGCGCCTGGAACAGCGCAAAACCCAACGGGTGATCCTGCGTGAAGTCATGCCTGCCAACGACTCCGACAGCGGCCTGGCGGACACCATTCTGCTGCAGCCGCTAGTCAACAGTGACTGGCAACTGCGCGGGCTGTTCGATGCCTACAAAACCCGCAGGGCGCTACTCGGGCCGTTGATTAGCAAGTGCCTGATCGGCCTGTTGTTGTCGATTCTTCCGTTGATCGCACTGATCAGCCTGCGCACCCGGCAGCGGCAGATGCAGCAAAGCCGTCGCCGCTATCGGGATATTTTCGAAGGTGCGGGCGTTGCGATCTGTGTCATGGACATGTCCGGCCTGCCGGAGCAACTGGAAGCACTGCAGATCAAGTCCGACGAGGACTTTGATCGCGTGGTCAGGAATCAACCAACGGCGCTGAAGAGACTGTTGCAGCAATTGCGGATCACCGAAGTCAACGAGGTGGCGCTGGCCCTGCTGAATATCGAGTGCGCCGAGCGGGCGTGGCAGAAGCTGATCGAGGGCGAGTCGCGCGCACGCCCCGGCATCGGCATTCAACTGATTCAGGCAGTGCTCGACAAACAGCCACGGCTGGAACTGGAAATCTGCCTCACCCAGGCAGGCGCTCAGGACAAACACTTGTGGCTGGTGATGCGCCTGCCCGAGGTGCACAGCGACTCCGATGCGGTGATCCTCAGCATCGGCGACATTACCAGCCGCAAACAGATCGAACTGTCACTGCAGGACCGGGAAAGCTTCTGGTCCGACGTCGTGCGCACGGTGCCGGATCACCTGTACGTTCAGGATGTGCTGAGCCAGCGAATGATCTACAGCAACCACCATTTCGGGCACACACTGGGCTACAGCAAGTCCGAACTACAGGCCATGGGCGAGTTCTTCTGGGAGGTCCTGCTGCACCAGGAAGACGCCAAGACCTATCAGGACATGCGCCTGCGTCAGCGCCATTACGGCCACAATGAGTTGCTGCAAAACGTGTTGCGCTTTCGTGATCGAGAAAACCGCTGGCGCAGCTTCGACGTTCGCGAACAGGCGCTGGCCTGGGACGCTGAAAACCGGGTTACCCGAATCATCGGCATTGCCAAGGACATTACCGATCAGGTTGCGTCCAGTCAGTCATTGCGTGACAGCGAGCAACGTTATCGCATGCTTGCCGAGAGCATCAGCGATGTGATTTTTACCACCGACAATCAACTGCGAGCCAATTATGTGAGCCCTTCGGTGGAGAGCATCCTGGGCTACAGTCCCGACTGGATCCTTGAACATGGCTGGACAGGTGCCGTTGCTACTCAACAGCAACTGAGCGGTTTCTACGCGCTCATGAGCCGCATTCGCAAGGTGCTGAAAAAACCCCTGGAACTGGCCAGCCTGCGCAGCGAAGTCACGACCCGACTGTTCCTCTTCGACTGCCTGCGCGCCGACGGCCGCAAGATTCCGGTCGAGTTGCGGGTGGTACTGGTCTGGGATGAGCACCATAATTTCGAGGGCATCCTCGGCGTGGGCCGGGACGTCAGTCAGCAGCGACGGGCGGAAAAAGACCTGCGCATGGCCGCCACGGTCTTCGAGCATTCGACCTCGGCGATCCTGATCACCGACCCGGCGGGCTATATCGTACGGGCCAACGAGGCCTTCACGCGGGTCAGCGGCTATGAAGTCGCTCAGGTGGTCGACCAGTTGCCGAGCATGCTCACGGTGGAAGCAGAGCAGGAAGCGCACGTGCGTTACATCATCAGGCAATTGAGCGGACGCGGCACCTGGGAAGGCGAGATACGCCTCAAACGACGCAATGGCGAGCAGTACCCGGCTTGGGTCGGCATCACAGCGGTGCTCGATGACGAAGGTGATCTGGCGAGTTACGTGTGCTTTTTCAGCGATATCAGTGAGCGCAAGGCCAGCGAGGATCGCATTCATCGCCTTGCCTACTACGACGCGTTGACGCACCTGCCCAATCGCACCCTGTTTCAGGACCGTCTGTACTCGGCGCTGCAACAGGCCGAGCGCCAGCAAGGCTGGGTGGGCCTGATGTTTCTGGATCTGGACCGCTTCAAGCCGATCAATGATTCGCTGGGACATGCCGCAGGCGACCGTATGCTTCAGGAAATGGCCACGCGTCTGCTCGCCTGTGTCGATGCCGATGACACGGTGGCGCGCATGGGCGGCGACGAATTCACCTTGCTATTGCAACAAGGCAGTACCCGTGAAGAGGCGATGAATCGTGCGATTCAGGTTGCCGAGCGGATTCTGACCAGCCTGGTGACACCGTTCGTGCTCGAAGGCCGCGAGTTTTTCGTCACGGCCAGTATCGGCATCGCCCTCAGCCCGCAGGATGGCAAAGAGCTGAGCCAGTTGATGAAAAACGCTGACACGGCGATGTATCACGCCAAGGAATGCGGCAAGAACAACTTCCAGTTCTATCAGGCGAACATGAATGCCACGGCGCTGGAGCGTCTGGAGCTGGAAAGCGACCTGCGTCACGCCCTTGAGCAGCAGGAGTTCACTCTCTACTACCAACCGCAGTTCAGTGGTGATGGCAAGCGTCTGACGGGCGCAGAGGCCTTGCTGCGCTGGCGTCATCCACGGCGTGGGCTGGTCCCGCCCAATGATTTCATCCCGGTGCTGGAAGAACTCGGGCTGGTGGTGGAAGTCGGCGACTGGGTGCTGACCGAAGCCTGTCGTCAGCTAAAACACTGGCATCAGGCCAAGGTGCGAGTGCCGAAGGTGTCGGTCAATATCTCGGCCAGGCAGTTCTCGGATGGCCAGCTTGGCAAACGCATTGCCACGATTCTGGAGCAAACCGGCCTTTCGCCCGCCTGTCTTGAGCTGGAACTGACGGAAAGCATCCTGATGCGTGAGGTCAACGAGGCCATGCAGATCCTCGACGGGCTGAAAAATCTCGGTTTGAGCATAGCGGTGGATGACTTCGGCACGGGTTACTCGTCGCTGAACTACCTCAAACAGTTCCCGATCGATGTGCTGAAGATCGACCGTACGTTCGTCGACGGCCTGCCATCCGGCGAGCAGGACGCGCAGATCGCGCGCGCCATCATCGCCATGGCGCACAGCCTGAACCTGTCGGTCATCGCCGAGGGCGTGGAAACCCACGAGCAACTGGAGTTTCTCCGCGAACACGGCTGTGACGAGGTCCAGGGCTACCTCTTCGGCCGCCCGATGCCACCCAGACAGTTCGAAGCGCAATTCAGCAACGATGCGCTGTTCATGCTGGATTGAGGTCGAGCTTCGCGGCCTGGCCATCGTACATTTGAACGATAGCCGAACCCTTGAATATGAGTAGACTTGAGCCACAGCCTCGCACAGCGTCAATGACAGCGAGCACTCTACCCATAACAAAGAACACAAGGGGGTAGCATGATCAGCGATACAACATCCCTGGACAGTGTTTCCTGTCAGGTCGTGGAAGCCTTGAACGAAGTGATTCTCGAGCTCCAGACCGAGGTCAGCAGCGCGTCGATCTCTACGTTTCATCAACAGGCGCTTGGGCGGGTTAGCGCGCTGGTGCAGTTCGACAAGGCGTGGTGGGGAAGGTCCACCTGGCATGACAACTGGCCCGTCGAGCACAGTTCCTTCTTGCTGGGCCTGCCCACCGGTTACGCCGCCGAGTGGGAGCAACTCAAGACCTCGGATGCCAGTGTCGGCCGAATGCATCAGACTCAGGGCGTCTGTCAGATCATTCACTGCACGGCAGCGGATGCACCTCCCGCGCTTGCCGCACTCGGACGCCAGTACGATCTTTGCTTCGCGCTGGGCATCGTCCTGACCGACCCGCACACCCAGCAGGGCGTGCATTTGACGCTGTTTCGCTCGGCCGACCACACGCCCTTTTCGCCCCTGGACAAACGCCTGATCGAGTGGCTGATGCCGCATCTGGTCGCCGCCGAACAGGCCAGTTATCTGCGCACGCTCACGACCCTGCGGGAAACTCAGGGTGCTTACGACGAGACCGCCATGGCGGTGAGCGATCGTTATGGCGTGCTGCTTTCCATGGAGCCAGCGTTCTCGTCGATGCTGGGCTCGGAATGGCCTGACAGACCGTCCAATCGTCTACCGCGACAGTGCAACCCGCAAGCAGGCTATTCGGGTCTGAACCTGCATATCACATCACAGCCCGTGGGCGACCTCATTCTATTGACGGCGCGCCGACGCAGCAGTCTGGAACTGTTGAGCACGCGCGAACTTCAGGTCGCCCGAGGCTTTGCGGTCGGACAGACTTACAAGGAAGTTGCTCGCAGCATCGGTATGTCCCCCTGCACCGTCCGACACCACTTGAGAAAGATCTACAACAAGCTCGGTGTCACCCGTAAAGCGCAGATCGCTCAGTTACTCCATTTGACTGACGGCTGACGCCAACGCGTTCTACCCCACTTCCGGTTTTTCCAATAACTGCCACCCCGCAAGGGAGGGCTGTGCTCGCCCATAAAAATAAGAAGGCACTTGCCAATGTCATTAACAAAACCGTTCCTTAGCGCTTCCGTGCTCGCCATGGCGATCCTTTGGTTATCGTCCACGGCCTGCGCCACCGAAAATGCTGCGCCCACGACAGCCGCTGGTGTTTTCGACTTTGGCGCTGGCTTCATGCCGCCCTCCACTCCCAATGGCACCGTCGGCACCCGCATCAGCAACTACCGGGCAGATGTCATCAAGGACAGTCACGGCAATAACAGCCCCAACGATTTTCATATAAACGTCCTGGCGATCGGCCTCGCTTACTTGCGAATGACCGAGCAGGAGTTTCTCGGTGCCCGCTATGGTTTCGCGGTGGTGCCGATCTTTTTCAAGATGGATGCAGACCTGGGTGTGAATGCCGGGGGACAACGGGTATTCAGCGACAGTGCATCGCTCTTTCGTCAGGCGGACCTGCAAGTGGTGCCGATCATCCTGGACTGGAAGCTCGGGCCGGGGCTGGGCATCAATACCCAACTGATGTTTCAGGCGCCCACCGGGGACTATGACAAAAACCGTCTGGTCAGCCCCGGTACAAACCACTGGACGGTTTCTCCGCAGTTGAATGCGACCTACATTTCACCCGGTGGCTTCGAGGTTTCCTCGAGCTTTCAGATCGATATAAACGCGCGTAACCCCGACACCGATTACCGCAGTGGCGTTGAGTACCGACATGAGTTTGCGGTGGGCCAACATGTGGGCGACTGGACCGTCGGCATTGGCGGCTACTACTACCGGCAGCTGTCTGACGACGACGCGCCGGGGCTGACCCGCGGCAATCGCGCCCGGGTACTCGCCGCAGGCCCTGCAGTAAGTTACTTCAAACCCGGCGCCGGGCTGCCCCCCATCTGGCTGCACGCCTACAAGGAGTTCGACGCACGCAACCGTGCCGAGGGCTACACCGTGGCGCTGCGTACCGGCATCAGTTTCTAAGTGGCGTACGCACCGTGACGGCACATTTTCAATCCTGGAGACGATCAATGAAAAACCTGCACGAACTATTCAATACGCTGGACGGACGTGGCCTGGCAGCACTGGTGCGCAATGGCGAGGTGAGCCCGGCCGAGCTGCTGGAAACCGCTATCGCGCGGGTAGAGCAGGTCGAGCCTGGCCTGAACGCCGTCAGCGAAAGGCTTTACGATCAGGCTCGTGGCCAAGCGAGCGGGAGTAGCGTCAGGCAGGGCGTCATGGCGGGCGTACCGACCCTGGTGAAAGACATGTTCACCCCGATGGCAGGGGCACGGATGACCCATGGTTCCCATGCGCTGGGCGAGTTTCGCTCAGACATCGACTGCGAAATTGTCAGCCGACTGCGCCAGGCAGGCTGTCAACTGATCGGAACAACCACTGCCCCTGAATTCGGCGTGTCCTACAGCACCGAATCGCAACGCTTCGGCGCGACCCGCAACCCCTGGAATCCGCAACACAGCGCGGGCGGTTCCAGTGGGGGTGCGGCGGCTCTGGTTGCGGCGCGCGCCATTCCGTTCGCCCATGGCAACGATGGCGGCGGCTCGCTTCGTGTGCCAGCCTCCTGCTGTGGTGTATTCGGCTTCAAACCCTCGCGCGGCTTATTGCCATCCGGTCCGATGGTCGGCGAGGGCTGGGCAGGTCTGAGCACGGCTCATGCGATTACCCTGTCGGTAGGCGACAGCGCCGCCCTGCTTGACGCCACTGCCGGGAGCGACCTGGGGGCTCCCTATGCGGCCCCCATGCCGGCGACGCCCTTTGCACACGCCGCAGGACGCGATCCCAAGCGCCTGAAAATCGCCCTGATCTCGGCAATATCGCCGTGGCCCGCCGAACCTGAAGCACTGGCCGCATTGCAACACACCGCGGCCTTGCTGGAGGCGCTCGGCCATTACGTGGTTCCGGCGACATTGCCAGTCCGACTGCCTGAATTCCTTGATGCGACGTTCGACATCATCGGCTCACACACCCAGGGCTACCTCGATCTGCTGGGGAAAATGCGCGGTTTCCCGGTGACCATGGAAGAGCTGGAACCGCGCACCCGTGTCATTCTGCGCGAGCGCGGGCAGTTGCCTGCAACACGCTACATTTCGGCGGTCGAATCGATGCATGCACTGGGCCGGGCGATGGCCGGTTTCTTCGAAGAGTACGACATTGTCCTCACCCCGACGCTCAACCGCGCTCCACCCCGCCTGGGAGAGCTGGCCTTCGACGACGACAGCCGATCCCTGCAGGACTTCATAGCGCTTTCGCACAGTTACTCGCCCTACACAGCGATCTTCAACGCAACAGGTCAGCCGGCCATGTCCGTCCCCCTCTACTGGACAGCCGATTCGCTGCCAATGGGTTCGCACTTCGTCGCGCGGTTTGGTGACGAACTGACCTTGCTGAGCCTCGCCGGCCAACTGGAACGCGCCCAGCCGTGGGCCGCACGCAGGCCGCCTCTGAGTGCTAATGCGGGTTGATGCGAGTGGGCTTTTGCCAGCAATGGAGGCAAGGTCACAGGAGTGGTCTTGCCCCTCGAAACCCACAGAAGCCAGGATCCCGCGCCTTTTCCCGTGCTGCGTGAACCCCATCACTGCTCAAGATGACTGCCTT
Source organism: Pseudomonas syringae CC1557 (assembly GCF_000452705.1). NCBI lineage: Bacteria > Pseudomonadati > Pseudomonadota > Gammaproteobacteria > Pseudomonadales > Pseudomonadaceae > Pseudomonas > Pseudomonas syringae. Next base: position 4,928,955 of record NZ_CP007014.1, read on the forward strand.
TCATATGCCAGATAAAACCCGATGGGGTAGAATAGACGCCTTTTCCGCCATGCCCCCTTGAGGACTGCCATGTTCAGCCGTGATTTGACTATCGCCAAGTACGACGCCGATCTGTTTGCCGCCATGGAGCAAGAAGCTCTGCGTCAGGAAGAACACATCGAGCTGATTGCCTCGGAAAACTACACCAGTCCGGCCGTCATGGAAGCTCAAGGCTCGGTCCTGACCAACAAGTACGCTGAAGGCTATCCAGGCAAGCGCTACTACGGCGGCTGCGAGTACGTCGATGTTGTCGAGCAACTGGCCATCGACCGCGCCAAAGAGCTGTTCGGCGCTGATTATGCCAACGTCCAGCCACACGCAGGCTCACAGGCCAACTCGGCTGTTTACCTGGCCCTGCTGCAAGGCGGAGACACCATTCTGGGCATGAGCCTGGCCCACGGCGGTCACTTGACCCACGGCGCCAGTGTTTCGTCCTCGGGCAAACTGTACAACGCCGTTCAGTACGGCATCGACGGCAACGGCATGATCGACTACGACGAAGTCGAACGTCTGGCCGTCGAGCACAAACCGAAAATGATTGTCGCAGGCTTCTCTGCCTACTCGCAGATCCTCGACTTCCCGCGCTTCCGTGCCATCGCTGACAAGGTCGGTGCCTACCTGTTCGTCGACATGGCTCACGTAGCCGGTCTGGTTGCGGCAGGTGTCTACCCGAACCCGGTGCCATTCGCCGACGTCGTGACCACCACCACGCACAAGACCCTGCGCGGTCCTCGGGGCGGCCTGATCCTGGCGCGCGCCAACCCGGAAATCGAGAAGAAGCTGAACTCCGCCGTATTCCCTGGCTCCCAGGGCGGTCCGCTGGAGCACGTCATCGCAGCCAAGGCCATCTGCTTCAAGGAAGCGCTGCAGCCTGAGTTCAAGGCCTACCAGCAACAAGTGGTCAAGAACGCCAAGGCCATGGCCGGTGTGTTCATCGAGCGCGGCTTCGACGTGGTGTCCGGCGGTACTGAAAACCACCTGTTCCTGCTGTCGCTGATCAAACAGGACATCTCCGGTAAAGACGCCGACGCCGCTCTGGGTCGTGCCTTCATTACCGTCAACAAAAACTCCGTACCCAACGACCCACGCTCCCCGTTCGTCACCTCCGGCCTGCGCTTCGGCACCCCGGCAGTGACCACTCGCGGCTTCAAGGAAGCAGAGTGCAAGGAACTGGCTGGCTGGATCTGCGACATCCTGGCTGACCTGAACAACGAAACCGTGATCGACGCGGTTCGTGAGAAGGTCAAGGCCATCTGCGCCAAGCTGCCGGTTTACGGCGCTTGATAAGCTTCGTGTAAACGCAATACCGAAAGCCCCGGTTCGTGAGAACCGGGGCTTTTTTGCTTGAAGTTCGCCGTTAAAAGCGATCCTAAACATTCCTTTAAATAAAGTTTCAAACGTTTAATCACCAAACAACCTATAACCGACAGCGCAATAACTCTTCGCACCAACTGTAAAACCATTCCTACATAAAACAAAGAACCTCCCTATTCAAACCAGATCTCATCGCCCATAAAAAATCGAGCACAGGCCAGTATCTTTAGCTCTTCGGGACACAGATCCATAGCAATACAACCGTATGCGTCTGGCGAAGTCATCTAGCAGGTAAATTTGTAGACGTCCGACGTGAGTATGCTGACTCTGCGTTGCACTGCCTGAACCACAGGGGAGCGGAAATCCTCTGGCATGAGCCTTTCGACTGCCGCTGCCTTAAAGGTTTGGATCTCTTGAAATCACTTTTGACATAACATAGTACAAAGTTTAGCTTTCCCAATTCTCCCCCCGAACGCAGGAGCGATGAATGCCTTTATGGACAAGGATCCCCAGTTGGCTCGATATCGAGTCTTATGCCGAACGCCTATTTAGTACGCGCAGCCTAGGGGAACGGGAAAGGGGCATGAATCCTCTCAGCCCACCCAGCTCAATAAATGTACCTAGTATCGATCTAATTTATCGCCGGGTCAGATGTGTCCGTCGAGCCTGTGATTTGGGCGAAAAAGAGGCCGCCAACAGCATCCTGAAGCGCTTTTCTGACCTTGATATTCGAAGCATCCTTGATGAGATGATTAGCGCAGTGGTCGACATGGCCATGATCATTATCAGCAGTGCGTTAACTGGCGCTACGATAGGTGGAGGGATCGGATTACTTGCAGGCGGCATCGGCGCGTTCCCAGGCGCAACGGCAGGAGCACTGGTCGGAGTGCAAGCGGGAACGTGGATTCTTGGAGTACTGGGGTTGGCCTCGATTGCTGAATTCTTCACAGTAGGCCTTAAGCCGATAGCTACGGGCTACATTCGTGGGGTTTCCACCGCTTGGAACGGCCCTCGAGAGCGAACCGGTAATCCGTTGAGTTCCTTTTCCGATGACAGCATGGCAGCACAGCAAGGTGCGTGGGATATTGCACGCTCCCATGAGGCCGTAGTGATTCTCCTGCTAAGCGCTATCGTTGCTTATCTGACGCGAGGCCGCGGAAACGCAAGGGTGCTCGCAACCGAAATGCGAGGCAGCGAGCGAGGTGCAAAGCTTGGCCAGTGGATGCTCAAGCACGAAGAAGCATTGAAAAAACATCCTGACCTACAAGCGGCAGAGCCTCGCAGAGGCGCACTTGGGCCGCAGGAATCACCACCGAACAGCCCATCTGGAAAAGACAAAGAGCCGCCCAAGGGCAAGCCAAATACTATGCTGCGCCATGACGTCGAATGCTTCAAGGCAGACAAGATGCCGGCCTCTAAAGTCGGAGAGTTCGAGCGGCAATTGAAGGGGCAGGAGGACGGGCTGAATCGGCTGACGGTTGATGAGTATTTAGAGAATATTGCTAATCCGGTGAAACGCAGTCCGGCGGCTGCCAGAACGGCTCGCAAGGATCTGCAAGATCAATTGGAAGAGCGTTTTCAGAATGATTTTCCAGACTTGGATGTACTCGAAGCGGAGGAAGCTGCAATTAAAAAAGCCAAGGAAACGATGGCAAACCTTGCTGGACTGCACAACCCCGATCTGAGTGCTGGTGGCAAGGATATCATCGGCGATTTCGGTGACCGACAGGTTAACTCCAGCATTGGGCCTCAGTGGAGACCAAAAATTCAAAACCTCAAAGCAGCTGCTGAGAAAGTGCCAGAATCCCTGCGAGGCTCAACTTTCCTTAACGTTAAATTACATAAGTGCTGAAGGAGGCATCCGTGGACAAGGTATTTGCTAGGTTTCTAGAGAAGTTTGGTGGCCCTGTCGATCGCCAGGACGTTCCGATGTCAAGTATCGAGCGCTATAGGGGCAAACTGCCTAATCAGCTTCTGGAATACTGGACTGAGCACGGCTGGTGCGGATACGGTGAAGGGATTTTTTGGATAGTGAACCCGCAGGAGTACGAGGGAGTGGTAGCTTCCTGGATTGAGGGGACGGAACTTGAAAAGCGCGACACTTACCACCTGATTGCACGTGGTGCTTTTGGTGACCTATACCTGTGGGGCGAGAAAACGGGATTTTCACTGAAGATAACCAGCGTCTTTTCTAGATGCGTAATCCACGATTTTGAACCCACCCCCGAACAAATGGATCGTAAGCTTCAAGACTTTATCGTGTCCAGAAAAGTGGACTCTAACGATGTAGAAAATTTGTTTAGCCAGGCAAGAAGAAAGCTCGGCACGCTGCGCCATGATGAAATGTATGGTTTTGTTCCAGCGTTAATGCTTGGCGGATCAGCATCTCTTGATCATGTTGAGAAACTAAAAGCAGTGGAACATCTAATCCTGCTGTCCCAGCTTGCAGAGCTTGAGCCATATAGCTTTTAAGGCATGCATGCGTGCATACCGCCTGGAGTATTTAATCCAGTTGCCACTTATGCGGCAGCAACTGATCGATTTCACTCGCCCGTTGCGTCGGCAGACGCGTGAGCACGTCTTTCAGATATGTATACGGATCATGCCCGTTCAATCGCGCAGACTGGATCAAGCTCATGATCGCTGCCGCTCGTTTGCCGCTGCATAGCGAGCCCGCAAGTCGAGTCAGCCGAAGGGAACTTCACCCCTCGGCTGCTCACAGAACCGTACGTGACAGTCTCCCGTCATACGGCTCTTGATCACACATTCGATGCACGGAGTAGGTACCAATGCGCGAACAACTGCGGATTCTCTTTTCGGATAAGACGCAGCCGATGCTCCGCCTGACGTATTGAGATCCGGTACTTGCTCTTCATCCACTTGAGCAGGCGCGATTGCAACGCGCTCCACAATCGATAGCTGAAGTTCCGGTACCAGAATTTACTGTAGTATTCGATTCACCCTCGAATCACGGCGTTGTACCTACGGGAAAAATCTCTCAGGTCATTCGTCGTGGATCGATGGATGCGCCAGTGTTTGATCGTGTATACCATCCTGCGCATCGCCTTCATCGACGCTCCCGGCATGCACTTGCGAAAGAGTTCGCCCTTGAAATTTCTGAGGATTCACACCTTGAAGTCATAACCGAGAAAAGTGAAGCTCGTCGCGACATTGTGCCGCTCGAATATGTCGATGTAGCCAATCTTCGACTTTTCTTCGTTGATGGTTAGGCCCACCTCACTCATCCGTAGGGTCAGGCTCTCCCTGATTCAAACAGCCTCGCTCATCCTTGTGCAGTGAATAACAATATCATCAGCATACCGTTCGAACGGCACGCCGCGATGCGTCCTATCCATCCAACGATCAAAGGCATAGTGCAGAAATAAATTGGCTAACAAGGGCGAAATAACACCTCCTTGAGGTGTTCCCCGCCCCCGTTCCTGAAGCAACCCCGTCTCACTCCGCATCGGCGCTTGTAGCCAGCGTCGACAGTACAAGATCACCCATTTTGGCATCTGATGATGTTCCAGAGCCTTGATGATCAGGTCATGCCCAACGTGGTCAAAGAACGCACTGATGTCCACTTCTAGTACCCAGTTCTTTCGTCGGCACCGAATGGAACACTGACGCAGGAGCAGGCAAAGTATCAGGCGATGGCGGAGCCGCGCACTTGCTCGGGCTTGAGCCCACAACACTGGCTTCACGACTTCGCAAGTGGGGTATTGATCCGCGTGATTACAAGTCGAAAGCTTGAAGCTTGAAGAATAAGCGGCGGTGCAAGAATCAATCATCCTGCACCCGCTCGATGACTGAGGCGCTTACTGCCCCGTCACCTTGGCAAACCCCGCCCGAATCTTCTCCTCCGGCAACTCATCGGCAATAAACACAATCACGCTCTCGCGCGGTTCGCCTTCAGCCCAGTCTGCATCCCAATCGAAGCCATACAGTTTGAGCACACCCTGAAACACCATCTTGCGCGGTTCATCTTCGATGTTGAGCACGCCTTTGTAGCGCAGCAGTTGTTTGCCGTGGTCTTCCAGCAGTTCATTCATGAACTCGCTGAGGCGGTCCAGGTTCAGCGGCTTATCGCTGCGCAGCACCAGGCTGGTGATTCGGTCGCTGGATGTTCCGGCCGGGACCAGTGGGCGCAGGGTCATGCCGCCGCCGAGGTCGGCGTTGAGGTTGAAGCCGCGCACGTCCAGCAGTTCGGCGAGGTCAATCTTGCCGTGTTCGACGATGCGTATCGGGGCGCGGCGGTTAATGCGGGTCAGGCGTGCGCTGAGGGCGTCGAAGGCTGCATCGTCGACCAGATCACGCTTGCTGACCAGCAACCGGTCGGCAAAGCCGATCTGCGCCTGGGCGATAGTTTGCGCCAGATGAGTATCGGCATGGGCGGCGTCGACCAAGGTAATGATGCCGTCGAGAATGTAACGCTCACGCAGCTCCTCATCAATGAAGAACGTCTGAGCGACAGGCGCCGGGTCAGCCAGGCCGGTGCATTCGATCACCAGTCGGTCGAAAGCGATTTCGCCACTGTCCAGACGCTCCAGCAACAGGTAGAGCGCCTTGGTCAGGTCCGTATGGATGGTGCAGCACACGCAGCCGTTGGACAGGGTCATGATCTGCACTGGATCAGTACCAAGCAACTGGCTGTCGATACCGGCGTCGCTGAATTCGTTTTCGATCACGGCGATTTTCAGGCCGTGCTCAGCCTTGAGCAGGTGGCGCAACAAAGTGGTTTTGCCTGCGCCCAGAAAACCAGTCAGCACGGTCACGGGGATGGGTTGCAGCTCAGTCATAAGGCTCCTGGCGTGATGCATTCAGCGGGAATGAAAACGCGCCACAGGTGATGGCCTGTGGCGCGTCAGGTCAAACAATAACGCAGATCAGCGAATCAGCAGCACTTCGGCCCGCCCTTGCCGCCGTAACGTGCCTCTTGCCGCTCCCGAAAGAACTGCTCGTAGGTCATCATCGGCTTGTCCGGGTGCGTGTTCTGCATGTGCTCGACGTAGGTGTCGTAGTCGGGCATGCCCACCATCAGGCGCGCGGCCTGACCGAGGTATTTGCCGAGGCGACTCAGGTCATTGAACATGGGCAAATCCTCTGTGGGTCAGCATTATCACACCTGCGACGCTGGCGGCATGGCCTGGAACGGCGCTTCCTTGTCGGTACGCTCCTGATTGCTCCAGGCGGCACGGCCGACCTTGATGGAGTAAAACAGGATACTGAACACCACGAACAGGAACAGCACGGTCAACCCGGCGTTGGTGTAGGCGTTGAAGATCACATGCTGCATCTGGTCCATGGTCTTGGCCGGGGCCAGAATCTGACCAGCATCTGCCGCAGCACTGTATTTCTTGGCCAGGGCCAGGAAGCCGACCGCAGGGTTGGCATCGAACAGCTTGATCAGACCCGCCGTCACGGTGCAGATCAACAGCCAGGCGGCGGGCAGCATGGTCACCCACACGTAGCGCTGACGCTTCATCTTGATCAGCACAACGCTGGCCAGCATCAGGGCGATGCCGGCGAGCATCTGGTTGGAGATGCCGAACAATGGCCATAGGGTATTGATGCCGCCCAGCGGGTCGATCACGCCCTGGTACAGCAGATAACCCCACAACGCCACGCAACCACCGGTGCCGATGGCGTTGGCAGTCCAGGATTCAGTCCGTTTCAAGGCTGGAACGAAGCTGCCCAGCAGGTCCTGAAGCATGAAGCGGCCGGCACGCGTACCGGCATCGACAGCGGTCAGGATAAACAGCGCCTCGAACAGAATCGCGAAGTGGTACCAGAACGCCATGGTGTTCTCACCGGGCAGCGCCTGGTGGAGGATTTGTGCAATACCGACCGCCAGGGTCGGCGCACCACCGGCACGGGCCAGAATGGTGTTTTCACCGATGTCCTTGGCCACTGCTGTCAGTTGATCAGGCGTAATGGCAAAGCCCCAGCTGGAAACCGTCTGCGCGACCGTCACCACGTCACTGCCAACCACGGCGGCCGGGCTGTTCATGGCGAAGTACACGCCTGGCTCGATAACCGATGCGGCAACCATCGCCATAATGGCCACGAACGATTCCATCAGCATGCCGCCGTAACCGATGTAACGCGCGTTCTTTTCGTTATCCAGCAGCTTGGGCGTGGTGCCCGAAGAGATCAGCGCATGGAAACCCGATACCGCACCGCACGCGATGGTAATGAACAGGAACGGGAACAGTGCGCCTTTCCAGACCGGGCCCGTGCCGTTGGTGAACTGCGTCAGGGCCGGCATTTTCAGCTCGGGAGCCAGAACCAGAATACCGATCGCCAGGGCCAGAATGGTGCCGATTTTCAGGAAGGTCGACAGGTAGTCACGCGGCGCAAGCAGCAGCCAGACCGGCAGCATTGCCGCGACAAAACCGTAGCCCACCAGCATCCAGGTGATCTGGATGCCGGTGAAGGTGAACATCGGCCCCCAGGTCGGATCGGCGGCAACCGCGCCGCCTAACCAGATCGAACCCAACAGCAGAATGACACCAACGATGGAAATTTCACCAATGCGGCCCGGGCGGATGTAGCGCATGTAAATGCCCATGAACATCGCAATCGGGATCGTCGCCATGACCGTGAACATGCCCCACGGGCTTTCAGCCAGGGCTTTGACGACGATCAGCGCCAGCACCGCCAGGATGATGATCATGATCAGGAAACAGCCGAACAAGGCGATGGTGCCGGGAATGCGGCCCATTTCCTCGCGAACCATGTCGCCCAAAGAGCGACCGTCGCGACGCGTGGACAGGAACAGGATCATGAAGTCCTGCACTGCACCGGCCAGCACTACGCCGGCGATCAGCCACAGCGTACCGGGCAGATAGCCCATCTGCGCCGCCAGCACCGGACCAACCAGCGGACCGGCGCCTGCAATGGCTGCAAAGTGGTGACCGAACAGGATGTGTTTGTTGGTCGGTACGTAGTCCAGACCATCATTGTTGACCACCGCCGGTGTCGCGCGCTGCGGATCGAGCTGCATGACGTGAGTGGCGATGAAAAGACTGTAGTAACGGTAAGCAACCAGATAGATAGCCACCGCAGCGACCACTATCCACAAGGCGTTGATCGCCTCTCCGCGACGCAAGGCCACGACCCCAAGAGCACATGCTCCGACAATTGCAACGATGAGCCACGGAACATGGCGCATCAGACTATTATTATTTTTCATTTTTTATTCCAGCAGAGTTGACTAGAAGGCAAGCAGCGAGAGTTTAGCGCCGCTTCAGCGAAAGACCACCCCCAACCATGGTCTAGGTCGAAATTTGATCAAGTGCGGCAGATACCCGGCATAGAGGGCTGGAATAGCCGCTATAAAGGCTTCCCGGATCACAAAACGCGCATGTAGAACTGTTCTGTAAGCGCTTTCAGGTCTATCGTGCATGAACATCAACATGATCAGAAAACAACCTGTCCGCTGACACTGGTAGCGGTTAACAAGAGAGCTCACTCGATGACCGACTCACACGAAGATCGACGTCGTTTCAAACGCATTGCCTTCGACGCCAGGACAAACCTCAAGCAAGGCGATCAAAGCTGGAAAGTGACACTGGTCGATCTGTCGTTGAAGGGCATGTTGATTGAGCGGCCAGAGCCGTGGACCGGCGATCCGGAGCAGCCATTTGATGTCGATATCGTTCTCAGCAACGAGACGCACGTGAAGATGGATGTCGCGGTCACCCACGATAACAATCGGCAACTCGGATTCGTCTGCCGACACATTGACCTCGACTCGATCAGCCACCTGAGGCGGCTGGTCGAGCTGAACCTTGGCGATCAGGCAGAGCTGGATCGTGAGCTGGCGGCGCTTATAGAACTCTAGGCACGCCTATTCAAACAGCGCATCGAGTGCCTGCTCCAGGCGCGTGACGGCAATAATCTGCAAGCCGGGAGGCGCCTCTTTCGGCGCATTGCCTTTCGGCACGATGGCCCGTTTGAAGCCATGCTTGGCGGCTTCTTTCAGTCGCTCCTGACCGCTCGGCACCGGCCTGACCTCGCCGGACAGGCCGACTTCGCCGAATACCAGCAAGTCATGCGGCAACGGACGATTGCGCAGGCTGGACATGACCGCAGCCATCAGCGCCAGATCCGAGGCAGTTTCCAGCACCTTCACGCCGCCGACCACATTGAGAAACACGTCCTGATCGTGAGTCGGAATGCCGCCATGCCGGTGCAGTACCGCGAGGAGCATCGCCAGACGGTTCTGATCCAGGCCCAACGTCACCCGGCGCGGGTTGGACATGTGGCTGTCGTCCACCAGCGCCTGAACTTCCACCAGCATGGGGCGCGTGCCTTCCCAGGTCGCCATGACCACACTGCCCGGCACCTCTTCCTGCGCACGGGTCAGGAAAATCGCCGAAGGGTTGGAGACTTCCTTGAGCCCCTTGTCGGTCATGCCGAACACGCCCAGCTCGTTCACCGCGCCGAAGCGGTTCTTCACCGCTCGCAACAGACGCAGGCGCCCATCCGACTCACCTTCAAAATACAGCACGGTATCGACCATGTGCTCCAGCACGCGTGGACCGGCCAGTGCGCCTTCCTTGGTGACATGGCCCACCAGGAAGATCGCCGTGCCGCTCTGTTTCGCGTAACGCACCAGCAACGCGGCGCTTTCGCGAACCTGCGACACGCCGCCCGGTGCCGACTGCAATTGTTCGGTGAAGATGGTCTGGATCGAGTCGATCACCATCACCTTGGGCCTCTCGACCTTGGCCGTGGCAATGATTGTCTCGATACAGGTTTCGGTCATGACCCGCAGTTTGTCCTGCGGCAATCCCAGGCGACGGGCGCGCATGGCAACCTGCTGCTGGGATTCCTCACCCGTGACATACAGGGCCGGCATGCGCTGGGCGATATTGCACAGCGTCTGCAACAGAATGGTCGACTTGCCGATGCCAGGATCACCGCCGATCAACACCACCGAGCCGTCCACCAGACCGCCGCCGAGCACACGATCCAGTTCGGCGGAATTGGTGGAGAACCGCGGAATTTCTTCGACGCTGACTTCCGCCAGGGTCCTGATCTGCGCCTGTGAGCCGGTCCAGCCCGTGCGGCCGCTGGGCGGGGCGGCGGCACCGCTTTCAATCATGGTTTCGACCAGTGTGTTCCAGGCACCGCAATCAGCACACTGGCCCGCCCACTTGGGAAATGTCGCGCCGCACTCGGTGCAGCCGTACAAGCGTTTGGCCTTGGCCATGACAACCCCAGTCTTGAAAAACAGCCATGATAACGCAGGTGCAGCACTTGCTACCCGCTCAGCGAGCCACAGCTTTTGAAAACCGAATAAAACTTACGCAGACGTCCCCGGTCGATTGAAGGAGATCCGGGCGGCAAAGGCGCGGCCGGGCTACACTCCAATGAATCAATTTTATCTGTAACAAGGAATTACCCCATGAGCGTACTTAGCGAATTCAAGGCCTTCGCGGTCAAAGGTAACGTGGTCGATATGGCCGTCGGTATCATCATTGGCGCAGCGTTCGGCAAGATCGTTTCGTCGTTCGTCGGCGATATCATCATGCCTCCGTTGGGCCTGTTGATCGGTGGCGTGGACTTCAGTGACCTGGCCGTCACGCTACGTCCTGCACAAGGCACGGCACCTGCGGTAATGCTGGCTTATGGCAAGTTCATCCAGACCGTTCTCGACTTCATCATCGTCGCATTCGCCATCTTCATGGGCGTCAAGGCCATCAACCGACTGAAACGCGAAGAGGCCAAGGCCCCTACCCTGCCGCCAACACCTTCCAAGCAGGAAGTGCTGCTGAGCGAGATTCGTGACCTGCTCAAGGAACAGAACAAGCCGGCAGAACCCATCACCGTGGACCCTGCCCGTCCGCTTTGATTGAATGGTGCAGATGCCTGTCGTTCCCGCGCTCCGTGTGAGGATGCAGTTCTAGACGCTCTGCGTCCGACTTTGGCGAACGGCGCAGAACAGTGACGCAGAACGTCACGAACTGCATGCCAACGCATTGGCACGATAGCGGTCAGCTTAAGCCATGTCCTGCCGTAACGGCCGCTACCAATACGTCTCCACCGCCACCTGCCCCGGCTTGCGGGACAGGCTCAGGCGCATGTCACGCTGCTTGAGCAGTGCGCGGGTGTCGTCGATCATCTGCGGGTTGCCGCACAGCATGACCCGCGAATGTTCCGGGGTCAGGGCAATGCCGGCGGCCAGCTCCAGCTCACCGTTGTCGATCAACTGCGTGATGCGACCATTGAGGGCGCCCGGGTGCTGTTCACGGGTGACTATCGGCAGAAACAGGAACTTGTGCGCGTACTCGGCCAGGTAATCACGCTGCATCAATTCGTTGATCAGCGGCTGATAAGCCAGCTCGCAGGATTCACGAACGCTGTACACCAGAATTACCCGCTCGAATTTCTCCCAAACCTCGAAATCCTGAAGGATCGACAGAAACGGCGCGACGCCCGTGCCTGTGGACAACAGCCAGAGGTCGTGGCCATCAACAAAACGGTCCAGCGTCAGGTAACCGAATGCCTGCTTCTCGACCATCAGGCTGTCGCCCTCGCGCAAGCGGCTCAACTCGCTGGTGAATTCACCACCTGGCACCACAATGGAAAAGAACTCGAGAAACTCGTCGTGGGGCGAGGACACCATCGAATAGGCACGCCACACGGTTGTGCCATCAGCCTTGGTCACACCGAGTCTGGCGAATTGCCCTGCACGAAATCGAAAACCGGGATCACGCGTGGCTCGCAGGGTAAACAGATTGGGGGTCAACGGCGTGACGCGTTGCAGCGTTTGCCGTGTGAACTTGTCTTCGCTGACGGACATGATTCGCCTCAGGCTCCTGAACATGAAAAGCAGGCTGCCAGTGTCCCGCAAAGCAGGCTCGATAAACACCGGCTGTTTGTGTTGACTTGAAGTGCTTCGCGAGCGGCATGGGCAGAAACGCACACATCAGTTAGAGCATTTGGTTCTTGATGCGTGCAATCAACCGCTGAACGTAGATGCACCACATTGCACAAACCGCTCTAGCTAGAGGCTTTGAGCCGTAGTACGTTTTCCAGTAAGAAAAGTGTCATCGCCATCCGTCAGGCCAAGCGGGCGGAGTCCAGATGGGCAGCATTTGTTTCCTAGACTAGAAAACACACAGCGGGGTACCGCTGTTCAGGGGACGGAGGCTAAATGAACGCAATAGAAATCGAATTTGTACAGCCGTCACCAGCAAGAAACCTGACACAGAGAGAGATAGAAGTACTCAAATGGTCCGCTGAAGGTAAAACGGCTGGCGACATCGCAATTATTCTTTGCATCAAAGAGCGCACCATTCACTTCCACATTGCCAGCGCCATTCAAAAAATGGGCGTTTGCAACAAGACTGCCGCCGCTGTTCAGGCAGCATTGAGCGGGATGTTCTGATAAAGCCGTAGTCAGACCGCAATCATGCAGATATCGAACGGAAAACGACGTAAAATCATCTGCTTTAGCGAGCCCGGTCTTAATCGGGCTCGTTGACATACCTTCGATTGCACAGAGTTCTCCCGCCAATGCCCCTGCTCATCAGTCCCTTCGCTGAACTTGATCTCATTCGTCAACCCGAGCAACAGGATGAGCCGCTCCAGGCATTCGACGCCGCTGACGAGTACCTGCTCAGCCACGTCGCAGAGGTCGGTCTGAGCCTGCAAAGCCGGGTGCTGGTGCTCAACGACAGCTTTGGTGCGCTGGCGGCCAGTCTTGCCCGCCACGCCTCAGTGATCAGCAGCGGTGACTCGTTTCTGGCGGCGCAAGGGCTGGAAAAAAATCTTGTGCGCAATGGCATGGGCTATGACGCGGTACCGCTGATCCCGGCCAGCGAGCCATTGACCGGCCCCTTTGACTGGGTGCTGATTCGGGTGCCCAAGACACTGGCGCTGCTGGAAGAACAACTGATCCGCCTGCAAGGCCAACTGGCACCCCACGCTCGCGTGGTGGCCGCTGCCATGGTCAAACACCTGCCGCGCTCGGCCGGTGACTTGCTGGAAGAATACGTGGGGCCGGTGCAGGCTTCGCTAGCCGTGAAAAAGGCGCGTTTGCTGTTCGTGACGCCGCAGGCCAAGGCACTGCGAACGTCACCCTACCCGACTCGCTACACGCTTGATGAGCCGGCCATCGAACTGGTCAACCACGCTAACGTGTTCTGTCGTGAAGGGCTGGATATCGGCACTCGGGCATTCCTGCCGTTCCTGCCCAGGAACCTCGGTACGGCAAGGGTGGCCGACCTGGGTTGCGGTAACGGTGTTCTTGCGATCGCCAGTGCTCTGGACAACCCACAGGCGCATTACACGCTGGTGGACGAATCGTTCATGGCCGTGCAGTCGGCGGCCGAAAACTGGCGAGCAGCCTTTGGTGAGCGCGACGTAGTGATGCGCGCGGCAGACGGGCTGGAGGGGCAGGAGCCTGACTCGCTGGACGTGGTGCTGTGCAACCCGCCTTTCCACCAGCAGCAGGTGGTCGGCGACTTCCTTGCCTGGCGGATGTTTCTCCAGGCGCGGGCAGCATTGGTCACCGGCGGTGCGTTGTACATCGTCGGCAATCGCCATCTGGGTTACCACACTAAGCTGTCGCGCCTGTTCCGTGGCGTCGAGCAAGTCGCGGCCACCCCCAAGTTCGTCATTCTGAAAGCCCGCAAGTGACCCGCCGAGCAAAAAAAGACCCCCTTGCCACGCGAATGGCAAGGGGGTCGCAAAACGTGTCCGGAGGACACGAACGGGAATTCAGTATCAGTGAGTCGTCAGGCCCGCTGCGCTCATGAACATGCGCATCAGGCTGGCGACGATGAACAGCGCAAACACGCTGCCTGCCCAGATCCCGACCAGCCAGGCCAGTCGTTGCCAGAGCGGCTTGCTGAGCGCCGGATCCGGGTCGTGCATGGAATTCTTGCCAGACATCGTCATTCTCCTCGGTTCGGACTAGTGATAACCGTCTTCGGCCGTTACCTTGCCGCGGAACACGTAGTAGCTCCAGAAGGTGTAGCCCAGGATGAACGGAATAATGAACAGCGTGCCGACCAGCATGAAGCCCTGGCTCTGCGGCGGTGCAGCAGCCTGCCAGATCGATACCGCAGGCGGGATGATGTTCGGCCACAGGCTGATGCCCAGCCCGCTGTAACCCAGAAAAATCAGCAACAGGGTCAGCAGGAACGGGGTGTAGTGAGCATTGCGCGCCACGGCCTTGAACAGGCCGTACATGGTCACCAGCACCAGAATCGGTACCGGCATGAACCAGAACAGGTTCGGCATGCTGAACCAGCGATGCGCGATATCCGCGTGCGCCAGTGGGGTCCACAGGCTGACCACGCCCATGACCACAAGTACTGCCAGCGCCAGAGGGCGTGCCAGGTCGTGCATTGCCTTCTGCAGCGAGCCTTCAGTCTTCATGATCAGCCAGGTGCAGCCCAGCAGCGCATAGGCGACGATCAGGGCCAGACCGCAGAACATCGGAAACGGTGAGAGCCAGTCCAGCGAGCCACCGGCAAACTGGCGATCAACCACCGGAATGCCTTCAATGTAGGTACCCAATGCCACGCCTTGAAAGAAGGTTGCAGCCAGCGAACCACCGATGAACGCCTTGTCCCACCAGTGACGCTTCAGCTCGGTCGCCTTGAAGCGGAACTCGAACGCCACGCCACGAAAGATCAGGCCCATGAGCATGAACATCAGTGGCAGGTACAGCGCCGACAAGACCACCGAATAGGCCAGCGGGAACGCGCCGAACAGCGCCGCGCCACCCAGTACCAGCCAGGTTTCGTTGCCGTCCCAGACCGGAGCAACGGTGTTCATCATCACGTCACGGTCGGAACTGTCCTTCATGAACGGGAAGAGAATCCCGATGCCCAGATCGAAGCCATCCATCACCACGTACATCATGATGCCGAAGACAATGATGATGGCCCAGATAAGCGGAAGATCGATACCCATGGCTTAATTCCCCTTGCCGAGACGGTCGAGATGGTCGCCATCGTCTTCGCCTTCAACAGCTGCGGAGAGCGGACGGGCCGGCGTGCGTTTCTGGCCGGGACCACCATGAGGTACATGATCGACATAGGCTTTCGGCCCTTTGCGAACCAGCCGCATCATGTAGCCAAGACCTGTACCGAACAGCACGAAATACACGACCACGAACAACACCAGGGTAATGCTCATCTGCGCGACGCTGTGACCGGACGAAGCGTCTGCGGTACGCATGAGGCCGTAAACGACCCACGGCTGACGGCCTATCTCGGTGGTGAACCAGCCCGCAAGAATAGCGATCAGGCCCGAAGGTCCCATCCACAGCGCCACGTACAGGAACGGCCGCGAGTGATACAGCGTGCCGCGCTTGCGCAACCAAAGACTCCACAAGCCGGTGAAAATCATCAGCATGCCGAGCGCTACCATGACCCGGAACGACCAGAACACGATCAGCGAATTCGGCCGGTCTTCAGGCTTGAACTCTTTAAGCGCAGGCACCTGCTTGTCGAGGCTGTGAGTCAGGATCAGGCTGCCCAGGTACGGGATTTCCACCGCGTACTTGGTCCGCTCTTCCTTCATGTCGGGGATACCGAACAGGATCAGCGGGGTCGGCTCGTCACCAACGTTTTCCCAGTGACCTTCAATGGCAGCGATTTTCGCTGGCTGATGCTCAAGCGTGTTCAGACCATGGAAGTCACCTACCACGGCCTGAACAGGCGCGACCAGCAGGGCCATCCACATGGCCATCGAGAGCATCTTGCGCACGGCCGGTGTGTCGCGGCCACGCAATAAATGCCAGGCCGCAGACGAGCCGACGAAGAAGGCGGTCGCAACGAAAGCTGCGATAGCCATGTGCGTAAGGCGATACGGGAACGACGGGTTGAACACCACGGCGAACCAGTCGGTCGGAATAACCCGGCCGTCGATGATTTCGAAACCTTGCGGGGTCTGCATCCAGCTGTTGGATGACAGAATCCAGAAGGTGGAAATCAGCGTGCCGATGGCAACCATGACCGTGGAGAAAAAGTGCAGGTTGCGGCCGACGCGGTTCCAGCCGAACAGCATCACACCGAGGAAACCGGCTTCAAGGAAGAACGCAGTCAAGACCTCGTAGGTCAGCAGCGGACCGGTGACAGCGCCGGCAAAATCGGAGAAGCGGCTCCAGTTGGTGCCGAATTGATAGGCCATGACCAGTCCGGACACTACGCCCATACCGAAGTTGACGGCAAATATCTTGGACCAGAAGTGGTAAAGGTCACGGTAAACGTCGTCGCGGGTCTTCAGCCACAGACCTTCGAGTACAGCCAGGTAACTTGCCAGACCGATGGTGATGGCAGGAAACAGGATGTGAAACGAAATCGTGAATGCGAACTGAATTCGGGCGAGATCGATAGCCTCTAAACCGAACATAAGATGTTCCTCTCTCAGATGAAACCTGCTGCCGGCCGCAAGCCAACAGCGATTGCCCCCACGGTAATGAGTGCTTGTGTTTCTTTTATTCTGGCGTTTCCAATGGCGAAAACGCTGGTCGATGCACTGATCATTACCTGAACGCAATGATGCAGATCAATCGACCATCAAAGAGTAGTCCTGTTCAGTCATTAAAGCCGTGTGGTCTATTGTCGCGTGACGGGTTGTCTCACCTGCAGAGCGAGTGCAGACGCGGAACTTCCTGAGCTGCGTGCCAACGCGAAGTACTTGAGGGCACCTCTCGTTCCGCACGCTCTGGTGGGCATGCAGTTCGTGACGCAGAGGGTCACGAACTGCATGTCAACGCGAGCCGCGTCGCGGTTACAACAACTTATCCAGCGTGATCGGAAACTCGCGTATGCGCTTCCCGGTCGCGTGGTAGATCGCGTTGGCAATCGCCGCAGGTACACCCACGATGCCGATCTCGCCGACCCCTTTGGAACCCAGCGCGTTGACGATTTCGTCATGCTCTTCGACAAACAGCACGTCGATGTCACCGATATCAGCATTCACCGGAATGTGATATTCAGCCAGGCTGTGGTTCATCGGGCGACCCAGGTCATGATCGAGCATGGCTTCTTCGTGCAACGCCATGCCCATGCCCCAGACCACACCACCGAGAATCTGGCTGCGCGCCATCTTCGGATTGACCACCCGACCTGCCGCCACGGCACTGACCACGCGGCTGACCTTGACGGTGCCCAGATCCTCGTCGACCAGCACTTCGACGAACACCGCCGAGTGTGTCGCGGCAGCGTAGGCTTCACGTTTCTTGTCCGGCTCGGCATCGACCTGCACTTCAATCACGCCGCTGGCCTGAGAGGCCGCCAGTTCAGCCATCGACAGCACCTGGTCGCCCAGATACAGCTTGCCAGCTTCGAAGCGCGCCTCGTCCGGCGTGACAGCAGCAAACTGCGGATGCAGCCCTTTCGCCACTTCCAGCACTTGACGCTGCAAGGCCTGACACGCCTGTTGCACCGCTGTACCGACTGAAGACACGGTGAACGAGCCACCCTGCAACGGCGCGGTCGGCAACGACGAGTCGCCCAGCAGGAAAGTGACGTTCTGCACATCGACTCCCGCAGATTCGGCAGCGATCTGCGTCATCACTGTGTAAGTGCCGGTGCCTATATCAGTCGTGGCGCTGCTGACCACCAGCGTGCCATCCGCTGCAAGACGCGCCTTGGCGCTGGCTTTCATCTGCATGGCTTCCCAGACACCGCCCGCCATGCCCCAGCCGACCAGTTGGCGACCTTGACGCATGCTGCGCGGTTCGGGGTTGCGGCGCTCCCAACCAAAACGCTCGGCACCCTGGCTGTAGCATTCGCGCAATTCCTTGCTGGAATACGGTTTGTCTTCGTTGCCGTTGCGCTCGGCATAGTTGGTCAGGCGCAAACGCACCGGGTCGATGGCCAGTGCGCAGGCCAGTTCGTCCATCGCGCATTCCAGGCCGATCATGCCCAAGGCTGCACCCGGCGCACGCATGTCCAGCGGTGTGAACACGTCCAGCGGCACCAGCTTGTAAGTAAGTTGCACGTTGTCACACTGGTAGAGCATGCCGCTCCACTCCACGACGTGCTCGCTGAAGTCTTCGAAACGCGAGGTCTGGCCGATGGCTTCGTGGCCTACCGCCAACAGGCGACCGTTGGCAGCAGCGCCCAGGCGCAAACGCTGAATGGTGCGCGGGCGATAGCCGAAGGTGAACATCTGTTGCCGTGTCAGGGTCAGGCGCACCGAGCGCTTCAGGTGCAGCGCCGCCATCACCGCCAACGGCAACTGATACTGCGGACGCAGGCCGGAACCGAAGGCACCGCCGACAAACGCGGCCAGCACGCGGATCTTGTCCTTTTCCAGCCCGAACACCTTGTGCAGGTAGTCCTGACAGTTCTGCGTGCCTTGGGTCTTGTCATGAATCTGCAAGCTGCCGTCGGCCTGATACAGAACGGTCGATGCGTGCGGCTCCATCGGGTTGTGGTATTCGCTGGGCGTGCTGTAGGTCACATCGACGCTCAGCGCAGAACTTGCCAGCTCGCCCTCGAAATTGCCACGTGGCGGCGGCAGTTCGGCAGGCGCATCGTAGGCCGTGTCGAGCATGGCCTGGAGATCGGTATGGTGAACAGACTGTTCGTATTCGATACGTACCAGCGAGCCCGCATGCCGCGCCAACTCCAGCGTGTCGGCTACCACCAGCGCGAGTGGCTGGCCGCTGTACAGCACTTTATCGTTATAAAGAGGGCGAAACGGCGAGCCGTCAGCCGAATCGGCGTCTTCATAATTCTCGTCGTAGCTGGCCAGCGAAGGACGATTGGTGTGGTCGATGACGGCGACGACACCTGGCACTTTCATGGCCTCGCTGATATCGATGCTGGCGACGCGGCCGTTGGCGATGGTGCTGGAGACCACGCTGCCGTACAGCAGACCCTCTTCAGGGTACTCACCGGCGTAACGCGCGCCACCGGTCACTTTCAGTCGGCCGTCGACGCGGTCCACAGGTTTGCCCATTGGCGAAAATGGCTGGTTCATTGGGCGCTCCCTCCTGTTGCGGCATCGCTCAGGGCGCGAATGATCGCGCGGCGGGCCAGTCTGACTTTAAAACCGTTGTGCGCAAGCGGCTGCGCGTCTTCCAGCATGGCGTCAGCCACGGCGGCGAAGTTCTCACGGGTGACCGGCTTGCCGATCAGCAGCGCCTCGACCGCCTTGTCGCGCCATGGTTTGTGCGCAACGCCACCCAAGGCAACGCGCACGTCACGCACCACGCCATTGTCCAGCTCAAGCGCCGCAGCGACCGACACCAGGGCAAACGCGTAAGACTGACGATCACGGACCTTCAGATAAGCGCTGTTGCTGGCGAAGCGTGGTGCTGGCAGTTCGACGGCAGTAATCAGTTCGTCGTCGGCCAACTGATTGTCGCGCTGCGGCGCATCGCCGGGCAGGCGGTGGAAGTCTGCGAATTCGATGGTCCGCTTGCCGGCGCGCCCTTCAACGTGCACAACGGCCTCAAGCGCAGCCAGTGCCACGCACATGTCCGACGGGTGCGTTGCTACGCAGTCATCACTTGCACCAAGAATCGCGTGAATACGGTTCAGGCCTTCACGCGCGGGGCAGCCAGTGCCCGGCTCGCGCTTGTTGCATGGCACACCGGTGTCGAAAAAGTAGTAGCAACGCGTACGCTGCAACAGATTGCCGCCGGTACTGGCCATGTTGCGCAGTTGCGGCGAAGCACCGGCCAGAACCGCCTGACTCAGCAACGGGTAACGCTGTTCGATCAGAGGGTGATACGCCAGGTCTGCGTTGCTGACCAACGCACCGATCATCAGACCGCCAGAAGCGGTCTCACTGACATCCCTTAATGGCAGGCCGGTGATGTCGATCAGGTGCTCGGGCGTGGCGACGTTTTCTTTCATCAGGTCGAGCAGATTGGTGCCGCCCGCGATGAAACGCGTGGCCGGTCCGCTCAGGTTGACCGCGGCGGTGACGTCGGTCGGCTTGCTGTAGGTAAACGGATTCATGCGTTCACCTCCGGCTTCGGCGCTGCGTTGTGGAACTGGGGCAGTGCCTCTTCGACGGCGGCGAGGATATTGCTATAGGCACCGCAGCGGCACAGGTTACCGCTCATCAGTTCCTGAATTTCGGCACGCGTGCTGGCGCGCCCCTCATTGGCAAGCCCGACTGCCGAGCAGATTTGCCCCGGAGTGCAGTAGCCGCACTGGAACGCATCGTTCTTGATGAACGCCTGCTGCATGGGGTGCAACTGGTCGCCATCGGCCAGGCCTTCGATGGTGGTCAGCTCGGCGCCGTCACACATGATCGCCAGCGTCAGGCAGGCATTGATGCGCGTGCCGTCGCGCAGTACGGTACACGCACCACACTGGCCGTGGTCGCAGCCTTTCTTGGTACCGACCAGATCAAGCTGATCGCGCAGCAGGTCAAGCAAAGTGGTCCAGGGCAGCACATCCAGTTGGCGGAGCTGTCCGTTCAGGGTCAGAGAAATCGCGTGGGTGGCGAATTCCTTGGGGTTCGGGGTCGTTGCACTCATGGAAACCTCACGGTAGGCGTTCGCTTAGCGCACTTTTTATGCGTCTTAAGGGGTCGGACTTCGCGAGGTTTGCAACGTTCAGGCTTTCTTGATGAGCGTACTTGTCATCGAAAGGCCGTCATCCACAGGCAGCCATCCCGCCAAGCTGCTGGTATGATGCGCGGCTTTTTCCGACCCGCAAAAATCAAACGGGCTGCCTTGCAGTCTGTGCATTGCTGTTGGAATCGATCATTCACGACGCGCCCAGCGTCACGGAGAGCCAGACATGCTGGAAAGGCTGTTTCAACTCAAGGCACACAACGCCAACGTGCGTACCGAGATTCTTGCGGGCGTCACGACTTTCCTGGCGATGGCTTACATCCTGTTCGTCAACCCGAGCATCCTCGGCGAGACCGGTATGGACAAGGGCGCCGTGTTCGTCGCCACCTGTCTGGCGGCAGCCATTGGTTCGACCGTGATGGGCCTGATCGCCAACTACCCGATTGCCCTGGCACCGGGCATGGGCCTGAACGCCTTCTTTACCTACACCGTCGTGCTGCACATGGGCCACAGCTGGCAGGTAGCGCTGGGGGCGGTGTTCATTTCCGCGGTGATGTTCTTCATTCTGTCGATCTTCAAGATTCGCGAATGGATCATCAACAGCATTCCCCTGCCGCTGCGCTCGGCGATTGCTGCCGGCATCGGCCTGTTTCTCGCGCTGATCGCCCTGCATAACGCCGGTATCGTGGTCAGCAACCCGGCCACCATGATCGGCATGGGCGACCTCAAGCAGCCTGCTCCGGTGCTCGCCACCCTGGGCTTCTTTCTGATCGTTGCGCTGGACCACCTCAAAGTGCGCGGCGCAGTGCTGATCGGCATTCTGGCGGTGACCCTGGTGTCCATCGGGCTGGGCTTCACGCCGTTTGGCGGCATCCTGTCGATGCCACCTTCGCTGGCACCGACCTTCATGCAACTGGACATCATGGGTGCGCTGGACGTTGGTCTGGTCAGCATCATCTTCGCGTTTCTGTTCGTCGATATCTTCGACAACTCCGGCACCCTGATCGGCGTGGCCAAGCGCGCCGGGCTGATGGGCAAGGACGGGCACATGCCGAAAATGGGCCGCGCGCTGATCGCCGACAGTACTGCCGCGATGGCCGGTTCCCTGCTGGGCACCTCGACCACCACCAGCTACATCGAGTCGGCTGCGGGCGTGAGTGCCGGTGGCCGCACAGGTCTGACCGCCGTAGTGGTCGCCGTACTGTTCCTGCTGGCGCTGTTTTTCGCCCCGCTGGCGAGCAGCGTGCCCGCTTTCGCCACCGCACCCGCGCTGCTGTTCGTCGCAGTGTTGATGGCGTCCGGCATGGCGGAAATCGACTGGGACGACATTACCGTGGCCGCACCGGTGGTGATTACCGCCCTGGCGATGCCGTTCACCTACTCCATCGCCAACGGCATTGCCTTTGGCTTCATTTCCTGGACAGCGATCAAGCTGCTGTCGGGACGCTGGCGCGAGCTGAATTCCGCACTGGTGATCCTGTCGATCCTGTTCGTGATCAAGCTGGGCTGGTTCAACGCATGAGTGTTCACTTCGACCCTGAGAGCTACGACCGTCAGCTCGAAGAAAAAACCGTTCGCCTGCGTGAGTTGCTGGCGCCGTTCGACGCACCCGAGCCGCAGGTGTTTGACTCACCCCGCGAGCATTACCGGCTGCGTGCCGAGTTTCGTCTGTGGCGCGAAGACCAGAAACGTTACTACGCGATGTTCGCACCGGGCGACAACCGAACACCGATCCTGCTCGAAGGCCTGCCGATTGCCAGCGAACGCATCAACGCCCTGATGCCAGTGCTGCGCGAGCGCTGGGAAGCCAGTCCGACGCTGAACCACAAGCTGTTTCAGGTCGACTTCCTGACCACGCTGGCAGGCGATGCGATGATCACGATGTGCTATCACCGCCCGCTGGACGATGAATGGCAGGCAGAGGCTGAGGCACTGGCGAAAGAGCTGGGCGTGAGCCTGATTGGTCGCTCCAAAGGCCAGAAGCGGGTGATCGGCGATGACTACGTGACCGAAAAGCTCGACGTCGCTGGGCGCACCTTCAGCTATCGGCAACCGGAAGGCGCCTTCACCCAGCCCAACGGCACGGTCAACGGCAAGATGCTCAACTGGGCTTACGACGCACTGGGCGAGCGGCAAGACGATCTGCTGGAGCTGTACTGTGGCAACGGCAACTTTACCCTGCCGCTGGCGACCCGCGTGCGCAAAGTGCTGGCAACTGAAATCAGCAAGACGTCGGTCAATGCCGCGCTGAGCAACCTGGATTACAACGGCGTGGATAACGTCACGCTGGTGCGCTTGTCGGCCGAAGAGCTGACCGAAGCGCTGAACGAAGTACGCCCGTTCCGCCGCCTGCAGGGAGTGGACTTGAAGAGCTACGCTTTCGGCAGCGTGTTCGTCGACCCGCCTCGCGCAGGGATGGACCCGGACACTTGCGAATTGACCCGTCGTTTCGAGCGCATTCTGTACATCTCCTGCAACCCGGAAACCCTGGCCGCCAACATCGCCCAGCTGCACGACACCCACCGGGTCGAGCGCTGCGCCCTGTTCGACCAGTTTCCGTACACTCACCATATGGAATCGGGCGTGCTGCTGGTCAGGCGTTGAGACTCGCCTGACTGATTCTTGTGCCGACGCTCCGCGTTTGATTATCGTGCCGACGCTCCGCGTTGGCATGCGTCCCGTGACGCTCCGCGTCACAGATCTACGCCGCACTGCGCTCTCAAGGTTGGACGCAGAGCGTCCAGCACTGCATTCCCACGCGGAGCGTGGGGATGATAATCATCGTCCTCAACACCCACGCAAATCCCGGCCCCCCGAAACTGTCAGTTTATTTATTAGCCTCCTATCGATACGCTGAGGTATAAACCAAAACCCGATTTAGCCGTTTCGATGGGATCCCGTCTTGAGCTCCGAGTCTTCCGCGTCTTCTGCCCCGGTCAAGCTGTCCAGCCAGCCAGGTTTCGTCAGTTTTATCCTGTCGCGCCTGATGGCCGTGTTTGCCATGCAGATTCAGGCAGTGGTGGTTGCCTGGCAGGTTTACGACATGACCCGCGAACCCATGGCGCTGGCTTATGTGGGGCTTGCGCAGTTCATCCCCATGTTGCTGCTGTTGATGCCTGCCGGAGACCTGATCGACCGTTACAACCGCAAGGTGATCCTGATGCTCAGTTGGGGCGTGCAGGCGGTCTGCGGCGTCATTTTGCTGGTTTTCTCCGCGCTTGAACTGCAAGACCTGCGGCTGATCTACGGCGCACTGATGCTCTATGGCTGCGCTCGCGCATTCACCGGACCGGCCCTGCAAAGCCTGCTGCCGCAAATTGTCCCGCGTGATCAACTGCCCTCGGCCATCGCCACCAACAGCGTCATCATGCGCTGCTCGACTGTCGGCGGCCCGTTGATCGGCGGCTATCTGTACTGGCTGGGTGGCGCAGAGCTGACCTATTCGGTGTGCGTCGCGGCATTCATCGCCGGGATTCTGCTGCTGGCGCCGGTCGCCACGCCGTTTGCCGGCAAGCCGGTGGAGCTGGGCTCGAATGCCTGGGGCCGATTCACCGCAGGCATTGCCTTTATCCGCTCGCGCCCGATCATCCTCGGCACCATTTCTCTGGACCTGTTCGCTGTGTTGCTGGGCGGCGTGGTCGCGTTACTGCCGATCTATGCCCATGAGGTGCTGCACCTCGGACCTCAGGGGCTGGGCATGTTGCGTGCGTCGATGAGCCTGGGGGAGCTGGGCGTCGGCATTTACCTGAGTATTCGTCCGCTGGAGCGCAACGTCGGGATGACCATGTTTCTCGCAGTCGCCCTGTTCGGCGTGGCGAATCTGGTGTTCGCCCTGTCGACACTGTTCTGGCTGTCGTGCCTGGCGCTGCTGGTCGCGGGTGCTGCGGACATGGTCAGCGTGTTCATCCGTTCGGCGCTGGTACAGTTTTCGACCCCGGACAACATGCGTGGCCGGGTCAATGCGGTGAACATGCTGTTCATCGGCTCTTCCAACGAGCTGGGCGAGTTCCGCGCGGGCACCAGCGCCTCGCTGGTCGGCGCAATCCCGGCCGCAATCCTCGGCGGGGTGTGCACGCTGGGGGTAGTCGGCGCATGGATGACGAGCTTCAAGTCGCTGCGCCAGGTCGACCGGTTTGCCGACGCGTCACCGCCGGATGTACTCAAGGCACAGCCCGCAGCACAGCCCTGATCACTGCAGGCAGCGCTAAATCAAGACCAGAGCGATACCGGCAGAACCAAACTGTCCGTCACGCCTCTATACTGTCGCATTCTGCACAACGCTGCGCGGACCGCCGCACTGGCCAGACCTGTATCAGCAGCGATACTCATTGCAAGAAACATAGAGGGATCCGACATGCTCTGGAAAAAAGGCCGACGTAGCGACAACGTAGTCGATGCTCGCGATGGCGGCAGCAGTGGAGGTGGCGGCGGCATGCGCATCGGTGGCAAGGGGCTGGGTATCGGCGGTATCGTGATCATTGTCGCGATCGGCCTGCTCACCGGCCAGGACCCGATGCAGATCCTTGGCCAGTTGACCGGACAAAGCACCGAGCAAAGCGCGCCACCCAGCGCACAGACGCGTGAGGCGCCGCCCGCCAATGACCAGCAGGCCGAATTTGTGCGCAGTATCCTGGGCGATACCGAAGACACCTGGCGCGCGGTGTTCGCGCAAAACGGCCGCGAGTACAAGGACCCGACGCTGGTGCTGTTCAGTGGCCAGGTGAATTCCGCCTGCGGTCGCGCCACTTCGGCGACCGGTCCGTTTTATTGCCCGGCTGACCAGCAGGTCTATCTGGACATGGACTTCTTCCGCGAAATGGCCCAGCGCTTTTCCGCTGCCGGAGACTTCGCTCAGGCTTACGTGATTGCGCACGAAGTCGGGCACCATGTGCAGACGTTGCTGGGTATTTCCGCCAAAGTCGACAAGGCGCGTCAGGCCGGGCAAAAAATGGAAGGCAGCAACGGTTTACTGGTGCGCCAGGAGTTGCAGGCCGACTGCTTTGCCGGTGTTTGGGCCTATAACGCACAAAATCGTTTGAACTGGCTCGAGCCGGGTGATATTGAAGAAGCATTGAACGCGGCGAACGCTATCGGCGATGATCGCCTGCAGCAGCAAAGCAGTGGTCGAGTCGCTCCGGACTCCTTCACGCACGGCACGTCTGCACAGCGCGTGCGCTGGTTCAAGGCCGGTTTTGCCGAAGGCCAAATAAATCAATGCGATACGTTCGCTGCCAAGAGTCTCTGAGCACATGATTAAACCGCTTCTGGTCCTGTTGTTAAGCACTGCCTTCGTGAGCCTTGCGGCGCATGCCGAGGATAAAGCGGTCAATTCAATCAGCCCTGATCGTCTGGCGATCAATGGCGCCGAAGCGACGCTCGGGCTGAGCCAGGAGTGGGTGCACCCCAAACCGAAGATCGAGCGGGTGGTTATCGTGCTGCACGGCCGTTTGCGCAACGCGCAAACCTACCTGCGCAGCATCGAACGTGCTGCCAATCAGTCCAGAGAACGCGGCAAGACCCTGCTGATTGCCCCGCAATTTCTGGATGAGAAAGATATCGTCGCCCACCATTTGTCTGAGTCGATTCTGCGCTGGCGTCAGAACGGCTGGATGGAAGGTGCAACCTCCACCGGTCCCAAGCCGGTCAGCTCGTTTCTGGTGCTCGACCATATCCTCAAGCGCCTGAGTGACAGCAAGCTGTTCCCCAATCTGAAAGAAATCGTCATTGCCGGGCACTCCGGTGGTGCGCAGGTGGTACAGCGCTACGCGATGATCGGCGGCAAGGAAGATGCCCTGCTGCAACGTGAAGGGGTGAAGCTGCGTTACGTGATCGCCAACCCGTCCTCGTATGCCTATTTCGACGCCGAACGGCCGGAGCCGGTGACGGCGCAGAGCTGCCCGGACTTTGACGAGTGGAAATACGGTCTGAACAAGATGCCGTTCTACTCGGGCAAGGAAAAGCCGGCCGACATCGAAAAGAACTACGTGAAGCGTGACATCACTTACCTGCTCGGCGAACTGGACACCGACCGCAATCACCCGGCGCTGGACAAGACCTGCGCGGCCGAAGCACAAGGCCCGTATCGCCTGATTCGTGGGCAGAACTACTTCAACTACCTGCAGAAGCGTCATCCCGAGGGGCTGAACCAGCGCCTGGTGATCGTGCCGAAAGTCGGCCACAACGGCGACGGGATCTTCACGTCACCTGAAGGTCAGGCGGTGCTGTTCAAGCCGTTCTAAAGTATGAATATCGTCCCCACTCCGCGTGGGGACGCATTTCTGGACGCTCTGCGTCCGACCTTGAGCGAGCGCTGCGGCGCAGAATTGCGACGCGAAGCGTCACCGAATGCATGCCACCGCGGAGCACTGGGCACGACAGTGCCGTTCAGATCAGCCCAACATCCCGCGCAACACCCGGCAATCAAGTGCATGCCAGTCAGTCAGTTCCGGCCAGGGATTTTCCGGCAGGTTGACCAGGATGGTTTTTGCCCCCGCCGCACGGCCGCAGCTCAGGTCATGCAGGTAGTCGCCGATCATGACCATTCTTTCCGGCTCGACCTCCCAGGCGCTTGCCAGCTTCAGCAAGCCGGCCGGGTCGGGTTTGGGCGTCGCTTCGTCACGACCCAGCACGTCCTCGACAGCGAAACAATCAGCCAGCCCGATTGCCTGTAACGTGATATGCGCCAGCTCGCGAGCGTTGCGGGTCAGTATGCCCAGCCGATAACCACGCCCTGCCAGCTCGCGAACCAGTTCGACCGCCCCTTCGGCAGGCAGCGACCCCAGTGCCAGCTCTCGCTCATGCTCCAGCAGCCAGGCATGCTTGGCCGCTGACTCGTCCGCTGGCAACGCCGCTAAATGGCCAAGAATGTCGTGGTCCTGCGGGATACCCAGTTCGCGCTTGATCGCCGGAAAATCGTGAACCGGCACAGTCAGAGTGCCGTCCATGTCGAATACCCAGTGCCGTATGCCGTCGAGTGTCATGCCCAATCCTTACGATGACGAATCAGCCCTTCCTGGCTGACCGATGCAACCAGTTGCCCGGCGCGATTGAAAACACTGCCCCGCGAGAAGCCGCGAGAATTGCCGGCCCACGGGCTGTCCATGGCGTACAGCAGCCAGTCATCGGTGCGCAGGTCATTGTGGAACCAGAGCGAATGATCAAGGCTGGCAACCTGCATGTCGCGCTGCCAGACGGTTTTGCCGTGGGGTCGCAGTGACGTGGTCAGCAGGTTGAAGTCCGACGCGTAGGCCAGCATGTAGCGGTGCAGCGCCTGTATGTCCGGCAAGCTGCCGTCGGCGCGGAACCACACATACTTGACCGGCTCGCCAGGCTTGGGGTCATACGGGTCCTCGGCCGTCACTGGACGGAATTGAATCGGCTTGGGGCGCAGAAACTTGTCGTGCGCCGCTTCGGGAATCAGGTGCGCTCGGCTCGTCAGCAGCTCAAGCTCCGACGGCAGGTTCTCCGGGCCGACAATCTGCGGCATCGTAGCCTGATGTTCAAAGCCCTCTTCGTCGTACTGAAACGAGGCGCTGCAGGTAAAGATCGGCTTGCCCTTCTGGATCGCCGTGACGCGACGTGTACTGAAACTGCCCCCATCACGCACACGATCAACCTGATAGACCACCGGTAGCCCAGCATCGCCGGGGCGCAGAAAGTAGCCATGCAGCGAGTGCACGTGCCGGGTGTCCTCGACAGTCTGGCTGGCGGCGGACAATGACTGGCCCAGCACCTGACCACCAAAGAGCTGGCGGAAACCCAGATCCTGACTACGGCCGCGAAACAGGTTTTCTTCGATGGCTTCCAGCGTCAGCAGCTCAACCAGATCATCCAGCACTTGACTCATTATCACTCCTCGCGCACACCGGCTCTGAACCCGCAAGGCAGCGGCGACCGATGTGATGTGTGGCGAGCCCGGGGCCCGCACCTTGGAATGGAATGATACAGAATTTAAGATGGCGGGCTTAATCCTGTTTGCAGCTCAATCAGGGCTCAAGCGTGTGGAGCCACTGCTCACGGCTGATCCGGTACAGCACATGCTGTTTGAGCGGATGGCCGTCCGGCAGGTTGGGATGCGCGAAGTTGTCGGACTCATCGTGTTGCATACCGATCGCCTGCATGACTTTCTGCGATGGCTGATTGTTCAGCGCGGTGAACGAGACGATCTCTTCCAGCTTCAAACGCTCGAAGCCGCACCCCAGCGCGGTCCATGCAGCCTCGCTGGCAAAGCCAAAGCCCCAATGCTCGCGCGCCAGACGCCAGCCAATTTCAATCGCGGGCGTGAAAGGCGCCTTGAAACCCACCACATGCAGCCCGGTGAAACCGATGAATTCGCCCGTGTCCTTGCGTTCCAGCGCCCACAACCCGAAACCCAGCTCGGCGAAATGACCGCGTATTCGTCCGATCATGGCGGCGCTTTCAAGACGGCTCAGAGGCGCCGGAAAATAGCGCATTACCTGCGGATCGGTGCACATGGCGGCGAACACGGGCAAGTCGTCGTCACGCCACTGCCGCATCAGCAGTCTGGCACTGTCAAGCTTGAGTATCGGTTCCATCGATTTCCCCGTGTTACGAGACCATAGGCTAGCTAATAGTGACGAGGCTATATGGGAGTCAATATGAGCATAGTCCCGCCTGCCGTTTACCAGACGACTGGGCGACCGGACGCATAACTGGCACTATCGGCCTTCGACCTTTGGACAAACATCCAATGCCCCTGCCGCTTATCTATCACGACGACTACAGCCCGGCGTTTCCGGCGGACCATCGGTTCCCCATGGACAAGTTTCGCCTGTTGCGCGACTACTTGATCGACAGCGGGTTGACCCGTGACGTTCAATTAATACGTCCCGAGTTATGCCCGGCGGACATTCTGGCGCTGGCCCACGACCCGTCCTACATAAGCCGTTACCTCAGTGGCGACCTGTCACGCGAGGATCAGCGACGTCTCGGCCTGCCCTGGAGCGAAGCCCTCGCACGACGCACCATCCGTGCCGTAGGCGGCTCGCTGCTGACCGCAGAACACGCACTGACGCACGGCCTGGCTTGCCATCTGGCAGGCGGCACGCACCACGCGCACTACGATTACCCTGCCGGTTTCTGCATTTTCAATGACCTGGCCGTGATCAGTCAGTACCTGCTGCAAAGCGGCCGTGTGGATAAAATATTGATCTTCGATTGTGACGTCCATCAAGGCGACGGCACGGCGCGCATTCTGGCGGAGACGGAAGATGCAATTACCGTCTCGCTGCACTGTGAAAAGAACTTCCCGGCCCGCAAGGCACAGAGCGACTGGGATATCCCGCTGCCGATCGGGCGACGCCGAGTACCTGAACGTTGTCGATGACCTGCTCAATTACCTGCTGCCGTTCTACAAGCCCGATCTGGTGCTGTATGACGCTGGCGTGGATGTCCACAAAGACGATGCCCTCGGTTACCTGCAACTGACCGATCAGGGCGTGGCGAATCGCGATGAGGCGGTGTTACGTCATTGTCTGGGCCGCGACATCCCGGTCATGGGCGTGATCGGCGGCGGTTACAGCAAGGACCGACAGGCATTGGCGAGACGCCACGGGATCCTGCACCACAGCGCACAGAAGGTATGGAGCGATCTGGGCTTGTAGCGGCGTACCGCACTTCACCTGAGTTGCACACCTGAAAACAGCCCTCGGGTAGAATGCCCCACCCTTCTGCTATCGATATTCTGCTGACCATGACTGACCTCGCCTCCTCCGCTTGCCGATCCGTTGCCATCATCGGAGGCGGCCCTGCGGGATTGATGGCGGCCGAAGTGCTGAGCGAGGCCGGGTTCAAGGTCGATCTGTATGACAGCATGCCTTCGGTGGGGCGAAAGTTTCTGCTGGCGGGCGTTGGCGGCATGAATATTACCCACTCCGAACCTTACCCTGCCTTTCTGGGGCGCTACGCCGAGCGTTCGCCGATGATCGCCCCCCTGTTGCGGGAATTTGGCGCGCACGCGTTGTGCCAGTGGATTCATGAGCTGGGCATCGAGACATTTGTCGGCAGCTCGGGGCGGGTGTTCCCCACCGACATGAAAGCCGCCCCGCTGTTGCGCGCATGGCTCAAGCGGCTGCGTGATGCGGGTGTCGTTATCCACACCCGACATCGTTGGCTTGGCTGGAATGTCGATGGCAGCTTGCGTATTGCTCACGCGGAAGGCGAACTCGCGCTCAAGCCCGCAGCCACCTTGCTGGCACTGGGAGGTGCAAGCTGGGCTCGCCTGGGTTCCGATGGCGCGTGGTTGCCGTGGCTGCAGGCGAAGCAGGTGGACATCGCGCCCTTGCAGGCCGCCAACTGCGGTTTCGAGGTGAGCGCCTGGAGCGATCTGTTGCGCGACAAGTTTGCTGGTGCGCCACTGAAGAACATCGCCATGGGTCTGTATGGCCAAACGCTGCGCCTGGGCGAATGCGTACTGACCAGGACAGGCGTTGAAGGCAGCCTTGTGTACGCACTGTCGGCGCAGATTCGAGAACAGATCAACCTTGATGGGTCGGCCGTTGTGCAGATTGATCTGCTGCCCGGTAAAACACTGACAGACATTCAAAAAGCCCTGAGCAAACCCCGCGGCTCGCGTTCGATGTCCAAACACCTGCACAGCCAGTTGGGGCTGGACGGAGCAAAGGCCGCGCTGTTACGCGAGCTTGCGCCTCATGAAGCGTTTGCTGATGGGCTGGTGTTAAGCAAAGCCATCAAGGCATTGCCTCTGACCCTGATCAAACCGCGCCCGATTGATGAGGCCATCAGCACCGCAGGCGGCGTGACCTTCGAAGCGCTGGACGAACGCCTGATGCTCAGGCAACTGCCGGGCGTATTCTGCGCAGGCGAAATGCTCGACTGGGAAGCCCCAACCGGCGGCTACCTGCTCACCGCCTGCTTCGCCAGCGGCCGCGCTGCGGGGTTGGGGATGGTTGAGTGGCTGAACTCGCGCTGATTCCTGTGCATCTGCTCTGCGTGGAGATGCATTTGACTATCCTGCCGCCGTCCTGGACGCGCTGCGTCCGATCCTGAATGTGCGACTTCCCTCAAGGCTTTTTCTTGCGCGGGCCGGTGTTGAAAACAGGTACTTTACGCACCGGTTTGACCACTGGCGCAGGCTCTGACTCGCCGCTGTCGACCCATTTACCCAGGTTGCGCTTGCTGCCCGAGACCTTGGGCTTTTTCGGTTTCTTGGGCTTCTTCAGAATCTGGCCGCTGGCGTCAGTGTCTGGCACCCGATGCTCGGGCTCGAAATCCTGTTCTTCCTTGCGCTCCAGGGTCTGCCGGGTCAGCACTTCAATGGCCGACAGCAGCTCAACCTCATCAGCACACACCAGCGAAATGGCTTCGCCAGTCTGACCCGCACGGCCGGTACGACCGATACGGTGGATGTAATCCTCGGCCACGATCGGCAGGTCCAGGTTGACCACGGTTGGCAGGTCATCGATATCCAGACCGCGAGCCGCCACGTCGGTGGCAACCAGAATCTTCACTTCGTTGCTCTTGAAACGATCCAGCGCACGCTGGCGGGTAGCCTGCGGCTTGTCGCCGTGAATACCGTCGGCGTTCAAGCCCAGCCCCTGCAAACGGTCCACCAGCTGATCAACGCCAACGCGGGTCTTGGCGAACACCAGCACCTGCCCCCAACGATGCTTCTTCATCAGGTGGATGAACAGATCCGCCTTGCGCTTCTTGTCCACGGTCACGACCCATTGCTTCACCGAAGACGCCGCGACATTGCGCGGGCTGACTTCGATGGTCAGTGGGTCATTCAGCATCTGCGCGGCCAGCAGGCGAATCTCGTCAGAGAAGGTCGCAGAGAACAGCAGCGTCTGACGCTGCTTGGGCAATACGGCATAGATCCCGCGCAGTTCCTCGGCAAAGCCCAGATCGAGCATGCGGTCGGCTTCATCGAGAATCAGGGTCTGCAACTGGGAAAACCTGATCGCTTTCTGGCGATACAGATCAAGCAGGCGGCCTGGCGTCGCAACCAGCACGTCCACGCCCTTGCGCAGTTTCATCATCTGCGGGTTGATGCTCACGCCGCCGTAAGCCGCATACGTGCTCAGCGGCAGGTGCTCAGCGTACTGACGAATACTCTCGTGAACCTGATCGGCCAGCTCGCGGGTCGGCGCCAGGACCAGCGCGCGGATCGAGTTGGGCGCAACCTTGGGGCCTTCCATGGTCAAACGTTGCAGCAGCGGCAAGGCAAAACCGGCGGTCTTGCCGGTGCCGGTCTGGGCATACTCTCGTGAACCTGATCGGCCAGCTCGCGGGTCGGCGCCAGGACCAGCGCGCGGATCGAGTTGGGCGCAACCTTGGGGCCTTCCATGGTCAAACGTTGCAGCAGCGGCAAGGCAAAACCGGCGGTCTTGCCGGTGCCGGTCTGGGCCGCAGCCATCAGATCGCGGCCCGCCAGTACCGGAGGAATGGCCTGTGTCTGTACAGGCGTCGGAGTCTGGTAACCGAGCGCTTCAAGGGCGCGCAGCAAGGGTTCGATCAGGCCAAGAGAGGCGAATGTCATGGGGATACCGTAGGAAAAATTCACGCAAGGCGCGCAGTTTAACCTGTCCGGCCCGCCTCGGTTAGCTTGTGCGTGTCGATCCTGCGTCTCGCAGCGGCGGCCTGCGCCATTGCGGCAGGCCGATCAGCACTACGCCACTGATGATCACCACCATCGCCATGCACTCTTCAGCGCCGATTGTCTCGCCTGCGAACAGCACGCCAAGCATCACCGCAACCGCCGGATTGACGTAGGCATAACTGGTCGCAGCGGCCGGACGCACATTCTTGAGCAGGTACATGTAAGCACTGAACGCGACGATGGAGCCAAACACCACCAGGTACAACAGCGCGCCCCAGCCCGCAGCTGTCGGCATGTGCTCAAGGCGCTCGCCGCTGAGGGCGCTGCCTATCAACAGCGTCGCACCGGCGGTCAGCATTTCCGCAGCACTGGCCATCGGGCCTTTCGGCAACGGCAGATGCTTGCTCAGCACCGAACCGAACGCCCAGGACGCAGCAGCCAGGATCACTAGCGCCGCACCGTAGGGACTCGCTTGCAGGTTGGAACCGAGGTTCAGCAGGCAGATGCCGATCAGACCCAGCACAATGCCTGCCCACTCAAGATTGGTCGTGCGATTGCCCCAGAACAGACCGAACAGCAAGGTAAACAGCGGCATGGTCGCCACCGCCAGCGCTGCAATGCCCGAAGCGACACCGGCATGCTCGGCCAGCGTCACTCCGCCATTACCACAGGCCAGCAGCAGAAAACCGATTACGAACGCGGCTTTCCACTCGGCCCAGGTCGGCGCAGGCACGCCGCGAAAACGCAAGAAACCGTACATCAGGCACCCGGCAATCATGAAGCGCACGCCGGCCATCATCAGCGGCGGCCATGACTCGACGCCAATGCGGATCACCAGATAGGTCGACCCCCAGATCAGGTACAACGCCAGAAAGGCACCGATGAGCAACGGTGAAATGCGAACGGACTGGGGCATGGTCAGACTCTGGGTTCATTGTTATGGTTGACCTATTGTATGAAGGCCAACAGCTAACATTAAGCAGACAAACCTGTTTAATCCACGCCATAACTTATGAATCAACGCTTGTTCTGCATTTAGACCTTCGTTTTGAAAATCAAATGCTACGCAACAAGAGGCACGCCATGACCCTGGATAAATATGATCGGATTCTGCTCGATGAGCTGCTGAAAAACGGCCGCGCCTCTTTTGCGCAATTGGCGAAGCTGGTCAACCTGTCTGCCCCTGCTGTGGCTGAACGAGTTGCCAAGTTGGAAGCCAGCGGGGTGATTACCGGCTACGAAGCCAAGGTCGATCTGTCGAAAGTCGGCCTGCCGATTCAATGCATCATCGAACTGCGCATGGGCAGCCACGGCAACCAGCAGGCCTACAAGGAATTGTGGAAAGTGCCCGAACTGATCCAGTGCTATCGGGTGACAGGCGACCCGTGCGTGATCATGCGCGCGGCGGTCGATTCGATGCCGCACCTTGAGGACCTGATCAACCGGATTGCGCAATTTGGCTTCAGCAAGACCTCAATCGTGCTGTCGACCGCTGTAGAACGCAGCCTGCCGTCCGGCTATCTGGTGAAGCACAACAAGCCGGAGATCAAAAACCGCGCTGACGCTTGAGGGTTTCGCCAATCTTCGCGGCGGGGACTTTTTGCAGCGAGCACAGCATCTGATGGGAGATCCCGGCAATGCCGTGAGTATGGCGCAGCTCGTTGGTCAGGTACGCCGTCAGGTTGGCAGCCATTTCCGCATCGGCCATGGCCCGGTGAGCCTTGCCGGTATTGGGCAGGCGCGCATAGCTGGTCAGCGTGCCGAGCTTGTGATTCGGTGCGCCGGGCATCAGGCGGCGGGCCAGCAGCATCGAGCAGGCGAAACTCTGTTCGCGCTTGCGCTGGATACGCGACAGTTCGTAGTCCCAGAACTTCTGGTCGAACGAGGCGTTATGCGCGACCAGCGGCGTCGAACCGACGAAGTCCGCCACATCCCCCATCACCCGCTCGGCGCTGGGCGCGGTGCGAATCATGTTGTTGCTGATACCGGTCAGCCCTTCGATGAACGCCGGAATGCGCACACCGGCATTCATCAGGCTCTGAAAGCGCTCGACGATGCGCCCCTGTTCCATGATCACCACGGCAATCTCGGTCGCCCGGCAGCTGTGGTTCGGGGAAATTCCGGTGGTTTCGAAGTCGATGACTGCAATACGTTCCAACAATGGCCTGGCCCTATAAATTCATTTCAGCAACAACGCGCCTTCGATCGGCACATACCGGCTGGCCGCACGAATCAGCGAGTTCGCAGTGAGGCCCGGCACACCGTAGGCCACCGCTTCCACACCGTGTTTACTGATCACACGTTCGAGCAGCATATCGAAATCGCCATCGCCCGACGCAAGCACCACTTCGTCGACTTGCGGCGCGTAGTCCATGATATCGATTGTGATACCGACATCCCAGTCGCCTTTGGCCGAACCGTCGCTGCGCTGGATATACGGCTTGAGCCTGACCGTGAAGCCCAGATTGCGCAGGATCTGCTGAAACTGCTGCTGCTTGCTGTCGCCGCGATCAATCGCATACGCAAACGCATGGACGATTTCGCCGCGCTTGCTGATGTCCGCCCACAGGGCAGCGTAATTGAAATGACAGCCATGCGCCTGGCGCACGGTGTAATACAGGTTCTGCACGTCGGCGAACACCGCAATCTTCTTCACCGCAATTCCTCATGGCGGGCAACGCCCACTGGTTACAGCGATCCGGAATGTGAATCGGCGCCCAGTATGCCAGCTTGAAGAGGGAATTGAGGTCAACACAAAGATTATCGTTATACACACGTCCTGGAGAGCCCGGAATACGTGCTTTTCAGGCTTCTGCCCCAGGGCGTAGGAGCGACCGGGGCAGCGATCCGCATTGTTCACGAAGACGGTGTTTCAGACACTGCATTTTCGGCGATCATTATCGTTCCCACTCCAGCGTGGTAACGCCTTTCTGGTCACTCCGTGTCCGATCCAGAGCACGCGGCGCAGCGCAGATGGGTCACGCAAAGCGTCACTCAAGGCATTCCAACGCTGGAGCGTGAGGAACGATCATCGCGTCCTCACACAAACGAATCATCATCCCCA
Organism: Pseudomonas syringae CC1557; assembly: GCF_000452705.1. Lineage (NCBI taxonomy): Bacteria > Pseudomonadati > Pseudomonadota > Gammaproteobacteria > Pseudomonadales > Pseudomonadaceae > Pseudomonas > Pseudomonas syringae. The sequence goes on from NZ_CP007014.1 coordinate 4,965,468, forward strand.
AACGTGTCGCCGCCATCATCAAAACTGTCATCAGCCGTGTACTGCTGATCCGGCTGGCCCCAACTGCTTTGATCATTGACCGAACCGGTGTCCTGAACCGGCGCAGCGTCATGAATGACTTCAACGACCTCCTGCGGCTGGCTGTGGTGGCTGAACATGCTGCTGATGCCTTCTGCCAACAGCACGCCGCCCGCGACACCCGCCGCTGTCTTCAGCGCGCCACCGAGAAAACCACTACCGGCTGCAGGCGCGGCATAACCGCCCTGTGGCGCTGCCGGTGCAGGTGCCGGATTGAAACCCGCGCCATCGCGCCAACCGCCACCGGTCGCCTGACTCGGTTGTGGCTGCGGCGCGCGGGGTGCGCTGCTGCCGAAGATACTCGACAGAAACCCGCCGCTGGCCGGTGCCGACGAGGATTGCCCCTTGGCCTGCTGAAGCTCGGCCTGCAACTGCTGAATCTGCTCGTCGCGCTGTTTCACCTGCTGATTCAACTGATTGACCGCCGCCTCCTGCACCAGAATCGCTTGAGTCATGTAATACGGCGCGGAGGGCTGGCGGGTCAGATGCTCCTTGATACGCGCCTCGGCCGCAGCATCGCGTGGGGCTGATGCCGCTTCGGCGTCTTTCAGTTTCGAAAAAAGACCATCGATCAGGGTTTGTTCTTCGCTGTTCATGACCACCTCACTGAGTTGCCACTGAAATTCTTCCCCGCCTCGATGGCAGGACCATGATCAGAGAATGGGGCCTCCTCGACGCGCTTCAATGACATGAAGAAAAAGATAACAAGTCTCGGCCCCACACGACCGCTGTGCTTGGTTCGGCAAGGGCCATGGGCTAAAGTGGCGGCCTGCTTTTTGCCTGTGATCTATCTACATGAACCCGTTGACCGTCATCCAGGATTCCCTCTACTTTTTTCGCCGCCATCTGGGCAGCATTCTGGTGCTGTGCCTGCCGCTGGTGATCCTCGAAGTCCTCGCCAAGCAAGCGTTGAGCAGCGCCATGTCCGCCGAGTCATCACCGGCCTACGCACTGGTGATCGGGCTGTTTTTCTACCCGATCTACACCGCCGCGCTGATCCTGTTTCTCGACGCCCGCAGCCGTGGCGAAGAGGCGCAAACCCGCGACCTGCTGGCCATGGCGTTGCGCCTGTGGCCCACCTTCGCGGTGCTTTCGGCGATGAGCACCCTGCTGATCATGTTCGGCCTCTCGTTGTTCGTGGTTCCCGGCATCTGGGTAATGGTCAAACTGGCGTTCAGCGAATACCTGCTGGTCCTGCGCAAACTCACACCGTTCATGGCCATGCGCGAAAGCATGCAGATGACCACTGGGCATTTCACGCGCATTCTGGTGTGCGTGCTGAGCGTCTACATTCCGCTCTGGCTGCTTGAAGGCGCCAGCCTTTACCTCTTTCCCGAGCCACAGAGCCTGCCGGTGTCGGTGGCGATCGACAGCCTCAGCAGCTTTCTGCAACTGTTTACCACCATCGTGATGTTTCGCCTGTTCATGCTGGTCAGCGAGCCTGCACACAAGAACTGACGTCAAACGCGCTGATTCGGTATGCTCGACCCCGAATCCCTCACCGAGCGCCAGGCGCTCCAAGTCGAGCCGATGCCCCGTGTCCTGATACGCCTGATCCTGTCATGCCTGCTGCTGATCGCGGTGCTGCTGGTGCTGGTCTACCAAATGACCTGGCGCCCACCTGCCCACGAGCAACTCACCGCCAGTTGCAACCCTGCCGTCCAGGCGCCGAAGCTGGTGCCCGGACAGGCCCTGAAGGTCATGACCTGGAACATTCAATATCTGGCAGGCAAACGCTATGTGTTCTGGTACGACATGGCCGACGGCAGCGGCGCGGACGAACGCCCGACGCCTGAAGACCTTGCCTACAACCTGGATGAAGTCGCCCGGGTGATTCGCGATGAACAGCCGGACATCGTGCTGCTTCAAGGCGTGGACGACGGCGCCAAAAATTCCGATTACCAGGATCAGTTGAAGCTGCTGGAAGAGCGCCTGATCGACCTGTACCCATGCAGCACCCAGGCGTTCTACTGGAAAGCCGAATTCGTGCCCAACCCGCATATCTGGGGCAGCGTCGGCAGGAAACTCGCCACCCTCAGCCGCTTCCACATCGACAGCGCCGAACGCCTGCAATTGCCGGTGCCCGACGCCAACCTCATCAGCCGCCAGTTCCAGCCCAGGGATGCACTGCTGGTCAGCTACCTGCCCCTGCGCGACGGCGGCAAAGTGGCGGTTATCAACACCAGCCTCAGCACCGCCAAACAAAGCGGTACAGCTCAGAAACAAATCGCGGCCACTGAAACGCTGCTGGACAAACTGGAAGGCGGCGGCACGCCCTGGCTGATCGGCGGCGACTTCAACCTGCTGCCGCTGGGCCAATACCAACGCCTCCCCGAACAGCAGCGCCTTGGCTATGCAGCAGACAGCGAACTGCACGAGCTGTGGGAAAAGTACCCGATGATCCCCACCAATGCCGAATCCAGCGGCATCGACCGCAGCAAATGGCTGACCCACTTCCCGAATGACAGCCGCATCAACGGGCCGGACCGGACAGTGGATTACTTGTTCTACAGCCCGAGTTTGAAACGAGTCAGTGCCAGAGTGCGCCGGGATGACACGTTGTTGATCTCTGATCACTTACCAGTGATAGGGCGTTTTTTGTTGCCGATGGTGCCTTGAAGGGGCAAAGCGGTATTCAGGTTTCAATACTCGGGCTGCCGAGCATCTGAATGTCGTCCTTCGGCGACCAATGTGTTCAAAACAGTTGGAACCGTTTCTGGACGCGCTCGCCTAATGATTAGCCTGTGGATATTCCCATAGGCAACGTGCCAATACCGGCATATACCAAAGGGTGAACAACGTGGCTAAAGACGACAAGAAAAGCAAAGGCGAAGCCTCGAAAGCCAGCAAGGACCTGAAAGACAAGAAGGCATCCCCGGCCAAGAAATCTGAAGCGGCCTCGACGCTTTCCAAGTCTTCGGAAAAGAAAGACAAGAAAAAAGACGCCGAGCCAAAGAAAGCGGCCAAAAAAGCTGATACCAAGCCCGAAAAGGCCAAGAAATCAGAGAAGGCTGAAAAGCCGGCTAAAAAGAAAAAGTGATGTGTTCTGCCTGCCAGGGCGTTGCGCCCTGGTGTCCTGTGGTGCTATCACGCCGGATATCCAAGATTCGCTCAGGTGTTCCAGGCCGAGGACATTGAACAGCGAGCCGCGCACATGCCTTCTGTACGCCATCGTTGTCACGCTGGCTGAAGGGTGTAAATCGCTTTGCGCTTGCCATAGACCATTATTCTGAGCACCTCGTTGCCAGCACTGGCGGCCTCAGCCACCTTGACGAGCTTAGCCATACTATTGACCGTGCTCGTTTTGGACCGATACTTGAAACGCTCAATTTCTGCTACCGAGCAAGCCCGGTAGGCCGTTCTGATCACGCCACTTTTTTCGAGCAGGTCGATTTTCTCCGGCGAAATCCATGAGATCAGCTCGATGATTTTACTGATCTTCTCATGCAGATGGGTGACCGCCTGCTGCTCATTAGAGACGTTGTAACGCTTCCAGGCTGGCTCGTGGTGGAAGACCCGATTGCGGAAGTTCCGGACAAGCGCGACACGGTCCTTGCAGTACAAAAGCATGTTCGCACTCGTAGGCCATGCTCCCCTGAACACCCGTCCCAAGTTCTTGGGCCAGATCAGGTTGTTCCCCATGAACTCGTTCTCAAGAATAAATTCCCATGTAGAAAACTCGGTCTGCGAAATAATCTCTTGGTGATCGGGAGCCCCACTGCCGCCCGTGCGTCTTGCTTTCTCCCTTTTCGCGATCCGGTACGCCGACTGAAAATTGTTAGTGAGGTGTTCAAGAGGATATGGAAGCCTGGTAGCTCCAGAGGTGAAGCTTTTGTACTGCAGCGTTCCTTTCTTCCACCAGAATTTACCCAGGTCAGCCGTCAGAGCTGCGTCTATCGCGTTTCTAAGCGTGACTTCAGCTGCACCAAGCAATGGATAGAGAGCCGCACAGACGTGAGAATTCCACAGGTACGCACCGACCAGTTCCATGTCGTTGGTGGTGGAAAAAACCTTACTGTAGCTGGCGATTCTGTGGGGGCTGATCATCTGTTCGATCAGGACAGGTCTGTACTGGACTGTGCGTGGCATGCTCGGCTTCCTTTCAGCGAGGGGCTTGTATAAATGGCGGTTGACATGGGTGTCAACCACTCGTAGCATCGCTTCACAGGTTGGCAATGAGCTCCAATGGGCGCAAGCCTAAGACTCATTGCAAAGACCACGAAACACCCACCCCGGCCTCGAGCCGGGGTTTTCGTTTCAGGGGTATGGAGCCACCCAACCCAACAACCTATCTCGTCGACCACTCGCTCGTTTTTTGCAAGCAACTCTTGCACTGAGAACAGATTCCCGCAGCTACGTACTTAAAGCTGCCATCGGTTTACTGTACGCATGCGAGCAACGCAAATGTAGCGACCGCGCTGGGAGCAGAATCGAAAATCGCTCAAGCAGCATGGTTTCATAGAGAAGATCTTGCCGAACATCTTGTTGAAAATCCGAGATCATCGTCGCTGGGATTCGCTTGGCAATCGACTTTTTATTACGATGCTCGACCTGTTGGTCGCGACAAATCAGTGAATAAAAGCAGGAAAGGTCTGATTATTTGAACGAGCAAAAACTTTTGAAAGCCAAACCAATAAGGCTCAAAAATTGCTGCCTGTCTCAGACTTTACCGGGCGCGATACCCACTTGTACATCAGCGCTTTTGCCATCTTTTGGTCCACCAGTGGCGGGGAGTGAGACCTCGCGCGGAGAAGAGCACGCAGTTCGTCAGGCGTAACGCAGTCAAACGTAGAGCCTATTTTTACACCGCAACCTTTCTCCAGCTCCCGCTTCATGGCTGTCACCACATTAAAACAGCCCGAGCAAATCTTATTTATCCTTGTCCATGCCGAACTAAGCTTGGTTGGCGAATGCGTGTGAAAGCTTATTTTATTCTTCCCAAAACTGACAGATTCATACTTTGACCGACTACAGATGGGGCATTCCCAACCATCCGACAACTCCTCCCACATCAGAGCACATCCAGGCAGCGACTTTATCATTGCTAAGAAGTTTGGAGGCGGGCTTTCGCCTATAGGCTGCATCTCGGTACGCCATCTACTATAGTTTGAGGCATGTTTGACAATACCTCTCTCCATTTCTCGAATCAACGCGTCACCGCTTACTAACTCAAGCCCATTGTATCGCTTGAATCCATTGGATAAGGTAGGTACGGGCATCGTTTCTCCTTTGTACCTCTCATACCAATAGTCTTGTAACACCCCAGCCTTTGCCACTTCATATACCAAATTCATTCGAGCAACGTAGGCAGGCCTTACGAGATCCCAGAGCGCTAGAACCTTAAATTCATCTACATCATGCGGAGCGTGTTTATGGACTGTAATAAATTGACAAATTTGACCTATAGAAAAGGAATGCCAGTCCACCTTGCGGCCCGTGTTTGAAATAATTTTTTTTGCAGCAGCGTCAGCGTTATTACAATCCTCGCAGACCAGTACTGAAGGATAGGCTGAAAACGCCGGAGCCATTCGTTCAATAAGAGCCAGACCAGTGTGCGTCGGCTGGTCCGTACCGCTCACAACGAAAGCTTTATTGAAGGCAGCCTTTAATGCATCGGCCATATGATCGTGATGCTCAACCAACTTTGCAAGAATCTGCCTCTTGCCACCCACTCTGGATATTTCAAACTTTCCTCGCGCACAACAAGGGCACCTCCAATACTGCGCTGTTTCAACCCAATTTCTATTCATCTCGAATAGACTAACGCCATGATGCGCCTGAATTTTACTCGACAGCGGCGATCCTATACCATCCAGCGAATCAATTGATCCATCATTTATCCCCTCAATTGCCAAGCGCAGAGCAATGCCTATTTTCTCCTCAATTTTCTCAGGAGAAAGTTTGTTCTGCTCAGCCCATATCGCCAAAGAATACTTAGGCCTTTCTTGAACCAGCTTCTTCTCGTCTTCTGTCATTCCAAATGGTCCATCACTATACCCACTGCCTGTACGAGTCACAATTTAAGCCGTGCAACCGCTCTTTACTCCATTGATCACCGCCTACACCACACGGCAAATTAGCTACGTCCCCCTCGGCTTCACCCTAGCCGTCGCCTCCGCCACCAACGGATCATCCGGCCAGTAATGCTTCGGATACCGCCCTTTCAAATCCTTCTTTACCTCAATGTAGGTCGACCGCCAGAAGTTGGCCAGATCCTGCGTCACCTGCACCGGACGGCGCGCCGGGGACAATAAGTGCAGTTTCAAAACCTGTCGCCCATTGGCAATGCGCGGGGTATCGGATAGTCCAAACAGCTCTTGCAGCCTCACCGATAGGATCGGCGGGTGTTCGCTGTAGTCGATGCGAATGTTTGAGCCAGACGGCACCTGTAAGGTCTGCGGGGCCTGTGCTTCCAGTTGTTGCGGCATGGGCCATGGCAGGAGGTTGCGCAGGATCGAGGACAGGTCGAGCTGGCTGAAATGGCTGAGTCGGGTGACTTTGCCGAGGTAGGGCATCAGCCAGTGTTCGAGTGTCGCCATCAGTTGCGGGTCGCTCAGGTCGGGCCATTCGCTGGTCGCGTTTTTGTCGATATCGAGGTTGCGCAACAGTGCGACACGCGCTTGCCACTGACGCAGTTCCGGGGTCCATGGCAGCATTTCCAGGCCTTTGCGACGCACCAGCGCCAGCAACGCGTGGCTGCGGGCTGCGTCGTCGAGGCCGGTGAGCGGTTCGCGGCTGAGGATCAGTTCGCCGACTTTGCGCTGTCGCTCGGCACGGAACACGCCTTCGCGTTCGTCCCAGTCGATCTGGTCAATGGCGATAACCTGCTCTGACAGTACTGAGTCGAACAGCGCCGGATCGAACTCGGCAGCGAGGTAGATGCGTTCTTCGCGCTGGCCCTGACGGCTGCCTAGGTCGGCGATCACCAGCCACGGCTGTTTCATCAGAGCGTCGGCCTCGGCGAACAGTGCTGCGCGACCGTTGGCCAGCCTGTATTCCGCGCCGCCCGCTCGACGTTGTTGTGCCACGCGATCCGGGTAGGCCAGCGCGAGCAAGGCGCCCAGCCAGCGGGAGTGATCGGGATCGCTGACCGGGCTGCTCGCTGCGCCACGCAGGTATCCGCGATATTGCCGCGCCAGTTGCCTGGCACGCTGCACGCCGCCTTGTGCGCCACGCGCCGCGCGCTCGGTGCCTGCCAGCAGGGTCAGGCGACTGTGCAGATCTGCACCGCCGCCGCGCAGAATATCGCGCTCACCCAATAAAGCCGCCACGTCACACGCTAGGTCGCCCAGCCCCAACGCATGGCCTCGCAGCAGTAGATGGGCGATACGCGGATGAGCAGGCACCTCGGCCATCGCCTGGCCGTGTGGCGTCAGGGCTGGCGGCTGACCCGGCTGATTGCTCAGCGCTTCAAGCCGCACCAGCAGGTCCTGCGCTTGTGCATACGCCGCCGCTGGCGGCACATCAAGCCAGACCAGTTGCGCAGGCGTTACGCCCCAACGCGCCAGCTGCAACGCGAGCCCGGCCAGATCCGCCTGCAGAATTTCTGCCGCGCCGTAGGCGGCCAGTTGATCGTGCTGCGCCTCGGACCACAGCCGATAACACACGCCCGGTTCCAGCCGCCCTGCCCGTCCGGCCCGCTGAGTGGCGCTGGCGCGGGAGATGCGCTGAGTGTCGAGGCGCGTCATGCCGCTGCCCGGATCGAAACGCGGCACCCGCGCCAACCCGGCATCAATCACTACACGCACGCCGTCGATGGTCAGGCTGGTTTCCGCGATGTTGGTCGCCAACACCACTTTACGCGTGCCCTTGGGGGCGGGCTCTATGGCGGCACGCTGCGCATTGAGGTCCAGCTCGCCATGCAAAGGGCAGAGCAGAATATCGGCGCGCTCACCGAGCGCTTCCGCCAGTTGCTGGTTGACCCGACGAATCTCGGCCTGCCCCGGCAGAAACACCAGCAGGCTGCCGGACTCGCTTCCCAGCGCATCCAGCACCGTCTGCACGACACGCGGCTCGACAAACTCACCGGGCTGAAAAGGACGCCCCCACTGCATCGTCACGGGAAACATCCGCCCGTCGCTGCGCACGACCGGCGCATCGTCCAGCAACGCTGCCAGCCGCTCGCCTTCCAGGGTTGCCGACATCAGCAGAATCTTCAGCGGTTGGTCATCACGAAACAGCTCCCGGCCATTGAGGCTCAGAGCCAGCGCCAGATCAGCATCAAGGCTACGCTCGTGAAATTCGTCGAAAATCAGCAGCCCCACGCCTTCCAAAGCCGGGTCGTCCTGCAAGCGACGCGTAAGAATCCCCTCGGTGACCACTTCAATACGCGTCTTCGGGCCGACTCGACTTTCCAGACGAATCCGATAACCCACGGTCTCGCCAACCTTCTCACCCAACTCACTGGCCAACCGCTCCGCCGCCGCCCGCGCGGCAAGCCGACGCGGCTCCAGCATCAGAATGGTCTGCCCGGCCAGCCAGGTTTCCTCAAGCAGCGCGAGCGGCACGCGCGTGGTCTTGCCCGCACCGGGAGGGGCTTCGAGCACGGCTTCATGGCGTGTGGACAGGGCCTGGCGCAGGGCTGGCAGGACGGCATCGATGGGTAACGAAATCATGGGGGCTCCCGGAGAGATGCGGGGAGTATACCGGGGTGGGGTTGGGGAATCAGGCGGCGTGTTTTAGCTGGATGGCAGTCGCTACCAACAGCACGATGCACAGCACCATGCAAATAGCGTTGGTGTCTGCCCAACCCACCGTGCTGAACAAGAGCGAGGGAGTGAACGCGCCAATCGTTGCAAGGATTGCGATAGCCAGATCGTTTTTGCCTTGCATCAGCATGGCTCCGGAATTGCTCTGCTGGGCGCGTGCCAACAGTGCTCCGCCCCCGACATAGGTCAGGTTCCAGCCCAGCCCTAGAATGATCAGCGAAAAAACCACGACCTTATGACTGCTCGATCCCATGTTTATGGCAGCGCAACCAATCAACAGGATCAAGCCTGTACAGATGGTGGTTTTGATCCCGATTTTCTGGATGATCACCCCGGTGAAAAAAGAAGGCGCAAACATGGCTATCACATGCCACTGAATCGCAAGGCGAACATCCGAGAAGTCCTGATGCATATGCTTCATGTGCATCGAAGCCTGAATCATCAGCAAGTTCATGACGCCGTAACCTACGGCTGCGACCGTCATGGCAATCACGATCGTCGGTGTAAACAAGGTCTGGCGCTCTGTTTCGAGCTTTTCGTTCCCACTGATAGCTGAAGGCATCACTGGATCATCAGGCAGACAAACAGCTATCAACAACGATAACGCTGCCAGACCAATGAACGACGCATAGCACAACGAAAACAGCGGATAGCCGCCCAAGTCTCTGAGCAGTTCGGTAAGTGTGGGCCCAACGATGGCGGCGATGACGCCGCCGGCCACAACCAGCGAGATAGCCTTGGGTTTTAACGTTTGATGCAGATTGTCGGTCGCCGCGAAACGGTTGAAGTTGGCAAACGCGATATACACCCCGAGTGCAGCATGGCTGAAAACCAGCGCAGGGAAATGCTGATGCTCAACTGCCCAAAAGCCACTCATGCCGGATATCACCAGCGGGATAGCGCCCAGCATGAAGGCTTTTTTTCGGCCGATGCGACTCATCAATCTGGAGACGGGGTATGTCGCCAGCATCAGCAATAAGAACTGAAAGCCATAGGGTACGGTTGAGAATCTTGTATCGGGTGCGAGTGCCGAGCCGACAATGGCTGCCATGGTTACCGACATCACAGCTGTGGTCAGGTTGATGGATTGCGCAGTGAAATACAGGTAGGTGCGTCGGGGCAGCGTGTTCGTCATGGACAGTGCTCATGGTAGGGAAGGAGCTGCCGTCCTTTTGACAAAAAGCTCAGACATCAATGGATGCGGCGCCTTGTCTCAGCCCCGGCAGCAAATGCATGCTCGCATCTGTCCGGCGTCTGCGGGCACACAGTCGACAAGCTTTTCGATTAACTGTTAGGGTATTTTTTCTATCAGTTTGACGAAGCTGCCATGACCCCCAATGCCCTTTATGACTCGCTGAAGCAGCGCCTTGAATCAGGCGAGTGGCTGGCGGGCCAACGCATGCCCTCGATCAGGAAACTGGCCTCGACTGCTGACGCCAGCTACCACGATGCAGTGTCGGCGTATGCGCGTCTGGTGAGTGAAGGCGTGCTATCCGCCGCCCCCGGGCGTGGCTATTTTGTAACCAGCGGTGCCTCGCAAGCGGTTAACCCTCGCGAGCCAGAGTGCATGAGCGCTGATCCTCTGTTCAGGCTTCTACAGGGTGGACCGCAGTACACCAAACTGGGGTGTGGCTGGCTGCCACCGGCATGGCGCGATACCGAATTGCTGGCCAAGGCCATTCGACGCACGGCGCGGCTGGAGCAAAGTTCGTTGGCCGAATACGGCGACATTTCCGGTTATCTCCCGATGCGTAAACAGCTGTGCGTGCATATCAAGCGCCTGAGCCGCATCGATATCAGGCCGATTCAGGTGCTTACTACGCTAGGCGCGACGCAGGGCCTGGATCTGGTGGCAAGGCTACTGATCAAGCCGGGCGACCATGTATTCGTGGACGAGCCGGGCAATGGCAACCTGATCAGATTGATCCAGTTGGCGGGGGGGCATGTGGTCGGCGTGCGGCGAACTCAGGATGGACCCGACATTGCGGAGATGGAAAGTTACCTGGCGAAGCACACGGTCAAAGCCTTCTTCTGCAATAGCACCTTTCACAACCCGACCGGCAGCAACATTAGCCCGCACAACGCCTTCAAGGTCCTGCGTCTGGCCGTCGAGCACGAGTTTTTTGTGGTCGAAGATGACGTCTACGGCGACTTCAGCCCAACCGTCCGCCAGACGTTTGCCGAGCTGGATAATCTGGATCGGGTTATCTACATCGGCAGCTTTTCCAAATGCCTTTCGGCGTCACTGCGCGTGGGCTTTATCGCCTGCTCGCAAGAGCTCATCGAGCCACTGACACGCTTGAAGCTATTGACCTGCGTTGCCGTTCCTGCGTTTTGCGAGCGCTTCGTGAATACCATCCTCGCAGACGGTACTTACACTCGGCACATGCAAGATGTGCAGCAAAGGCTGATCAGCCAACAGGTCCAGACACAACGCTCGCTACTCGCACGAGGCTGGAGGTTCGATATAGCACCGCAGGGCGGCATGTTCATTTGGGCCTATCATCCGGATATTCCGGATTTACAGCCCTTCATGAAGAAACTTGAGCAGCACAAGATTCTGCTGATGCCGGGTTCGGCCTTCTCGGTGTCACGCGATTACCAGCGTTTTGCACGGATCAACTGCACGCACTTTTCCGAGGCCGTGGAGGGGCACTTTTGCCTATAGAACCGCGGATCAGATGCAGGCAGGTGACGCGGAGCGCTCATCGTTATACACAAGCCGATTTTGATTCTGGCCGCAGGCCGTCGGAGCGAGCCGGGCGAGGCTTCGCTTGTTCGCGAAAGGGCCGGTATGATCGCCGAAAATGCATCTTCTGAAACACCGTCTTCGCGAACAATGCGGATCGCCGCCCCGGTCGCTCCTACGCCCTGCGGGCAGAAGCCTGAAAGGCACCTATTCCGGGCTCTCCAAGACTTGTGTATACGCTGAGCCCAGAGCGTATTGAACGATCAGCGCCTGAAAATCAACCCGCCTTCACCGCCATCGCCGTCACCTCAACGCGCATCCCTTCAACCGCCAGCGCAGCGACACCCACTGCCGCACGAACCGGCCACGGCTTTTTGAAGAAGCGCTTATACACATCGTTGAATGCAGCGCGGTCTGCCATGTCGGTCAGGTAGATGGTCAGGTGCAGGACGCGGTCCATCGAGCTGCCTGCTCGCTCCAGCGCATCTTTCAAAGCCCGCAAGGTGCATTCGCTTTGTGCGGTGATATCACCCAGTTCCAGGCTGCCGTCGGGGCGGGTCGGGATCTGAGTGCTGACCAGCAGGCCGTTGAAGTCGGCGACGTCGGAGGAGATGGAGTCCGCATCAGGATCGGGGGTGAAGGTGATGTCTGCGTTTGCCATGGGATCTCTGCTTTGCAAAAGACGGAAAACGGTAAGCCTACGCGAGCGGCAGGTATGGGTCGAGCCGTGGGCTTTTTCGCGGAAAGTTGAAATGCACGGCGTTGCCCGACAGAATCGCGACCCGATCCAGCCAACGGTGGTAGATGTCTCAGATGAAAAGGTGCGACGGTTGAACGAGCAGACGTTGTCCATGCGCCTTGAGCGCGTCGCCTCGCAGGTGCCAGCGGGTGCGCGACTGGCCGATATCGGCTCGGACCACGGCTATCTGCCGGTGGCGTTGTTGAACCGTGGGGTGATTTCGGCGGCAGTGGCTGGCGAGGTGGCGTTGACGCCGTTCTATGCAGCCGAGCGCACCGTGCGGGAAAACGATCTGGAACAGCAGATCACCGTGCGCCTGGCTGATGGGCTGGCGGCGATTGAAGCGAGCGATGGCATCACGGCGGTGAGCCTCTGCGGCATGGGTGGCGAAACGATTCGCGACATTCTGGAAAGCGGCAAGGCGCGGCTGAGCGGTCAGGAACGGCTGATCCTGCAACCCAACGGCGGCGAGCAGCCATTGCGCGTCTGGCTGATGGAAAATGGCTACCGCATCGTTTACGAGGAGGTGCTGCGGGAAAACCGTTTCGACTACGAAATCGTTGTTGCGGAACGCACCGGGCCTGTTATTTACACCGCAGAAGAGTTGTACTTCGGTCCGCTACAACTACAGACGCGCAGCCCGGCGTTTCTGCTCAAGTGGCAGCGCCTGCTGGGCAAGAAGCAGAAGACCCTGAATAACTTCAACCGAGCGCAGAAAACCGTACTGGAAGAGAAAATGCAGCGCGTCACGCAGCAGGTGCAATGGATTACCGATTTGCTGGCTTGAGCACTCCAATCGAACTCAGGCCCTGGCCCGCTCTCAAAAACCCATGATCAACCGACGGGAGAAACATGACCATGCATTCAGACACTCTTTCATGGGGTCACGGCCCTCACTTGTTTGAAGTATTCCTTGAGCCCACCTGCCCCTTTTCAGTGAAGGCGTTCTTCAAGCTGGATGACCTGCTGGCTCAGGCCGGGGAAGACAAGGTCACGGTCAAAATCCGTTTGCAGTCTCAGCCCTGGCATATGTTTTCGGGCGTCATCGTGCGCTGCATTCTGGCCGCTGCAACGCTGGAAGGCGGCAAGGAAAGCGCCAAGGCGGTCATGACGGCGGTTGCGTCGCACCGCGAAGAGTTCGAGTTTGAACACCACGCGGGCGGGCCGAATCTCGATGCCACGCCCAACGACATCATTGCACGCATCGAACGCTACAGCGGCTTGGCGCTGGCTGAAGCATTTGCCAATCCCGACCTTGAACACGCGGTGAAATGGCACACCAAATATGCGCGGCAAAACGGTATTCACGTTTCGCCGACCTTCATGGTCGACGGCCTCGTGCAGCCCGGTTTGAGCAGCGGCGATCCCGTCTCGAAGTGGGTGTCTGAAATCAGCTGAAGCGCAGGTCAAGCCCTCGCCGCAAGCCGCTCATTGATCCACTCATGACTGCGGGCCAGGGCCTTGCGCGCCAACGCCGTCGGGAAGTGAATGAATCCGTGCGGAGACTCCGGCAGAAGGTGCATTTCCACGTCTGCCGAGTTCGCCCAGCGCTCGGCCATCTGCAGGGTGTCGTCCAGCAGAGGATCAATCTCCCCGACAAACATCAGTGCGGGTGGCAGGTCGGTCAAGTCGCCATAAAGAGGTGAAAGAGGCGCCTCTCGGCGCTTCTCATCACTGATATCGGGCGTCAACAAGCGCATTGCACTGACCATACCGGGGCCATCCAGCACGAGTGTGTCGGGGCCTGCCGTACGAACGCTTGGCGTGCCGGTCAGGTCGTAAACGCCGTAATACAGGACCGTGCCGACCACACGCTCAAGCAGTTCGGGCCTGGCCTTCAATTTCAGCAGAGTCGCTGCGGCGAGATGCCCGCCCGCCGATTCACCCACGACAATAACCGGCAGACCGGCAAACTCTTCGCAGTCCTCCAGCAACCAGCAGGCCGCAGAGAAACAGTCGTCCATCAGGCCTTCAACGGGTGTCGACACGGCCAGCCGATAATCAACAGACACGATCGCTACGTCGCAGGCGTTGAGCATGCCGATGTTGAGGTCGTCATTCATCTGCGCGTTGCCGATCACCCAGCCGCCACCGTGGATATCAAACACCACGCCTTTGGGCTTGCCCTTGGGTTTGATGATGCGTACCGGCACCGGCACTCCGTTTACGCTGATAATTCTCTTTTCAGCCCGAAGCCCTTGCTTGCCCAGCTTGAAGGCGCCACCCACCTGACCGACACGCAACAGCGCTTGAATCACCAGCGGTGCGACGCGATTGCGGATACGAAAACGTGGCAGGCGCGCAAGAGTCTTGTTGAACCGGCGCACTTCCGCCAATTCCTGCTCACTGGAAGGCCAAAGCTTTTTAGTGTCCACTGTCTGCTCTCTTGTCCGGCGTTGATGTGCGGGCGCGATTACGCAGTCTGCTCCCGCCTATACCTGAGAGGCCACTAATCGTAGAACGGTTCAACCGACGCACGGCTGCCGACAAAAAAACTGTCCGCGACCAGTCGTAACGGCTGTAGATCCAGATCGCTGGTTTTAGTGGCGATCAACTGTTGAAAGTGTCGATACACCGCCGCGTACTCACCCTCTTCCGAAACGGTCTGGCGCACACCATCGATACTCAGCAGCGCGCCGCCGTTATCCAGACGCAAGGTGCCTTCGGTGCAACGAATTTCGATGCTCCAGAGTTCGTCATGACCGTGATCGAAATCGAACTCTGCGCGGATGTCGAGGTGGCGTGCGTCAGACATTTTGATCGACGCGGCAATAGGCGACTGGCAGTTGCCCGGTACACGCAGCTCGGCAGATTCCACGAGCATTGGCAGTGGGAGCAGATGGGTCGCAATCGACAAGGCATTGATGCCCGGATCAAACACGCCCAGGCCGCCGGGCTGCCAGATCCACGCCTGACCTGGGTGCCACTTGCGCACGTCTTCCTTCCAGTCGATCTGTACGCTTTGCAGAGTGCGGGTGGCGAGCCAGTCGCGGGCAGCTTCGATGCCGGGCGCATAACGCGAATGCCAGGCAAAAAAACCGCTGACGCCCTGCTGCTTCACTTGGTCGACCAGCATCATCGCTTCACCCAACGTGGCGCATGGCGGCTTTTCCACCAGCACATGCTTGCCAGCAGCCAGCGCCTGCTGCACCAAAGCGAAGCGGCCTTGTGGCGGTGTGCAGAACGCAATCGCATCGACATGAAGCCCGCTTTCAAGCAGCTCGCCCAAAGACTTGAAATTCTCAACCCCTGCACACGGCTGCCCTTGGGTGGCAACGGCCACCAACTGAAACGCGGGGTTGGCGCGGATAGCAGGGACGTGCTGATCCTGAGCAATCTTGCCGTAACCCACCAGCCCGAGACGAATCGGTTGCATACATGACTCCCTGAGTTTTTGTAATTGTCTTGGGGCACAGTAAACCAGATGTTAATCATGGTCGGTAAGGGGGTATGGCGGGTGGAGGCAGTACCCGCGATGTGCCTGAACAGGGTTTAAAGCGCGATAGCCGGGGAAACTCGTGCTACAGGTGGCTATGCACAGATTGCCAAGCTGCCGATCGGCGACGCGGAGCGCCGCACGATCGTTGAGGTTATCGTTCCGCTCGCTCCGGCGTGAGAATGCAGTTCTGGCATCGGCAAGATAGTTCGTTGGCTTTATGTACAACCGGCACGGTGATCAATTCACGCAGAACCACGCCATCGCTCAATAGTCTTAGCCTTGCAGTCATTGCCTTGTATAGTTGCCCTCTTCATCTCAGGAGCTTTCCATGCGCATTCCTTCTCGCTTGATCGGTGGCGTTCTGGTCGCCACGTTGCTGACTCAGATTTCGGCCTGCGGCAGTATTTTCTATCCGGACCGTCGTGGTCAGATTGATGGCAAGGTTGATCCGGCCATTGCGGCGCTGGATGCTTTTGCGTTGCTGTTCTATATCGTGCCTGGGGTAATTGCCTTCGCGGTGGACTTTGCCACTGGCGCGATTTATTACGGACCGGGCGAGCACGCGCAGATTGATCCACAGAAGCTGCAACCGGCAATCAAGGCGGATGGCAGCGTCGACAACACCAAGCTGCAAGCCATCATTGAAACCGAGCTGGGCCGTTCCCTGCCGTTGAATGACCCACGCCTGATCCAGCACAAAGGCAGCGTCGAGCAACTGGCTGCGCTGGGGCTGGTCCCGGCGGCCTGATAACAACACGATTCAAGGAAGCGTCATGAGCACCACTGCCGAACATTCCCGACTGCTGCGTCTGGCGACGCGGGCCTCGCTGGCGGTTGCCGTGACGCTGATCCTGGCCAAGGGCGTTGCCTGGTGGCTGAGCGGTTCGGTGAGCCTGCTGGCCGGGCTGACCGACTCTCTGCTCGATGGCGCGGCCTCGTTTCTCAATCTGCTGGCGGTGCATTACGCACTGCGGCCGGCGGATGACGATCATCGTTATGGTCACGGCAAGGCGGAAGCCTTGTCGGGCATGGCGCAGGCGCTGTTTATCACCGTCAGCGGCGTGTTGATCGCCGTTCAGGCAGTCGAGCGCATCCAGAATCCCGAGCCATTGGGCGCGCCGCTGCTGGGCATGGTCGTGATGGTGGTGTCTATCGCACTGACGCTGGCGCTGCTTACCCTGCAATATCGGGTGATCAAGGCGACGGGCTCGGCGGCGATTCGTGCCGACTCGTTGCACTACCGCTCTGACTTGTTGCTCAACGCCAGCATTCTGGTTGCACTGACCCTGGCGTATTTCGGCTGGCAACAGCTGGATGCCTATTTCGGTCTGGGCATCGCGTTTTACATCCTCTGGAGCGCTTTGCAGATTGCTCGCGAAACGGTGTCAGTGCTGATGGATGAAGAGCTGCCTGCCGATGTCAGCACGCGTATGCTGGAACTGGCGTGCGGTGTGCCGGGCGTACTCGGGGCACATGACCTGCGCACGCGGATTTCCGGCAATCACTGGTTCGTGCAATTGCACCTTGAGTTGCCGGGAACATTGACCCTGTCGGTGGCCCACGCCCTCTGCGACCGGGTTGCCGAAGCCATCCACGCGCAATTCCCGAAGGCCGAAGTGCTGGTGCACGCCGACCCTCAGGAAGTCGTTACGCAGGCTGACGCCTGATCAGCATCAGTTGACGCTGTAACCACGCCCCGCCAGACAGGCACCCATCGAACGGCGATACACGTCCACTATGTCGGGCGGCGGCTGGCCCGCAAAGTTGGCGGGATCGAAGCCACTCTGTTCTGCTGCCCAGCGGTAGCACTGATAACGATCCAGCTCGACCTGCTGTGGGCTCTGGCCGTTCGCAGGGTAGGCAACCGGGTCATAACCATTGTCCTGCTGTTGCGGAGCAGCCTGATAAGCGGCGTTGTTCTGCGGCGGATTGACCACCACGTAGTCCTGCGTGTCAGGCTGATAGGCGTAATAGGCACCGGCTGCCAGAAACAGCAGGCTGCTGCCGATCCACACTTCCTGTGAATAAGACGGCAAGCTGCGCACACGCACGCCATAGGGTGGCGTGACCACTACATAGCGCGGGCCTTGCGGGCGATACCAGTAACCTTCCGAATAGAAATAGTCCTGCCCGCGATAAGGAATACGCGAGTATCCACCCGGCACGCGATCTATCGCATAGCCCGGTCGGTATTGCGGGCCTGGGCCCCAGCCATTGCCGTGCCCGTCCGGGCGACCTTCCCAGTGATCATTGGGGCGACCGTTACCGGCCTGCCAGTTGCGATTATTGCCACGCGGGATGTCCTGGTAGTAACCCTGACGCGGTGGCTGGGTTTGCCGGGCTTCTCCCGGGCCACCCTGAATCGGCAGGTTGTCCTGATTCTGTCTCAATTGCTGACGCTGCTGGTTTTGCTGTTGCTGAATCTGGCGCTGCTGGTCGCGTTGCTGCTGCTCGATCTGCTGTTGCTGCTGGCGCTCTACGTTGCGCTGCTGCAACTGTTGCTGCTGGATCTGCTGCTGTTGCTGACGATCAACCTGACGCTGTTGATTCTGCTGTTCCTGAATCTGGCGTTGTTGATTGTTCTGCTGCTGGTTGATCTGCTGTTGCTGCTGACGCTCGACCTGGCGCTGTTGATTCTGTTGCTGCTGAATCTGGCGCTGCTGGTTGTTCTGCTCCTGCTGCCGCTGCTGTTGTTGCTGACGTTGCTGCCCGTTTTCAGCGGGACCGCCATTGGGCTGGTTCTGCCGGGAATCATCACGCTCGTCGGCCAATGCCTGAGCACTGATGCTCAAACACAACAGACTTACACCCGCAAACTGCCAGATGCCAGATTTCATGCTTTCCTCACTCGGACGCGGGTTGATGTCATTAAGACTACTGAAGCGTAGCGCCGTTCTCGCACTTTATCAGCAGACAAAGAAAAGGGGACCAGATGGTCCCCTTGAGATATTTCGTCGTCCTGCGCAACGCTTTTGACGTTGGCTCACCTCATGCCGTCTTCTGGACAGTATGTAGCCCGGGGGCCTGGCACACCCGGTTGGGTGGGAGGCCGCGACCGGCCTGATTGGGCGGTCGCGCTGGACGCTGTGTCCGGGCAGTGATTCTGTTTAAAAGAATAGGCCTGAGGCTCTAGCGGAAGATTGCTAATATTGCCGATTAAAACATCACTTGCGCAATTTTTGACTTCAGATGAATAATCCAGCGCAATTGAACTCATTAAGGGATGCATCGTGAGCAAGCTCGACAGATATGACCTGAGCATTTTGGCGGAACTGCAACGCGACGCCCGTATTTCCAATCAGGAACTGGCCGAACGCATTGGTCTGTCACCTTCGCCCTGCTCGCGCCGGGTCAAACAACTGGAAGACGACGGCTATATCGTGCGTCAGGTCGCGCTGCTGGATCGCAAGAAACTCGGCCTGAACCTGACCGCCTATGTGTTGATCGGCATGGACCGGCACACGCCGGAGCGTTTCGAGAACTTCGAGCAGCAGATCCGCAACCTGCCGCAGGTGCTGGAATGCAGCCTGGTGACCGGCATGGACGCGGACTATCAACTGAAAGTCGTGGTGCCAGACATGGATCACTATCAGAAACTGCTGCTCGGGCACCTCACCCGGATCGAAGGCGTGACCAGCGTCAAATCGAGTTTTGTACTCAATCAGGTGCTGGCCAGCACCGAAATGCCGTTGACTCACTTGCGCAGCTGAAAGATCCCTGGCGTCACAGCTTTGCGGCAACTTCCCGGTATTGGCCCTGATCCAGGCCTTCGAGCGTCCAGTCGCCAATCCTGACCCGCACCAGACGCAAGGTCGGTAGCCCGACGGCGGCGGTCATGCGCCGTACCTGACGGTTGCGACCTTCCTTGATGACCAGCTCCAGCCAACTGGTCGGCACGCTTTTGCGAAAGCGCACCGGCGGATTGCGCGGCCAGAGTTGCGGCTCTTCCAGCTGTCGTGCCTCGGCGGGCAAGGTTGGGCCATCGTTGAGCTGCACGCCGTCGCGCAACTGCTGCAACTGCTCTTCAGTCGGTTCGCCCTCGACCTGCACCCAGTAGGTCTTGGCCAGTTTGTGCTTCGGGTCGGCAATCCGCGCCTGCAACTGTCCATCATTGGTCAGCAACAGCAGGCCTTCGCTGTCACGGTCCAGCCGCCCGGCCGGGTAGATACCGGGAATATCGATGAAGTCCTTGAGCGTGGCCCGCCCGCCCTCGTCACTGAACTGCGTCAGCACGTCGAACGGCTTGTTGAACAGGATCAGCTTCGGCTCGGCCGGGGGCGCTTTGGCAACGCGCCGCGCAGCACTGGCAGGGCCGGGGGCAGGACGACGGGAGGTGGGGCGTTGAATGCGGGACATGAGAATTCGGTAATCGGAAAACAGAAAGGGCCACTTTAGTGGCCCTTTCTGCAAATACCAATCTATTAACGAGCGGCGGTTAACGGAATGGCGGCTCGTCGAAGCTGCGCAGTTTGCGCGAGTGCAACGAGTTCAGCTGGGTACGCATCAGGTCCAGCGCGGCGATGCCGATCTTCAAGTGCTGGCTGACCGCACGTTCGTAGAACGCATTGGCCGAACCCGGCAGCTTGATTTCACTGTGCAACGGCTTGTCGGAAACGCAGAGCAGCGTACCGTAAGGCACCCGCAGGCGATAACCCTGAGCGGCGATGGTGCCGCTTTCCATATCGACAGCAACAGCGCGCGACAGGTTGATCAGCGGTCGCTCCTGAGCCCAGCGCAGCTCCCAGTTGCGATCGTCGTAAGTCAGCACGGTGCCGGTGCGCAGACGCTTCTTGAGCTCTTCGCCACGTTCGCCGGTGATCTGCGCTGCGGACTCCTGCAAGGCCAGTTGCACCTCGGCAAGGGCCGGAATCGGGATGTGCGGCGGCAGTACGCGGTCGAGAATCCCGTCGCGACGCATGTAGGCGTGGGCCAGCACGTAGTCGCCAATGGTCTGCGACTGACGCAGGCCGCCACAGTGACCGATCATCAGCCAGCAATGCGGGCGCAGCACGGCCAGGTGGTCGGTGATGTTCTTGGCGTTGGACGGGCCGACGCCGATGTTGACCAGAGTCACGCCATGACCGTCTTCGGCGATCAGGTGATAGGCCGGCATCTGGTAGCGGTGCCAGACCACGCTGGCGACAATCGCCTGGGCCTCGTCGACGCTCATGCTCTTGTCGACTACCACATTGCCCGGCAGGACCATGCGCACGAAACGCGGGTCTTCGCGGAGTTTTTCCAGACCGTGCAGAATGAACTGGTCAACATAACGGTGATAGTTGGTCAGCAGGATCCACGGCTGCACATGACGCCAGTCACTGCCGGTGTAATGCACCAGACGGCGCAGCGAGAAATCCACCCGTGCAGCGTCGAACAACGCCAATGGCAGCGGGTCGACATTGGCCCAGTCATACAGGCCGTCGGCAATACCGTCGGTCGCGGCCGAAAGGTCGGTGCTCGGGAACACCCGTGCCAGCGCCGCAGCTGTGACGCCGGTGCCCGCCAGCTCATCGCCCTGCTCGACCACATAGGGATAAGGAATGCTCTGCGCGCTCATGCCGACTTCTACCGTCACGGTGAAATCACTCATCAGCGGGACAAGTTGTTCGAGCAGGTACTTCTTGAACGCCTTCGGTTGCGTGACGGTAACGCTGTAAGTGCCGGGCAACTGCACCTTGGCGTAGGCGCGAGTGGTCAGCGGCACTTCACCGTGGCATTTGTAGACCAGTCGCAGTTCCGGGTAGTTGAACTGCGCTCGCTCTTCGGCGGTAGGCTCGACGCGGTCTTTCAGGTAGCGCTTGAGCGCCTGACTCAACGCGCTGGTGGCGCGCTCATGCAGCTCGGCAAGGCGCTCGACGGCTTGCTCGGCGGTGTCTACGGCAACAAAGGCTTGTGTCACGATTCATGTCCTGTCTGATCTGGCAGACGTGCATCGTAACGGGTTCGGGGGCTCATGCCACCTGTGGCGAAGACCTGAGCAGCAATGTTTCTACATCGACGCCTCTGGGCAAGGAGCCATACACGCGCCCGCCGGACGCTATCCGACCGGCCATGAAGCCGTCGCTGACCGCCGCGTTGCCCGCTTCCAGCAGCAGTTTGCCCTGCAAGGCGACGGCGATGTCTTCGGTCAGTTGCCGGGCGCGGTACTGAATGTCGCTGGTGTCCTGAAACGCAGCCTTGAGTGTGCGGATATGCAACCCCAGGTGGCGGTCGCCATGCCCGTCGCCCAATTCGTCAAACAGCGCATCGAGCGCGCCAGGTTCCCTGGAGAGTGTACGCAGCACGTCGAGGCACTGCACATTGCCCGACCCTTCCCAGATCGAGTTCACCGGTGCCTCGCGATACAGCCGGGGCAGGATGCTGTCTTCGACATAACCCGCGCCGCCCAGGCACTCGGCCGCTTCATTGATCATGGCCGGGGCGCGCTTGCAGATCCAGTATTTGCCCACTGCTGTGACCAGACGGGCGAGTCGTTTTTCGTGATCATTGTCCAAATGATCCAGCGCCCGGCCCATGCGCAAGGTCAGGGCCAGCGCGGCTTCGCTTTCAAGCGCCAGATCGGCCAGCACGTTCTGCATCAACGGCTGTTCGGCGAGCAATCGTCCACTGACGGAACGATGCGCACAATGATGGGTGGCCTGAGTCAGCGCCTGACGCATCAGGGCGCTGGAGCCGATCATGCAATCGAAGCGGGTCATGGCAACCATTTCGATAATGGTCGGCACGCCGCGTCCTTCTTCACCGATCATCCACGCCAGCGCGCCACGAAACTCCACCTCGCTCGACGCATTGGAGCAATTACCCAGCTTGTTTTTCAGCCGCTGGATATACACCTCGTTGCGGGTATCGTCCGGGCGGTGACGCGGCAGCAGAAAACAGCTGAGCCCTTTGTCCGTCTGCGCCAGGGTCAGAAACGCGTCGCACATCGGCGCAGAGCAGAACCACTTGTGCCCGACCAGCTCATAAGCCTGGCCGGGGCCGCCCGCGCCAATGGCAAACGCTCTCGTGGTGTTAGCCCGCACATCGGTGCCACCCTGCTTTTCGGTCATCGCCATGCCGATGGTTGCGCCGGCCTTGTGCGCGATGCCGACGTTGCGCGGGTCGTAGTGCGTAGCGAGCACCTTGGGCAACCAGATGTCGGCCAGATCGGGTTGCAGCCGCAGCGCCGGAACGCTGGCAAAGGTCATGGTCAACGGGCAGCCAGTGCCAGGCTCGGCTTGCGTGTGCAAGTAACTCATGGCGGCGCGCGCGACATGGGCACCGGGCTGCGGATCAGTCCACGGCAGGGACGGAATCCCATGTTCGATGGCGGTGTTCATCAACTGGTGATATGCCGGGTGAAATTCGACCAGATCAATGCGATGGCCATAGCGGTCATGGCTGGCGAAGCCCGGCTTGTGCTGATTGGCCAGAAAACCTGCTTCCATCAATGGCCCGCCGGCCAACGCGCCATAGGCGTAGATACGCGCCTGCGCCCAGCCCGCGCCGAACCGCTGGCTCCATTCCTGAAGCGGCACGTCGATGCGGTAAAGGTTTACGCCGTCCAGAGGCGGCGGCTGGTTGGTCACTTCGTGAGTTTCGGCGAAGGGTTTCAGGTTCATGAATCAGCTCCTGCCTGTGTGCAATCGCAGCCTGTCAGGCAGTGAATCACGCGCGCGCTCAGTGCAACAGTGCCGTAGCCGCCGAAACACCGGCGTTATTGACCTGCATCGACCTCAGACGGTCAGTGTCCCCACTGGGCTTTCAGTTCCGGTGTTCTGCGCACGGCACCTGGTATCGCCATCATGACCGGAAGGCTGAGGGTAAAGCAGCTGCCTTTGCCAGGCTCCGAGCGATGGCTCAGTTCGCCACCCTGCAATTCGATCAGTTTGCGGCAGATCGCCAGACCAATGCCAAGTCCGCCATATTCGCGGGTCATGGAGCCGTCGACCTGAAAGAAGTGCTGATAGAGAATGGCTTCGTCGAGTTGCCCGAAACCAATACCGCTGTCCATCACCTCGATGCGCAGGTGCATGCGTTCCAGATCCTGCGGCTGACCGCTGAATCGCACCTGCACCGCGCCTTTGCGAGTGAATTTGATCGCGTTGTCCACCAGGCACTCGATGCACTGGTACAGCTTGCCGACGTCCCCACGAACACTTGGCGGCAGTTTATCGTTCAGGTCCAGCGTCAGGATCAGACCTTTTGATTGCGCGGCAAGGCTGAAACGCTCACGCACCTTGTCGACCAGATCTTCAAGCACAAACGTGTTGCACTCGGCAGACAGCACCCCGGCCTGAAGTTCGGTCAGGGTCAGAATGCCGTTGATCATGGTCATCATGTCGCGCGCCGAACTGGCCGCAGTCTGATGATACATCTCCACTTCATCGTCCATGTCGAGCGTCTGCATGACCTCCAGCGACCCAATGACGCCGATCATGGGGGTGCGCAGCTCGTGAGTCAGCGTGGCAAGAAACTCGTCTTTCAACCGGTTACTGGTGGCCAGTTGCTTGTTCAACCGTTCGAGGTCCTGACCGGCCGCCAGCAGCGTCTGCGCTTGTTGACGCCGGGCATGGTTGATGCGGTCTGCCAGCGCCATGGACAGGAATGCCATTTCCAGCACGGTGCCGATGTGAACGGCGTACATGGTCAGAAAAGTATTGGGCAGATAGCCGAGTAACATCAGCGTGAACACCACGCCACTGGCCAGGAACACCGACCAGGCGAGCACAAAGTAGCGACCGACGCGTTCGCCTTTGACCACCGCGACGAGGCCCGCCAGATATATCGAGAGGGTCCCCAGTAGAATCAGATACGTCGCGCCGCGCAGGGCCGGTCCATAGCCCAGAAACAAAGCCATGCCCATCACCAACACCGCAGCGCCGATAACGGTTTTCAGCAGCCGGTCGAGCCAGCAACTCAAACGGGCGGTCACCAGAAAGCTGCGTGTGAACTGACAAGCGAACAGCATGGCCATTGACATCAGGAACGGCGTTGACGCATTGGCCCACCAAGGGCTATCGGGCCACAGGTATTCGATCGCAACCCCGTTGATCGACATCTGATACACCCCGAACGAGGCGACATACAACAGGTAGTAAAGGTAATCGGGCTCGCGGACACTGATATAGATAAACAGGTTGTAGACCAGCATGCCCAGCAGCACGCCGTACATCAGGCCAAAGACGTAAATCTTGGTCGGTTGCGCCTCAATATAAGCGTGGGTGGACCAGAGGTTCAGCGGCGCCTGAACAGGGCCTTCACTGCTGACGCGCAAATAGAACGTGCGCATCTGGCCCGGAGGCAGATCCAGTTGAAACAGGTAGTTGTTCTGGGCGAACTGACGGCTGGAAAACGGCCGCATGTCACCGGTCTGCCAGGCCATTTTCAGGCTGCCGCTGGCATCCGGCTCGTAAAAATCAATGCGATCCATCGGCGGATACGCCAGTTCCAGCAGCCAGTCGTTGTGCGTCCGGGTGCTGCCAGGGCGATAGGTGAGTTCGACTTTCAGCCAGAAAGCGGAATGCGAATACCCGGCATTGAAGGTGCCCGTATTCAGATCGCGAAATGCGCGTGTTCCCGCCGCAGAGCTGACGCTCTCGATGGTTGCCTCGCCGGTCGGGTCCTCGAACACCTGAACGGCACGCCCCAGAGGCAGAAACCGGGTGTTTTCATCAAACTCGACCGCGTGCACCTGCAACGGCAGCCAAAGAGCCAGAATGATCCACAGATAGCGCATTGAAGCCCCAAGGTAGGTCGTCGATTTCAATCCATCCGTTGATAACGACGTCCGCTAATTTCTATCCTTGAAACAGGCCGATGATTCAATACAAGCCTTTTTACGTGAACAGGCCGGCGTCAGTAAGAGAATAGTTACAAAACCTCTACATTTCCCCGCACACGTGAAGCATAGCCGCTAATAACGTAAAGACGTTATCGCCTTCAAAATCAAAGCAATAGCTCTGTATCGGCCATTTCAAGGCAAACATGAGTATTTTTCCCGGTCGTCGAGGTGTCGGGGAGGCCATCGGGTCGCGGAGCAACGCAATAAAAACCGGGGATCGGCAGGCGACTCGCGAACGGTAGTGATAAGCTCGCACACCATGAATATCTATAGCTCTCGCCCCGTTGTCCTCTGCCTTTCCGGCCACGACCCAAGTGGCGGCGCCGGTCTGCAGGCTGATATAGAAGCCCTGCTTGCTCAGGGTTGCCACGCCGTTCCGGCGATCACCGCGCTCACTGTGCAGGACACCGTGAATGTCAGTGATTTCCGAGTGCTCGATCGCGAATGGGTGATGGCTCAGGCCAACGCCGTTCTCAACGACTCATGTGTCGCCGCCGTCAAGCTGGGCATGCTCGGCTCGCTGGAGATGGTCGATACAGTTGTCGAACTGCTGCTGGCTCATCCGCATTTGCCTGCGGTCTGCGATCCGGTATTGCGCGCAGGCGGTGGCGGAGCGCTGGGCAAGGATGAAGTCGGTTACGCCATGCGTGAACGGCTGCTGCCGTTGTCGATCATCGCCACGCCCAACCTTCCTGAAGCACGCATTCTGGCGGAGCTGCCGGAGGGCACTGCGGATGAGTGCGCACATAAACTGCTGCCTTTCTGCGAACACCTGCTGATCACCGGCGGGCATGGCGACGAACAGCAGATCCATAATCGCCTGTATGTGCGCAACGGTCAGACGCACACTTTTGTCTGCGAGCGTTTGCCGGGCAGCTACCACGGCTCCGGCTGCACACTCGCCAGCGCCCTGGCCGGGCGTCTTGCGCAAGGTGAAGCACTGGTCAGCGCAGTGAAGTCGGCGCTGGATTACACCTGGCGGACATTGCGTGATGCCGAACAGCTGGGCAAAGGGCAATTCGTGCCCCGTCGCCTGCCACTGGACTTTTGTTCGTAACACGCTGCCATGAGGCTCGATTCATGAAACTACGTGGCCTGTATGCCATTACCGACAGCCAGTTGCTGAGCGGAAAATTTCTTGCCTACGTTGAAGCAGCTCTGGATGGCGGCGTCACCCTGCTGCAATACCGCGACAAGACGGGTGATGACTCCCGTCGCCTGCGCGAGGCCACTGAGCTGCTCAAGTTGTGCGAACGCTACAAGACCCGCCTGATCATCAACGACGATGCCGAACTGGCAGCGCGGCTGGGCGTCGGCGTGCACCTGGGCCAGACCGACGGTTCGCTGCCGGATGCCCGCGCGTTGCTGGGGCACAAGGCAATAGTTGGGGCTACCTGCCACGGCAAACTGGAGCTGGCGGAACGTGCCAGGGCCGATGGCGCGACGTATGTGGCGTTCGGCAGGTTTTTCAATTCACAGACCAAACCCGGCGCACCGGCCGTGCCGCTCGACCTGATCGCTCAGGTACGCGCCAAGGTTCACCTGCCCATCGCGGTGATCGGCGGCATCACCCTGGAAAACGCCCCGCAACTGGTCGAGCACGGCGCCGATCTGCTGGCCGTGGTACACGGACTGTTCGGCGCTGAAACCCCTCAGGAAGTGACGCGTCGGGCGAAAGCCTTCATGGCGTTGTTGTAGAGCTCGTCCACAACTCCGATCGACGCAGACTGCGCGCACTCAACGGCGGACGCAGAGCGTCCAGAACGGCATGCTCACGCGGAGCATGGGTACGAGAGGTGCTCGCTCAGACTATGGGCGCGAGTGTCATATGTGTGCGCAGCTTTTGTTATAGTGCGCACTCCTGCGCTTTCTCTGGCTCATGCCACTCAATAAAGCAGCCTGCCTTGAAGCTGCCCGCCTCGGCTGACCCCAGCGTAGACACGAATTCCCCGTTTCAAAGCAGAGACCCGATCATGTCCCGTTCCGAAACACTGTTCGCCAACGCCCAAAAACACATCCCCGGTGGCGTCAATTCGCCGGTTCGCGCTTTCAAGAGTGTGGGTGGCACGCCGCTGTTCTTCAAGCATGCTGCCGGCGCTTACGTGACTGACGAAGACGACAAGCGTTACGTCGACTACGTCGGCTCCTGGGGCCCGATGATCCTCGGCCATAGTCATCCGGACGTTCTCGACGCCGTGCGCAGCCAACTGGAGCACGGACTGTCATACGGTGCGCCGACGGCGATGGAAACCGAGATGGCCGACCTGGTCTGCGAACTGGTGCCGTCCATGGAAATGGTGCGCATGGTCAGCTCGGGCACCGAAGCGACCATGAGCGCGATCCGTCTGGCCCGAGGCTTCACCGGCCGCGACAGCATTATCAAGTTCGAAGGTTGCTACCACGGTCACTCCGACAGCCTGCTGGTCAAGGCAGGTTCCGGTGCACTGACCCTGGGCGTGCCAAGCTCGCCTGGCGTACCGGCTGCATTCGCGAAACACACCCTGACCGTGCCCTTCAACGACCTGAACGCCGTGCGTGACCTGCTGGCCGAAGTGGGCCCGGAAGTGGCCTGCATCATCGTCGAACCCGTCGCCGGCAACATGAACTGCGTGCCGCCTGCGCCGGGTTACCTGCAAGGGCTGCGCGCACTGTGTGACGAGCATGGCGTGGTGCTGATTTTCGACGAAGTGATGACCGGTTTCCGCGTAGCTCTTGGCGGCGCGCAGGCTTATTACGACGTGAAGCCCGACCTGAGCACGTTCGGCAAGATCATCGGCGGCGGCATGCCGGTCGGCTGCTTTGGTGGCAA
The DNA here is from genome assembly GCF_000452705.1 of Pseudomonas syringae CC1557. Classification (NCBI taxonomy): domain Bacteria; kingdom Pseudomonadati; phylum Pseudomonadota; class Gammaproteobacteria; order Pseudomonadales; family Pseudomonadaceae; genus Pseudomonas; species Pseudomonas syringae. The sequence continues at coordinate 4,993,753 of NZ_CP007014.1, forward strand.
ACGCGAAATCATGTCGCACATCGCCCCGCTCGGCCCGGTCTATCAGGCGGGCACCTTGTCCGGCAATCCGCTGGCCATGGCCGCTGGCCTGACCACCCTGCGCCTGATCAGCCGTCCCGGCTTCCACGATGAACTGAGCGACTACACCCGACGCCTGCTCGAAGGCCTGCAACAGCGTGCCGATGCTGCCGGCATTCCGTTCGTAACGACTCAGGCAGGCGGCATGTTCGGCCTGTACTTCAGCGCAGCGCGCGAAATCGTCACCTTCGAAGACGTGATGACCAGCGATGCAGAGCGTTTCAAGCGTTTCTTCCACATGATGCTGGACGGCGGCGTGTACCTGGCGCCGAGCGCTTTCGAAGCCGGTTTCACGTCCATTGCCCATGGCGATGCCGAATTGAAACTCACGCTGGATGCTGCCGAGAAGGCCTTTGCTGCGCTGAGATAAGCCCGTCAGACTCACTTGCGCAGGGTGTCATTGAACCGGCGCAAGTGATGTCCGCACATGAAACAGCGCGATAACCCCGTATTTTGCTTCTACAATGCATTGCGATAACTGCAAACGCAGGGCCGCTGGAAGTCTTGTTTCAGGTCATACCCCTGTAAACAAGGTTATTTCATGGCCGCGCAGCAGAAAATCCGTAAAGACTTTGTAAGGTTGGCTCTGCTTATTTCATAATGCGCAGCCAGCACGTTAGCTGGTCGGGCATGCCCGCACCTTTTCAGAGGTAAGTCGACTCCCATGAACCGCACCGGCCGCACCCTTGTATTGGGCTGCCTGTTGCTTGTCTATCCCCTGCTGGCGACTGCCGGCGGCAACTCGTTGCTAGTCCCAGCGATGGGTCGTTGCACCCTGAATACTCAGCCAGAGAACCTGCCCGCTGCGCTCGCCGCGTGTCAGCAGGCGGCTCAGGGCGGGGATGCGCAGGCGCAATACGAGTTGGGTGAGTTCTATTACGAGGGCAAGAATGCACCTCGCGATCTGCCGCAGGCGCTGAACTACTTCGAGCAGGCTTCATTGCAGGGTCATGCGCAGGCGCAATATCAACTGGGCTTGATGTTCAGCCGTGGCGAGGGCGTGCAGGCCAATAACATTCAGGCGTATATCGTACTGAAGATGGCCGCCGTCAATGGTTCGGAAGACGCACTGGACGCTGCCGACGAAGTCGCGGCGAAGATGAAGCGCGATGAACTGGAAGTTGCCACTCAGGTACTGGGGCAGATTTTCCGCAAATACCTGCTTGAACTGCAAACGGCCGAAGGTCGCAGTCCGTTCTCTCCATTGCCCTGATGCGGTTTCGCTCAGGGCAATCGCTGTTCACTCCCCCAACACCTATTTTTCCGGCATCGGCATGGGAAACGGCATTACATTGCTGTTGCCGCGTGCTTCGCTGATCTTCGGCGTGCCCATGCGCTCGACTTCATCGATACGCACAATCGAATGCATCGGCACGAAACTGCGCACCACACCTTCGAACTGAGCCTTGAGCTTCTCTTCGCTCGGGTCTACCACAACAGTCGTGCGCTCGCCGAAGACGAACTCTTCCACTTCCAGAAAGCCCCACAGATCGCTTTGATAGATCTGCTTGGCGTACATTTCGAACACCTGTCCCTGGTTGAGGAAAATCACCTTGTAGATTGGAGCTTCGCGTTTGGTCATAACGGGCGGGTAACGATCAGAGATGAAAAAGGGGCGCGGACTATAGCATGTCCATCTGCATCGTCGGACAGCGAACGCTAGGAACCCGAGCCCTTCGTCCCTATAATGCTCGGTTCACTGAATCGGTTGATGATCACGCATGGCCAAGAAGCTTTACATTGAAACCCACGGTTGCCAGATGAACGAGTACGACAGCTCGCGCATGGTCGATCTGCTGGGCGAACATCAGGCTCTGGAAGTCACCGCTCGGGCGGAAGACGCTGACGTGATCCTGCTCAATACCTGTTCGATTCGCGAGCGCGCCCAGGACCGGGTGTATTCGCAACTCGGGCGCTGGCGTGAGCTGAAACTGGCCAACCCCGAAATGGTAATTGCCGTCGGCGGTTGTGTGGCCAGCCAGGAAGGCGCGGCCATCCGCGACCGCGCGCCCTATGTGGATGTGGTCTTCGGCCCGCAAACCCTGCACCGCCTGCCGGAAATGATCGACGCGGCACGCACCACCCGCTTGCCGCAGGTCGACGTCTCGTTCCCGGAAATCGAAAAATTCGACCATTTGCCCGAGCCTCGCGTCGATGGCCCGAGCGCTTATGTGTCGGTGATGGAAGGTTGCAGCAAGTACTGCACGTTCTGCGTAGTGCCCTACACGCGCGGCGAAGAAGTCAGCCGCCCGTTCGATGACGTACTGAGCGAAGTCATGCACCTGGCCGAGCACGGCGTGCGCGAAGTCACGCTGCTGGGGCAGAACGTCAACGGTTATCGCGGCACCACCCATGACGGGCGGCTCGCGGACCTGGCAGACCTGATCCGGGCCGTCGCTGCAATCGACGGCATCGACCGTATTCGTTACACCACCTCGCACCCGCTCGAATTTTCCGACAGCCTGATTCAGGCTCACGCGGAGGTGCCGGAACTGGTCAAGCACCTGCACTTGCCGGTGCAGTCGGGCTCGGACCGCATTCTGGCGGCAATGAAGCGCAACCACACCACGCTGGAATACAAGTCCAGGCTGCGCAAGCTGCGGGCTGCAGTGCCGGGGATCAGCATCAGTTCCGACTTCATCGTCGGCTTCCCCGGCGAGACCGAAAAGGATTTCGACAACACCATGAAGCTGATCGAGGACGTGGGCTTCGATTTCTCGTTCTCGTTCGTCTACAGCCCGCGCCCCGGCACACCGGCCGCCGATCTGAAAGACGACACGCCGGAAGCCTTGAAAAAAGAGCGCCTGGCAGCCCTGCAACATCGCCTCAACCAGCAGGGTTTCGAGATCAGCCGACAGATGGTCGGCAGTATCCAGCGCATTCTGGTCACCGATTACTCGAAAAAAGACCCCGGCGAACTGCAAGGCCGCACCGAGAACAACCGGATTGTCAATTTCCGCTGTGACAATCCCAGGCTGATCGGGCAATTTGCCGACGTGCACATCGATGACGCGCAGCCACACTCGCTGCGAGGCTCGCTGCTACAGTAAATCCAGCGCCGCTAAAGCAGGCCTCGCGTCCCGCGCAGAAACGAAGATCCGAATGAATTCGGTTCTGCGCGGTCCCTACCCTTGAGCACGGTGAAACCTCCAGCGCGGCCTTTAACAAGGCAAAGCTTTCGCACAACCACCGCTAGAGGTATTCTTCAATACATCTCAATTGCCGCCGGACGGCCATTAAAAGACCTTGAACGTACCCATAGAACCTCATCGTTTCACCCTCGAACCTTTCGAGGCCCATCGTTTCGCCAATCTGTGCGGGCAACTCGACGAGCACTTGCGCCTGATCGAACAACGCCTGGACATCGAGATCCGCAATCGCGGCAATCAATTCGAGCTTATTGGCGCGACCACTCAAACCCAATCCGCCGAAAATCTTCTGCGCCGCCTGTACCGGGAAACCAAAGGTACCGAGCTGACGCCGGACATGGTGCACCTGTTCCTTCAGGAATCGGGCGTTGACGGCCTGGACAACCACCCTGCCGCCGAAGTGGGCGTCTCGCTGCGCACCAAGAAGGGCATGATTCGCCCGCGCGGCCTGAATCAGCAGCGTTACGTCAAGGAAGTCCTCAGCAACGATATCAACTTCGGTATCGGCCCTGCGGGCACCGGCAAGACCTACCTGGCCGTGGCCTGCGCGGTCGATGCGCTGGAGCGCGAACAGATACGTCGCATCCTGTTGGTGCGCCCGGCCGTCGAGGCTGGCGAGAAGCTTGGCTTCCTGCCCGGTGACCTGGCGCAGAAGATCGACCCGTACCTGCGCCCGCTGTATGACGCACTGTATGAGATGCTCGGCTTCGAGTACGTCGCCAAGCTGATCGAGAAACAAGTCATTGAAGTTGCACCGCTGGCCTACATGCGCGGACGCACCCTTAATAACAGCTTCATCATTCTCGACGAAAGTCAGAACACCACCGTCGAGCAGATGAAGATGTTCCTGACCCGTATTGGCTTTGGCTCCACCGCCGTGATCACTGGCGACATCACCCAGGTTGACCTGCCCAAGGGCACCCGGTCGGGCCTGACGCATGTCATCGATGTGCTCAAGGACGTGCCTGGCATCAGTTTCACGCACTTCAAACCAAAGGATGTGGTTCGCCACCCGCTGGTGCAGCGCATCGTTGAGGCCTATGAGCGCTTCGATGACCAGCTCAGTGATGGCCCGTCGGGCAACAATGGTTACTCACGGGACAAGAATCGCAATGCTTGAGCTGGATCTGCAAGTTGCGAGCGAAACGCCTGCTCCTGGTGAAGACCAATTTCGCCTGTGGTGTGAAATGGGCCTGCGCCAGCGCAGTGCCGATTCCGAGCTGACCATCCGGCTGGTTGACGAAACCGAAGGCCGTGAGCTCAATCACACCTGGCGACACAAGAATTACGCCACAAATGTGCTTTCATTCCCGGCGGATGTTCCAGACGACATGCTGGACATTCCGTTGTTGGGCGATCTGGTCATCTGCGTCCCGGTAGTCAACCGCGAAGCCGCTGAACAGGGCAAATCCGTAGACGCGCACTGGGCGCACATGGTCATTCATGGCTGCCTTCATCTGCTGGGTTTCGACCACATCGATGATGAAGAAGCCGAAGAAATGGAAGCACTGGAACGAACGTTGCTTGAGGAGTTGGGTTACCCCGACCCTTACGCCGACGACGAAAGTGCCGACCACCCACATTCAGACACACCCAGCAAGGACCACGAGTAAGGGCTATGAGCGAAGACCGATCGAGCAACGGGCAAAAGTCATGGTTGGGTAAACTGACCCAGGCCTTTGTCCATGAGCCGAAAAACCGCCAGGAGCTGCTAGAGCTGCTGCGCGAAGCCCACCAGAACAAACTGCTGGACAGCGAAGCGCTGGCCATCGTCGAAGGGGCCATTCAGGTGGCTGACCTGCAAGTGCGCGACATTATGGTGCCGCGTTCGCAGATGATCAGCATCAAGGCCACCCAGACACCCCGCGAATTCCTGCCCGCCGTCATCGATGCCGCGCACTCGCGCTACCCGGTGATCGGCGAGAGCCATGACGACGTGCTCGGTGTGCTGCTGGCCAAGGATCTGCTGCCATTGATCCTCAAGGCCGATGGCGACAGCGACGACATCAAGAAGCTGCTGCGCCCGGCCACGTTTGTGCCGGAGTCCAAGCGTCTCAACGTGCTGCTGCGTGAATTCCGTGCCAATCATAACCACATGGCCATCGTCATCGACGAATACGGCGGCGTGGCGGGTCTGGTGACCATTGAAGACGTGCTGGAACAGATCGTCGGCGATATCGAAGACGAGCATGACGTCGAGGAAGACAGCTTCATCAAACCGCTTCCCAGCGGCGACTTCCTGGTCAAGGCCCTGACGCCGGTGGAGAACTTCAACGAGTTCTTCGACAGCAGCTTTTCGGATGACGAGTTCGATACGGTGGGCGGTCTGGTCATGAACGCCTTTGGCCATCTGCCCAAGCGTAACGAAATCACCGAAATCGGTGCCTATCGTTTTCGCATACTGAGCGCTGACAGCCGTCGCATTCACTTGCTGCGCGTGAGCCCTATTTCACGCCCGTAAACACCTGATGTCGCTCTAAGGAATCTACATGCGCTGGATAACCCGCCCCGGCTGGCCCGGTAATCTACTGGCCCTGGTGGCTGGTGGATTGACGACCCTGGCCCTGGCGCCTTTCGACATCTGGCCGTTGGTGCTGGTGGCGGTGGCGATGTTCTATCTGGGCCTGCGCGAGCTGAATCCGCGCCAGGCTCTGGCCCGCGGCTGGTGCTATGGCTTCGGCCTGTACGGTGCCGGCACCAGCTGGATCTACGTGAGCATTCACACCTACGGCGGCGCTTCGGTGCTGCTGGCAGGTTTGTTGATGCTGCTGTTCATCGCCGCCATCGCGTTGTTCTTCGCTCTGCCCGCCTTTGTCTGGGCGCGCTGGATACGTCGCAATGAAGCGCCGCTGGCCGATGCGCTGGCGTTTGCTGCCCTGTGGCTGGGGCAGGAAGCGTTTCGCGGCTGGTTTCTCACCGGTTTCCCTTGGCTCTACTCCGGTTACAGCCAGCTCGACGGGCCGCTTGCAGGTCTCGCACCTCTGGGCGGTGTATGGCTGATCTCGTTCGCGCTGGGCCTGACTGCCGCCTTGCTGTGCAACCTGCACCGCTTGCGGGCACGCAAATCGTTTCTGGTCATGGGCGTACTGTTGCTGCTGGCGCCGTGGATCGCAGGGCTGGCGTTGAAGGATCACGCCTGGACGTCGCCTTCCGGGCCGCCACTGAAAGTTGCGGCCATGCAAGGCAACATCGAACAAAGCATGAAATGGGACCCGCAAAAGCTCAACGATCAGTTGGCGCTTTATCGGGACATGACCTTTCGCTCACAGCAGGCTGATCTGATCGTCTGGCCCGAGACCGCCGTGCCGGTGCTCAAGGAAAGCGCGGAAGGCTACCTGTCGATGATGGGCAAATTCGCTTCGGACCGGGGTGCGGCGCTGATCACCGGCGTTCCGGTGCGCGAACCGAACGGGCGTGGCGAGTATCGCTACTACAACGGCATCACCGTCACCGGTCAGGGCGACGGCACTTACTACAAGCAAAAGCTCGTTCCGTTTGGTGAATACGTACCGCTACAGGACTTGCTGCGCGGGTTGATCTCGTTCTTTGATCTGCCGATGTCAGACTTCGCACGCGGCCCGAACGATCAGGCGCTGTTGCAGGCCAAGGGTTATCACATCGCGCCGTTCATCTGTTACGAAGTGGTCTATCCGGAGTTTGCGGCGGGCCTGTCGGCACAAAGCGACCTGCTGCTGACGGTCAGCAACGACACCTGGTTCGGCACCTCGATCGGCCCATTGCAGCATTTGCAGATGGCCCAGATGCGCGCACTTGAAGCGGGCCGCTGGATGATTCGCGCCACCAACAATGGCGTGACGGCGCTGATCAACCCATTCGGCAAGATAACCGTGCAAATCCCGCAGTTCGAACGCGGCGTACTGTATGGCGAGGTCGTGCCGATGCACCAACTCACGCCTTATCTGCACTGGCGCTCCTGGCCACTGGCGATTGTCTGCCTGCTGCTGTTTGGCTGGGCACTGATGGCGGCGCGGATTTCCAAGACTGTCTGATGCATCGGCAAAGGCCGACTTCGCCTGATTTCAGGTGGAGTCGGCGCTCCTGCTCAGCGGCTATTGCGATAAATCCACGGATAAACCAGCAAACCTGCCGCTTCATTAAGCAGCACCCCGCTCTGCGTGAACACCCGACTTTCAGGCAGCCAGCCGCCAAAAGGCCGAGCGTTATCCACACCGAGGAAGCCGACCGGCGCACTCACCACCGTAAAACCCGCCTGTTCGAAACTCCAGCGCGCCCGTGGCATATGCCAGGCCTGCGTGACCAGCACCACACGCTTGATGCCCAACGGTTGTAGCACCCTGGCGGTCATGGTCGCGTTTTCCCAGGTCGTACGGCTGAGCCCTTCCTGCCAGCGCACGGTCACGCCGAAGTCCTGTTGCAGCGACTGAGCCATGATGGCCGCCTCACTGGGCGGCTGATCAAAGTGCAAACCGCCGGAGGTGAGAATCGGCAGACCGGATTCTTTCGACAACCGGGCTGCCAGCCTGAGTCTCTCCAGGCCCAGACCGGTCGGCGTATCGGCGCCCCAGGTGGGTGAATTGCGCTCGCGACCGTTGCCGAGCACCACAATTGCGTCAGCCTGCTGCGCCAGTGTCACCCACTGCTGCGGTGGCAAAGGCGGAATCTGCTCCAACTGGCGGGCTGAAAATTCCACGACGACCGGCAGACTCATCAGCCACAACCCGCCAAGCCCCAGGATAAAACAGCCAGCAGCCAGGCGCGGGCGGGAACGACGCAGCCACCAGGCTGCAATCAGAAGCAGAAACAGAACGCCGGGCGGCAGCAAAAGGGTTTTAAGCAGATAGCGCAGAGGCATCGGGACATCTCCAGAGATGCCCGAAGCCTAAAATGTTTGAAGCCTGGCAACAATGTCTAAACACTGCCTTTAAGCAGGCCCTGACGCCTGCGCGTGGAACCAGAAATGTAATGGCTAAACGATGCGACCCAACCTTGCCGATGCCCTGGCGCGCCGTTTGTCCTTCAGCCAGATGATAGTGGCTGACTGCTTGGGCGCTCTGATCAACCGGTGATGCTCCGGTAAAATCGTATCACTGCCTGGTGACCCACCCGCGATGGTCACATTGGCCATCCTCGAGTCCTTTTCAAGATAGGCCTCTATCAGCTCGAACTCCGCCCTGCTCAATCCCTTTAGTTCAAGCTCGGCGGGCGACTCGTTTCGGAGCCGAACCGAAGTGCTTGCCGTTTCAAGCGCAAGCCCTAGACGATCGATCAAACGTTCATACAGTTCAGATGTGCTGACTACGTGCTGCAACTCTGTCATCCGCTCACCTCCTCGAAGATTGTCATTATCCTCGGAGTTGAGCTTAGCGCCGCTTTAAAAACAGGTAGGTAACTGCGACCAACGGCCGGATAGAGCTGTCAGACGGGCTTTGCCCTGTTGAGAGGCAATCAGGGTTTCCCTCGATAGACGGCCCTCATGTATGCTACGGCGCTTCCTGTAATTCCACTTCCGCGCTCTTGAGCCCGAACGCACCGCACAGACAGATGCAATTGTCCGGCAAGCGGTGCCGACCTGACTCGGCAGAGCAATGAAGAGGTCAAGGGTCACTAATCTTTAGCAAAAAGTAGCCATGCACGAACTCTATCAGCCCCGCGAAATCGAAGCCGCCGCCCAAACCTTCTGGGATGAGCAAAAGTCTTTTGAAGTCAGTGAACAGCCAGGCAAGGACACTTTCTATTGCCTGTCGATGTTTCCTTACCCGAGCGGCAAGCTGCACATGGGCCATGTGCGCAACTACACCATTGGCGATGTGATTTCCCGTTATCAGCGCATGCTGGGCAAGAATGTCCTGCAACCACTGGGTTGGGACGCATTCGGCATGCCGGCTGAAAACGCCGCGATCGACAACAACGTCGCACCCGCCAAATGGACCTACGAAAACATCGCCTACATGAAGAACCAGCTCAAGAGCCTGGGTCTGGCGGTCGACTGGTCTCGCGAAGTGACCACCTGCAAACCTGATTACTACCGCTGGGAACAGTGGCTGTTCACTCGCCTGTTCGAAAAAGGCGTGATCTACCGCAAGAACGGCACCGTGAACTGGGACCCGGTCGACCAGACCGTACTGGCCAACGAGCAGGTCATCGATGGCCGCGGCTGGCGTTCCGGCGCGCTGATTGAAAAGCGCGAAATCCCGATGTACTACTTCAAGATCACCGCCTACGCCGACGAGCTGCTGGAAAGCCTCGACGAGTTGCCGGGCTGGCCTGAACAGGTCAAGACCATGCAGCGCAACTGGATCGGCAGATCGCGTGGCATGGAAGTGCAGTTCCCCTACGATCAGGCATCGATCGGCGCAGCAGGCGCACTGAAAGTCTTCACCACCCGTCCTGACACACTGATGGGCGCGACCTATGTCGCCGTCGCAGCCGAGCACCCGCTGGCTACCCAGGCAGCGCAAGGCAACCCTGCGTTGCAAGCGTTCATCGATGAGTGCAAGGGCGGCAGCGTCGCCGAAGCCGATGTGGCCACTCAGGAAAAGAAAGGTCAGCCGACCTCGCTGTTCGTCGAGCATCCACTGACAGGCGAAAAACTGCCGGTGTGGGTCGCCAACTATGTGCTGATGCACTACGGCGACGGCGCGGTTATGGCTGTACCAGCCCACGACGAACGTGATTTCGAATTCGCCACCCAGTACGGCCTGCCGATCAAGCCGGTGGTACGCACCAGTGCTGGCGATGAAACGCCTGCACCGTGGCAAGCTGCTTACGGCGAGCACGGCGAGCTGATCAATTCCGGCGAGTTCACCGGCCTCAATTTCCAGACCGCCTTCGATGCCATCGAAGCCGCGCTGGTCAGGAAATCACTGGGCCAGTCCCGTACCCAGTTCCGCCTGCGTGACTGGGGCATCAGCCGACAGCGTTACTGGGGCTGCCCGATCCCGATCGTGCATTGCGACACCTGCGGTGACGTGCCGGTCCCGGAAGACCAGTTGCCGGTCGTGCTGCCAGAAGACGTCGTGCCCGACGGTGCCGGCTCGCCACTGGCGCGCATGCCCGAATTCTACGAGTGCATCTGCCCGAAATGCGGCGCACCGGCCAAGCGTGAAACCGACACCATGGACACCTTCGTCGAGTCTTCCTGGTATTACGCACGTTACGCCTCACCGCATTACGAAGGCGGTCTGGTCGAGCCGAACGCGGCCAACCACTGGTTACCGGTCGACCAGTACATCGGTGGTATCGAACACGCCATTCTGCACCTGCTGTACGCTCGTTTCTTCCACAAGCTGATGCGTGACGAAGGCCTGGTGACCTCGAACGAACCGTTCAAGAACCTGCTCACCCAGGGCATGGTCAACGCCGAAACCTATTTCCGCATGGAAACCAGCGGCAAGAAGACCTGGATCAACCCTGCCGACGTGACCCTCGAAAGAGACGCCAAGGCCAAGGTCATCAGCGCTACGCTGACCAGCGACGGCCTGCCGGTGGAAATCGGCGGCACGGAAAAGATGTCGAAGTCGAAGAAGAACGGCATTGACCCGCAAATGATGATTGACCAGTACGGCGCTGACACCTGCCGCCTGTTCATGATGTTTGCCTCGCCGCCTGACATGAGCCTGGAATGGTCCGACTCCGGCGTCGAAGGTTCGCATCGCTTCCTGCGTCGCGTCTGGCGCCTGGCGCAAAGCCATGTCGGTCAGGGTCCATCGACCGGCCTGGATATTGCGGCCTTGACCGATGAGCAGAAGGCTGTGCGCCGCTCGATCCATCAGGCCATTAAGCAGGCGAGCCAGGATATTGGCCAGAACCAGAAATTCAACACCGCTGTTGCGCAAGTGATGACGCTGATGAACGTGCTGGAAAAAGCCCCGCAGGCCACTGCGCAGGATCGCGCACTGCTGCAGGAAGGCCTGGAAACGGTCACTCTGCTGCTGGCACCGATCACGCCGCACATCAGCCATGAGCTGTGGACACAACTGGGCCACAGCGAGCCAGTCATCGACGCCGGCTGGCCGGTCTTCGACGCACATGCACTGGTGCAGGACAGCCTGCAACTGGTCATTCAGGTCAATGGCAAGTTGCGCGGTCATATCGAAATGCCCGCCAGCGCCAGCCGTGAAGAAGTCGAAGCTGCCGCACGCATCAACGAAAACGTTTTGCGTTTCACTGATGGCCTGACCATTCGCAAGGTGATCGTCGTACCTGGCAAGCTGGTCAACATCGTCGCAAGCTGATTGGATCGGGCGCCCGGCAGATGCCGGGCGTCGAACATATTTCCAGGGCACGCCAAGTCGGCCCAAACGGATTCAAGGGGAGCATCAAGATGATCAAACGCAATCTGCTGGTAATGGGCCTGGCTGTTTTGTTGAGTGCCTGTGGCTTCCAGCTGCGCGGCACCGGCACCACCGAGCTGGCGCTCAAGGAACTGGATGTCAGCGCACGCAATGCCTACGGCGAGACCGTGACGCAGCTGACTCGTGTGCTGACCAGCTCCGGCGTCAAGGTCTACACCGGGGCGCCTTACAAGCTGATCCTGACCAATGAAGCTGAAAGCCAGCGTACCATCAGCTATTCGGGCTCGGGCCGTTCGGCGGAGTACCAACTGACCACCACGCTCAGCTACGAAATACATGGCGACAGAAACCGCACGTTGCTGGACAGCAAAGTGACCGCAGACCGTTCCTATGTACACGATGGTAATAACCTGACCGGTTCCGATCAGGAAGCTGCACAGGTTCGTCAGGAAATGCGCAACGACCTGATCCAGAAGTTGATGGCGCGCCTGCAACAGCTGACGCCGGCCCGTCTGGAAGAGTTCCAGGCCAAGGCGGACGCGGTTGCCAAGGCAGAAGCCGACGCACTGGAAGCGGCTCAGCGAATCCGCGACGAGACGCCTCAGCAGTCGCCTGTCGAAATTCCAGCCAGGTAAATGTTTGGGGCCAGTCACCTGGCCCCGACATCCTCTGACCCATGAAACTCGCCCCCGCCCAACTCGGCAAGCACCTGCAAGGTACGCTTGCGCCCGTCTACGTGGTCAGCGGCGACGACCCGCTGCTTTGCCAGGAAGCTGCCGATGCCATCCGTACGGCCGCACGCCAGCAAGGCTTCGACGAACGTCAGGTATTCAGCGCCGATGCCAGCTTCGACTGGGGCACGCTGCTCCAGGCGGGTGCCAGCATGTCGTTGTTTGCCGAGCGGCGTCTGCTCGAACTGCGTCTGCCCTCTGGCAAGCCCGGTGACAAAGGCGCTGCGGCGCTCATGGAATATTGCGCCAGACCCGCAGAAGACACCCTGCTGCTGATCAGCCTGCCCAAGCTCGACGGCAGCGCGCAGAAGACCAAATGGGGCAAGGCACTGATTGACGGCGCACAGACTCAATTCGTGCAGATCTGGCCGGTGGACATCGGCCAGTTGCCGCAATGGATTCGCCAGCGTCTTTCTCAAGCCGGGCTCGCCGCCACTCAGGATGCGGTCGAACTGATCGCCGCCCGGGTTGAAGGCAACCTGCTGGCCGCCGCGCAGGAAATCGAAAAGCTCAAGCTGATGGCCGAAGAAGGTCAGATTACCGTCGAAACGGTGCAGGCGGCTGTGGCCGACAGTGCGCGCTTCGACGTATTTGGCCTGACTGATGCGGTGCTCAATGGTGAAGCAGCTCATGCCCTGCGCATGCTGGAAGGCTTGCGCGGCGAAGGGGTTGAAACACCGGTGATTCTCTGGGCATTGACCCGCGAGCTGCGTGCGCTGGCCAACATGTCCCAGCAATTCAGCCAGGGCGTGCCGCTGGACAAGATCTTCAGCTCTGCACGCCCGCCGATCTGGGACAAGCGCAAACCGCTGATGAGCAAAGCCCTGCAACGCCACTCGGCGAAACGCTGGAGCCAGTTGCTCATGGACGCGCAACGCATCGACGCGCAGATCAAGGGCCAGGCGGCAGGCTCACCGTGGAGCAGCCTGAGCCGGCTCGCATTGCTGATGACTGGCCAGCGGCTGGCACTGCCTGCGGAGTGAGGCCTGTCGAGGCATTGTTGACTCTCGTTACCACGCTCTGCGTGGTAATGGCCTTCAGGACGCTCCGCGTCCTCTTGTGACGCAGAGCGTCACGAACTGCATGCCAACGCGGTGCGTCGGCACGATAATCATGGCCGTCCGCTCCTCTTCCCAGAGCCATAGCACACAACTATTAGACACAATCGCGCATCTGCCCGATGATTTGCGTCGCGTTACAACACCCATCAGGAGCACCTCGCCATGAGCAAGCCAAAGCGGCCGAACAAGGCCAAATCCATCATCGCCCAGCCCTTGTTCCGCAGTCGTCAGGAACAACCCTCCAAGGGCAAAGGAAGCTACCGCCGCGAAGCCTTCCAGTCTAAAAGCTGGGAGGCTTCCTGCTTTATGGCGGCCTGATATCGAGCAACATCTCCGAGGCGCTTTCAACCGCTTAGCCGTGTTATGGTCTGCACCTAACGGTAATACCCTTGGACTCAAGCATGCCTTCTCGTTTTACCTATCGCCCGCAGCTGCGCCAACTCATCGCTGCCTCCAGCCTTATTGCTCTGGTAGCCTGCGCAGAAAAACCCACTGCAGCCGATGCAACCCCCCTTCAATCCAGCAAAGTACAGGTCAACCCTCCCGCTGTTGCGCCTACGCCAGCAGTGGTCGTCGACGACTCCCTTACGATTCAGCCCGCCGTCAGCTTCAGCGAATGGCAGGCCGGTTTTCGCGCGCAGGCGCTGAAAGCAGGCATTCGTGCGGATGTGTTCGACCTGGCATTCGCTGGCGTGACGCCGGACATGAGCGTGGTGAAGGCAGACCGCAGTCAGCCCGAGTTCAGCCGCCCGGTCTGGGAATACCTCGACGGCGCCATTTCCGCTGCTCGTGTGCGCAAGGGGCAGGCATTGCTTTCGCAGTACGCTGACGATCTGCTGAAGATCGAGCAGCAGTACGGCGTGGACCGTCAGGCATTGGTCGCGGTGTGGGGGATGGAGAGCAATTTCGGCTCGTTCCAGGGTACGCAATCAGTCATCCGCTCACTTGCCACACTGGCCTATGAGGGTCGTCGTCCGGGTTTCGCGCAGAGCCAGTTACTGGCCGCGCTGGAAATCATCCAGCATGGCGACATCACGCCCGACAAGATGCTCGGCTCGTGGGCGGGCGCTATGGGCCAGACGCAATTCATTCCGACCACTTACAACACCCACGCAGTGGATTTTGATGGCGATGGCCGCCGTGATATCTGGAACACACCTACCGACGCCCTCGCCTCTACGGCACATTACCTGCAAAGCTCCGGCTGGCAGCGTGGCCAGCCTTGGGGCTTCGAGGTGGTGCTGGGCACGGGGTTCGATTACTCGCTCGCCGACTCGACGACCCGCAAGAGCCTGGCTGAATGGCAGCAACTGGGCCTGAAACAGCCCGACGGCTCGGCAATCCCGGTTGCAGCCAGCCAACAGCAGGCCGCACTGCTGTTGCCTGCCGGTTACCGTGGGCCTGCATTCCTGGTGCTGGATAACTTCCGCGCGATTCTGAAGTACAACAACTCCACGTCCTATGCGCTGGCGATCAGCCTGCTTTCCGATCGATTCAAGGGCGCTGGGTACGTGGTAGGCACATGGCCGCGTGGAGACCTGCCGCTGAGCCGCTCTGAGCGCATCGAGCTGCAAACCCTGCTCTCGGCCCGCCAATACGACGCAGGCGCGCCAGACGGCATTATCGGCGCCAATACGCGCAAGGCGATCCGCAGCGCGCAGCAGTCATTCGGCTGGCCGGCAGATGGCTACCCGACGCATGAACTGCTGGAAAACCTGCGCAAGCCTGTAGGGCAGTAACTGGACGCTGAGCGTCGGCACGATAATCAACCGTAAAAAGAAGGGCCAGGTATCGCTACCTGGCCCTTCTTGTTTTGCGGCTCGTTATCAGAGCATCGCTTTGGCGATCTTGGCTTGCTCGTCAGCGTGGTACGAAGAGCGGACCAGCGGGCCAGAAGCGACGTTCTTGAAGCCCATCTTGTAGCCTTCCTCGGCGAACCAGGCGAAGGTGTCCGGATGGACGAAGCGCTGTACCGGCAGGTGGTTGCGCGAAGGCTGCAGGTACTGGCCCAAAGTAAGCATGTCGATGTCATGCTCGCGCATGCGCTTCATCACTTCGATAACTTCTTCGTCTGTCTCGCCCAACCCCAGCATCAGACCGGATTTGGTCGGTACATGCGGGACCATCTGCTTGAAGCGTTGCAGCAGGGTCAACGACCACTGGAAGTCCGAACCCGGGCGCGCGGCCTTGTACAGGCGTGGCACGGTTTCCAGGTTGTGGTTGAACACATCAGGCGGCTCGGCAGCGGTAATTTCCAGCGCGATGTCCATGCGCCCACGGTAATCCGGCACCAGCGTTTCAAGCTGCACGCCCGGCGACAGCAGACGGATCTCGCGAATGCAGTCGGCAAAGTGCTGAGCACCGCCATCACGCAGGTCATCCCGGTCGACGGAGGTAATTACCACGTACTTCAGGCGCAGGTCGGCAATCGCGATGGCGAGGCTCTTCGGCTCGTCGGCGTCCAACGCCTTCGGACGGCCATGGCCCACGTCGCAGAACGGGCAGCGACGGGTGCAGATGTCGCCCATGATCATGAAGGTTGCAGTGCCACCGGAGAAGCACTCGCCCAGGTTAGGGCAGGATGCTTCTTCGCAGACGCTGTGCAGCTTGTGCTTGCGCAGCAATTGCTTGATACGGTCGACTTCCGGGGAAACCGGGATGCGCACGCGAATCCAGTCAGGCTTCTTCGGCAGATCAACAGTCGGAATGATCTTGACCGGGATGCGCGCAACCTTCTCCGCTCCGCGCAGCTTGACGCCGGCTTCGACTTTCGGACGGGCCACACGCTCGGAAACGTCAAGCGTCGGGATCAGGGTTTGCACGGTGTCAGTCATATTGGTTTATTCCGCCCGTAAGGGTCGCCTGCTCAGCGTAGTCGAGGTGTTTGACGAGCTGCGCACGCAGTCGGGCACTAACCTCGGAAAATTCTATTTGCCCTGCCTGATCGCTCAGTTGGGTCATGACCAGCCCGGCGTAGCCGCACGGGTTGATGCGGCGGAACGGCTCCAGATCCATGTCGACGTTCAGCGCCAGACCATGGAACGAACAGCCGTTGCGAATACGCAGGCCGAGTGACGCGATTTTTGCGCCGTTGACGTAGACGCCCGGTGCATCGGCCTTGGCCGCTGCCGTGACGCCGTAATCGGCCAGCAAGGCAATGAGCGTGTTCTCGATCCGGGTGACCAGATCGCGAACACCGAAGCCAAGGCGCCTGACGTCCAGCATCAGGTAAGCGACCAGTTGACCCGGGCCATGATAAGTCACTTGGCCGCCGCGATCGACCTGTACGACAGGAATATTACCCGGAAGCAGTAAATGCTCCGGTTTACCGGACTGCCCCTGGGTGAAGACCGGCGGGTGCTGCACCAGCCAGACTTCGTCTGCAGCCTCTCGACCGCGCTCATCGGTGAAGCGCTGCATGGCGTGCCAGGCGGTTTCGTAATCGATCAGACCCAGATCACGAAAGCCAAGGGCATCGCTCATCAGAGCACCATGTGCACGAAACCCGTAGCGCGAAGGGCACTATTGATATCGCGCAGCTGGTCTTCGCCGGTGGCGACGATGTGCAGCTGGACCGTGGTGTATTTGCCGTTGCTGCTCTGGCGCTCGGCAAGCGTTGCCAGATCGACCGTGGCGTGCTTTTCAAGCACTTCCATCACGGCGGCAGTAAAGCCCACACTGGTGTCACCGATCACTTTGATCGGGTAGTCATTGCAGGGAAATTCGATTTTGTGCGACTTGACGTCGGTATCAGTCATGGCAGTAAAGGTCTCACAAGCCGTGACGACGGACACGCAGCCCGCTCAGATCATGAGCGGGCCGCGAGAAGGTCGGCAGTAGTTACTGGAAAGTCAGTTGAACAAGCCGTAGAAGAACAGGCGGATGCTATCCCACACGCGGCGGAAAATGCCACCTTCCTCGACTGCTTCAAGCGCAATCAGATTGGCGGTGTGAACCACCTGATCGTCCTTCTTGACTTCAACCTTGCCGATCACGTCACCCTTGGCGATTGGCGCAACCAGTTGCGGGTTCATGGTCATGCTGGCAGACAACTTCTTCATGTCGCCTTTGGGCATGGTCATGCTCAGATCTTCAGCCAGACCGGCCTTGACCTGACGCTCGGTGCCTTTCCAGACAGTCGCCTGGGCCAGCTCGGTGCCCTTCTGATAGAAGTTCTGGGTTTCGAAGAAACGGAAGCCATACGTCAGCAGCTTCTGGGTTTCAGCCGCACGGGCCTGCTCGCTGTTGGTGCCGAATACGACAGCAATCAGGCGCATGCCGTCACGCACAGCCGAGGACACCATGCAGTAGCCAGCTTCGTCGGTGTGACCGGTTTTCAGACCGTCAACGGTCTTGTCACGCCACAGCAGCAGGTTGCGATTAGGCTGCTTGATGCCGTTCCAGAAGAACTCTTTCTGCGAGTAGATCGCATAGTGAGCCGGGTCTTCGTGGATGATCGCGCGGGCCAGGATCGCCATGTCATGAGCCGACGAGTAGTGCTCCGGGTTCGGCAGACCGGTCGGATTCATGAAGTGGCTGTTGGTCATGCCCAGATCGGCAGCCGTCTTGTTCATCATGTCGGCAAAGGCATCTTCGCTGCCGGCAATGTGCTCGGAAATCGCGACGCTGGCGTCGTTGCCCGACTGAATGATGATGCCGTGCAGCAGATCGCTGACAGTTACCTGGCTGCCGACCTTGATGAACATCCGCGAACCGCCTGTGCGCCAGGCGTTTTCACTGATGGTCACCGGATCGTTCTCGCCGATCTGGCCGCGACGGATTTCCAGGGTCGCGATGTAGGCCGTCATCAGCTTGGTCAGGCTGGCAGGTGCCAGGCGCTGATCACCGTTGTTCTCGACCAACACGTTGCCGCTGGTGGCGTCCATCAGCACGTAGGCTTTGGCCGCAAGTTGCGGTGCGGCAGGCGTCATCTGCTCTGCAGCCCAGGCAGCCGGGGTGATTATCAGTGGTACAAGCAGGCATAAGCGTTTTGCAAAGGTGGTGATGTTCATCCGTCTCTCGAGAATCCTAATGGGCAAACATGCCCTTGCGGGCAAAGCTGAACAGACCGGCGAAGCGAAAGCGCCTCGGTACGGCTCGTGGCGCCAGGCTGTAGCCCTGGCTGACAAAGTCGCCTGTCCGACACACGACTTTGTGGACAGTTGCCTGCAACGCTTGCCCGATGGCAAATCCACGCTGCCTGCGACTGCATCTCGCCCTCCATTGTTGCCGGAGGGCGACTGTCAAAAAAAGCTTACTGATCCGATGTCACTACGCTCGGCTGGCCAAGATTGGCCGACCTGACGCTGTTTTGCAGTTGCTGGGCTTCACCCTGCGTGTCGATCGGTCCCATCCGCACCCGATAGAGCGTTTGCTGATTGCGTGCTATCGAGCTGACGAAAACCGGCGCTCGAACCATCCCGCTCAGCTTCGACCTCAGGAGTTCCGCAGCGTCCGGGTTGGCGAAGGCTCCCACCTGGAGAAACAGCCCAGCGGCTTGTCCTGAAGCGTTTTTTTTTGCGTCAACCTGCAACGGCACGACAGGTGCGGCGTGCTGCTGGGGTGGCGGCGTGTATTGTTCGACAGTGCCGGTCGAAGTGGACAGCGCGGGCGGCGTCGCCTGGGCCACGACCTGCGGCTGATTGAGCATCAGCGGCGCCGGACGACCCCGTTGCGCCCACCATTCCTGCGGGTCGATCCCTTCAACCTTGACCCGGGCGGTGCCGGTTTCGGCGTAGCCCAGCTTTTTGGCTGCAGCGTAGGACAGGTCGATGATGCGGTCCGAATAGAACGGGCCGCGGTCGTTGACGCGCAGGATAACGGTGCGGTTGTTGTCCAGGTTGGTCACTTTGACGTAGCTGGGCAACGGCAGGGTCTTGTGCGCGGCGCTCATGCCGTACAGGTCATACACCTCGCCATTGGCGGTGTTCTGACCATGAAACTTGGTGCCGTACCAGGAGGCGGTGCCCGAGGCGACGTAACGCTTGGCATCGCTCATCGGGAAATAGGTCTTACCCAGCACGGTGTACGGGTTGGCCTTGTAGGCACCTGTGTGCAGGGTCGGCGTCGCATCCGGGATACGTGAAACATCCACATCCCACCACGGCGCGCCGTCCTTGTGGGCACGGTTGATGTCCAGCCCCGGCATCGAACGCACCACTGCTCCGCCTTTCGGCGACTGCGTGGAGGTCGTGCGGGACGGCGACGAGCAACTGGCAATCAGCACTGCCAGACCGGTCAACGCCAGAAGCTTGAATGATTGAATGATCGGCAATGCCCGCATTACTTGACGCCTCGAGCTTGAACCATCGATTCAGACAGCTGATACACGGCCATGGCGTACATCACGCTGCGGTTATAACGAGTGATTGCATAAAAGTTATTCAGACCCAGCCAGTATTCAGGACCCTGGTCGCCGTCCAGACGGAACGCCGTCACGGGCATGTCATCGCGAAGCGCATCATGACTCGCCCAGCCCAGCCCTCGCAACTCCCCAACCGACATTACAGGGTCCAGAGCAGGGCTCAGCCCTTCGTCGACACGGTCACCGCGTGCCGTGGCACGGCTGACAACCGGCTGACCGGCTACCCAGCCATGACGTTTGAAATAACTGGCCACACTGCCGATTGCATCGTCCGGGTCGGTCCAGATATTGATATGACCATCGCCGTCGAAATCCACTGCATAAGCGCGAAAGCTGCTCGGCATGAACTGCGGCAGCCCCATCGCTCCGGCATAAGAGCCTTTGAGGGTCAGCGGATCAACCTGTTGCTCGCGTGCCAGGAGCAGGAACTCGCGCAGTTCCTTGCGGAAGAACTGGGCGCGTGGCGGATAATCGAAGCCTAGTGTCGAAAGCGCATCGATCACGCGGTAATTACCGGTATTTCGGCCGAAAAACGTTTCCACCCCAATGATCGACACAATGATCTGCGCCGGTACACCGTATTCCTGCTCGGCACGCGCCAGTGCAGCCTCGTGCTGACGCCAGAAGTCGACGCCGCGGGCAATGCGCGCGTCGGTGATGAACATCGGCCGATAGTCCTTCCACTGCTTGACCCGTTCGGCGGGGCGGGAAATCGCATCGAGAATGGCCTGCTTGCGCTCGACCTCACGGAACAGGCTCATCAATTGCTCACCGGCAAAGCCGTGATCGCGGGTCATTTCACCGACGAATTCAGCGACCTGAGGCGAGCCTTCATAGTCGCCGGCGAGCACTTCCTGCACTGATCCGAGGATGCCTACCAGACCGACCACTGGAGCATATCGAGCCCAGTTAAGCACTGCTTGCATTGAATTGTTCACCTTAATCAAACCTGTGCGATCCATTTACGATGTGTATGGATCGACATCAAAACTCCAAACGCTGACAGTAGCGTCACCAGCGAAGTTCCGCCGTAGCTAATGAAGGGCAGCGGCACGCCCACCACCGGCATCAGGCCACTGACCATACCGATGTTGACGAAAACGTAAACAAAAAACGTCATGGTCAGCGCGCCAGCCAGCAATTTGCCGAATAACGTCTGCGCCTGTGCGGTAATCACCAGTCCGCGACCGATCAGCAGCATATAGATGATCAGTAGCGCGCAGATGCCCACCAGCCCGAACTCTTCACCCAGTACCGCAATAATGAAGTCGGTGTGGCTTTCCGGCAGAAAGTCCAGGTGCGACTGAGTGCCCAGTAGCCAGCCCTTGCCGAATACCCCGCCAGAACCGATGGCAGCCTTGGACTGAATGATGTTCCATCCAGTGCCCAGCGGATCGCTTTCCGGATCGAGAAAGGTCAGTACACGCTGTTTCTGGTAGTCATGCATGAAGAAGAACCACATGGCCACCGCAGCAGGCACGGCGGCGGCCAGCACGCTGAGAATCCAGCGCCAGCGCAGGCCGGCCATGAACAGCACAAAGGCACCGGACGCCAGAATCAGCAGCGAGGTACCGAGATCAGGCTGGCGCACGATCAGCACGAACGGCACGCCGATCAATGCCAGACTGACCGCAACATGCTTGAGATGCGGCGGCAGCGTGCGCTTGGACAGGTACCAGGCGATAGTCGCAGGCATGATGATCTTGAGAAATTCCGAGGGCTGGAAGCGAATCACGCCGGGAATGTTGATCCAGCGGGTCGCGCCCATGGCGTTGTGGCCCATCACGTCCACCACCACCAGCAACAGCACGCCAATGACGTAGAGCACCGGCACCCAGCGAGCCATGAATCTCGGCTCCAACTGCGCGATCACCACCATGGCCACCAGGCCGATGCCGAACGAACTGGCCTGCTTGATCAGCAGATCCCAGTTCTTGCCACTGGCCGAATACAACACGAACAGGCTGCCCGCCGCCAGGGTCAGCAGCAGAATCAGCAAAGGACCGTCAATGTGAATGCGCTGCAGAAACGTGGCGCGGCGACGCATCACGTCTTCGCTGGAGAGGATGCGGTCAAAATTACTCTTCACGGGCCGCAGCCTCCAGATTCCGGGAATCAGCATACTCAGGCTTGAGATGGCCGTTTTCGTCGAGCAGCCAGGCGTCCATGACCTGGCGCACGACCGGTGCCGCGACGCCCGAGCCGGACTCGCCGTTCTCGACCATCACGGCCACGACGATTTTCGGGTTGTCGGCCGGCGCGAAGCCGACGAACAAGGCGTGGTCGCGATGGCGCTCCTGGACCTTGGTGCGGTCATACTTCTCGCCCTGCTTGATTGCCACGACCTGCGCCGTACCGCTCTTGCCGGCAATCCGGTATTGCGCACCGATGGCTGCCTTGCGTGCCGTACCGCGCGCGCCGTGCATGACTTCCTGCATGCCATGGTTGACCCGTCCCCAGTTGGTCGGATCACGCAGCACGATGTTCGGCATCGGGTTCTCGTCCACCGGCGGCTTGCCTTCGATGGTTCTGGCCAGATGCGGCCGGTTCCAGACGCCTTTGTTGGCCACCAGCGCGGTGGCCTGCGCCAGTTGCAGCGGCGTGGCCTGCATGTAGCCCTGGCCGATCCCGAGAATCAGCGTTTCACCGGGGAACCAGGCCTGGCGGCGAGTAGCGCGCTTCCAGTCCCGGGACGGCATCAGGCCGGGCGACTCTTCGAACATGTCCAACGAGACTTTTTCGCCGATACCGAACTTGTTCATGTAGGTCGCCAGCCGATCAATACCCAGCTTGTGCGCAAGATCGTAGAAATACGTGTCATTTGAACGCATGATCGCCGTGTCCAGGTCAACCCAGCCATCACCGGTGCGGTTCCAGTTACGGTACTTGTGATCGTAATTGGGCAGTTGGTAGTAGCCCGGGTCGAACACACGGGTGCCGGGCGTCACTACCCCGGCGTCCAGCGCGGCAATCGCCACCGCAGGCTTGATGGTCGAACCCGGAGGATAAAGGCCACGCAGAATACGGTTGAACAGCGGCCGGTCGATGGAATCACGCAATTCGGCGTAGGCCTTGAAGCTGATGCCGGTCACGAACAGGTTCGGGTCGAAACTGGGCGCACTGACCATCGCCAGCACTTCCCCGGTACTCGGATCCAGCGCCACTACCGCACCACGACGCCCACCCAACGCAGCTTCGGCAGCTTCCTGAAGATTGATGTCCAGGCTCAGGACAATATCCTTGCCAGGGATCGGATCTGTACGCTTGAGTACCCGCAACACGCGGCCACGGGCGTTGGTCTCGACCTCTTCGTAGCCGACCTGACCATGCAGGTCGGGCTCGTAAAAGCGCTCGATACCGGTCTTGCCTATATGGTGGGTGCCGCTGTAATTGACCGGATCGAGGCTTTTCAGCTCTTTCTCGTTGATGCGCCCCATGTAACCGACCGAGTGCGCGAAGTGCGGCCCCTGCGGGTAATGACGCACCAGTTGCGCCACCACTTCGACGCCCGGCAGGCGGAACTGGTTGACGGCGATCAGGGCGATCTGCTCTTCACTCAATTCGAACAGGATCGGCACCGGCTCGAACGGCCGACGCCCCTGCTTCATACGCTTTTCGAAAATGATCCGGTCGTCGGGGGTGAGCTGCAAAATATCGACAATGGTATCGAGCACGCTGGACCACTCACCCGAACGCTCACGGGTCATGGTCAGACTGAAGCTGGGCCGGTTGTCGGCCACCACGACGCCATTGCGGTCGTAGATCAGGCCGCGACTGGGCGGAATCGGCTGAACGTGAACACGATTGTTTTCCGACAGCGTGGAGTGATACTCGTACTGGATGACCTGCAGGTAATACAGCCGGGCAATCAACACACACACCAGCAACACGACCGCCACAGCACCGAACACGACCCTGCCGCGCACCAGACGTGCGTCTTTTTCGTGGTCTTTTAGGCGGATCGGTTGAGACATTTAGGCCGTGTTCACAGTAAAGACGATGCTACTTGTGATAAGGGTGCCCGGACAGAACTGTCCAGGCGCGATACATCTGCTCGCCGATCAGAATGCGCACCAACGGGTGCGGCAAGGTCAGCGGCGACAGCGACCAGCGTTGCTCACTGCGCGCGCAAACCTCCGGTGCCAGGCCCTCGGGACCACCCACCATCAGGTTGACCGTGCGAGCATCGAGACGCCAGCGATCGAGCTCGACCGCCAGTTGCTCGGTGCTCCAGGGTTTGCCATGCACTTCCAGTGTGACAACCCGCTCGCCCGGCTGCACCTTCGCCAGCATCGCTTCGCCTTCCTGACGGATAAAGCGCGCGACGTCGGCGTTCTTGCCACGGGTATTGAGCGGGATTTCCACCAGTTCGAGGGCAAGCTCGGAGGGCATACGCTTGGCGTATTCGTGCCAGCCTTCCTCCACCCACTTGGGCATGCGCGAACCCACCGCGATCAGACGCAAACGCACATGGATGCCTTATTCGTTACCCGGGGTATGGTGCGCGGCGCTGGCTGCACGGCTTTGCTCGGCACCCTGCCACAGACGTTCCAGATCGTAGAACTGGCGTGCAGCGGCGGTCATCACATGAACGATCACATCGCCCAGGTCCAGCAGAACCCAGTCGCTGTCGCCCTTGCCTTCTTCGCTCAGGGATTTCAGACCGGCAGCCTTGACCTTGTCACGGACGCTGTCGACCAGTGCATTCAGCTGGCGATTGGAAGTACCGGTGCAGATCAGCATGTAATCAGCGATGCTGGTCTTGTCACGCACGTCGATGGTCAGGATGTCGGCACCCTTGATCTCTTCGAGGGCTGCAACCGCAACCTTGACGACTTCTTCACTGCTCATTTTTTGCTTTGTCATATAAAACTCATTCAGCTCGTATGTGTGGGACCGCCCAAACGCTTGTCGATAAAAGCAGTTTCAGGGCAACCCATCTGTGTTCGGCGCACGGTAAAGCCCGTGCGCATCGATATAGGCCAGTACCGCGTCTGGCACCAGAAAACGTACCGACTTACCGCTGGCCAGCAGTTGTCGGATCTGGGTGGCAGACACCGATAACGGCGTCTGCCAGACGAATGTAATCTGTCCGCCCGGCCCTCTCAGGGCCTTGGGATCACTGACTGCACGTGCCGCCAGCAGATTGCGCATGGCATCCGGCGACTCGCTGTCTGCGTCCGGGCGTTGCAGCACCACGATATGGCAGTGCTCCAGCAGTTCTTCCCACCTGTGCCAGGTCGGCAGCCCGCAAAAGGCATCCCAACCCAGCAACAGGAACAACTGGTCATGAGGCGCCAGTTCTGCGCGCATCGATTCCAGCGTGTCGAGGGTATACGACGGTTTGTCCCGTTTCAGTTCACGGTCATCCACCGTCAAGGGCGACACACCTGCAACCGCACTCCTGACCATCGCCAGACGGTCCTGAGCGGTAACGCTCGGCATGTCACGATGCGGAGGCCTGGCGCTGGGCGTCAGGCGCAACTCATCGAGTTCCAGCAGTTCAGCCACTTCAAGCGCACCGCGCAAGTGACCGATATGAACCGGATCGAACGTCCCGCCGAGCATACCGATACGTCTGGGCAGCACAGCCACGGGCTCGCTCAAGTCAGGCTTGCCCGCGCAATTGACCGTCGCCGATCACGATGTACTTCTCGCAGGTCAACCCTTCCAGCCCGACCGGGCCACGGGCGTGCAGCTTATCAGTAGAAATGCCGATCTCGGCACCCAATCCGTATTCGAAGCCGTCCGCAAAGCTCGTCGGCGCGTTGACCATGACCGAACTGGAGTCGACTTCGGCCATGAAGCGGCGAATCTGGCCCTGATGCTCGGAAACGATGGCGTCACTGTGATGCGAGCCATAGTGATTGATGTGTTCGATGGCCTCGTCCAGCCCGCTGACGACCCGAATGGACAGGATCGCCGCCAGGTACTCGGTGTGCCAGTCCTCTTCGGTGGCAGCAACGACATCGATCAGTTCGCGGGTACGTTCGCAGCCGCGCAACTCGACACCCTTCTCGCGAAACTGCGCCGCCATCTGCGGCAGGAAATCGGCTGCCACGGTCTGATCGACCAGCAGGGTTTCCATCGCGCCACAAATACCGTAGCGATAGGTCTTGGCGTTAAATGCAATCTTCTGCGCCTTGGGCAGGTCGGCGTGCGCGCTGACATACACGTGGCAGATACCGTCCAGATGCTTGATGACCGGCACGCGGGCGTCACGGCTGACGCGCTCGATCAGGCCCTTGCCGCCGCGCGGGACGATGACGTCCACGTACTCGGGCATGGTGATCAGCGCACCGACGGCCGCACGGTCGGTGGTTTCCACCACTTGCACCACGGCAGCAGGCAAACCGGCCTCGGCCAGACCGCGCTCGATACAGGCTGCAATGGCACGGTTGGAATGAATCGCTTCGGAGCCGCCGCGCAGGATGGTCGCGTTACCGGACTTCAGGCACAGACTGGCAGCATCGATGGTCACATTCGGACGCGACTCGTAGATGATTCCAACAACACCCAGTGGCACGCGCATCTTGCCGACCTGAATACCCGATGGCCGATAGCTCATGTCGCGGATCGCACCGACCGGGTCTGCGAGGCTGGCAACCTGACGCAACCCGACAATCATGCTGTCGATACGTGCGGGGGTCAGGGCCAGACGTTCCAGCATGGCCGGCTCCAGCCCGCTCGACTGACCGTTGGCCAGGTCCAGCGCATTGGCGGCAGACAGCTCGTCACGCGCGGCGTCGAGCGCGGCGGCGGTAGCGTGCAGGGCGCGGTTCTTCTGCGCGGTGCTGGCACGACCGATCACGCGCGAGGCTTCGCGGGCGGCGCGACCCAGGCGGGTCATGTAGTCAAGAACGGACTCGGTCATGGTCTCAGAGGTCTTGGCAAAGAGGAAAGCGGCCGATTATAGCTGTCGTGGGGCACGAACGACAGCGCAGACAGGCGGATGGTCAATAACAGTGCGCAGATTTTTGCCCGTATCGGCGCTCATCGTTGCCCGCCTGCGTCACCCAGCGAGCGCCAGTACAACGCGGAGCTCGGCTGGCCACGTCAAGCCAAGGCCACATGGCCTGTCATGATTCGGTCATTTTCAGAAACAACAAAGTCGGCAATAGCGACACATTCAGCTGCAATTAAAGTTGCGCTTGCTATGATCGGGCATCTTCTCAAACTGCCTGTCCGATTATGCCCACTGCTGCGCCCGTTGCTCTCCCCGACAGTTTTTTCCAGCGCGATGCCCAGCTACTGGCGCGCGACCTGCTGGGCAAGGTCATCCGCCACAAGGTCGGTGATCTTTGGCTGGCGGCGCGGATCATCGAAACCGAAGCGTATTACTGCGCAGAGAAAGGCAGCCACGCCTCGCTCGGCTACACCGAAAAACGCAAGGCGCTGTTCCTCGAAGGCGGCCACATTTATATGTACTACGCGCGCGGCGGCGACTCGCTGAATTTCAGCGCCGAAGGCCCTGGCAATGCCGTGCTGATCAAGTCGGCATTTCCGTGGACCGACACCACCAGCGACGAAAACGCCTTGGCGCAGATGCAGTTGAACAACCCCGACGCCAGCGGCGCAGTCCGCACAGCGCAGAGGCTCTGCGCTGGCCAGACCCTGCTCTGCAAGGCACTCGGCCTGAAAGTGCCCGCCTGGGACGCCAAGCGTTTCGATCCACAACGCCTGCTGGTCGAGGACGTTGGCCAGACACCTGAACGCATTATCCAGACCACCCGACTGGGCATCCCCAGCGGACGCGATGAGCATCTGCTGTATCGCTTCGTGGACGCCGGTTACGCCCGTTTCTGCACACGGAACCCTCTCAGACGCGGTCAGGTCGAAGGCCGCGACTATTTACTTCTCGATCAAGGAAACTGACCCATGGGCGATCTGCTCAATGGCATGACCGGCTGGTTGACGGAAAACCCCTCCTGGGTGGCTGTCGCGATCTTCTTAGTCGCTTTTACCGAGTGTGTCGCGATTGTCGGGATCGTCGTGCCGGGCACCGTGATCATGTTTGCCATTGCCGCCCTGGCGGGCAGCGGCATCCTGCCGTTGAGCGAAGTCCTGCTCCTGGGCTTTCTGGGCGGGCTGCTCGGCGATGCCGTGTCGTATTTCATCGGTCGTCGTTTCCACCAGAGCATCCGTCAGTTGCCGGGCCTGCGCACGCACCCGGAGTGGATGGCCGGGGCCGAAACCTATTTTCATCGCTATGGGATTGCCAGCCTGCTGGTCGGCCGCTTCATCGGCCCGCTGCGGCCCATGCTGCCGATGATCGCCGGTATGTGCGACATGCCGCTGCCACGCTTTATAGCAGTCAGTGTGCTGGCGGCCGCGGGCTGGTCGATTGCCTACCTGATGCCTGGCTGGGCAGCCGGTGCCGCCATTCGCCTGCCGCTGCCGGAAGGTTTCTGGCCCGAGGCTGCGGTTGTCGGTGGCGGGCTGGCGATTCTGTTTGGAATGAGCATCCAGAGCAGCATTCGCCAGAAGCGCTATGCCACCAAGGTGATTTCCGCGCTCAGCCTGATTCTTGTAGCCGGCCTGTTCATCGGCTGGCCGCATCTGTCCGATTTCGACAACGGTTTGATGACACTGGTCCAGGAACACCGCAGTGAAGCCGCGCAGAACATTGTGCTGTTCGTCACCAGCATCGGTGACTTCAAGGCTCAGTTGCTGGCGGCGTCGCTGCTGATCATCGTGCTGGCGGTGGCCAGACAATGGCGTCATGCAGCCTTTGCACTGACCGTGACCCTGGGCACCGCCATCGCGAACGGCACACTGAAAACACTTTTCGCCCGTGCGCGCCCGGAAGTGCTCCTTGATCCGATCACCTCCTACAGCATGCCCAGCGGACACAGCTCTGCGGCTTTCGCGCTGTTCATGACCCTTGCGGTGCTGGCGGGACGTGGCCAACCGGTGCGCTTGCGCCTGACCTGGATGCTGGTCTGCGGCATTCCGGCGCTGTCGATTGCCCTGTCGCGTGTGTACCTGGGCGTTCACTGGCCGACGGATATCCTGGCCGGCATGCTCTTGGCGTTCTGCGTCTGCGCCGCCAGTCTGGCGTTCTTCCAGCGCAAGGAATCGCTGCCTGCGATGTCGGTCAGGGTCTGGTGGCTGGTCGTTCCGGCGATGACTGCGCTGCTCGGCATATTTGCCGTGCGCGCCTTGTCCCACGCGGTATTGCGCTATCAGTACTGACCGTAAACAGGGAAGTTGACAGCTTGCCAGCGCGCCTTCGAGGCGTTGTCTACACTCCCGAAACAGGAGAGTGAGCGACGGCGTTGCCGAAGGAGTGTTGATGTCTCGCCTGATTCGTTATGCCGCCTCGCGGCGTCGGCAACGCGGCGCAATCGGTCTGATGGCCGCGCTGACGCTGGGGCTGGCGTTGCTGTGCGCGCTGGTAGTGGTCGACAGCGGCAGGCTTTATCTGGAGAAACGTTCGCTGCAGAGAGTCGCGGACATTGCCGCGCTGGAAGCCGCTGGACGTCGAGGCACGTGCAGCGGCACATCCAGCGCCGCCGACTTTGCCAAACAGAGTGCCATACGCAATGGATTTACCCCCGGCAGCGACGGTCGCATACTGGCAACCCGTTGCGGCACGCTGGTGTTGAATGCTCTGAGCCAGCGAACGTTCAGCGTCGATCCTACGCAGGCGCTGGCCATTGAGGTGGTCGCCACACACCCCGTACCACGCAGTATCGCAGCGGGTATCGGAGCCTTGTTCGGCGGATCGGCGACGCCCGTGAACGTTGCGCTCAGCGCCACGGCCGTTGCTGCGAGCGCCTCGCCACTGGCGGCCCTGACCATCCGTAGCGCGACGGTCACCATAGACAGCACCAGAGCGGCGATCCTCAACCCGGTCATCGGCAGCCTGCTCGGCAGCACGCTGAACCTCAGCGTTGCCAACTGGCAAGGCCTCGCCAGCACCGATCTCAGCCTGCTCAACTACCTGAACCGGCTCAAGACCGACCTCAATCTGACGGCCGTGGGCTACAGCAGTGTGCTCAACACCTCGGTGTCGGTCAGCCAGTTGATTCAAAGCGCGATCAATACGCTGGACCCCGGCGCGACGCTGGGCGGCACCTCAACCATTGCGGGCTTGCAGGCCTTGAAACTGGTTTCAGGCGCGACCAAGGTGACACTGGGCGATTTACTGTCGATACAAGGCGCTCCGGACATCACAGCATTGAGCACCAATCTGCGACTGATGGACCTGGTCCAGGGCATCGCGCAACTGGCCAACAACAAAACCGGCATTTCAACCGCCGCGCAGATCAATGTCGGCAATCTGGCGCAGGTCACCACGCGTATTCAGGTGATCGAGCCGCCGCAGCTGTCAGCCATCGGCGACCCGAGCAAGATCGACCGGGCCAACCCCAAGACCGGTGCCAACCGGATTTACGTGCGCACCGCGCAAATGCGCGCGCTGGTCTCGATCAACCTGCCGGTGCTGGGCACGATTACGTCGCTGGTCAACACCGCAGGCTCGGTGGTCGGCAGCCTGACGCCGATTCTTAACAGTGCGCTGGGGCTGAACATTGCAGGGCTGGGAACTTCGGCCACCTGTGCGCTGGGGTTGACCAGCTGTATGGTGACCGACTTTCAGTTTCTGACCTCTGGTACATCTGGCCCCAGAATCGACCTGAGCCTGTCGCTGGCCAGTGCCGACAGTTATGTCACCGGTTTCACCTGCACCAGTAACACCAGCAAAACCCTGAGCGTCAAAACCGACGCAGCCTTGCTAAGTGCCAAGGTCGGTCAGATATCTGACAGCAACGCTTTTCCGGCCAGCACTGATCCGGCGGCAATCACCGCCCTGCCCCTTCCAGTGATTGATATCGGCACCAAAACCTGTCAGAAAATCGCTGGCCTGCTGGGCAATTGCACCACCCGCACACCCTTCGGCGGTGGCGGCATTGGCCTCACATTCGACACGGTCAGCCAGTCAGCACTGGGCAGCTCGTCGGTTGTCAGCACCACCTTCGGTTCGCCCAGTCTGCCGGAAATCAGCAAATCGCCGTATTTCCTGACACGTGTTGCGAACACCAAGCCGAGCACCTTGCTCAACGGCACGGTTTCAAGCGTGAAGGTGAATGCCTACAAACCTGCGACCAGTAACGTGCTCGGCAACGTCATCACCGGGGCGGCTGCAACGCTGAGCAGCCTCACCGTCGCGCTGGATGCCATCGTCGAAGACACGCTGACCCACTTGCTGACATCGGTCGTTGACCCGCTTTTCGAGTCCCTGGGCCTTAACCTGGGCGCCACCGACGTCGGCGCCAACCTGAGCTGCAACCTGGGCCAGGCGACGCTGGTGATCTAGACGGTATTGAATATCGGCAACTCAATGCTGAATCGCGCTCCTTCGTCCACGTTGCTCACGGTGAGCTGACCGCCCATCTGATCGACAATGCCGTAGCTGACCGACAACCCCAGCCCGGTGCCGACGCCCACCGGTTTGGTGGTGAAAAACGGCTCGAAAATACGCTCCAGCAGGCGCGGATCAATACCACCGCCGTTGTCCTGCACCACCAGGCGGATGATGTTTTCATCCCGCCCGGCCTCGATACTGATCCACGGCTCGAACCCCCGGTCCTTTTCCCGACGCGACAACAACGCATCCCGGGCATTGACCATCAAATTGATCAGCACCTGTTCCAGTTGATCGACGTGTCCACGCACCTGCACGCCCTCAAGCATGCTCCCGACACGCAGTTGAACGCCTTTGCCTTTCATGCCTTCAGTCAGCATCGAGATCGTGCCTTCGACCGCTTGAACCGGATCGAACAGTTGCTCCTCGACCTCGGAGCGGCGACCGAACACCCGCATGTGGTCCACCACCCGAGCAGCACGTTGCACCTGAGCGTCGATGCGATTGAGCTTTTCGGTGAGGTATTCGATATCCACGTCGCCGCGCCCCAGACGCTTGAGCACGTTGACCACCGCCATGCGCATGACATTGAGCGGCTGATTGATCTCGTGGGCCAAACCGGTGGCCATTTCGCCGAGGGTCGCCATTTTGGCGCTCTGGTTCAGTTGCATCCGGGAGCGGCGCACATCGGTGTTATCACGCCCTACCGCCTGAACCTCGACCAGCTTGCCCTGCTCGTCGAACACCCCCCGGTCTGCCCACACCCACCAAGCGTATTCACGACCGGGCAGTTCAATACAGATCTCTTCGGTGCTCAACGGCGACTCAGGGGTCAACAGCCCAATGCGCTTTATGAACGCCTCGCGCTGCTCATCGGAGAGCCAATCGCCCAGATTGATCCCGGTCAGTTGCTCCGGGGTGCATTCCATGTAGTTGGCCAACGGCCGGTTGCCGAAACTGAGCACCAGGTCGGGCGTGTAGCGACAGATCATCGCTGGCGAGTCCTCAACCAGAATCCGGTAACGCTCTTCGCTCTTGCGCACCTGCTCCGCCGCCAGGGTCGCCTCGGTAACATCAAGCCACAGGCCGACTGCTTCCACCGGGATACCGAGGTCATCGCGCAGCAAGCGTGCTTCGTCCAGCAGCCAGTGATAGTCGCCCTGCCGATCGCGAAGCCGATAGCGCCGACTGACGAAGCCTTCGCGCAGCAGCTGTCGAGTGCGCTCAAACCAGATGTCACGGTCTTCGGGGTGAATGTATTCAGCCAATTGACCGTCTACGCAATCCGCAAGCGTCCAGCCGAGCAACGGGGCGAGGCTGTCACTGAAGAAAGTCGGCTCCAGGTTGCCCTGATCGTAACGCTGCACATAGATCACTGCGGGCGAACTGGCAATCAGGTTATCCAGCCTGGCGTGCGCGGCGGCCGCTTCGGTTTCCTGATTCTTGATATCGCTGACGTCGAGCATGAAGCCCAGCACCCGCTGCACCTGACCACTGACCAACGCCTGCCCCTGAATACGAAACCACAGGGTTTCTTGAGCCGGATCGCTCTGCGCCAGGCGCACGCACAGCAACATTGGCGTGCCTTTGTCGCGCAGACTGGCCAGGCGGCTGGACAACTCCTGCCGATCTGCCGGATGAATCAGCGCCAGCCAGTCCGGACGCGACAGGCTCTCGACCCGGGCGCCTACGCGCAAATTGCGCGCCAGCTGCGGGGCGAGCAGGATCTCGTCACTGGCCGGCAGCAACTCCCACCAGCCAGTACCCAGCAGATCCTGCAGCACCGCCAGACGCTCGACGTGATGACGATTATGCTGCTCCGACAGGCGAAACAGTACCGGCCCGGCCAGCGCCGAACACAGGTTCAGCCATTCGCGTTCACCCAGATCCGGCGCCTGCTGCTGCGGGTCATAAAAGCCGAACATCAACCAGGCCCTGGCCACGTTGTCCCGACTGTGAGGGATCAGAAAACCGTTGGCGTTGCCGAAGGCGCTTTGCAGCCCGGCGTGTCCGCCGTCGCTGCCGTCGCTGCCGTCGCTGCCGAACTTCAATTGATGCGCACTGTTGGCATCGAACAGGTCCAGTGCGCTGCCCAGGCGCTGCCCGACCTGCCACAGCTCGGGCGCGGTGTGGGCGCTGTATTGACAGTAGACACGCCAGCCGACGCCGCTGATTTCCGGCAGCACCAGCGCGACGCAGGGGATACGCCAGAGCTGCGCCAGCTCCTCCAGTTGCTCGGTCACCACTGCGGTGAGCCGCTCGACGTTGCAAACCCGTACCCGCTCCGCCATCTGTCCGGCAAAACGCAGGCACTGCTGACGGCTGCGCGCAGCACTCGCCTCTTCCATCAAGTCGCTGATGTCCAGCAATTGCAGCAGCCAGCTCCTGCCGTGCGCCTGTACCCAGCCACGGGCGTGCAGCGTGTGCGCGTCAGCACTTTTGAAATCCAGGTCGAGCATGTGCCCCAGCCAGTCGTGCGGCACCCCTTCGATGACCAGCGCACTGTTGGGCAAAAGCAGGTTCATCAGGCGTTGCGTCGCAGCCACCGGCGCGGCGATACCCAGCCGCGCTAGCAAATTCGCACTGAGGCTTTGTACCCGCCCCTCGTCGTCCAGCAGCAGGTAGAGTTCAGCGCCAATCGGATCAGGCTCGCTGCCTGGTGTCACATTCTGCGGCACACTCTGCGGCCCGGGCGACGTACCACCACGGCCCAGCCAACGGCTCAGGCGGTTTTTATCAAGGGACAAGTTGCAGACTCGCTTGTGCAGTGAGGTTATTCGGCAAGCGCGGGACTTCACCAATGCCCGGGAGCGTCAACAGCGGCAAGACCTGGGTCAAGCGGGTTTTGGGATATTGGATAGTCACCGTCAACACGCCAGCGGTGTAGGTCACGTTGGTGTAGGCAGAACTGAAACCCAACGCAGCCGGCATCCATGCCAACTGCGTCATGACCACGCTCTGCGCCTGGCTGCGCAACAGGCTGTCGTAATTGGCAACGGCCGGACTGAGCGCGACACTTCGGCGCACGGCTTCACTGGCAGCCGCATTGAAAGACTGCATCATCAGCAACGGCAGGCTATAACTCACCATGCCGTAGAACACAGCAAAAAAGATGACGAACACTGCCGCGAATTCAATAGCAGCGGCGCCCCGTTGTTTACCCGGAGAGGAATGATGCAAGACTGTTTTCATGCCGACGTCTACCCTGACACTTGCGACTTCAAAACAGCATAGATTCTTTCCGGTAAAGTAAACAAGGTGTGTTTTGATTGATGAAATTATGTTGCCTACTCTTGTGGTGCGCAGTCTGTGCCGAGCAGGACGCGCGAAAGAAAGAAATCTCCAACCTGCTGACAATTGGCGCAATTGCCCTGGCAGCGGGCTATCTGATTGTTACCGGCCGAACCTGGCTGGACGCCGCTCCCACAGAGGCCGCTCTGGCGCTGTTGATTGCGCTGGGTTTGACGCTGCCTGGCTATGCGCTTGGCAGGCTGGGCGCTGGAGACGTCAAGCTGTTGGCGGCCCTGGCACTTGCATCGGACAGCACGTATCTGCTGGGTACTTTTATTGGCGCGGGCGTCGCCCTCTTGGTGTGGCTGGTCATCGGGCGTGCAACCTGGAGCCTTATTCACCAAGGGCTTACGCAACGCTATCCGTACATGAACCCGAAAGCGTCAGATAAATTGCCCTTCTCACCGTTTTTGTTTATCGGACTGTTGATGGCCGCCACCTTGCTCCACTAGTCGACTGCCCGGTTAATGCTATGTACATAGTCAGAAAGTACAGCTACGTTTAAACAGTCCTTCCGAAACGCCTCACGCTCAAACACAGCTCAATCATGTTTTGCTGAATGGATTAAGTCCTCGATCTATTATTGAGGCATAACAGCATGGAGTAGCATGTGAACATATCCCGAATTACAAAAGTTCTAGTAGTTGATGATCAGCCTCTTGTCGTTGAAGAACTCTGCGAGTTTCTGGAGAGCAACGACTTTCAATGTGTGCGCTGCCACTCAAGTCTGGAAGCCATCGAACAGTTCAGCCATGACAGCAGCATTGGCATTGTCCTGTGCGACCTGGAAATGCCCGGCCTGAACGGCATCGAGATGGTCGAAGCCATGAAGCAGATCGGCGGCAAGATGCACCTCTTCGAGGCCATCATGCTGACCGGCCGTGCCGAGAAAAAGGACGTGATCAAAGCCTTGCGCGCAGGCATTGCCGATTATTACCAGAAACCGGTCAATCTGGAGGAACTGTTGGAGGGTGTGCGGCTCCAGTTGGAAGCGCTGAACGAGCGGCAGAAGAACCGGCAGCAGTTGGGCCTTCTGAACGAAAAGCTTCAACACCTGGCGGCGTCCATCGACGACCTCTACCAGAATCTGGACAACAGCCGAACGGCACCGCCCACCGAGCGCCGGACGCGCAATGCTGCGCCAGACAATGCGCCGATGCCCATGGCGCTGGCCAAGCTCTCGCCTCGCCAGGTGGATGTGGCCCGCCTGGTGAGTACCGGGCTGACCAACTACCAGATCGCCTGCGAATTGGGGATTACCGAAAACACCGTAAAACTCTACGTGTCGCAGGTGCTGCGTCTGACTCACATGCACAATCGCACGCAACTGGCACTGGCGTTTTCACCCGGCAAACCCGCAGAACGGCAACGCGCCATTGAAAATCAGGAGTGAAGCAGGTTTACGCTACCGGCGAAGCCTTCACCACATGGTAAGGCGCATCCGACAGCGAGGAATGCACCTGATTGCGACCGGCATGCTTGGCGCGATACAACGCGATGTCAGCCTGGGATGCCAGGCTCAGGCTGTCGTCATGGGCGCCGAGACAGACCACACCGGCACTGAACGTACAGAACAGGTCGACAGGCTGCGCGGGATAATGAATTTCTGCGAAACGGTGACGAATTTCGTCGAGCACTTTATGCGCACTGTGGATATCGGTGTCCGGCATGACCACCGCGAATTCCTCGCCACCGTAACGGCCAATGAAATCGGTCTTGCGCAAACGCTGCTTGAGGAACAGTGCCAGGCTTTTGATCACCCGGTCGCCCATCGGATGCCCGTGGCTGTCATTGACCCGTTTGAAGTGATCGATATCGAGCATGGCAAAGCACAGTGGCTTGTCTTCACGTCGCGCACGAAAGCTGCAATCTTCCAGCAACTGCAGGATGTGCGTGTGATTGTAGAGCCCGGTCAGGCTGTCGCGGACCATACGCGCCTTCAGGCTGCGCGCCCTGGCGGCGCGATTGCGAACCGTGGTGATCAGGTGGCGCGACTTGATCGGTTTGGTCAGGAAGTCGTCGCCGCCTTCGCTCATGGCGTCGAGCTGCTTGTCCTGATCGTCTTCGGCCGACAGGTAAATGATCGGCACGCTGACATAACGATCATTGTGCCGAATGACCTTGGCCAGTTCCGTCCCGGTACAGCCCGGCATGTACATGTCGAGGATGATCAGATCAGGCTGAAACTCGGCCAGCTCGGCCATCGCCTGAATCGGGTCGATCAAGACCCGCGTCACGATACCGGCAGCATTCAGCACGCGTTCGGTGTGCAGCGCCTGGGCACGGGAGTCATCGATAATCAGCACCTTGTAAGGCTCGTATTGCGCTACACAGGTCAGGACTTCGATCTTCTCCAGCAGGCTCGACGCTTCCAGCGCACCGGTCAAAAATTCTTCACCGCCCGCCCGTACCGCAGCCAGCCGGGTAGGTGTATCGGTTTCGTGGTGGCTGAAAAACAGCAAGGGCAGCTTCTGTTCAAGCCCTTCCTGAGCAATCGATGCCAGCTTCAAGCCCTGGCCCGGACCGCCAAAATCGACATCCATGACAATCGCCGCCGGATGTCGCTGCGCCATCGCTGCCTGGAAGTCAGACACACGGTGCAACGACAGCGCAGCCAGACCGAAAAACTCCAATTGCTTGGCCAGCCGCTCGGCGCGTTCGTCATCCTGAAGCACCACATACACCGGCTTGCGTAGCGGCGGCAGTGCGGTCTGTTCAAGCCTGTCGCCGTGTCTGAGCCCGGTACGCGACAAGCGCTGCATCAGACGATTGAGCTCGGTAATGGCGCCGCTATTGAGGCGACCACGGTTGGCTTCGACGGCTTTCAGCGCCTGACTGATATCGTGCGCCAGGGTGACATGCTCAACCTGTTCGAAACGCTCGGCAAAACGCAACAGGCGCAGGTTCGACTCATTGAGTTCGGCCATGTCAGCGAGCGACCATTCGGCTTTTTGCAAGCGTTGCCATGTCTCAAGAATCTGACGAGCCTGATGAATGACCCG
The DNA here is from genome assembly GCF_000452705.1 of Pseudomonas syringae CC1557. Classification (NCBI taxonomy): domain Bacteria; kingdom Pseudomonadati; phylum Pseudomonadota; class Gammaproteobacteria; order Pseudomonadales; family Pseudomonadaceae; genus Pseudomonas; species Pseudomonas syringae. The sequence goes on from NZ_CP007014.1 coordinate 5,031,073, forward strand.
TTGGGCAAAATGATGCTTCAAGCGATCGCGACTGGGATCTTCGGGCTCTGTCATATTCAGACTACTATGGTTTTTCTGAGCGGTATGGCTGATGGCGCTATGCTAGCACCTCCGATACGACGGCAGCGCGCCGTAAGTCACTTATTTGACAACATTTGAATGGCGCTTAGCCATCACTCAAAATCAATCGACTCATAGATAGAAGCTATGAGCTTCAAGCGGCAAACTACAGCGGTTCGCGTCAGGCTTGCGGCTTACTGCTTGAAACTGCCCCGCAAGGTTGCGGTCGAACCACTCATGAAGCATTCAACTCAAGATTGAAAGGACCCTACCATGCTGGATTGGAAGAACCGCGCAGGCAGCTCGGGTGAGCGCAAAGCTGATACCTCATCGGCCAAACGCCGAGGTTACCTGGGTAATTTGTTCTATAGCCGCGCGCTGGGCGCCTTGATCTTGATTTATCTGTTGGTCGCCTTGCTGGTCGGCTGGTACTGGAGCAAAGAACCTGCGTTGTTTCCGGTGCAACAGAACGCGCAAGCTGCCGCCGAGCGTGAAGGCAAGCAGATGGTCATCGGCTACACCACCGTCGAAACCCTGAAGACCGTGGCGGGCACCCTGCTGAACAAGCCGGGGGGCTACCTGCTGAACGACAAACTGCCACCAGGTGTTTGGCTGGACAACATTCCAAGCTGGGAATATGGCGTGCTGGTGCAGGTTCGAGACCTGAGCCGTGCGTTGCGCAAAGACTTCGCCCGCTCGCAGTCACAGTCCGCTGAAGATGGTGATCTGGCACGTGCCGAGCCGCTGTTCAACGTGAAAGACGACACCTGGCTGTTCCCTTCCAGCGAGTCCCAGTACGCCGAAGGCATCAAGGCCCTGAGCCGCTATCAGGCGCGGTTGTCTGATCCGAACCAGAAAGGCGCGCTGTTTTATGCGCGTGCCGACAACCTGAACAACTGGCTGGGCGACGTCGGCACCCGTCTGGGTTCGCTGTCGCAACGTCTGTCAGCCAGCGTGGGCCGGGTCAAACTGAACAGCACGCTGAAAACCGAGAGCAACCTTTCAGTCAAACCGGGCGAAGTGCCGCAGGTCGATGAGGAAATCGTCGAAACGCCGTGGCTGCATATCGACAACGTGTTCTACGAAGCACGCGGTCAGGCCTGGGCACTGTCGCACTTGCTGCGCGCCATCGAAGTGGACTTCGCCGACGTACTGGCCAAGAAGAACGCGACGGTCAGCGTGCGCCAGATCATTCGTGAGCTGGAAGCCTCGCAAGAGCCCATGTGGAGCCCGATCATCCTTAACGGCAGCCCGTTCGGTGTGTTCGCCAACCACTCGCTGGTCATGGCTAACTACATTTCCAGGGCCAACGCTGCGGTGATCGACCTTCGCCAGCTGCTGAACCAGGGCTGATATGTCCATCCCCTCGAACGAGGCCGCACACCGCGCCGCCTCGGACGCCGAGCAGATCGCCTGGGTCGACGAGCAGGATCAATTGCTCGGCTCCATGGTTCGCGCAGAGCTGCGCGAACAAGGCCTGATCGGGCGTGGCACCTACATTCTGCTGTTCAATAGCGCAGGCGAGCTGTGCGTGCATCGGCGCACGCTGAGCAAGGCCATTTATCCCGGTTACTGGGATGTGGCGGCAGGCGGCATGGTGCAGGCGGATGAGAGCTACGCCGAGTCCGCCGCTCGCGAGCTGGAAGAAGAGCTGGGGGTGAGCGGCGTACCGTTGCAGGCCCATGAGCAGTTTTTCTTCGATCAGACGGGCAATCGCCTGTGGTGCGCGGTGTTTTCGGCGGTGTGGGACGGTCCGCTGACGCTTCAACCTGAGGAAGTGCTGGAGGCGCGTTTCATGCCTGTCGACGAGGTGCTACGTGAGGCTGAACAGAACCCTTACTGCCCGGACTCGCTGGCTGCGCTGAAACGCTATCTGGAGCAGGCTGCAAATTTTCGGTAAAACACGGGGCAGGTAAAGCAAGTGTTCAGTAAATTGGCGCCTCCAGCCCCTTAGCAATCGGCCTGTTTGCCGTTACACTGCGCGACCTTTTTCAAACTGTATCGGCCCTGCCGTTGCAGCAGCGCTGCCCCTGCCAGAGTGGGGCTTCGCGGTCGATGGCTGGTATGAGCCCGACCCGTCTTCAGTCCTCAACAAGAGGATTTTGCGTGGCTAAAAAAGCCGCTTCTCTTGCCGCCCTCGGTGGCTTGGTGTTTTCAACCGACGCAGGGCGTCATTGCCCCGACTGTCGCCAACCTGTCGCCGACTGCACCTGCAAGCAGACTGCCATTCCGGAAGGCGACGGCGTAGCGCGCGTGCGCCGCGAAAGCAAAGGTCGGGGCGGCAAGACCGTCACCACCATCAGCGGCGTGCCACTGGCCGAAGAGCCTTTGAAGGAGCTGGCCAAAGCCCTCAAGCAACGCTGCGGCACAGGCGGATCGCTCAAGGACGGCGTGATCGAGATTCAGGGCGACCACGTCGAATTGCTGCTGGCAGAGCTGGTCAAAAAAGGCTTCAAGGCCAAAAAGTCCGGCGGCTGAGGCCACCAATCAAATCGTCACTTCCACTCATTACACTGCGCACAGCCCGTTTCAGGCTGGCGTAACGACTTCTTTATAGGGGACTTCGATGTCCGTACGACGCACACGCAAAGACGATGGCAGCCAATGGACAGTTGCGGACAGCCGCAGCGTTTACGGGATTCGCCATTGGGGCGCGGGTTATTTTGCAATCAACGAAGCAGGTCGCGTTGAAGTTCGGCCCAATGGCCCGGACAGCTCGCCGATCGACCTCTACGAGCAGGTCGACAATCTGCGCAAGAGCGGTCTGTCGCTGCCGTTGCTGGTGCGCTTCCCCGACATCCTGCAAGACCGCGTGCGTCAGTTGACCGGTGCATTCGACAGCAACATCGCGCGTCTGGAGTATCAGAGCCAGTACACCGCGCTGTACCCGATCAAAGTCAACCAGCAGGAAGCGGTGGTGGAAAACATCATCGCCACGCAGAACGTGTCCATCGGTCTGGAAGCAGGCTCCAAGCCTGAGCTGATGGCCGTGCTGGCATTGGCGCCCAAAGGCGGCACCATCGTCTGCAACGGCTACAAGGACCGCGAATTCATCCGCTTGGCGCTGATGGGCCAAAAGCTGGGCCACAACGTATTCATCGTCATCGAGAAAGAATCCGAAGTCGAACTGGTCATCGAAGAAGCCGCCGAGCTGAAAGTGGCTCCCCAGGTCGGCCTGCGCGTGCGTCTGTCGTCTCTGGCCTCGAGCAAATGGGCTGACACCGGTGGCGAGAAGTCCAAGTTTGGCTTGTCCGCCGCGCAATTGCTGTCGGTGGTCGAGCGTTTCCGCAAGGCCGGGCTGGATCAGGGCATCCGCCTGCTGCACTTCCACATGGGCTCGCAGATCGCCAACCTGGCCGACTACCAACACGGGTTCAAGGAAGCGATCCGCTATTACGGCGAACTGCGCAAACTCGGCCTGCCGGTGGATTACATCGACGTCGGTGGCGGTCTCGGCGTCGATTACGACGGCACGCACTCGCGCAACGCCAGTTCGATCAACTACGACATGGACGATTACGCCGGTGTCGTGGTCGGCATGCTCAAGGAGTTCTGCGACGCGCAGAGCCTGCCACATCCGCACATTTTCTCGGAAAGCGGCCGCTCGCTGACCGCTCACCACGCCATGCTGGTGGTTCAGGTGACCGACGTCGAGAAGCACAACGACGAAGTCCCGGAAATCGCCGACAAGGAAAGCCTGCCGGAAACCGTGCAATGGCTGGTCGACCTGCTGGGCCCGACCGACATCGAGATGGTCACCGAAACCTACTGGCGCGCCACGCACTACATGAGTGACATCGCCACCCAGTACGCCGACGGCAAGATCAGCCTGGCGGAGAAGGCACTGGGCGAACAATGCTATTTCGCCGTCTGCCGCCGCCTGTACAACTCGCTGAAGGCACGGCAACGCTCGCACCGCCAGGTGCTCGACGAGCTCAACGACAAGCTGGCCGACAAGTACATCTGCAACTTCTCGGTGTTCCAGAGCCTGCCGGACACCTGGGCCATCGGCCAGGTGCTGCCGATTCTGCCGCTGCACCGTCTGGACGAAGAACCGGTGCGCCGCGCCGTGCTGCAAGACCTGACCTGCGACTCCGACGGCAAGATCAAGCAATATGTCGACGAGCAAAGCATCGAGACCAGCATGCCGGTGCACTCGCTGAACGAAGGCGAAGACTATCTGCTGGGGATCTTCCTGGTGGGCGCCTATCAGGAAATCCTGGGTGACATGCACAACCTGTTCGGTGATACCGACTCGGTGAACATCTACCAGAACCCGGACGGCAGCGTGTACCACGCGGGTATCGAGACCCACGACACCATCGAAGACATGCTGCGCTACGTGCACTTGTCGCCGGAAGAACTGATGACCCATTACCGGGACAAGGTCGCCAGCGCCAAGATCACTCCCCGCGAGCGCACCTACTTCCTCGACGCCCTGCGTCTGGGCCTGACGCGCTCCTCGTACTTGTCTTCCTGACGGTAATCCTGACTCTCGTGCCGATGCTCCGCGTTGGCATGCAGTTCTGGAAGCTCTGCGTCCGAAATGCGCTCCACGCTGGAGCGCGTGAAGCGAGAATTTAGTAACTATTATCCCAATGCGCTGGCAGTAGGCGTCAGTCCAGGCTTGTGCATAACGACATCAACCCAACCAATGTAGTCCCCCGCCTCTTCCCTCTGTAGGAAACGTCCTTTTCTGCCTCTCCGCGCACTGCGCTACCCGCCTTCTCCGCCAGAATCCGTGACCGCATTCCCGGTAGAGACATCTTTATGCCCGACCCAGCCAACGCGCCGTTGTTTCGTCTGGAAATCGCCCGCCTGTATCGCCGCTTCGACGTCATATCGTTCAGTGTAAAGGAGGCCATCAGCCAGCCGTTTGTGTTCGACATCGAAATTCTCGGTGACGGCTTCGATATGGACCTGGTCAGCCTGATGTACAAACCGGCCTACCTGAGTTCAGACGCCGAACAGGGTTTTCACGGGCAGATCCACAGCGCGACACGCAGCCATTACCAACCCGGCCCGGCGTATTACACGCTGACCATGGGGCCGCGGTTGAGCTGCCTGGGCCTGCGTTACACCTCACGCATCTTCCAGCACATGACTGCAACGCGCATCATCGCCCAGGTGCTGGACGAACACGGCCTGAAAAACGGCTATCGCTTTGACCTGAATACCGAGTGCCGCGAGCGCGAATGCTGCGTGCAGTATCACGAGTCCGACCTGCAACTGGTGCATCGTCTGTGTGCAGAAGAAAATATCCATTATCACTTCGTCCATTCGAGACGCCACCATCAGTTGGTCTTCGGGAATGACGGCTCGGCACCGCCTGCACGACCGCCAAGGCCGCCGATTGCACAACTGCAACGGGCCTGGCTGATGGGTCCTTACGGCGAGCACGTCAGACGCGATGCGTCAGAACGGGTGCAGGTACGGTTCGAATGGGACATACATGCCCGTGCCAACTGCTGGCTGAACATTGCGCCGGGGCTGGACTTCGCATGCCTGGGCGGCATGCCGGTGCTGGTGAGCTTTGCCGAAGATGATTCACAGCCGCCGCTGATCACCGGCGGCCTGCAGGCATCGAGCGGGGAACACCTGGCCAGCCTTGAACCACCCCACCACGGCGACGCGCCCTCACCGAGCGACAACGTGCACATGCGCCTCGACTGGCAGACGATTTCGGGCGAGCAAAGGCGTCTGCAATTGCAGGACGGCACCCACGTAGAGATCGGCAAAGGCAGCGAACTGACCGTGAAAACCGGGCAAAGCACGCTGCGCTTTGACCACGACGCCGTTGAACTGAGCGGCCCGCGTATCAGCTTTACCGGCAAGGCAAATGACCAGCCGGGTGATCCGAATGCTTCCGGCTGACGTAGCGGTAAATTGGGGCAACCGGGGCGTATCGCGGTGGTCTCAGGTATATCCGAACTATTTGTCAGAGCCCCCACCATGATCCGAGTGATTTTCCTGACACTGCTGAGCACAGCGTTACTGGCAGCCTTGGCTGGCTGTTCACCATTGACGCTGCTCAATACCCTGAACCCCAACGGCCCTGTCGATCAGGTATCCGGGTTGAGCTATGGGTCGGACCCGCGCAACAGGCTGGACATCTACACGCCGAAATCGAAACCGGCCAATGCGCCGGTGGTGGTGTTTTTCTATGGCGGAAGCTGGAACACCGGCTCCAGGACTGATTATGCATTCGTCGGCCAGGCGCTGGCGGCACGCGGTATCGTGACCGTCATTGCCGACTACCGGCTTTATCCACAGGTGCGCTACCCGAGTTTTCTCGAAGACTCGGCACAGGCGCTGGCCTGGACTTATAAACACATCAAAACCTACGGCGGCGACCCCGGACGCCTGTACGTGATGGGCCACAGTGCAGGGGCCTACAACGCGGCGATGCTGGCGCTTGACCCGCGCTGGCTGGCCGTAGAAGGATTATCGCCCTCCATCCTCAGTGGCTGGATCGGGCTGGCCGGGCCTTACGACTTCCTGCCCATCGAGAACCCGGAGGTGAAACCGGTGTTCTTCTTCCCCGACTCACCGCCCGATTCGCAGCCGATCAATCACGTCAGTTCAAACGCACCGCCTGCGTTGTTGATGGCGTCGAATAACGACACGCTGGTCAACCCCAAACGCAACACCGGCGGCTTGGCGCAGAAGCTGCGAGCGGCGGACGTGCCGGTTCGCGACCTGTACTTCTCGCGCACCAACCACGGCACCCTGGTGGGCGCATTTGCCAAACTGTTGAGTCGCCTGGCACCGGTTACGGACGAGGTGGAGATGTTCGTCAACAACACGCCGCAAAAGCAGCCGCCAGCGAAATCAACGGCTCAGTGATTGAACCAGCCATCGCTGCGCGTCAGACGCCAGGCAATCGTGCCCAGACTCAGACCGCGCAGCAGGGTAAACGCGAGAAAGGTCAGCCATAGGGCATGATTGCCGTGGCTGGAGGCCAGCCAGGCAAGCGGCGCAATGCCTGCCGCGCTGATCAGCATCGCGTTGCGCATCTCGCGGGCCCGCGTGGCGCCGATGAACAGCCCGTCGAGCAAATAGCTCCAGACGGCCAGCAACGGCATCAGTGCCAGGTACGGCAAGTAGATGATCGCTGTCTCACGCACTGCCGGGATATCGGTCTGCAGGCTGACAAACCAATGCCCGCCCGCCAGAAACAACAATGCAAAGCCTACGCTGGCAATCAGTGACCAACCGCCTGCCACCACCAGTGAGCGGCGCAACGTGTTGCGGTCGCGAGCGCCGATGGCGTGACCGCACAACGCTTCGACCGCATGCGCCAGGCCGTCCAGTGCGTGGGCGGTCAACAGCAGGCCGTTGAGCAGCAATGCGTTGGCCGCAACCGTTGCGTCACCGAGACGAGCGCCTTGCACGGTAATCAGAAACATGACCGATTGCAGCGCCAGCGTGCGCAGAAAGATATCGCGATTGACCGCCAGCAACGGTCGCCAGTTGCTCCACAGCTTCAGCGCCGACCAGACAATCTGACCGGGCCAGGCGCGCAGGGTCTTGCGCGCCAGCAGCAGACCGAGCACGACGCCGGTCCACTCCGCCAGTACCGAAGCGCGGGCCGAGCCAACCACACCCCAGTCCAGCCCCATGACGAACCATAGGTTGAGCACAATGTTGACCACATTGGTGACCAACAGAATCGCCAGCGGCGCACGGGCGTTCTGCGTGCCGAGAAACCAGCCGACCAGCGCATAAGTGGCCAGTGCTGCGGGCAGGCCGAACAGCCGGGTATGGAAGAAATCCAGAGTCATCTGTTGCAGATCGGCAGACGGCTGCATCATCGCCAGCGCCAGATGGCTGAACGGCAAGGCGATCACACCCAACAATAAGGCCAGGCCAACAGCCAGCAACAGCCCCTGCAACAAAATCCGTCGCAACTCGGCACTGTCGCTACGCCCCGCCGCCTGCGCGGCAAAACCGGTGGTGCCCATGCGCAGAAAGCCCATGGCCCAGGCCAGAAAGGTAAACAGCGTCGACCCCACCGCCACAGCGCCTAACTGATGCGCATGCGGCAAATGGCCGATCACCGCACTGTCGACCAGCGCCACCAGCGGCACGGAAATGTTCGACAGAATCATCGGCGCCGCCAGCGCCCAGACGCGACGATGGGTTGAGCGATGACGCCAATCGTTGAACAACGTGGACATGAGAACTCCCGACAAGGCGAGCATTGTAGCCAGAGTGCAAGGGCTATGTAGCTTAACTATCGTGCAGCTGCTCTGCGCGCCAAAGGTGTCAGGGCGGACACTGCTCTATCCGAGAGTAATACTTGTCACCTCGAGTGTTATATAGTCGCCTCCTCTCTACCGTTGCCGATGAGTGCCCACATGTTAAACAAAGGATTGTTTCTGGCGTGCGCGCTTGCGCTGCTGAGTGCCTGCGATTCCTCGACGCCAGACAAACCCGCGTCGAGCGCGGCCCCCGCCACTCAGGCAGCGGTTACCGATACCAGGCCCAAACCCGCAGTCGACCTCGCCGCGCTGGGCAAGCGCTATGCCGGGCGCGAGCTGACGGTCATCGATGTCTCGGAAATCCAGGTCGAGGGCGCCAGTACGCTGTCGGTGAGTTTCTCGGTCCCGCTGGACCCTGAGCAGAAGTTCGCTGAGAAACTGCATCTGGTAGACAGCAAGAACGGCAAGGTCGACGGCGCCTGGGAGCTGTCCGACAACCTCATGGAGCTGCGTTTGCGCCATCTGGAGCCGCAGCGCAAGCTGGTACTGACCGTCGACGCCGGCCTGCTGGCGGTCAACAAGGCTACACTCGCCGCCGAATACATCAGCCGTCTGGAAACCCGCGACCTGCAAGCCACTGTCGGCTTCGCCAGCCGCGGCAGCCTGTTGCCGACACGTCTGGCCGAAGGCCTGCCGATCATCGCCCTGAATGTCGACAAAGTGGATGTCGAGTTCTTCCGGGTCAAACCCGATTCGATGCCCAACTTCCTTGCCCAATGGGACGGCGCGTCGAGCCTGTCCAGCTACAGCTCCGAAGAGCTGCTGCCCATGGCGGATCTGGTCTACGGCGGCCGTTTCGACCTCAAGCCCGCGCGCAATACGCGTGAAACCGTGCTGCTGCCGATTGCCGGTATCAAGGCGCTGCAGCAACCGGGCGTTTACCTGGCCGTGATGCGCGCATCCGGCACTTACAGCTACTCGCAACCGGCCACCCTGTTCACCCTCAGCGATATAGGCCTGTCGGTCCACCGTTACAGCAATCGCCTGGACGTATTCACTCAGGCGCTGGAAGGCGGCAAGGCCCTCGGCGACGTGAGCGTCGATGTCTATGACGACAACGGCAAAGTGGTCGCCCAAGGCAAGACCGACAGCGATGGCCATGCGCAATTGCCGCTGCCGGCCAAGGCTGCGGTAGTCCTGGCGCACAAGGATGAACAAACCAGCATGCTGCGCCTGAACAGCTCGGCGCTGGACCTGGCCGAATTCGACATATCCGGCCCGCAGGCGCACCCGCTGCAATTCTTCATTTTCGGCCCGCGTGACCTGTATCGCCCCGGCGAAACCGTGCTGCTCAATGGCCTGCTGCGGGACAGCGACGGCAAGAACGTCAAGCCGCAACCGATCACCGTCGAAGTGCGCCGTCCTGACGATCAGGTCAGCCGCAAATTTGTCTGGGAAGCCGACAGCAACGGCTTCTACCAATACCCCTTGCAACTTGCCGAAGAAGCCCCGACCGGGCGCTGGCAACTGGTGTTCGACCTGGGCGACGGCAAACCGCAACTTTACGAGTTCAAGGTCGAAGACTTTCTGCCCGAGCGTCTGGCCCTCGAACTCAAGGGCAGCGACACGCCTGTGGCACCGGCTGACGACCCGCAGTTCGATATCACCGGCCGCTACCTGTACGGCGCGCCTGCGTCGGGCAACAGCCTGACCGGTCAGGTTTACGTGCGTCCGCTGCGCGAAGCGGTGCCCAAATTACCGGGCTACCAGTTTGGCTCGATCACCGAGCAAGACCTCAAGCACGATCTGGAGCTTGAGCCCGTCACTCTCGATGCCGAAGGCCATTCAACGCTCTCGGTGAAGACCGAATGGGCAGAGGCCAAATCGCCGTTGCAACTGATTCTGCAAGCCAGCCTGCAAGAGTCCGGTGGTCGTCCGATCACTCGCCGTCTGGTGCAGCCCATCTGGCCTGCCGAGCAACTGCCCGGCGTGCGGGCGCTGTTTGGCAGCAGCACGGGCGGCGAAGACTACGACGACGAAGCCGGCAAGGGCGAAGCGCAAACCAATGGCGATGGCCCGGCCGAATTCGAAATCGTCATGGCCGATGCCGCAGGCAACAAACTGGCCGCCGATAACATCAAAGTCCGTTTGATCCGTGAGCGCCGCGACTACTACTGGAACTACTCGGCCGATGATGGCTGGAGCTACCACTTCAACGAGAAATTCCTCAACCTGAACGAGGAAACCCTCACGATCACCAAGGACTCCACGGCCAAAATCAGCTTCCCGGTCGAATGGGGCCCCTACCGCGTCGAAGTGGAAGATCCGTCCACCGGCATGATCAGCAGCCTGCGGTTCTGGGCCGGTTATCGCTGGCAGGACAATACCGACGGCGGCGCGGTCAGGCCCGATCAGGTCAAACTGGCGCTGGACAAGCCTGCTTACAACGATGGCGACACGGCCAAGGTCACAGTCACGCCACCCGCCGCCGGCAAGGGCTACCTGTTGGTCGAGTCCAGCGAAGGCCCACTGTGGTGGAAGGAAATCGACGTGCCGGCCGAAGGCAAGTCGTATGAAATTCCGCTCGACAAGCAATGGGCGCGTCACGATCTGTATGTCACCGCGCTGGTAATTCGTCCCGGCGAGCGCAAGGCCAATGTCACGCCGAAGCGCGCCGTGGGCGTGCTGCACCTGCCGCTGGACCGCGCACAACGCAAACTGGCGCTGACCGTGACCGCGCCGGAGAAGATGCGCCCCAAACAGCCGCTTACCCTAAAAGTTGCCGCGAAGAATGCTGACGGCAGCGTGCCCAAACACGTCCACGTACTGGTTTCGGCGGTGGACGTCGGCATCCTCAATATCACTGGTTACGCCACGCCCGACCCGTTTGCCAGCCTGTTCGGTCGCAAGCAATACGGTGCTGACCAACTGGATATCTACGGCCAGTTGATCGAAGCCGGCCAGGGCCGTCTGGCGAGCATGGCGTTCGGTGGCGATGCGCTGGCCAAGGGTGGCAAGCGTCCGGACACCAGCGTCACCATCGTCGCGCTGCAAAGTGCCCCGGTCACGCTGAATGACGCGGGCGAAGGTGAAGTCAGCGTCGACATTCCAGACTTCAACGGCGAACTGCGCATCATGGCGCAGGCCTGGACCGACGAGCGCTACGGTATGGCCGAGGCGAAAACCGTCGTGGCCGCGCCGATCATCGCCGAGCTGTCGACACCGCGTTTTCTCGCCGGTGGTGACCAGACCAGCATTGCGCTGGACGTGTCGAACCTGTCGGGCAAGGCACAGAAGCTGGAGGTAAAAATCAGCGCTGAAGGCCAGTTAAGCATTCCCGGCGGCGATCAGAGCAAGCCGTTGCAGCTCAAGCAAGGCCAGCGCGTGACCCTGAAAGTGCCGGTGCTGGCGCAGGGCGGTCTGGGCCAGGGCAAGATCAAGGTGCAGGTGGAAGGGCTGGACCTGCCGGGCGAAAACCTGCCTGCCTTCACTCGCGAGTGGACGGTTGGCGTGCGCCCTGCCTACCCGGCGATGCTCAAGCATTACCGCGCCACCCTCAACGATCAGACCTGGAGCCTGCCGGAAGGCGCGCTGGAAGCGTTCGAGCCTGCCGGTCGTGAAGCACTACTGTCGCTGTCGAGCCGTCCGCCGCTGAACCTCGGCGAACAAATTCGTGCACTGAAGGCCTACCCTTACGGTTGCCTGGAGCAGACCGCCAGCGGCCTGTATCCATCGCTGTATGCCGACGCTGCAACCCTCAAGCGCCTGGGCCTGACTGGCGAGCCGGATGCCGAACGCAAGCGCAAGGTCGAAATCGGTATCGAGCGCTTGCTGGGTATGCAGCGCTACAACGGCAGCTTTGGCCTGTGGGGCTCGGACGGCGACGAGGAATACTGGCTGACCGCCTACGTCACCGACTTCCTGCTGCGCGCCCGCGATCAGGGCTTCGCTGTGCCGCCGGATGCGCTGAAGAAAGCCAACGAGCGCCTGCTGCGATATTTGCAGGATGCGGGTCAGATTCAGGTCAATTACAGCCAGAACGCCGAACATACCCGCTTTGCCGTGCAGGCTTACGCCGGGCTGGTGCTGTCACGCAGTCAACAGGCACCGCTGGCAGCCTTGCGCAGCCTGTTCGACCGCCGCAGCGATGCGCGCTCGGGCCTGCCGCTGGTACAACTGGCCGTGGCGCTGGAGAAAATGGGCGACAAGCCGCGTGCCGATCTGGCCTTGACCGCAGGTCTGGCGGTCGGTCGCAAGAACGAATGGCTGGCCGACTACGGCAGCTCGCTGCGTGACCACGCGCTGATTCTGGCATTGCTGGAAGAAAACGACCTCGCCAAGGACAAGCGTGATGAGCGCCTGTTTGCCTTGGCGGATGAAGTGGCTGCCAGTCGCTACCTGTCTACTCAGGAAAGCAACTCGCTGTTCCTGGCGGGTCGCAACCTGTTGAGTAAGCCGGAGAAGGACTGGACCGCAAGCATCGCCAGCGGCACCGAAACCCGTGAGTTGAGCAACCAGCAACCGGGGCTCAAGCTCGACGGCGCGTTGCTGGGGTCACCGCTTTCGGTTCGCAATCAGGGCAGTGAGCCGCTGTATCAGCAACTGACCGTTTCCGGCTATCCAACCCAGGCACCTGCGGCCGGTGGCGAAAACCTGAGCATCCGTCGTGAATACCTGAGCCTGAGCGGCGCGCCCTTGAACGTCGGCGCGCTGAAAACCGGGCAACTGGTGCTGGTGCATCTGGAGATCGGTGCCAAGCAGCGTGTGCCGGATGCCTTGGTGGTGGACTTGCTGCCCGCAGGCCTGGAGCTGGAAAACCAGAACCTCGCACAAAGCTCGGCCAGCCTGGCGGATGCCAGCGAAGAGGTGAAAACCATTCGTGAGTCGATGGAGAACGCCGGGATCAAGCATCAGGAATATCGCGGTGACCGTTATGTGGCCGCGCTGGACATCGACGGCAGCAGCAGCGTGCACCTGCTCTATCTGGCACGCGCAGTCACACCGGGCACTTATCGCGTACCGCCACCACAGGTGGAATCAATGTACCGCCCGAACTGGCAGGCCCTGGGCGAAGCGCCAGCGCAGATGGTGGTGAAGGGCAAGTGAGCACTCATTGATTGGAACGGTGGGGGCAAGCTTGCTCGCGAAAGGGCCGGTACATCCGCTGAAGATGTATCGTCCGGAATGAAGCCTTCGCGACCGAGGTGAATCCCGGTCGCTCCGATACCCCCCCGATCCGGAACAAGGCGGGCCTTTTAACGCATCAATGAATGATCCAGCTCAGCAACCACAGGCCCAGCGCCAGCCAGATGATCCCGAGGATGATAGAAGCACGCATGAACGCCCGGACGGCCGAGTACAGCAGCATCAGGCCGATGATCAGGGCGACGATGCTGATCAGAGAGGTATCCATGCCGAGCGTACGCGACAGGCCGTCGACAAAATTTCCTCCAGCGTGGGTAAACCCGTTGAACAACCACGCAAAGCCGTCGATGAAGAAACGAATCACCGCGCCGATGGCCTGCCCGAGCCATTCAAAAAAGCCTTCTACCTGCATATGTACGTCCTGATTGAGGTCGTGAAGAAAATGATCTGTCCGCTTTGGCCGTCGCCAGGGATTCAGGTTCCGTGGATCATAAAGGCTCTTTGCGTTGAAACCTGAATTTCTTATGCGCCTCGTGCAAAAAATCAAATGGCTGGCAGGCAGTATGTTGTTCCTGATCGCCCTGCTCTGGCTGGCTGATCGCGTGTGGCCGTTGCCTCTGCCCAAGGACGATCTGGCGCGTGTCGTGCTGGCCGAGGACGGCACGCCATTATGGCGTTTCGCCGATGCCAATGGCGTGTGGCGCTACCCGGTCACTCACGCACAGGTATCGCCGTATTACCTTGAGGCGCTGCTGACCTATGAAGACCGCTGGTTCTACAGCCATCCCGGCGTAAACCCTCTGGCGCTGGTGCGCGCCAGTTGGCAAAACCTCAGCGGGACGCGGGTGGTGTCCGGCGGCAGCACGTTGTCGATGCAGGTTGCGCGGCTGCTCGACCCGCATTCACGCACCCTCCCCGGCAAATTTCGCCAACTGTGGCGCACCTTGCAGCTTGAGTGGCATTTGTCGAAAGAGCAGATTCTCGACCTGTACCTCAATCGCGCGCCGTTCGGCGGCACGCTGCAAGGGGTGGCCGCTGCCAGTTGGGCGTATCTGGGCAAATCGCCGCAAAACCTGACCCGTGCCGAAGCCGCGTTGTTGGCGGTGTTGCCGCAGGCGCCGAGCCGTCTGCGCCCTGATCGTCATCCGCAGCGCGCGCAACTGGCCCGCGACAAGGTGCTCAAGCGTCTGGCCGAGTTCAAGGTATGGCCGCAGGGCGCCGTCGACGAGGCGCAGGAAGAACCCTTGTGGCTGGCGCCGCGACAAGAGCCGAGCCTTGCGCCACTGCTGGCCCGACGCCTGAATCGGCCGAACAGCCCACCGCTGATCCGCACCACGCTGGATGCCACGCTGCAACGGCGCATGGAAGACTTGCTGATGGGCTGGCGGGCGCGGCTGCCGGAGCGTACCTCGGCGGCGATTCTGGTGGTCGAGGCGGAGAACATGGCGGTACGCGCCTACGTGGGCTCGGTGGACATCAACGATGCCAGGCGTTTCGGCCATGTGGACATGGTCACCGCGCTGCGTTCGCCGGGCTCCACGCTCAAACCTTTTCTGTACGGTATGGCGATGGACGCCGGGCTGATTCACTCCGAATCGCTGATGCAGGACGTGCCGCGTCGTTATGGCGACTACCGGCCGGGCAATTTCTCGACCGGTTTCGGGGGGCCGGTGGCGGCCAGTTCGGCGCTGTCGATGTCACTTAATCTGCCTGCGGTGCAGTTGCTGGAAGTCTACGGCACGAAACGCTTCGCCGCCGAACTGCGCAATGGCGGTGTGCCGCTGACCTTGCCGCCGCTGGCCGAACCGAACCTGGCGTTGATTCTGGGAGGTGCAGGCAGTCGGCTGGAAGATCTGGTGACCGGGTACAGCGCCTTTGCCCGAGGTGGCAGAAGCGCGGATGTGCGGCTGCAACCGCAGGACCGGCTGCGCGAACGGCGGATGATGTCGCCGGGGGCAGCGTGGATTATCCGCCGCATTCTCAGTGGTCAGTCGCGTCCGGATGTTGATCCGCGGGCAGAGCTGGTGCAGCGTCCGCAACTGGCCTGGAAGACCGGCACCAGTTATGGCTTCCGTGATGCGTGGGCGATTGGTGTAGGGCCGCGCTTTCTGGTGGGCGTGTGGATCGGCAGGCCGGACGGTACGCCGGTGCCGGGGCAATTCGGACTGGCTTCCGCCGCGCCGCTGATGCTTCAGGTTCACGATGTACTGGTCAATCGCGACAGCCAGCGCGGGATTGCGGCGCCGGTGCAACCTGTACCGTTGAATGTCGGTGTGGCAGCGATCTGCTGGCCGCTGGGTCAGCCGATGAGCAAGAGCGACCCGAATTGCCGCCGTCAACGCTTCGCATGGACCCTGGACGGCACCACGCCACCCACCCTGCACGCGGCCGATCAACCCCTCGGGCTGGGTTTGCAGGAGCGAATCTGGGTCAATGCCAAGGGTTTGCGGGTCGGCGCCAGTTGCCCGGATGCCCAGCCGCAGGATATCGCCCTGTGGCCGGCGCCGCTGGAACCCTGGCTGCCCAAGGCGGAACGCCGTGACACGAGGCTGCCTCCCGCCGACCCTGAATGCCCGCCACAGAACCTGAACCTCGCACCGCCACTGAGCATCGTCGGCGTGCGCGAAGGCGACAACCTGCGCCTGCCCGTTACCAGCCGCCAGGCCCTGCGCCTGAAACTCTCGGCATTGGGCGGCAGCGGACGACGCTGGTGGTTCATCGACGGCACGCCGCTGGCAGACACCGACACCCGGCAAGACTTCACCCCTACCCTGAACAAACCGGGGCGCTACCAATTGAGCGTCCTGGACGAAAGCGGCCAGACGGCGAGGGTTGAATTCAGTGTGGTCGAGTGAGATGGGTGAAGCGGAGCATCAAGACCGACGCTCATAGTTATACACAAGTCCAACTGACTCTTGTGCCAATGCTCCGCGTTGGCATGCAGTTCTGGACGCTTCGCCTCCGATCCTGAGAGGCAGCGCATGGCTGAGCGCTTCGAAAGCCGCCGTCACTGAACCTGAAAGATCTTCGGCTCGGGGAACAGGTTATTGAGGGTTTCCAGCAAGCGGACGTGGTAGATCGGTTTACGGAACAGGTCGAGTACGTGCAGACGCAGCAGGTCGCTGACGTCGTCCATATCGGCGTGGCCTGAGGTCACGATGACAGGCAGGTGCTGGCGGGAGGTGTGATCGCGAAGGTGGCGGATCAACTGGATGCCGCTTTCCTCCGGCATCCGCAGATCAGTGATCACCAGCGCGATATCCGGATGGCGAGTCAGCTGGTGCAAGGCCATCTTGACGGAAGACGCGGTGAAGCAACAGAAACCCTCGCCTTCGAGCAATTCCGCCAGCTCCTCGTTTGCGTCCTCTTCGTCGTCAACCAGAAGCAGTTGCTGGCGGGGAGGATGGACAGCCATGTTGACACCTTCAGACTTGTTTATGGTAAGCAGGATATCTAGATTCTTCCGGCGACAAAAGGGACTTCACAGATATCCGGTGCTCCCATCACAACGCATTACTTATCGTTGTGAACATCGTTGTAATCTTGCCACTTATTGCCGGCACGAAAGCAATCAACGCCACAGCGACCATTGCAGCGATCAGTGCGTACTCGATACCTGAAGCGGCCTCACGATCCTTCAGAAAACCAGTGACCCGAGTATAGGCACCTACATAAATCTTGGTAAGGAACATCTCATTTCTCCTTGCGCCTCCGAGGCGCGAACATGCATCACACATGCGAAACCATCTGCACCCCCAGCATTGTCCCCAATCCCCAAACCTACAATCGCAAAAAAGCATTAACCGGAAAGTTATAGCCTCGCCACAACGCCCGAAACAGGCACTTCGAGCGCCGCGCCAACACACAAAACCCCTTTAATACCAAAGCACTATGGCGTTTTTTAAACAATGAGCTACCGTCACATAAAAGCCCGTACGCCGTTCACCGTTGCCTTATTACGAAGTTGACGCACCGGTTCGAAAGTGTCCTGCGATGACAAAGGGAAAGTTGCCATGAGCAGTCGTATCACCATGGTGCTCGCTGTACTGTTTTTGCTGGGTGCGTTGATCGCTGGATACTTGGGAATTGTCGTCGGCAGGCCGCCTGATGCGCCTGTCGCTGCCCCACCGACGGCCCCCCCGGTAATCGCCGAACAAGCCACTCAGACCGCCCCGACACCGTCCGTCGAGGAATCATTGCGCCACAATGTTGTGGTCGTCGCCCGGGATATCCCTGCCTACACGCCGATCACAGCGGACGATCTGGAAATCGAGCGCCTCAAGGTCGCGCCGCCCGGAAGCTTTGACGCCGTCGATAAACTCGTAGGCCGCAGCAGCTGGCGAACGCTGACTGCCGGAACCTGGCTTAGCGAGAGCAACTTCGAGGCAGGCGGCACGCTGGCGAGGATGATTCGTCCGCATGAGCGGGCGCTGGCCTTACAGGTGGACGAAGTGATCGGCGCGTCCGGGCAGCTCAGCCCGGGCGATTACGTGGACGTGCTGCTTTACCTGCCGGAAGACACCACCAATCCCAATCGATCCAGCCAAGTGGTGGTGCCAGCGTTGCGCGTGCTCAGCATCGGCGACTTGCTCGGCCCGGATCGCAATGGCAAGCCGGTGCAGTACGTCACGGCTGACGAACGCCTCAAGCAAGAACAGCACCGGGTCAATGCGCGGACGGTGTCGGTTGCCGTACCTGAAGCGCTGCTGGGGCGCCTGATGCTGGCCTCGCAAACCGGCGTATTGCGCCTGGCCGTGCGCAGTGCAGATGAAGGCAATCTGCAGAATTACTGGGCGGGCGAAGCCGGCAGTCGCGACATCGCCGAGCGGCTGGATTCAGCCAATCGCCAACTGGTCAGCTTCAGGCAACTGAGCCTGAGTACGGCCAGTGCGTCAACACCAGGTACAACATCCCGCACACCGCGCCCCGTCGAGGTGATACGCGGTAACCAGATCACGCAACAAACTCCCTGATAGAGCAAGGATTGCATTTGATGAGCTGCTGTTTCGTGCCGGTTAAAAAAAGCAGGCTGCTGGTCGTTCTGGTGACCGCCCTGTCTGTGGATTCAGTCTGGGCCGCGTCAGGCGGTTGCAACAGTCTGGCTGCGATGCCTGCGGCGGTGGAAATCGATCAGGGTATTCAACAGAACATCAGCTCGCCGGTCGCTATCACCCGCATTGCCGTGGGCGACCCGAAAATTGCCGATGTACACGTCAGCGGCAACGATGGCTTTCTATTGACCGGCGTCGCTCAGGGCACGACCAGCCTGATGGTCTGGACTGCCTGCTCGACCGCTCCGCGCCAGAGCATGGTGTTCGTTCGTGGCCGAGCCACGGCGTCGATGGTCGAGGCAGCCTCCGCGCCGTCCGGCGATACGCAGTTGCCCAGTCAGGTGCAGACCGACATCCGCTTCGTCGAAGTCAGCCGCAGCAAACTCAAGGAAGCCAGCACTTCGATCTTCGGCAAAGGCTCGAACAATTTTCTGTTCGGCGCGCCCGGCACGGTGCCCGGCGTCAACGTCACGCCCGGCACAGTCAGCGCAACCCGGCCGAGCATTCCGTTGAACAACAGCAACTTCAATATCGTCTGGGGTGGCGGCAGCAGCAAGGTGCTGGGCATGCTCAACGCCATGGAAAACAGCGGCTACGCCTACACACTGGCACGCCCCAGCCTGGTTGCGCTGAACGGCCAGAGCGCCAGCTTTCTGGCCGGTGGCGAGTTCCCGGTTCCGGTGCCCAATGGTGAAGGCAACGGCATTTCCATCGAGTACAAGGAGTTCGGCGTGCGCCTGACCCTGACACCGACAGTGGTGGGACGCGACCGGATCCTGCTCAAGGTTGCGCCGGAAGTCAGTGAGCTGGATTTCTCCGCCGGTATCACTATCGCCGGAACGACCGTGCCGGCGCTCAATATCCGGCGTACCGACACCAGCATCGCGCTGGCCGACGGCGAAAGCTTCGTGGTCAGCGGGCTGATCAGCTCCAGCAACGTCGGCTCAGTGGGCAAGTTTCCCGGGCTGGGCGACATCCCGATCCTCGGTGCTTTTTTCCGCAGTTCGCAGATCCAACGCGACGAGCGCGAGCTGCTGATGATCGTCACCCCGCATCTGGTGCAGCCACTGGCCGCCAACGCACAACTGCCTTCGCTGCCGGGAGAAAGTCTGCGCACATACGACCCGAGCTTCCCGCGCCTGTATTTCCTGGAAAACGGCGATTTTGACCGTCGCAGCGGGTTATCCAAATGAGCCAGAGCCTGAGCCAGACGTTTCTGGCCATCACCCGTAACAACACCGATCTGGAGTGGCTGCAAAGTGCCCTGGGCTCGCTCGGCCAGGTGGTCAGTGCCGGAACCGGCAGCCTCGACGATCTGCTGGCGCTGGTCGACGTGACCTTTGCCAGCGTGGTGTTCGTCGGCCTCGACCGCGAGCATCTGATGACCCAGAGCGCACTGATCGAGAGCGCGCTGGAAGCCAAGCCAATGCTGGCTATCGTTGCGCTGGGCGATGGCATGGACAACCAGTTGGTGCTCAACGCCATGCGCGCCGGGGCCAGGGATTTCGTGGCTTACGGCTCGCGCTCCAGCGAAGTCGCCGGGCTGGTCAGACGCCTGAGCAAGCGTCTGCCCGCCGTGACGCCGAACCCGAACATGAGCGGTCTGTCAGTGCTGTACGGCGCGCAGAGCGATGACGACGGAGCGCTGATCGCGACCCATCTGGCGATGGTGGTGCACAAGACCGGGCAGCGCACGCTGCTGCTGGACATGGGCCTGCCACGCGGCGACAGCCTGTCGATGCTGGGTCTGGAATCCTCGTTCAGCTTCGGTGATGCCCTGCGTCACTTGCGCAGGCTGGATGCGACGCTGATCGACAGTGCGTTCACCACCAGCGAAAGCGGCTTGCGTATTCTGGCCTACACCGACGCCGACGATCATCTTGAGCAGTCCAGCGCCGCCGAGCTGTACATGCTGCTGAGCGCGTTGCGTCAGCACTTTCAGCACGTGATCGTCAACCTCGTGGGCCAGCCGGACAGTGAGGCACTGCGCTCGCTGGTCAGCCATTGCGATCAGTTGCTGTGGTACACCGATCAGAGCGTACTGGGCTGCCGTCGTAATCTGACCGTGCTCGCCCACTGGCGCGAAAAAGGCATGAAAATGCAGCACACCAGACTGCTGGTCGATCGCTACCAGCGCTCGGTCGCGCCCAACTCGGAAACCCTGGGCAAAACCTTCGGCCTGCCGGTGCTTGCTGTGCTGCCGCTCGCGCCGGAGCTGCGCCTCAACGCCAAGAATCAGGGCATCACACTCTTTGAACTGGCGTCGCGTGACGCCTTGTGCACCGGGCTGCGTCGCCTTGGTGAACACCTCGCACGTCACTCCGACACTCACGACAAACCCGATCAGGGCTGGTTCGCACGACTGTGGGGGAATAAATGATGGCGGAAAAACTGTTTGGCGTGTCTTCACGCTCGCCAGGTCAGGCCAATGACGGTCAAGGCCTGAAACTGGTCTTGCACCGCTACATCATCGACGGCATCGAAGAAAGCGGCAAAAACCTGCTTGAAGGGTCGCGACCGGCGCTGGCGCAATTTGTCATCGACAAGGTTGCCGAGTACGTCGCTCGCCTGCGGCTGGCCATCTCGCGTTACGAAATGGAGCGGCTGGCTGAAGAGCTGGTCGATGAATTGACCGGTTTCGGCCCCCTGGAAGTGCTGCTGCGCGACAGCTCGGTCACGGAAATTCTGGTCAACGGGCCGAACAAAGTGTTTGTCGAACGTGACGGTGTGCTGCATCACACCGACCTGCGCTTCATGGATTCGCATCATGTCGAGCGCGTGATGCAGCGCATTCTCGCCCCTATGGGTCGGCGGCTGGACGAGTCCTCGCCGATGGTCGACGCACGCCTGCCCGATGGCAGCCGGGTCAATGCCATCATCCCGCCCATCGCGCTGGACGGCCCTTGCCTGTCGATACGGAAATTTCGCAAGGACATGCTCAAAAGCGCCGATCTGGTGGCCATGCAGACCATCGACCAGCCGATCTTCGAGTTTTTCCAGGAAGCAGTCGGCAAGCGCTGCAACATTCTGGTCAGCGGCGGTACCGGTACGGGCAAGACCACCATGCTCAACGTCCTGAGCCAGTTGATCGATAGCAATCAACGCCTGGTGACCATCGAAGACGTGGCCGAACTGCAACTCACCCATCCACACGTGGTACGCCTGGAAACCCGCCCGCCGAATGCCGAAGGTCATGGCGAGGTAAGGGCCAGCGACCTGATTCGCAACTCACTGCGGATGCGCCCGGACCGCATCATCCTCGGCGAGATTCGTGGTGTCGAAGTACTGGACGTGTTGACGGCGATGAACACCGGCCACGATGGCTCGATGAGCACTGTCCACGCCAACAATGCGCAGGATGCGCTGTTGCGTCTGGAAACCCTGGTCGGCCTGACCGGACGCCTGATCCCTGAGAAAACCCTGCGGCAGATGGTCTGTGCGGCGCTGGACGTGATCATCCAGCTGGCCCGCCTGCCGGATGGTCGACGCTGCGTCAGCGAGGTGGTGGAAGTGGTCGGCGTGCGCGATGACATCTATGTCACGAACACGCTGTTTCGCCTGGATCGGCGCACCGGGGTCGGTTTCATGCGTGAGGCTGCGCATGCTGCCGGTGAAAAGCTGCGGCCGGGCTACTGAGCCGGGCTATCGAGTCAGACCAAGGAGGCGGCATGACGGCATCTCTGATACTCGGCCTGGTTTCCGCGCTGCTGCTGATGGCGTCCGTGCGCATGTTCTATCTGGCGCTCAATCAAGAAGCCAGCGAACGGGTCAGGCAGCGTCTGACCGCCGGCCAGGTCGAGCCTGTTGTCGAGAAAACCGGCTGGGTCTGGCTTGACCGGGCTTTTATACGCGCCGGGCTAGGCCTGCCGACCGAGCGCGTGGGCCTGGTGTTGACGCTATATGCGCTGCTGATTCTGATCGGCTACGGGCTGGGCGACGGCATCGGCGCGGGCGCTGCGCTGCTCGGTGTGCCGCTGATGTTGCGTTTGTTCGTTTCGTGGCGGGCTCGCGTGCGCGTGCGGCGCATGATCGAGCAACTGCCGCAATTGCTCGACCACAGCGTGCGCAGTCTCAAATCAGGCAGAACCCTGGCCGATGCTGTGCTTTATGGTATCGCCGCCGCAGACCAGCCACTCAAGGACGGCATGAGTCGCATCGAACGCAACGTGCAACTGGGGGTGAGCCTGCCGGATGCCGCCAGGGATTTCGCCGAACTGTACGAAAGCGACGAATTTCACCTGTTTGCCCTGGGCCTGCGGGTCAACCATCGGTATGGCGGCAATGCCAGCGAACTGATGGAGAACCTGATCAGGCTGATTCGCGACCGCGAGCAGGCCGGTCGCCAGTTGCGCGCCATGACCGGCGAAACGCGCATGACGGCGCTGGTGCTAGGGCTGCTGCCGGTCGGCATGGCCGGTTATTTCATGGCCGTGAACCCCAATTACCTGCTGCACATGTGGAACGACGGCAGTGGACGAATCCTGCTGAGCATGGCATTTGCCCTGCAACTGCTGGGCTGCCTGATGTTGTGGCGCATGTTGAGGAGCATTTGACATGGATCTGCTGTTCAGCGCCCTGATGCTCGCCGCGGCGGCGTTTCTTCTGCTGTCCGGCATAGCCCGCAGGCGTCGCGACGAGCGTCTGGTGGCGCAGCGCCTGCGGGGTATCGTCCTGCGCGAGAGCCGTTTCGGCAGCCTGCTGCGCCTGCTGGGTGACACGCGCCTCGGACAGCGCAGCATCAGTCTCGATTCGGAAACCCAGATATTACTCAACCGCATCGGCTGGCGCCGCGCCAGTAAACGTTCGCTGTTTGCTGCCTGCCAGATTGGCGTGCCTGTGGGGTTGATGTGTGTCGTCGCGCTGGCCCAGTTGCTGTTTTTCAAAAATATCGAGCAGCCGTTGATAGCGCCGGTCTTTGCGCTGGGGATCGGCTATCTGCTGCCCAAAAGAATTCTCGCCGCAGCCGCCAAACGCCGACAGAAACAGGTAGTGGTAGAGATTTCCACGTTTATCCCCCTGCTGCGCATCCTGTTCGAATCCGGCATGGCGGTCGAACAGGCCTTGCGCGTGCTGAGCAACGAGGGCAAGGACCTGCTGCCGGTGCTGTCCGAAGAAATCCGTATGGTTCTGACGCGGGTCGATTCCGGGCTGGAGCTGGGTGAAGAACTGCGCAAGACCGCTGCGCTGCTGGCGGTCGATGAGATGAGCGATACCTGCGTGATCCTCAATCAATTGATCCATCAGGGCGGCGGAGCACTGAAATCGCTGCTGACACTCAAGCAACTGATTGACGATCGACGCCTGACCCGGTTGCAGGAATACATCTCCAAGCTGTCGGCCAAAATGTCGATGGTGATGATGGTGTTCCTGTTCCCGGCCTTGCTGATCGTTCTGGCCGGGCCAGGATTCATCGCCATCAGTCGCGCTCTGGGCGGTTTATAAGCCGGGTCGCCAGCGCTGGTTCGCCACTACAAGGAAGGAAAAGGTTTGATGAAAGCAGCCATTGCGGTTATCGGCATTCTGATGCTGAGCGGATGTGCCAGCGACGGGCGGGCATTGTGGACGCAGACGTCATCGCTGCAGGCCAGTGAGTGCCCCAAGCTGACTTCGGATCAGGAGTTTGCCCTCAATCTGGCTCAGAACATGGCCGACGAAGGGCGCCTGCATGCCAGTCTGGCCAATCTCGAAGGTTTGCCGGACAGTCTTGGCGAAGTCCGCCTGCGCAAGGCCCGGGTCTTGCGCCTGCTGGGCAGCAATGAAGCCGAGCCGCTGTATCGCAGCCTGCTGGGCACGTGTCGCGCCGCGCAGGGTGAGCATGGCCTGGGCCAACTGGCCGCGGCGCGAGGTGACAATGTACTGGCTGAGCAACACTTGCTCAGAGCCAGCAAACTGCAACCCACCGATGAAAAAATCCGCAACGATCTGGGTGTTGTGTACCTCAACCAGTTGCAACTGGAGCGGGCACGCTTTCAATTCCTGACGGCCATGGAGCTCAAACAGTCCGACTCGCTGGCAGCCGTGAATCTGGCCACGCTGCTGATTTATCAGAACAACTGGACACAGGCCGCCGAGCTGGCCACCAGGGCAGGGCTGACGCCTGAGCAGATCACCGATGCCCAGGCACGTGCCGAGCAACTCAGGAAACCTTCTACCACGCGGCCGACACCCGCCAGACCTGTCGCGAGCGTGACGGGGCAAACTACTCTTCAGGCACACGAGGGACGACCATGAAGCGCATCATGCTGGCAGGTATTGCCCTGCTGTTGATTGCCGACAACGCCTGGGCTGACAACAGTGACTCGTCGGCCTCCGCCCCCAGACAGACCGAAACCTGGCTGCAGCTACAGGCCAGTGGCAGAGCGGCTTCGCCGACGCCGCAAGTCAACACCGCGGCGGAACGTGATCTGAGCCTGCAACGCTGGCTTGAAACCTATAAGTACAAGATCCCGGAGTTTTACGATCAGGAAGCGGGGGGCAGCTTTTCATCGGGGAAGAAGTAAATCCAGCGCGCTTGTGGATTTGCTGACACCCACTTTTACAACCTGTTCTCGGCAGGCAGGGAAGCACTCCGTTATCATGCGCGGACTTTCGAGACTCGAGATTGCCATGCGCCGTTTGCTTTGCCTGATGTTACTGGTCCTGGCCCTGCCCGTTTCAGCTGCGGGTCTGCTGGACAACCGCCCCGCTTCGACACTGGGTGGCACCTCGCTGGATAACAGCAAGGATTTCCTGCCCGTTCGTCAGGCGTTTCAGTTGAGCCTGATCGACACCACGCCAGAATCAATCAAGCTGCGCCTGGTAGCCACCGAAGGCTATTACCTGTATCGCCATCGCTTTCAGTTCCGCACCGAGCCCGCCGATATCGGCCTGGGTGAAGCGCAGTTGCCCAAGGGCGAGCAGAAGCATGACGAGTACTTCGGCGACGTCGAGGTCTATCACGGCATTCTCGACATAGACCTGCCACGCAAACCCGGTGAGCAACGCCCCTTCACGCTGGTTGTGACCTATCAGGGCTGCGCCGACAAGGGGCTGTGCTACCCGCC
This sequence comes from Pseudomonas syringae CC1557, assembly GCF_000452705.1. Classification (NCBI taxonomy): domain Bacteria; kingdom Pseudomonadati; phylum Pseudomonadota; class Gammaproteobacteria; order Pseudomonadales; family Pseudomonadaceae; genus Pseudomonas; species Pseudomonas syringae. The sequence continues at coordinate 5,056,576 of NZ_CP007014.1, forward strand.
TGAAACCGAACGACTGACCATCGGCGATGTGGCAGCCAGTGCGCTTGCCGAGGCATCTGCACCTGTGCCTGCGGCCGCCTGGAGCTGGAAAGAGCTGGCGCTGTTTTTCCTCGCCGGTGTCGGCCTGACCTTTACCCCATGCGTATTGCCGATGCTGCCGATTCTGTCCGGCGTGGTGCTGCGCGGCCAGGTTGGCGGCCTGCGCGGTCTAAGCCTGTCTCTCGCCTACGTATTGCCGATGGCAGCCTGTTTTGCGCTGCTTGGCGCGCTGATGGGCATGTTCGGTGCAGGTCTGAATCTCCAGGCTCGACTGCAATCGGCCTGGGTGCTGGTACCGTTTTCAGCGTTCTTCGTGATTTTTGCCATCGCGATGTTCGGCGCGTTCGAACTGCGCCTGCCACAAGCAATCAGCTCTCGCCTGGTCCGTGTCGCCGGCAAGACTGAAGGCGGGTCGCTTTGGGGCGCTGCGGTGCTGGGCGTGGTTTCCAGCCTGCTGGTCTCGCCGTGCGTGTCGGCCCCGCTGGCGGGTGCGCTGCTGTACATCAGTGCCAGTGGTGATGCGCTGGGCGGCGGGTTGAAGCTGTTTGCCCTCGGCCTGGGAATGGGCGCGCCGTTACTGTTGATCGCGACCGGTGGTGCGACCTGGCTGCCGAAAAGTGGCCCGTGGCTGGTCACCGTGAAAAATGCGATTGGTGTGCTGCTGCTGGCCCTGGCAATAGGCCTGCTCAGCCGTGTGCTGCCGGGGCAAATCACCCTGCTGCTGGTCGGCCTGCTGTCGGCTGGCGTCGCTCTGTTTCTCGGCGCATTGGAATTCACCGAAAAAACCACCCGGCAAAAACTGGCTCAGTTACTCGGGCTGGCACTGCTGGTCTATGCATTGGCCAACTGGTACGGCGCGTTGTCCGGGCAGACCGATCCCATGCGCCCCCTGGGCAGGGAATACACTGCGGCAAACAACGGGGCTGCAGCATCGGCCTCCTCGCAGTGGCAGACGATTACCACCTCGGCCGAACTGGACCGCGTGCTGCAGGAAGCCAGCAACGCGGGCAAGCCGTTGCTGCTCGACTGGTACGCCGACTGGTGCATCAGTTGCAAAGTCATCGAACACGAAGTCCTGCCTGATCCGGGTGTCGTCGCCGGGCTGTCGGGATACAGCCTGATCCGTTTCGACATGACCGCCAGCAATGCAGAACAACGCGCCCTGCTCGACCGCTACAAGCTGTTCGGTCCGCCCGCGATGCTTTTTTTCGGCAAAAACGGCGAAGAACTGCAAAATGCGCGAGTTGTCGGCGAAATCGATGTCACAGGCATGATTGAGCGCCTGAATAGAGCAAATGACCAAAACTAAACGGTGAGTCATAAACTTTGCGCGAATATCGGTCATCGTGTCGGCTACTGTAGTTAACTGGACAGTCCATCGCCCTTCCGGCATAGTCGCCGGGCGTAAACCGCTCGCAGACAACAAAAGGAACACGCAATGGCGACTATCCTGGTCCTTCACGGGCCCAACCTGAACCTGCTGGGTACTCGGGAACCCGGGGTCTACGGCACCGTCACCCTGCCTCAGATCAACCAGGACCTGGAGCAGCGCGCGCGCGATGCCGGTCACCATCTGATGTATCTGCAAAGCAACGCCGAATATGAACTGATCGACCGAATCCATGCCGCTCGTGATGAGGGTGTGGATTTTATTTTGATCAATCCCGCTGCTTTTACGCATACAAGCGTTGCAATACGTGACGCGCTGATGGGAGTGAGCATCCCATTCATCGAAGTGCACTTATCAAACGTGCACAAACGCGAACCTTTCCGCCATCACTCCTACTTTTCAGACGTCGCTGTAGGAGTGATCTGTGGCCTGGGCGCCAGCGGATACCGACTGGCCCTGGAAGCCGCTCTGGAACAACTGGCCGCCAGCGCCAAGCCGTGACGAGTACAGCCCTGGAGCTGACCATACGGTTTGAAGCAGCCGCCAAAAAGCCCTTACAGAACCTTGGGAGTTGATTAATGGATATTCGCAAAGTCAAGAAACTGATCGAATTGCTGGAAGAGTCCGGCATCGACGAGCTGGAAATTCGTGAAGGCGAAGAGTCCGTACGGATCAGCCGTCACAGCAAGACCCCGGCGCAACCTTACTATGCTCCTGCTCCAATGGCCGCCCCGGTCGCAGCACCTGCACCTGCCGCCGCTCCGGCTGCGCCAGAAGTGCCATCGGCTCCGAAGCTGAACGGTTTTGTGGTCAAGTCGCCAATGGTCGGTACGTTCTATCGCACCCCGGCGCCTACTTCGCCAGCATTCGTCGAAGTCGGCCAGACCGTCAAGAAAGGCGACACCATCTGCATCGTCGAAGCGATGAAAATGATGAACCACATCACGGCAGAAGCCAGCGGTGTGATCGAATCCATCCTGGTAGAAAACGGTCAGCCGGTTGAGTTTGACCAGCCGCTGTTCACTATCGTTTGAACCGGGGAGAGCCTGCGATGTTGGAAAAAGTTCTGATCGCCAACCGCGGCGAAATTGCCTTGCGCATCTTGCGTGCCTGTAAAGAACTGGGCATCAAGACCGTCGCTGTACACTCCACGGCAGATCGCGAGCTGATGCACCTGGGCCTGGCAGACGAAACCGTCTGCATCGGTCCGGCACCGGCCAATCTGTCCTACCTGAACATCCCCGCGATCATCTCCGCGGCTGAAGTGACCGGCGCCACGGCGATTCACCCAGGCTACGGTTTCCTGGCGGAAAACGCCGATTTCGCCGAACAGGTCGAAAAATCCGGCTTTGCCTTCATCGGCCCGAAAGCAGACACCATTCGCCTGATGGGCGACAAGGTGTCGGCCAAGGACGCCATGAAGCTGGCCAACGTGCCAACCGTTCCGGGTTCCGACGGCCCGCTGCCGGAAGACGAAGAAACCGCTCTGCGTATCGGTCGCGAAGTCGGTTATCCGGTGATCATCAAGGCCGCCGGTGGCGGTGGTGGTCGTGGCATGCGTGTGGTTCATCGCGAAGAAGACCTGATCGAAGCCGCTTCCCAGACCCGTGCCGAAGCGGCAGCCTGGTTCAGCAACCCGATGGTCTATCTGGAAAAATACCTGACCAACCCACGCCACGTGGAAATTCAGGTCCTTTCCGATGGCCAGGGCCAGGCAATTCACCTGGGCGACCGCGATTGCTCGCTGCAACGTCGCCACCAGAAGGTTCTGGAAGAAGCACCGGCACCGTTCATCGACGAACAGGCTCGTACCGATGTACTGGCCGCCTGCGTCAAGGCGTGCGTCGATATCGGCTATCGCGGCGCGGGTACTTTCGAGTTCCTGTACGAGAACGGTCGTTTCTACTTCATCGAAATGAACACCCGTGTTCAGGTGGAGCATCCGGTTTCGGAAATGGTGACTGGCATCGACATCGTCAAGGAGATGCTCAGCATCGCCGCCGGCAACAAACTGTCGTACACCCAGGATGACGTCGTCATCAAGGGTCATGCGCTGGAATGCCGGATCAACGCTGAAGACCCGAAAACCTTCGTTCCGAGCCCGGGCCTGGTCAAGCATTTCCATGCGCCAGGCGGCAACGGCGTGCGAGTCGACTCGCACCTGTACAGCGGTTACAAGGTGCCGTCGAACTACGACTCGTTGATCGGCAAGGTGATCACCTGGGGCGCGACTCGTGAAGAAGCCATGGCACGCATGCGCAATGCCCTGGACGAAATCGTGGTCGACGGGATCAAGACCAATATCCCGCTGCACCGTGATCTGACCCGCGATGAAGGCTTCTGCGAAGGCGGCGTCAACATCCACTACCTGGAACACAAACTGGCCAATCAATAAGCCAACGTGCTTCAGAACGACAAAGCCGCAGTGATGCGGCTTTGTTGTTTGCAGCGCATAGCAGTAAACTTGCCCGCTTCCTGCGGCCTCAACGGCCGTGCAAGCCGCACCTATTTCGAATCGAAGGTAATCCGCCATGCCTTGGCTGCAAGTCCGTCTCGCCATCAGCCCAGAACAAGCCGAAACCTACGAGGACGCCCTGCTTGAAGTCGGCGCCGTGTCCGTGACGTTCATGGATGCCGAAGACCAGCCGATTTTCGAACCCGAGCTCAATACCACGCCGCTGTGGACGCACACCCACTTGCTGGCGCTGTTCGAAGCGGACACCAATGCCGAAATGGTCCTTGCTCATCTGAGCCTGCTGACCGGCGCAGAACTGCCCGAACACAGCGCCGAAGTCATCGAGGATCAGGACTGGGAACGCAGCTGGATGGACAACTTCCAGCCAATGCGTTTTGGCCAGCGCCTGTGGATCGTCCCTAGCTGGCATGTAGCGCCGGAGCCCGACGCGGTCAACCTGCTGCTCGATCCGGGCCTGGCATTCGGCACCGGCACGCACCCGACCACCGCCCTGTGCCTTGAGTGGCTTGATGGTCAGGACCTCAAAGGCTGCAACGTCCTGGATTTCGGTTGCGGCTCGGGCATTCTGGCCATCGCCGCGCTGCTGCTGGGAGCCGAACAGGCGGTGGGCACCGACATCGACGTACAGGCGCTGGAAGCCTCGCGCGACAACGCCGGGCGCAACCATATCGCTGCCGAACGTTTCCCACTGTACCTGCCGCAGGACCTGCCCGCTCAGCAAGCCGACGTACTGGTGGCCAATATTCTGGCCGGACCGCTGGTTTCGCTGGCCCCGCAATTGACCACGCTGGTCAAGACCGGCGGTCGCCTGGCGCTGTCCGGGATCCTGGCCGAACAGGGCGAAGAAGTCGCTGCGGCCTATGCTGAAAGCTTTGTGCTTGACCCGATCGCAAACCGTGATGGCTGGGTACGCATCACGGGCCGCCGCCGTTAATCGCCGCATGAACCGGATTGCCGCATGACCGACAGTTTTGTCACCCAGTGCCCGCACTGCCAGACCAGTTTCCGAGTCAGCCACGCGCAATTGAGCGTAGCGCGAGGCGTGGTGCGTTGCGGAGCCTGCCTGCAGGTTTTCAACGCCGCCCGGCAATTGCTGGAACAGCGCGCCATCGACGACTCCGAGCGGACGGCGGCTGCGCCGTTACCCGCCGTCATCGAGCCACCGCTGCCCGAGCAGTCCGCTACGCCGGAGCCGAAACTCGCGCCAGAACCCGCGCCGCTCAAGGCCGTAGAGGATGATGACGACATATGGCAGGTCAGCGAGATGGATCTCGACAACCTGAACCTGGACGAAGAGCTGGCGCGCCTTGAACAGCGCGAGACCCGCCGGCCCGACACCTTCGGACACACAGCCAGCACTGCCGATAACGACACGCTGAGCCTTACGGCCAAGCGCGACACTCGCCAGACCGACGAAGCCGCCTGGGTCGACACGGTACACAACGACGATGTCGAGCATTTGCCGGAACTGCACGCCGAGGTCGTTTCGCCTGCCGATTCGATTGAAGAGCCGGAGCCTGCTTCAGACAACAACCGCACCGAGCCTTCACTGTCCCTGGATAAAGACCTCGACGATGACGAGCCCAACCTGCCCGTCATCACTCAGCGCAAAGCCCTGCCTGTCGAGAAAGTCGAACGCTGGTCAGCCGTGGACGACGATGACCAGGACGACGATCATGAGCCAGAGCCTGATCCACGCAGCAAACGCGCACGCAATGAACCGGCAGTCCGCGATCAGGCGCTGCTGGACCTGACCGACGACCCACTGCAACTGGACTGGCAGCCGCCCAGGCCGCGCCGGGGAAGGCGCTTTGCCTGGATCGTGCTGGTGGTGCTGGCGCTGGCTGGTCTGGCGGGGCAATACATCTGGTATCACTTCGATCAACTGGCGCGCCAAGACCAATACCGCCCCTGGTTTCAGGAAATCTGCCCGCAGATTGGCTGCAAGGTGCCGACCAAAGTCGACATTTCCCAGCTCAAAAGCAGCAACCTGGTGGTGCGCAGCCATCCCGAGTTTCAGGGGGCGCTGGTGGTCGACGCGATCATCTATAACCGCGCACCGTTTTCGCAGCCATTCCCGCTGCTGGAGCTGCGCTTTTCCGACACCAGCGGTCAGTTGATTGCCAGTCGTCGGTTCAAACCGAGCGAATACCTGAGCGGCGAACTGGCCGGCAAGGAAGAGATGCCGCCGCAGACGCCGATCCATATTGCGCTGGACATCCTTGATCCGGGCGCCAAAGCCGTCAATTACAGCCTGAACTTCCGCTCTCCGGAATGACAGGGCAGCACCCCTGCAAGCCGCCGCATTGATCCTGATCGTGGCGGTTTGCGCTATACAACACTGCACGATTACCGAAGTTTCTCTATCAATCGGCCCCTGATTGCACTCTTCAAGGACTGAAGACAACTGTTCAGATTTTATCCAATTCAGCCTTTATCCAGTCATCGAGAGCGGGTATCATGCCAACCCTTTTTCAAACTCTCGGTTCGATCTGACGGTGGCGCAAGCGGCTGGCTGGACGGGCCGTTGCAGACCGGGTGAAACGGTTTTTTACACGGCCTGCGGATGATTTGGCCTCCACAACAGGTAAGGCTATGTCGGCAGTACGCATCGGCCCATATACAGTGCACAACGGCTTGGTTCTCGCCCCGATGGCGGGCGTCACCGACCAGCCTTTCCGTCAGTTGTGCCGCCAGCTCGGTGCGGGCCTGGTGGTGTCGGAAATGGTCACCAGTGACATGAGCCTGTGGAACAGCCGCAAATCGCGGCTGCGCATGATCCACGAAGGTGATCCCGAGCCACGCTCGGTACAGATCGCTGGTGGTGACCCGCAAATGCTGGCCGATGCAGCACGTGCCAATGTCGAACTGGGCGCCCAGATCATCGACATCAACATGGGTTGCCCGGCCAAGAAGGTATGTAACAAGGCGGCCGGTTCGGCGCTGCTGAAAGACGAGCAACTGGTCAATGACATCCTGCAGGCCGTGGTGGCGGCAGTCGATGTGCCCGTCACGTTGAAGATCCGCACCGGCTGGGATCGCGACAACCGTAACGGTCTGACTGTGGCCAGGATCGCCGAGCAGGCCGGAATTCAGGCATTGGCGGTACACGGGCGCACCCGGGCCGATCTTTATACCGGTGAAGCTGAATACGACACTATCGCCATGATCAAGCAGGCGGTGTCGATTCCGGTCTTTGCCAATGGCGACATTGATTCACCCGAAAAGGCCCGACGTGTACTCCAGGCCACCGGCGCAGACGGATTACTGATTGGCAGGGCCGCCCAGGGGCGTCCCTGGATTTTTCGCGAGATAGAACACTACCTGCGCACCGGAGAAACACTCCCGGCCCTGCAGTTGAGTGAAGTGGAACGCATTCTGCTTGAGCATCTGGCAGCGCTCCACGTTTTCTATGGCGACGTGATGGGCGTGCGCATTGCACGCAAGCATGTCGGCTGGTATCTCGCAACCCTGCCGGGCGCCAGAGAGTTTCGCGCCCTCTTCAATCGTTTGGAAGATACGGAAGCACAGTGCGCCAACGTTCGGGAGTTCTTCAGCCAAGGCTGCAAGGGCCCGGATAACCAGAATGATAACGAGGTGGCCGCATGACGTTGATGACCGAGACTTTAGTGAGTGGAACAACACCCGTGAGCGACAATGTCAATTTGAAACAGCACCTCAACACGCCGAGCGAAGAGGGTCAGACCCTGCGCGGAAGCGTCGAGAAGGCGTTGCACAATTATTTCGCCCACCTCGAAGGCGCATCCGTCACTGACGTCTACAACCTGGTGTTGTCGGAAGTCGAGGCCCCGCTTCTGGAAAGCGTGATGAACTACGTCAAGGGCAACCAGACCAAGGCCTCCGAGCTGCTGGGGCTGAACCGCGGCACGCTGCGCAAGAAACTCAAACAGTACGATCTGCTTTAAAGCATTCAAAACAGAAAAAACGACCCTCCCTGCACTCGGTCGTTTTTTTTGGCTGACTTCTTTTGCTTTTGATGGAAATCCAGATGACCGACCAGACTACCCGCCTGCCGATCCGCCGCGCTCTGATCAGCGTATCCGACAAGACAGGAATCCTCGAATTTGCCCGTGAGCTTGAAGCGCTGGGCGTCGAGATTCTTTCCACTGGCGGTACTTTCAAGCTGCTGAAGGACAACGGCGTTGCGGCAGTCGAAGTGGCCGATTACACCGGCTTCGCTGAAATGATGGACGGCCGCGTCAAGACCCTGCACCCGAAGATCCACGGCGGCATTCTGGGTCGTCGCGGTATCGACGACGCCATCATGAACGAGCACGGCATCAAGCCGATCGATCTGGTAGCGGTCAATCTGTACCCGTTTGAAGCCACAGTGTCCAAACCGGGTTGCGACCTGCCGACCGCCATCGAGAACATCGACATTGGCGGCCCGACCATGGTCCGTTCCGCGGCCAAGAACCACAAGGATGTCGCAATTGTGGTCAACGCCGGTGATTACAGCCAGGTCCTGGAAAACCTCAAGGCGGGAGGCCTGACCTACGCACAGCGTTTCGAGCTGATGCTCAAGGCGTTCGAACACACCGCTGCCTACGACGGCATGATCGCCAACTACCTGGGCGGTGTCGACCAGACGGCCGAAACCCTCAGCACCGAAGGCCGCAGCCAGTTCCCGCGCACCTTCAATACCCAGTTCGTCAAGGCCCAGGAAATGCGCTACGGCGAGAACCCGCACCAGAGCGCGGCGTTCTACGTTGAAGCCAAACCCGCCGAAGTCGGCATCGCCACCGCGACCCAGCTGCAGGGCAAAGAGCTGTCGTTCAACAACGTGGCCGACACCGATGCTGCACTGGAATGCGTCAAGAGCTTCGTCAAACCCGCCTGCGTGATCGTCAAACACGCCAACCCGTGTGGCGTTGCAGTCTGCCCGGATGACGAAGGCGGTATTCGCCAGGCTTACGAGCTGGCCTACGCCACCGATTCGGAATCGGCTTTTGGTGGCATCATTGCCTTTAACCGCGAGCTGGATGCGGCAACCGCCAAGGCCATCGTCGAGCGTCAGTTCGTCGAAGTCATCATCGCACCGAGCGTCAGTGCCGAAGCGCGCACCATCATCGCCAGCAAAGCCAACGTGCGCCTGCTGACCAGCGGCCAGTGGAGCGAGCGCCTGCCAGCCTGGGACTACAAGCGTGTCAACGGCGGCCTGCTGGTGCAGAGCCGCGACATCGGCATGATCACCGAAGCCGACCTCAAGGTCGTCACCCGCCGTGCGCCGACCGAACACGAAATGCACGACCTGATCTTTGCCTGGAAAGTCGCCAAGTACGTGAAGTCCAACGCTATCGTCTACGCCCGCAACCGCCAGACCATCGGCGTCGGCGCAGGCCAGATGAGCCGCGTGAACTCGGCACGTATCGCTGCCATCAAGGCGGAGCATGCAGGCTTGCAGGTACAGGGCGCAGTCATGGCCTCCGATGCATTCTTCCCGTTTCGCGACGGTATCGACAACGCGGCCAAGGTCGGCATCACCGCCGTCATCCAGCCAGGCGGCTCGATGCGCGACAACGAAGTGATTGCTGCGGCAGACGAAGCCGGCATTGCGATGGTGTTCACCGGCATGCGCCATTTCAGGCATTAATCAGAAAAGCGGCCGCACTGTCGCCGGCGTCTGCTGCGCTGGATGCACCTGCGCCATTGCGACCTCGTATTGCGGTATTGATCTGTTCAGATATACCGCGTACCCAGAATCAGCGTCATCGAGGTTTTTGAAATGAATATTTTGATCATTGGCAGCGGCGGTCGTGAACACGCCCTGGCCTGGAAAGTCGCTCAGGACCCTCGTGTTCAGAAGGTGTTTGTCGCACCCGGCAATGCGGGCACGGCGATTGAAGCCAAATGCGAGAACGTGAACATCGACGTTCTGGCGCTTGAGCAACTGGCGGACTTCGCAGAAAAGAACGTTTCCCTGACCATCGTCGGTCCTGAAGTCCCGCTGGTTGCAGGCGTTGTCGATCTGTTCCGCAGCCGTGGCCTGGATTGCTTCGGCCCGACTGCCGGTGCCGCGCAGCTTGAAGGCTCCAAAGCGTTCACCAAGGACTTTCTGGCGCGCCACAAGATCCCGACTGCCGACTATCAGAACTTCACCGAGATCGAGCCTGCACTGGCGTATCTGCGTGAAAAAGGCGCTCCGATCGTCATCAAGGCCGACGGTCTGGCAGCCGGCAAGGGCGTCATCGTGGCCATGACCCTGACCGAAGCCGAAGACGCGGTACGCGACATGCTGGCCGGTAATGCCTTTGGCGATGCCGGTTCGCGCGTCGTCATCGAAGAATTTCTGGATGGCGAAGAAGCCAGCTTCATCGTCATGGTCGATGGCAAGAACGTACTGCCAATGGCCACCAGCCAGGACCACAAGCGTGTCGGTGATGGCGACAGCGGCCCGAACACTGGTGGCATGGGTGCCTACTCCCCTGCCCCGGTAGTCACCCCCGACGTTCATCAACGTGTCATGGACCTGGTGATCTGGCCAACAGTGCGTGGCATGGCCGAGGAAGGTAACGTTTATACCGGTTTCCTCTATGCCGGTCTGATGATCGACAAGGCTGGCAACCCCAAAGTGATCGAATTCAACTGCCGCTTTGGCGATCCGGAAACCCAGCCGGTCATGTTGCGCCTGCAGTCGAGCCTGGTGTTGCTGATCGAAGCGGCACTGGCGCAGGCACTGAACAAGGTCGAAGCCCGATGGGACCCGCGTCCGAGCCTCGGTATCGTGCTGGCGGCCGGTGGCTATCCTGGTGATTACGCCAAAGGCGCAATCATCGAGGGGCTAGAAGAAGCTGCGCAACTGGAAGGCAAGATATTCCACGCGGGCACCGCCTTGCAGGATGATCGTGTCGTGACCAGTGGCGGTCGTGTACTGTGTGCCACAGCACTGGGTGACAGTGTCGGCAGCGCGCAGCAAAATGCCTACGCGCTGGCATCAAAAGTCGATTGGGAAGGTTGTTTTTACCGTAATGACATTGGCTACCGCGCCATTGCCCGCGAGCGTGGCGAAGAACAGCAATAATCAACCAGGCCAGCGCCTGCCCACAGGAGCTGGCCGGCTGACCTGCACTGCGCGGTTTTACCTGGCATTCACTCACGAAGGGATTTCATAGTGCGCTGGCTCAGGATTGCCATAGCCTCAACGGTCGGATTGTTGACCTTGCTGTTCATGCTGTCAGCTCAGGCAGAACATGGCGCAGGCTGGTCAACGCTGCTCGACGAAAACGCCAGCCTGACGCTGGATGAAATCCGTTCTGCGCGCTATCAGAATCAATTCAGCCCCATTGAACTGGAACGCGTCACTGCTACCGAGCGCAGCGGTGCGGTGTGGCTGCATTACCGGTTGCACCCCACCCAGCATGAGCAACTGCTGCGCATCTTCGCGCCGGACCTGGTCAGTGCCGACATGTATGTCATGGACGGTGACCAACTGGTCGATCACCTGCGCACCGGCAATGAGGTGCCCATTGAAGATCAGCGCCTGCCTTCCAACGATTTCCTGCTGCCCATCCCGCAAAGCGCAGCCTCTCTGGATATTTACCTGAGGCTTGTGTCGGCCCAGAAAATGCGCCCCAGCATTACGCTGGAACAGGCAATCCAGAGCGCTGCAGACGAGACCGAACCGTTTCTGTTCGGCCTGCTGTTTGGCGCCCTGGCGATGCTGATCGTGCAGAACCTGACGCGCTACGGGCATACCCGCTCACGCAGCAATCTGTGGCTGGCAGCCTGTGAGTCATTGCTCGGACTCAGCGCACTGCTGCTGCTCAACCTGCTGCGCCCAATCGACCCGTGGCGAATCGCCCAAACGCCCAGTGCGCACCTGGCCTTGCTGTTGGCTGCCGTGGCGGGACTGATCTACACCTATTGTTTCTTCGTCCATCGCAATGCACGCAAGCTTGATCGACTGCTGTTGGGCAACGCCGTACTCATGGGGCTTGGCGCGCTGATAGTGCTGTTCGACAGCACGCTGCCGATCAACATCCTGACCTTTGTACTGGTGTCGCTTACCACCCTGAGCATCCTCGCGGTGTCGGTATGGCACTGGCAGAAAGGCTATCGTTCGGCACGTCTGTTCGTGCTGGGAATGATCACCTTCAATATTGGCTACATGGTGGTCCTGCCGGGCCTCTTATGGCTGAGTCTGATCCCGCCACAATGGCTGATACTCGCGTTGCTGACGGTGTTCTGCATCAGCGGCCTGCTGATGAGCCTGGCCCTGAGCGAACGCCATCGCAGCATCACTGAAGACCGCTTCAGCCTCAGCCGTGATCAGGCCGCCAGTACCGCTGAAATCAATGCCAAGGCAGAATTTCTGGCCAAGATCAGCCATGAGATACGCACGCCCATGAACGGCGTGCTGGGCATGACCGAGCTGTTGCTCGGCACGCCGCTTTCGGTCAAGCAACGCGACTACGTACAGACGATTCACAGTGCCGGCAACGAGCTTCTGACGCTGATCAACGAGATTCTCGACATCACCAAGCTTGAATCAGGGCAGATCGAACTCGACGATGTGCAGTTCGATATCAGCGCGCTGGTTGAGGATTGCCTGAATATTTTCCGCGCCAAGGCCGAGCAGCAGCAGGTCGAGCTGATCAGCCTTATCCAGCCGCAGGTGCCCCGCGTTATCAACGGCGATCCGACCCGCTTGCGTCAAACGCTGCTGAGCCTGTTGGAAAACGCCCTGAAGAAAACCGACGAAGGCGAAATCCTGCTGGCTGTGGCGCTGGAAACGTCGAAGACCGGCCCGTCTCGCCTGCGCATTGCGGTTCAGGACAGCGGCGAGTCGCTGTCCGACGAAGAGCGCGACGAACTGCTGCATGCCGAACTGCACAGCAGGAACTTCCTCGCCAGCAGCAGGCTCGGCGGTCATCTGGGGCTGGTGATTGCCCGACAGTTGATCGTGTTGATGGACGGCGAATTCGGTATTCAGAACAGCGGCACGCCAGGCAACACGCTGTGGCTGACCCTGCCACTGGACGCCAAACTGCTGGAGCAGCCGACCATCGATCTGGACAGCCCATTGAAAGATGCCCGCGTGCTGGTGGTCGACGACAACGATACCTGCCGCAAGGTACTGGTCCAGCAATGCAGCGCCTGGGGCCTGCATGTCAGTGCCGTGGCGTCCGGCAAGGAGGCACTCGCCCTGCTGCGCACCAAGGCGCACCTGCGCGACTATTTCGACGTGGTCCTGCTGGACCAGAACATGCCCGGCATGACCGGCATGCAACTGGCCGCCAAGATCAAGGAAGACCCAAGCCTGAACCATGACATCCTGCTGATCATGCTCACCGGCATCAGCAATGCGCCCAGCAAGATCATTGCCCGCAACTCCGGCATCAAGCGCATTCTGGCCAAACCGGTGGCGGGCTATACGCTCAAGACCACCCTGGCCGATGAACTGACTCAACTGAACAAAGGCGTCACGCCACCCAAGTCCAGCCCGGTGTTCAACACCCCGGTCAGCGTGCCGAGCGACTTCCGCATCCTGGTGGCCGAAGACAACAGCATCTCGACCAAGGTAATTCGCGGCATGCTCGGCAAGCTCAATCTGAATCCCGACACCGCGAGCAATGGTGAAGAAGCGCTACGCGCCATGAAAGCGCAGCGCTACGACCTGGTGCTGATGGATTGCGAAATGCCGATCCTTGACGGCTTCTCGGCCACCGAGCAACTGCGCGCCTGGGAGGTCGGCAATCAGCGGGTGCGCACACCGGTTGTGGCACTGACCGCGCACATCCTCACTGAACACAAGGATCGCGCACGTCAGGCCGGGATGGACGGCCATATGGCCAAGCCTATCGAGTTGTCGCAACTGCGCGAGCTGGTCGAGCATTGGGTGGCGCATCGCGACAAGGCACGCGGGCTGACCTCGGCCGGCGAGCTGTATCAACAGAACTGACAACATCGGGAACGCCTGCCTGACAAGGTTCTGAACGAAAAGTCGGCGAGCGCAGCCACTTTCCGTACAGAGCCTAGGGCCTGATAGACTGGCAACGCCCTTTATCTGCCGCAGCGAGCCCACTCATGCTTCACGTGTTGTTCAGCGTTTATCTGAAAATGCTGGTGCTTTACAGCCCGTTCTTTGTTCTTTCCTGCTTTATCAGCCTGACCCGTGGTCACTCGCGCAAAGAACAAAGACGTCTGGCCTGGAAAGTGGCGCTCGCCACACTGGTTTCCAGCGTGCTGCTGTATTTGTTCGGCCGGGTGATTTTCGATGTATTCGGGATCACAGTCGATGCATTCAGGATCGGTGCTGGCAGCGTACTGTTCATTTCGGCACTGGGTATGGCGCAGGGCAAATCCGCCGTGCAGACCGACAATATTCAGCAGGACGTGACCATCGTTCCACTGACCATTCCGCTGACCGTCGGCCCCGGCACCATCGGCGCGCTGCTGGTCATGGGCGTCAGCCAGCCTCATTGGGATGACAAGCTCACCGCCATTCTGAGTATCGCACTGGCCAGCTTGACGGTTGGCGTGGTGCTTTACCTGTCCAACCGTATCGAGCGCATCCTGGGTGATCAGGGCCTGCAGATTGTCAGCCGCTTGATGGGGCTGTTTGTCTGCGCATTGGCGGCGCAGATTATTTTTACCGGTATACGGGGCTATTTGCTGCCCTGATCTGCCTCAAATAGATGCAGAACGCACCAGGCTTTGGGCTTTGCCGTCCAGGTAGCGCGCCACATCGTTACGGTAGGCCGCATAAATAGTGCTGTCGAAGCTGTAGCTACCGCCCTTGAAGTGGAACAGCAGCCTGCGTCCGCTCGCTGCGTAATCGTCCACGCTCAGGTGCAGGCTGCACAGCAACAGGAGTATCCGGTTCGGCTCATACTGTTCACAGGGTACGACCTGAAAACTGCCCAGACGCCCCTGATCGAAACCGTTTTTAAAGTAGGACTCTACTGCCTGATTGACGCCCATTGCAGTAAAGGCACGCTGCACCATGCTGCCAAGTCGCTTGCGATCCGCAGAATTGATGACCTTGAAGGTCGCCTGCAACAAATCGTCAACGCTACTCAGGACCAGCGAGTTGCCCAGAATCACACCTTTTTGTTGCATACCGCGTGCCTTGAGCCGGCTGCGGTAATAATGCATCCAGCTGCTCCACTGTGTTTTGAAGTCAAACTGTTTGCCAGCGAACAATTGGGCTTCCAGCAGCACGTCCTGAATGTCCGTGCGCTCCTCGCTCGATAGTCCCGGAAGAAATGCCACCATGCTGGGGATATCGCCCAGGTAAGCGGCGTTATCTGTGTCTGTACTCATTGTCGTTACTCCCTTCCATGGGACCTGATCACTCGTTACAAGCTGATGATTTCGGCTATAGCACGATCGGACAGGATGTCCTGAACAGTCTGACGAAACGGTTCAAAGCGCTGGCGGCTGAAACGGAACGCCGTACCGGCAGCATGTACCTGCATTTCCCCTCCCAATATTTGCCAGAAGTAGAGCGCGGGCCTGAGCGCCAATGTTGTCATCTGCATACCGCACAGCAGGATCGTTGCTTCGTCTTCGCTTTGCATCGCACAGGGGATGATCTGAAAGCTTTCGGAGCGACCCGACACAAACCAGTTGCTGAAAAATGCCTGCGCATGATCGCTGGCCATAAGGCTGTCGAGTGAGCGCAGGTATAACTGGCGAAGTTCTGCGGAGTTGCTGAGCGCAGGTAGCTGCAACCTGCCGATATCCTTGAAACGGTGAATTTTAAAGCGGGTATCCATGATCTGTGCGCCTGAATACACGCCGGTGGCAGAAATTGTTCGCTGGTAAGCATCCAGCCATGGACGCCATGCCTGATGAGCGGAATGGAGATCATCTGCAACAATTCGGGCGTATTGCAGACAGTTCAGAATGTCCTGACGCAGATCCGGATGAACGTTTTGGGCAAATGACACCAGATTACTGCCTGACAACAGACTTTCATCGCCCTCAGACATCGGGAACCTCCACCAGTGTTTCGATCAGGCCGGAACGCTTGCTTGCCAGCGCCGAGCTGATCTGGTCGCGAAACCGGAGGTACACGTGATCCATCAAGTGCAGGGAGTACAACGTCAGACCGACGTTGCCTACCGTACTTATAGGCTCAAGGACGTCAAACAGAAAGCCGGCACTCAGCGGCTGGCGGGTGACAAAATGGAGCTGTGCCAGTGTCAGGTTATGCCGTTCGTCAACGAAACCTGCTTGCACAGCCACAAGAGTCTGCGCCCGTCCGAGCTGATCCGTTGCATATTCAAGTGTCTGGCTGCCCAGCAGTCGAATAGCCCGGCTTGCGGACGACTGCGCGCACGCCTTGCGAATCGACTGCTCTGCATGGTCAAGCGCCTCTGATGTGACTGACGGGGCAAGCGCTCGACGGAAATAGATCCATATAGTCTCGCCTGCGGCTACCGGCAACGGCTCACTGACATGCTCGGTGGCTTTCAGTACCCAGCCAAAGCGCATTGCCGCAGCCAGCCAGGTTTCACTCCATTTTTCGAAGCTGGCAAATTTCGGGTGTTTCTTCGACGCGGCCAACTGCACATACAGCATCGAGTCCATTACATCGCTGTGCGAGGCCGTCTGACCCTGCTCAGAAAAAAACAGCAGACAACCCGCGTTGACCACCCCGGCATTCAATTCCTGCATCATGGGAAAATTCCTTTTATCCCGGGAGTGGAGACGACACGCGTCTCCGCAAATAATCCGTTCAGATCTTAAACTCGGCGATTGCACTCTTGGCGCTGTCACCCAGTCTTTGCTGAATCAATTCGCGGTGGCGTGCATACAGACCGGTGTTGAGAACCAGATTGTCCTCGCCCTTCCAGGTCTCGACGCTAGTGTCCTGCCATTCCCAGAACAGAACATTGGTGACTTCGCTGTTGGTCTTAAAGCTGACGGCGCCCATGGCCAGATTGAGGGTGCCATCTTGCGACTCGATGCAGGAGGCAATACGAAAGCTGCCACCACGGTGCGTTTTGGTCTGGCGCTCGAACAGACGCAGCGGCTCTTTTTTGGCGCTCAGGGCAGCAACAGCATCAGCGGCGACCTTGAGCATCAACAGCGAAGCAGGGCCTGGCAATGCGGCGGCGGTGATCGCCGAGCCGAGAATCTCGAGGCCGACTTCGTCCATGGTGAAGCGTTGCCGGCCGGCGTTGAACCGCGAGTAGTTCCAGTGAGTGGACAGCCAGCCAATCTTGGAGAGCACTTCATTGAATTTGTCGTACCACTGATCACTTTGGGTTTCTGCGCTGAACGCCCTGTTGGCCACCAGGGTAGCGAACAGAAAGGAGTTCATGACGTCGTCCTTGTTCTGACGCGACACGCCCTCGCCAAAGGCAATCAGACCGCCTGCGACTACAGCGGCTTCAGCGGCTTTTTCGACCTCATCGCTTTGGTGGGCAGCCGTCAGCGACGGGGAGCAGTCAGCCAGTTCACAGGCAGCAAGGTAATCAAGGTTATCGGTAGTGTTCATAGGGTTTTCCTGTTTCATCTCATTAGTCCTTTAATTAATGCGTCCCGATGGACAGGCACGAGACTAACGAAATAAAACAGGCTGTTTACCCACGCCCTGTGTCGATAAATGTCGGCGTCAAATTGCCAGACTTCCGAATGTTGCAAAGGAGCAACCCGTTGAACTTCACGGGCTCCCCCGACAGATAGGGCGCAAAAGAAAAGTCCACTGGCAGACAACGAAATGAGCTACAGGTGGGGATAGCTCACAAGCGGTTATTCACGCGACGCGCAAGCCGTGAATCCGGCTTGCATGAGTGTTCTTTACGGGAGGATTCCGGCGACTTCCCACAACCGAAAGCCGCCGGTATGACAAACAGGCGGGATCAGGCTGTAGGCTTCTCGCCGTACCAGCGCGGGGTGTATACCCAATTGCCGCCGCTGTGACGAGGAAAGGTGCAGGTCAGCGATGAGCCGACCAACACCATGGTGCGCATGTCGACCTGCTCCGGTGTCAGTTCACCCAGCGTAATGACGCGCAATGTCTGGCCCGGTCGGCCAATGTCACGCCCCAGCGTCACGGGGGTTTCAGGTAGGCGGTGCTGACGGACTATCTCCAGCGCACGTCCCAGTTGCCAGGGTCGGGAGCGGGAAATCGGGTTGTAGAAGGCCAGTGCCAGATCGGCCTGACAGGCCAGCTCCAGACGCTTCTCGATGATCTCCCAGGGCTTGAGGTTGTCGGACAGCGACAGTACGCAGAAGTCATGGCCGAGTGGTGCACCGGCCTGCGCGGCGGTCGCCAGCGAGGCCGAGACTCCGGGCAGGATTTCCAGCTCGACCGCGTGCCAGTGCGGGTTGTCAGACTCATGCAGCGCTTCCAGCACCGCCGAGGCCATGGCAAATACGCCAGGGTCGCCGGACGATACGACCACCACCGAGCGGCCTTGCGCAGCCAGTTCGAAAGCATGCCGGGCGCGCAGCATTTCTTCGCGATTGTCGGTGCTGTGCAGCACCTGATCGGCCCGAAACGGCCCGGCCATGCGCACGTAGGTTTCGTAACCCAGCACATCATTGGCGCGGGCCAGCTCGGCCTTCACGGCAGGCACCATCAGATCCGCTGCGCCAGGGCCCAGGCCAATTACCGCAACGCGCCCACGGCCGCGGCCGACCTGCAATGCATCCAGCGGCTGCTCGGCGATGGCAATCGCCATCTCGCTGCCGACACTGACACAGGTCAGCCACTGCGGCACAGCGCGTGAGGCCATTTCGCTGGCTGACCCAGCCGCGATAAAGCGCACAGGAATGCCCAGTTCGGTGGCCGCCTGATGCAGTTGTGCATTGGGCATCTGCTCTTCGCTGGCCAACAGGCACGCCAGCGATTGTTCGGCGATGCCTGAGTCGTGCAAGGCCGAACGCACTCGCGCAGCCAGTTCACCGGTTATTTCTGCGACGGCAACCAGCACACTGCGGGGGTAGATCAGTAATTCATCGTTCGAAGGCTCACGCACGTCACAACCGACATGAATCACCCGCTCGGCCTGCGGGTCTTCGGGCAGTTGCGCGCGGACCAGCCAAGGGGCCTCGCCTTCAATGCGCACAGGCTCTCCGGAAAGCAGATCGGAAACGAAGCGTTTGCCGCGCTCCAGATCGTCCAGTACATACCCGCTCGGCGGGTTGAGCAGGCACGTGCCGAAGCGTAATTCGCCGCTGGTGGTGATCGCGGGAGCAACGCCAAGCCCGACCGCAATGCTGCGCGCCATGACATTGACCCCGCCCAGACCGCCCAGTAGTGGCACCACGGCACTGCCGTCCTCGGCAATAGCCAGTACTGGCGGCTCGGCGCCTTTTTCCAGCAGCAGCGGCGCCAGCGTGCGGATCACGATACCCGCCGCACACAGGGCAATGATCGGCGTGTTCTGTTGATACAGCTGACGCAGCGTCGCGCCGAATTCACGGTAGGTGCAGTCTGCGCCGCTCACCCGCTCGGCGAGACCGTGAATCTGCGCGCCGGGAAACAGCTGCTGTATGCGGCGCGCCGTGGCGAGGCTGCCGTTGCCGAGAATGACGATGGCGGGGGTGTCGAGAATCATCAGCCTTGCCACCTGTCGCCGGGAACGATGATCAGCGAAAAGTACGGTGACGACATCGGGTCGACCTGATCCAGCGGCACGATTTTCTGGTTGCTCATGGTCGCCCGCTCGACATACAGCGCACGCCCGGCCATACCCAGTTCGATCAGCACTTCGCGAACCTTGTGGAAATTGCGCCCCAGTTTCATGATCACCGCCGCATCGGCATCGGCCAGCTTGCGTTTAAGGTCGTCGTGGGACAGCACGCCGGACAGCACCGACAGGCTCTGATTGCGATACACCAACGGCGCACCGAGTACCGAAGCTCCGCCGAGCATTGAACAGACTCCCGGAATCACTTCGGCTTCGTAACGCTCGGCCAGGCGATCGTGCAGGTACATGTAGGAGCCGTAGAAGAACGGATCACCCTCGCAGATCACCGCCACATCACGCCCTGCATCCAGATGTGCAGCCACCTGAAGGCTGGACTCATCGTAGAAATCACTGATGACTTTTTCATAGGACAGCGTTGCTGGCAGTGCCTCGGTAGTGACCGGGTAGACCAGCGGCATCAGCGTCTGAGCGTCCTGCAAATGCGCTTCGATGATGCCGAACGCGTTGCCTTTCTTGCCCCTGGCGACGAAGTAGGCAACCACGGGTGACTCGCGCAGCAGGCGCAGGGCCTTGACGGTAATCAGCTCCGGGTCGCCAGGGCCGACGCCCAGGCCAATCAATCGACCGCGTGCCTGCATCATTCGATCTCCGTGGCCAGTGCGTTGACGGCGGCAACAGCCATGGCACTGCCGCCACGACGGCCCTGCATGATCACGAACGGCACGCCGCGACTGTCGGCGGCGAGCATGGCCTTGGATTCGGCAGCGCCCACGAAACCGACCGGAAAACCGAGGATCAGTGCCGGTTTTGGCGCCCCTGCATCAAGCATTTCCAGCAGATAGAACAGCGCGGTCGGCGCATTGCCGATGACCACCACGCTGCCTTCAAGATGCGGACGCCAGCGCTCCAGCGCCACCGCAGAGCGGGTGTTGCCCAGTTCCAGCGCCATTTCGCGCACGCCTTCGTCATGCAGTGTGCAGATGATCGGGTTGTTGGCGGGCAGTCGGGTACGGGTGATGCCTTCGGAGACCATGCGTGCGTCGCAGAGGATCGGCGCACCGGCTGCCAGGGCATTGCGCCCGGCGGTACCGGCACCCGGCGAGAAGCGCAGGTCTTCGATGACTTCGACCATCCCGCAGGCATGGATCACGCGCACGGCGAGTTTTTCCAGGTCGGCGGGGATCGTGTCCAGGCGCGCTTCAGCGCGAATGATCGAGAAGGAATTGCGATATATCTCCTGACCATCGCGGATGTAATCAATCATGCAATGCTGCTCCGTGAGTCGGCGTTCAACTGCGCACCGACTGCTTCAATAGTAAGGTCACGCGCGCGCAGCACCCCGAAACCGGAATGCGCTGCGTCGCGAAGATAAAGGTCGTAACGGCCGGGCGAGACAGCCAGCAAGGTCATCGGCGCCACATGAGCAGCGGCACAGGAACGCCTGCAACCGCTTAGATGCACCGCCTGGCTGCCCGCCAGCACGGCCGCCAGTTGCAAGGCATCGGCCTTGGTATCGGCCAGCCCTTTGGCGCAACCGGCAGAACCGGTACAGGCCACGATCTGTGCCAGCGGCTGTTCAGCGGAACAGATCAGGCCCGTAGCGTGCAATTGCGCCATAACAGCGGATGCACGCTCGACCGGCACATTGGGCAACAACAGGCTTTGCCACGGAGTCAGACGCAAGGTGCCATCGCCATGCGTCTCGGCCAGATGCGCCACCGTGGCGAGCATGGATGCATTCAAACGCCCGAGCGGCACGACTGCGCCCACCGCAACCAGGCCGGGCTGCGCCTGTGGATAAACCCCGATATGGCGATTGCCTTCGACCCCAGGACGCTGCCAGCCGATAACAACCGGGTCAACCCGCAATGTGCAGCTCAATCGGGTCGAGAGCTGGCTGAGTAGCCCGTCTGTGGATAACTCGGCCAGCAGATGGCGCATCCGGGTGTGCTCCGGGCGGGCCAGATCGAGAAACAGCTCCAGCAACGCGACAACCAGCGCCCGTCCGGCAGCCAGCGGCACTGCGGCCAGTGGCCGATCAGTGGCGGGACAACCCGCCAGCCCGAACGCCAGCCACACGTCGCCGTCCAGTTTCATGGCGGACAGCCACACGTCATGCGGGTGCTCCAGCATGACCAGCGCTTCGCCCGCGTCCAGCGACAGCGCGAACTTGGGCGACAGTTCGTGAAAACGCGGATGGTTTTCCAGCGCCTCGAGAATCTGTGCTGCCAGCGGCCGGGCATCGAACAGCATGTGCGGGTCCAGCCCGGCGGTCGGGCTGAGCATCAGGTTGCGCACGTCATCACTGGCTGGGTTGGCCGGGCCGAGTCCTGCCGCCATCAATGAATGGATCAATCCATCATGGTCAGCACCGATGCCGCGAATCTGCAGATTGGCGCGGTTGGTAGCTTCAATCACACCCTGCGCATACGTCTGCGCCGCCTCTGCAACCGCAAGTGCCTGCTCACAGGTAATCACCCCACCCGCCAGTTTGATCCGGCAGATCCCGCCATCCAGCGCCGGGACGATACGCAGCAACCCCGGACAGGCCGAGGGGCGTAGCGTTGCAGACGATGTGCGAGCGGCTGGCTGCTCGTTCAATGGATCACCCGATGTGGCTGGCTGGAAACGGATTAGAGCACTTGTACCCCGTTGGGCGCGGTATTATGCCTGCTTTGTCCGCAGGCATGAAAAGGCGCTCTGTCGGAAGTTCGAATTGAGGTATGTGCATGTCGCCGTGGCTGACAGTCGTGGGAATCGGGGAAGACGGTTACAAAGGCCTGGGCAAGAACGCCCGGCACGCTCTGCTGCACGCTGACCAGGTGTTCGGCGGCCCGCGTCAACTGGCATTGCTGCCGCCTTGTATTCGGGCCGAACGGCGCGCATGGCCGAGCCCTTTCTCGCTGAGCCCGGTGCTGGAACAGCGCGGTGCCGAAATCTGCGTGCTGGCCAGTGGCGACCCCATGCTGTTTGGCGTTGGTGCCAGCCTGGCCCGCGTGGTGGCCATCGAAGAAATGCGCATTCTGCCTGCACCTTCTTCCTATTCTCTGGCTGCGGCACGGTTGGGCTGGCCGCTGCAAGAGGTCGTCACGCTGTCGGTTGTCGCTCGACCAATGGCTGCCCTGAACGCCCATTTTCATCATGGTGTGCGCCTGCTGGTGCTAAGCAACGACGGCAGCAGCCCGGCGATCATTGCGGGGCTGCTGCGTGATCGCGGCTTTGGCCCGAGCCGCATGACCGTACTTGAACACCTCGGCGGCGAAGCCGAACGGCGCGTCGAGGGGCTGGCCAGTGAATGGGGCAATCCCGAGATCGCTGCGCTGAACGTGGTCGCCATCGATTGTCGCGCCGATGCCAGCGCCATTCGCCTGAGCACGCTGGCCGGTCTGCCGGACAGTGCATTCGAGCATGACGGCCAGCTCACCAAGCGTGATGTGCGCGCCATCACCCTCGCCCGCCTCGCGCCAGTGCCGGGCGAATTGCTGTGGGATGTGGGCGCAGGGTGTGGCTCCATCGGCATCGAATGGATGCGCGCCCACCCGACCTGCCGGGCCATGGCCATTGAGGCTGACGAAGGTCGCCAGCAACTGATCGAGTTCAATCGTGATGCGCTGGGCGTACCCGGCCTGCAACTGGTTCGCGGCAGTGCGCCTCAGGCGTTGAGCGGCTTGGAACGTCCGGATGCGATTTTTATCGGCGGCGGGGTGACGCGTATTGGCGTGCTGGAGACTTGCTGGGAGCAGTTGCGCTCGGGCGGGCGGCTGGTTGCCAACGCGGTGACCCTGCAAAGCGAAGCCGCCTTGATGGCCTGGCGCGAGCGGCACGGCGGTGAACTGACGCGAATTCATGTGGCGCATGCTCAGCCGCTTGGCGAGTTCGATACCTGGCGGCAAGCCTTGCCTATTACCGTGCTGGACGCGGTCAAACCCTGATGCGCGAAGAAACCGCCGAACAGCCCGCCCCGTTGCGCAGTGGCCTGACCACCGGCAGTTGCGCGACCGCGACCAGCCTGGCGGCAGCGCGATTGTTGCTCAGCGGACAGGTCAGCGACGCGGTGGAAATTGTCTTGCCCAAGGGCAAACAGGTGCAGATGCGCCTGGAGTTCTGCCGAGTTGTGGATAACTTCGCCGAAGCCGGGACGCTCAAGGATGCCGGTGACGATCCGGATGTGACCCACGGCGCGCTGGTGTTTGCCCGCGTCAGGCTGGAAGCATCGCCCGGCGTGCGCTTCGTGGCAGGCGCAGGTGTCGGCAGCGTGACCCGGCCCGGGCTGGTGCTGGCAGTGGGTGAACCGGCCATCAACCCGGTGCCGCGACGCATGATGACCGAGCACCTGCTGCAGTTGGCTGAAGAGCTGGGCTACAACGGTGGTTTCGAGGTCACGATTGGTGTCGAGGGTGGCGAGGCACTGGCACTCAAGACCATGAACCCGCGCCTGGGGATAATCGGCGGGCTGTCGATTCTTGGCACCAGCGGGATTGTCCGGCCGTTCTCCTGTGCCGCCTACATCGCCTCGATTCATCAAGGCATTGACGTTGCGACCACCAACGGCTATCGACATATCGCGGCCTGTACCGGCAATGCCAGTGAAGACACCATGCGCCGCGTCTACAACATCCCGGACATTGCCCTGATCGAAATGGGTGATTTCGTCGGCGCGGTGCTCAAGCATCTGCGCAAGGTGCCTGTGGATAAGTTGAGCCTGTGCGGCGGCTTCGGCAAGATCAGTAAGCTGGCGGCCGGTCACATGGACCTGCACAGCCGTCATTCGAGTATCGACCTGCCGCAACTGGCGCGCTGGGCGACAGAGGTCGGTGCGGATGCGGGCTTGCAGCAACAGATTCTGCAAGCCAACACCAGTCAGCAAGCATTGGCGATGAGCGCTGCAGCCGGAGTGCCGCTGGGTGACGAAGTGTGTCGCCATGCGCTGAATTTCGCGCGCAGCGTGGTGCCCGCGAGCGTTCAGGTCGAGGTGTTCGCGATTGATCGTCAGGGCGGGCTGGTGGGCCAGGCAGGCGTTGCATCATCGAGAGAGGCACCATGAAAAGAATTTTGCTGCTGGGCGGCATCACCGAAGCGCTGGCAATTGCCCGCACACTCGGACCTGAGCATATCTACAGCCTGGCTGGCGTAGGTCGGGTGCCGACAGACCTGACTTGCCAGTTGAAAGTCGGTGGCTACGGTGGTGCCGAAGGCATGGCACAGTACATTCGCGAACACGGCGTCGATCTGCTGCTGGATGCCACCCATCCGTATGCCGCGCAGATCAGCCACAATGCTGCGCTGGCTGCGCAGATTGCAGGTATCCCCTGCTGGGCCTTGCACCGCACTGCATGGCAACCAGGTGCGGGTGATGACTGGCGCGAAGTGGCCGACTGGACAGAACTGGTCACGGTGCTGAAGCCTTTCAAACGTCCGCTATTCACGCTGGGGCGCGAGCCGTTGCAACATCTGAATGACATCCCGGAACATCAGTTCTGGACACTGCGTGCCCTGGACAGCTATCCCGGCAACGACCGCTGCGAAGTGATCGGCGCACGCGGCCCGTTCTTGCTGGACGATGAACGTCAGTTGTTCGAACAATGCAATATCGACGTACTGATCAGCAAAAACAGCGGCAGCAGCTCCACCGAACCCAAACTGGACGTCGCCCGTGAACGCGGCCTGCCCGTCCTGATCCTGAAACGCCCACTGTTGCCCGAGGTTGATCGAGTGTTCTGGAGCGTGGATGAGGTGTTGGGGGCGTTGGGGCTTGCTGAAAAAAGGCTGAACCCACGATAGTTCTCGTTCCGCACGCTCCAGCGTAGAAATGCAGTTCTGGACGCTCTGCATCCGATTTTGGGTAAGCGGCGCGGCGCAGATCTGTGACGCGGAGCGTCACGGGACGCATGCCAACGCGGAGCGTCGGCACGAGAGGTGTTCTTTCGGACGACTCTCGTTCCGCACGGCCCAGCGTGGGGATGCAGTTATGGACGCTCTGCGTCCGACATTGAATGTGCGGCGCGGCTTGGATGTGTGACGCAGGGCTTCACGAATGCATGTCAACGCACGAGAGTCAGCCGGACTTGTTATAACGATGGGCAAAACATCTGAAAGCCCCCGGAGAATCCCCCCATGCTCAAAAAAGCATTCCTGCTGACCGCATTGCTGCTGCCGGCCTGCTTCGTCCACGCCCATGAGTACAAGGCGGGGCCCCTGCTGATTGGTCATCCGTGGTCGATGGAGCTGCCGCCCAATGCACCCACTGTGGCGACGTACTTCACTATCGAGAACAAAGGCGACAGCGCCGACCGCCTGATCAGCGTCGACACGCCCATCGCCGGGCAGGCTCAGTTGCATGAGCATGTGCACGCCGATGGTCTGATGAAGATGCAGCATGTCGAGGCGGTCGATATCCCGGCAGGCGCCAAAGTGAGTTTCGCGCCGATGGCCTGGCATGTGATGCTGCTGGACATCAAGGACCGTTCGAAACTGGTGGTCGGCCAGCGCTTCCCGATGACCCTGCATTTTGAAAAGGCGGGAGATGTCGAGGTCCAGGTCGTGGTACAAAAGCAGGCCCCTGAGCACCAGCACTGAGTAGCTTTCGAGAGTGAGCGCCACACGCCGTCGCAACCGTTCAACCGCACCCCGTAATAGCCGGGGCGCGTGGTTGAGCCTGTTTGCCATGTTGATGATCTTTATCGGTCCACTGGTCTCCCAGTCGATGCCGATGGACCAGCACGCCGGTATGTCGATGTCCATGCCCGCCGGCATGAACATGTCGGCTGACAGCCACGCCCATCACAGTGCCGAACATGCCATGCCTGCTGATACCGGCATGAGCGATCACGCGCTGTGGGCCAAGTGTGGCTATTGCACCCTGCTGTTCAGTTGCCCGGCGCTGCCCCATGTACTGGAGCTGGTGGCGGCTACGCCTCCCGTGCCAAGCGATTTCTTCGCGTTGTTGCCGTTGCAAGGCCACGCCCACAAACCCATCTTCCCCAACGCTCGAAGTCGGGCTCCGCCGACGCTCATCGCCGCATAACCAGAAAAAGATTCCACGACCGCGCACGGCTCCTAGGCTGCGTGCAGTTCGTGCTGTGTTATCCCTGTTGGGGAGCGTTGAACGTGTCCAAACCTGTTGTCTCCTTTTATAACCTGGCCTGGCGATGGCATTTCTACGCCGGCCTGTTCGTTGCACCCTTCATGATTCTGTTGTCGCTGACCGGGATCATCTACCTGTTCAAGCCGCAACTGGACAACCTGATGTAC
This sequence comes from Pseudomonas syringae CC1557, assembly GCF_000452705.1. NCBI lineage: Bacteria > Pseudomonadati > Pseudomonadota > Gammaproteobacteria > Pseudomonadales > Pseudomonadaceae > Pseudomonas > Pseudomonas syringae. Next base: position 5,083,364 of record NZ_CP007014.1, read on the forward strand.
AGCGATCTGCTGTACGTGACGCCGACCGAGCATCGTCTTGGCGCCGATGAGCAGCAAAAGCGGGTGCTGAGTGCTTATCCACAGGCCGCCATCGGCAAGTATTTCCCGCCGACCAGCACCGAGGGCAGTGCGCAATTTGTCGTCAGCGAGCGGGGTCGCGAAGTCAATGTCTTCGTCGACCCGTATCGCGGCGACATTCTTGGCACTCAGGACGCCAAGGATAATTTGCAGGCGATCGCCCGCGCGCTGCATGGCGAATTGATGATCGGCACTGTCGGTGACCGGCTTGTCGAGCTGGCGGCGGGCTGGGGCATTGTGCTGGTGGTCTCCGGACTTTATCTGTGGTGGCCACGCGGTCGCTCGGCGGCTGGCGTGTTCTGGCCACGCCTGACCGCCAAAGGCCGAGTGCTGTGGCGAGACCTTCACGCAGTTACCGGTTTCTGGGGCGCGTTGTTGCTGCTGTTCATGCTGCTGAGTGGCATGACCTGGACCGGTATGTGGGGCAAGCAATACGCAGCGGTATGGAATACCTTCCCGGCGGCGATGTGGACAAACGTGCCCAAATCCGACAGAACGGCCGGCGAGCTGAACAGCGCCAGCGTGCAGACTGTACCGTGGGCCATGGAAAACACCCCGATGCCGGTTTCAACGGGCGAACACGCCGAGCACATGGACCACATGCATATGTCCAGCGCGCCGGCCGCGCCAAAGGTATCGTTGCAGCAAGTGGTCGACATCGCACAGGCCAGAGACATCGTGCCGGGCTACAGCATCACCCAGCCCAAGACCGCCGATGGCGTGTTTACCGTGTCGGTGTTCGCCGACGACCCACGCGATGACGCCACGCTGCATATCGACCAATACACCGGCAAAGTGCTGGCCGATGTCCGCTACGTTGATTACAGCGCAGTGTCCAAGGCCACCGAACTCGGCGTGATGCTGCATGAGGGCAAGTTTTTCGGCTGGATCAATCAGCTGTTGATCCTGCTGGTATGCCTGATGGTGTTGCTCAGTTCGGTCAGCGGCCTGGTGATCTGGTGGAAGCGCAGACCTCAGAGCGGGCTTGGTGTGCCGCCGTTGCGCCATGACCTGCCGCGCTGGAAAACCGCGACCGTGGTGATGATCGCGCTGGGATTGATGTTCCCTCTGGTGGGCATTTCAATGCTGATTGTCTGGGCGCTTGATCGAATAGTGCTTTCGCGCTTTGCCAAACAGGCGGCAACAGCTTAGATTGCTCGCTGCGGGGCCTGAAACCATTGAGTGGCGTTGTGATGAATTCCTCCTCATACCTGGTTTCAGGCCTCGCCCTGCCTTGAATCGCTCTTGCCCCACACCGATACTTCCTACCGACCACGTAGCCGATACAGCAGTCATCTACCAGCACTGGCCGGTAGCCCTGCGCCGCCAACCCTGACTACATGAAATGAACCGCGTGGCGACAGGCTGCCGCGGATCATCAATCATGCAGGCCAGCCTGACAGGCTACGCTCAGGTCACCCAGCAACGTGAACAGCGTCACAACCAGAAGCTCGCAGATTACTGGGTCGTTGAACTACCCGAGGGTAGACCCGAAGCAGCGCATTGCTTGCAGCTTTGCGCGACAAAACGCCGCAACCGCTAGTTGTTCGCTTACTTCGACGTACCTGAGCAGATCGTTGGCGAGACTTATGACCTGTATACGGTCGAGAAAGAAGACTCGGTGTGACATTCCCTATCCGATAAGCAGCTAGCCCGCCCGATGAAAGCGGGCCTTTGACGCACCGCACCATCACGGCGCGCAACGCGCACCGCCTTTCGCACGGCGTTCCACGGTGGTGCGCGACGCGCCTCCCGCGCGACAGATTCATTCCATTTTGCGACTTTTTTGCATTGGCCCAGCATTTGCTAATGCTTGATAAGCGCAATGTTTGCACCGCCCGCAACCCTCATTCAGAAATCACGAACGGAGTCAGCCATGAAGCGTCGCAGTCTGATCAAAGCCTTCACCCTGTCCGCATCAATCGCCGCCATGGGGCTGACCTGGACGGTTCAGGCTGCCGAGACCATTAAGGTCGGCATTCTGCATTCGCTGTCAGGGACCATGGCGATCTCCGAGACCTCGCTCAAGGATATGGCGCTGATGACCATCGACGAGATCAATGCCAAGGGCGGTGTCAACGGCAAGATGCTGGAGCCCGTGGTTGTGGACCCGGCATCCAACTGGCCGTTATTCGCGGAAAAAGGCCGTCAGTTGCTGACCCAGGACAAAGTGGCGGTAGTGTTCGGTTGCTGGACATCGGTATCCCGCAAGTCGGTCTTGCCAGTATTTGAAGAATTGAACGGTTTGCTGTTCTACCCCGTGCAGTACGAAGGCGAAGAGATGTCGCCCAACGTGTTCTATACCGGTGCAGCGCCTAACCAGCAGGCCATTCCTGCGGTCGAGTACGTGATGAGTGAAGACGGCGGCTCTGCCAAGCGCTTCTTCCTGCTCGGCACTGACTACGTTTACCCGCGAACCACCAACAAGATTCTGCGCGCGTTCCTGCACTCCAAAGGTGTGAAAGATACCGATATCGAAGAGGTCTACACGCCGTTCGGCCACTCCGATTATCAAACCATCGTCGCCAACATCAAAAAGTTCTCGGCGGGCGGCAAAACGGCAGTCATCTCGACCGTCAATGGCGACTCCAACGTGCCGTTCTATAAGGAACTGGCCAACCAGGGCCTGAAAGCCACCGACGTTCCGGTTGTCGCCTTCTCGGTAGGCGAAGAGGAACTGCGCGGCATAGACACCAAACCGTTGGTGGGCCACCTGGCTGCCTGGAACTACTTCCAGTCGGTGGAAAACCCAGTCAACAAGAAGTTCGTCGCTGACTGGAAAGCCTACGCGAAAAAGAAAAACCTGCCAGGCGCTGACAAGGCGGTGACCAACGACCCGATGGAAGCCACTTACGTCGGCATCCACATGTGGGCGCAGGCAGTCGAAAAAGCCAAGTCCACCGACGTGAACAAGGTGCGTGAAGCCATGGCCGGGCAGACGTTCGCTGCCCCATCCGGCTTCACCCTGACCATGGACAAGACCAACCACCATCTGCAAAAGCCAGTGATGATCGGCGAAATCCAGGACGACGGGCAATTCAACGTCGTCTGGCAGACCAAAGAACCGATCCGCGCCCAGCCTTGGAGCCCGTACATTCCCGGCAACGACAAAAAGCCGGACGCCCCGGTGAAGAGCAACTGACGGATAAAAGCCGACTGCTGATCGTTCCTACGCTCAGCGCCAAGCGTTATATACAGGTCCTGAAGCCCGCGAAATACGGGGCTTCAAAGCTTCTGCCCACAGGGCGCAGGAGCGAACTTGTTCGCGAAGACGGTAGTTCGAACGATACATTTTCGGAGAATGTACCGGCCCTTTCGCGAACAAGTTCGCTCCTACGGCCTTCGGTCAGAATCAGAACAGACCCGCACGTAACGCTGGGCGCAGGCCGTGAAGGACCGCCTCAAGAGCAGACGACGCCCTACTGAATCAAGGCCATATTGATATGCCTTCTTACCTTTACCGCTTCATCCTCGCCCTCAGCCTGCTGCTGCCCTTCACAGCACAGGCCAGCGATGCCGGTGAATTTGCCTCAGCCAGCTCTTCCCGACAGGCAGAGCTGCTGGAAGCCTGGGCAGCAAGTCCGGTCCCTGAACGCCTGGAGCTGCTTGAAGCGCTGCGCGATGGCCGTGTTGCCGCCGACAGCAGCAAACGCGCCTGGATCGAAAGCAACGAGAAATACGTGGCGGTCGATGCACAAGCGCCCACAGCAGCCGACGCCCCAAGCCCTGACGAACCGCGAAAACTGCGCCTGAATAACCGGCTGCGTGGCCTGGTCGAGACAGCTCTGGCCAGCCACCAACTGCTGGCAGACGATACGCGACTGCGCATGGCGGCCGCCTTGCAACTGCAAAAAAGCGCCCGCCCCGCGCAACTGGGCCTGCTGAGCCAACGGGTAGCCAGCGAAACTGATTCCAGCGTTAAAAGTGCACTGACACTTGCCTTGGCCAACCTGCAACTGGTCGATTCCAGCCCCACAGTGCGTCTGGCCGCAGTGCGCCTGCTCGGTGAAACCGGCGATCCGCTGGCCCGCACCCGCCTTGAGTCGCTGCTGGCTCCAGGCGTTGAAACCGACACGTCAGTCCGCATAGCCGCTGAAACCAGCCTGGCGCAGGTCAACCGCAAGCTGATGATTGGCGAAATCCTCGGTCAGGCGTTCAGTGGCATGTCCCTGGGTTCGATCCTGCTGCTGGCGGCTTTGGGCCTGGCAATCACCTTCGGCCTGCTCGGCGTGATCAACATGGCCCACGGCGAAATGCTGATGCTCGGCGCGTATTCAACCTATGTGGTGCAACTGATGTTTCAGCGCTATGCGCCGGGAGCAATCGAGTACTACCCGTTGATCGCGCTGCCAGTGGCGTTTTTTGTCACAGCCGCTATCGGCATGGCGCTGGAGCGCACGGTGATTCGTCACTTGTACGGCCGCCCGCTGGAAACCCTGCTTGCCACTTGGGGCATCAGCCTGATGCTGATCCAGGCCGTGCGGCTGGCATTCGGCGCGCAGAACGTCGAAGTTGCCAACCCGGAGTGGCTGTCCGGCGGGATTCAGGTGCTGCCCAACCTGGTGCTGCCTTACAACCGCATCGTGATCATCGCGTTCGCGCTGTTCGTGGTGGTGCTGACCTGGCTGTTGCTGAACAAGACCCGTCTGGGCCTGAACGTGCGCGCTGTGACCCAGAACCGCAACATGGCTGCCTGCTGTGGCGTGCCGACCGGACGCATTGACATGATGGCCTTCGGGCTGGGCTCGGGTATCGCAGGTCTGGGCGGCGTCGCACTTAGCCAGATCGGCAATGTCGGCCCGGACCTTGGCCAGAGCTACATCATCGATTCATTCCTGGTCGTGGTGCTCGGCGGTGTCGGGCAACTGGCTGGCAGTGTCACAGCGGCCTTCGGTCTGGGCATTGCCAATAAGATTCTCGAACCGCAGATCGGCGCGGTACTGGGCAAGATCCTGATCCTGGCGCTGATCATTCTGTTTATCCAGAAACGTCCGCAAGGCCTCTTCGCATTGAAAGGACGGGTGATCGACTGATGAGCCAGCCATTGATGGTAACTGCCGCACAAAAAGTCGGCCCTAAAGGCACGCTGACGGTGGGCATTCTGATCCTTGCAGTGCTGCTGGCACTGCCGCTACTGTCGCTGTTGCCTGCCGATAACAGCTTTCAGGTGTCGGCCTACACGCTGACACTGGTAGGCAAGATTCTCTGCTACGCCATCGTCGCCCTTGCGCTGGATCTGGTCTGGGGCTACGCCGGGCTGTTATCGCTGGGCCACGGCCTGTTCTTCGCGCTTGGGGGTTATGCGATGGGCATGTACCTGATGCGCCAGGCCGCAGGCGACGGCTTGCCTGCATTCATGACGTTCCTGTCGTGGACCGAGCTGCCGTGGTACTGGGCGGGCACCGATAATTTTCTCTGGGCGCTGTGCCTGGTGGTGCTGGCGCCGGGTTTGCTGGCGCTGGTATTCGGCTTTTTCGCCTTCCGCTCCCGCATCAAGGGCGTCTATTTCTCGATCATGACCCAGGCCCTGACCTTTGCCGGCATGCTGCTGTTCTTCCGCAACGAAACCGGCTTTGGCGGCAACAACGGTTTCACCAACTTCCGCAGCATTCTGGGTTTCAGCATCAGTTCGCAAGGCACCCGTGCCGTGCTGTTTCTGGCCACTGTCGTGCTGCTGGTCGCCAGCCTGTACATCGGCTGGAAGCTGGCACAGAGCAAGTTCGGCCGGGTGCTGACGGCGCTGCGTGATGCGGAAAACAGGCTGATGTTCTGCGGCTACGATCCACGCGGCTTCAAACTGTTCGTCTGGGTGTTGAGCGCCGTCATGTGCGGCCTGGCCGGGGCCTTGTATGTGCCGCAGGTCGGTATCATCAACCCCGGCGAAATGTCGCCGACCAACTCCATCGAAGCGGCTGTCTGGGTCGCTTTGGGCGGTCGCGGCACACTGATCGGGCCACTGCTGGGCGCGGGTCTGGTGAATGGCATGAAGAGCTGGTTCACCGTGGCTTTTCCGGAATACTGGCTGTTCTTTCTCGGCGCGCTGTTCATCATCGTCACGCTGTACTTGCCCAAGGGCGTGATCGGCCTGCTGAAGAAAAGGAGCGATCAATGAAAACCACTCCGACGCCGTCTTACATGCTCGAACCGGTGCTGGCCCCCAACTCCGACGCCGGCACCAGCCGCGACGCCGTGGGACTCGGCAAAAGTGCCGGGAAAGGCTTGAATACACGCCACGGCACGATCCTCACGCTGGAAGACATCAGCGTCAGCTTCGACGGTTTCAAGGCGTTGAATAACCTGAATCTGTACATCGGCGTGGGTGAACTGCGCTGCATCATCGGCCCCAACGGCGCAGGCAAGACCACGCTGATGGACGTCATCACCGGCAAGACCCGCCCCAGCCACGGCAAGGCCTGGTTTGGCGAAACGCTGGACCTGACGCAGATGAGCGAGGTGCAGATTGCGCAGTCCGGCATTGGCCGCAAATTTCAGAAACCCACGGTATTCGAAGCCCTGAGCGTGTTCGAAAACCTGGAACTGGCGCAGAAGGCCGATAAATCGGTGTGGGCCAGCCTGCGTGCGCGCCTGAGTGGCGAACAGCAGGACCGGATCAACGAAGTGCTGGAAACCATCCGCCTGACCACCTCGATGCATCGCCCGGCAGGCTTGCTGTCCCACGGCCAGAAGCAGTTTCTGGAAATCGGCATGCTGCTGGTCCAGGACCCGCAACTCTTGCTGCTCGACGAACCGGTGGCAGGCATGACCGACGCCGAAACCGAGTTCACCGCCGAACTGTTCAAAAGCCTGGCTGGCAAGCACTCGCTGATGGTGGTGGAACACGACATGGGTTTCGTCGGCTCGATTGCCGACCACGTCACCGTGCTGCATCAGGGCAGCGTACTGGCCGAAGGCTCATTGAACGACGTACAGGCAGACGAGCGCGTGATTGAAGTTTACCTGGGGCGCTAGCGCAACGAACTGATCGTTCCAACGCTACGCGTGGGAATGCATGTCCAGACGCTCCGCGTCGCAAAGCGGCGATCATGCTGCACTAGACGAGAACACGAACCATGCTTCAGGTCGAAAAGCTCCACCAGTATTACGGCGGCAGCCACATTCTTCGCGGTCTGTCGTTTGAGGTGAAGGTCGGTGAAGTTACCTGCCTGCTGGGCCGCAATGGCGTCGGTAAAACCACGCTGCTGCGTGTACTGATGGGCCTGCTGCCTTCGAAGGAAGGCGCGGTGCACTGGGAAGGCAAGGCCATCACAGGTTTCAAGACGCATCAGCGCGTGCACGCAGGTATTGCTTACGTGCCTCAGGGCCGGGAGATCTTCGGTCGGCTGACGGTCGAGGAAAATCTGCTGATGGGCCTGTCACGCTTTCCCGGCTCTGAAGCCAAGGAAGTGCCCGCCTTCATCTACGAGCTGTTTCCGGTGCTGCAGCAAATGAAGCATCGCCGTGGCGGAGACCTGTCCGGTGGTCAGCAGCAGCAACTGGCGATTGGCAGGGCGCTGGCGAGTCGCCCGCGCCTGCTGATTCTCGATGAGCCCACCGAAGGCATCCAGCCGTCAGTGATCAAAGAGATCGGCGCGGTCATCAAGAAGCTGGCCGAGCGTGGCGACATGGCGATTTTGCTGGTCGAGCAGTTCTACGATTTTGCCGCGGAACTGGCTGATCAGTATCTGGTGATGTCACGCGGCGAGATCGTTCAGCAAGGCCGCGGCGAGAACATGGAGGCCGACGGGGTGCGTGGCCTGGTGACCATTTGATGCGCCAATCCGTTATCGTGCAGCACTCGACAAACCAGTGAAGATGCCATGAACCTGCCTGCCCACACTGCTCTGTTCACACCCAGCTGGCATGCCGAGCTGGAACTGGGTTATGGCCGTTTTGATGACTGCACGCGCCCGACGCAACGTCGCCACAAAGGGCCGTTGCGGGTACAGAAACATCTGTACGCCGAAGGACCCGAGGTGTGCCAGCACATCATCGTTCATCCACCGGGCGGCATCGCAGGTGGCGACCGGCTGGATATTTCAGTCAACGTCGGTACAGCGGCCTGGGCACAATTGACCAGCCCCGGCGCCGCCAAATGGTATCGCGCAGCCAGCCCGGCGTTTCAGCAACTGGAGCTGCATGTTCAGCCCGGAGCGACGCTGGAGTGGCTCCCGCAGGAAACCATCGTGTTCAGCAACGCCCAGGCAGAACTGAGCACGCGCATCGAACTGCACGGTGATGCCCGGTTATGCTACTGGGACGTCGTGGCGCTGGGCCGTCCCGCCAGTGGTGAGCGTTTCGAGCACGGGCACTTTCAGTCGCATCTGGACATCCGTCGCGACGGCGCATTGCTCTGGCACGAGCGGCAACGCATTATCGGCGCTGACGGACTGCTGGATTCGCCGATCGGGCTGGATGGCAAAACGGTGTTCGCCACCCTGCTGCTGACCGGTGAGGCGGCCAGCGAGCTGCTTGAAGATTGCCGCTCGCTGTCGATGCCCAATCCGGTCCGAGGTAATCTGACTCAGTTGCCGGGATTAATCGTCGCGCGCTGTCTGGCTGACGAGGCCTTGCACGCCAGGGCCTGGCTGATAGAAATCTGGAAGCGCCTGCGCCCAGCCCTGCTGGGACGCGAGGCGGTAACGCCAAGAATCTGGAATACCTGAGGGTTGGACCCAATGCATCCAGGGCGGCATTTCTGGCCGGAGCACGGGAACGATCAACCACCGAATCTGAAGAAGCGAAAAACCCATGGACCTGACGCCACGCGAAAAAGACAAGATGCTGATTTTCACCGCCGGGCTGGTCGCCGAACGGCGTCTGGCACGCGGCGTGAAGCTTAACTATCCGGAAGCCATGGCCTACATCTCGGCGGCGTTGCTGGAAGGCGCGCGTGACGGGCAGACCGTCGCTGATCTGATGCACTACGGCACCACCCTGCTGAGCCGCGATCAGGTCATGGAAGGCATCCCGGAAATGATCCCGGAAATCCAGGTGGAGGCCACCTTCCCGGACGGCACCAAACTGGTCACCGTGCACCAGCCGATTGCGTGAAGGAATGATCATGCAGGAGCTGATTCGTGATGCATTGCCGGGCGATCTGCCGGGCATTCTGGCCATCTACAACGATGCCGTGCTGAATACCACGGCTATCTGGAATGAACAGCCGGTCGACCTGGCAAACCGTCAGGCCTGGCACGCGTCTCGCCAGACCCAGGGTTATTCGATCCTGATCGCCGTCGAGAGCACAGGCGATGTACTCGGTTATGCATCGTTTGGCGACTGGCGGCCTTTCGAGGGCTTTCGCCATACCGTCGAACATTCGGTTTACGTGCGCGCCGACCAGCGTGGCAAAGGCCTGGGGCCGCGCTTGATGACTGAGTTGATCGAGCGCGCCCGCGCCTGCGACAAGCACATGATGGTAGCCGCCATCGAAAGCGGCAACGCGGCCTCCATCGCCCTGCATGATCGTCTAGGCTTCAAGATCACCGGGCAAATGCCACAGGTCGGCACCAAATTCGGCCGCTGGCTGGACCTGACGTTCATGCAGCTAGACCTGTCACCCGGCGCTCCGCCGCCCGCTTCACAAGCGCCCAAATCCATCTAGAGAGCACGCCATGAACCATGCACACCTGCGACGGGTTACCGCTGAAAGCTTCGCGCATTATCGCCACGGCCTGGCGCAGCTGCTATTCGATACGGTTCATGACGGCGCATCGGTCGGGTTCATGGCGGACCTGGACATGGCGCAGGCGTTTGCCTGGTGCGATGGTCTGAAAGCCGATATCGCCGCCGGCAATCTGTTGCTATGGGTGGTGGCCGAGGACGATAAAGTGCTGGCCAGCGCGCAGCTGTCTCTGTGCCAGAAGCCCAACGGCCTGAACCGCGCCGAAGTGCAAAAACTGATGGTGCTGCCAGAGGCCCGGGGCCGGGGTCTGGGACGGCAACTGATGGACGAGGTGGAGCAGACTGCGGTGAAACACAAGCGCGGGCTGCTGCATCTGGACACCGAGGCGGGCTCGACGGCTGAAGCCTTCTATCGTTCGCTGGCCTACCACCGTGTCGGTGAGCTGCCGGATTATTGCGCCACACCGGACGGTCGTTATCGGCCGACCGCCATTTATTTCAAAACCCTGGGGCAACCGACATGATCCCTGGTCAATACCAGATCCAGCCCGGTGACATCGAACTCAACGCCGGACGCCGCACCCACAGCCTGACCGTCGCCAACAGTGGCGACCGGCCGATTCAGGTGGGCTCGCACTTTCATTTTTTTGAAACCAACGACGCTCTGACCTTCGACCGCGCCGCCAGCCGTGGCATGCGCCTGAACATCCCGGCCGGCACCGCCGTACGCTTCGAACCGGGCCAGTCCCGCGAAGTCGAGCTGGTCGATCTGGCGGGATTGCGCGAGGTTTACGGGTTTGCCGGTCGGGTGATGGGAAAGCTTTGAATATCGTTCCTGCGCTTCGATTACACCCACCATCGCGCAAGACTGAAGATTTGTGACGCGGAGCGTCACGGGATGCATGCCAACGCGGAGCATTGGCACGATAGTCAAAAACTTACAGCTTGCGGCTTGTAGCTTGCAGCTCTGAATCCGAGACCCGAAAGATGAAGATAAGCCGACAAGCCTACGCCGACATGTTCGGCCCCACCGTTGGCGACAAGGTTCGACTGGCGGATACCGAGCTGTGGATCGAGGTCGAGAAGGACTTCACCACCTACGGCGAAGAAGTGAAGTTCGGCGGTGGCAAGGTTATCCGTGACGGCATGGGCCAGGGTCAACTGCTGGCCGCTGACGTGGTTGATACGCTGATCACCAACGCCCTGATCATTGACCATTGGGGCATCGTCAAGGCCGACGTCGGCATCAAGAACGGGCGCATCGCCGCCATCGGCAAAGCGGGCAATCCCGACATCCAGCCGGACGTGACGATTGCAGTCGGTGCGGCCACCGAAGTGATTGCCGGTGAAGGCATGATCCTCACCGCAGGCGGCGTCGACACACATATCCACTTCATTTGCCCGCAGCAGATCGAAGAGGCGCTGATGAGCGGCGTCACGACCATGATCGGCGGCGGCACCGGCCCCGCCACCGGCACCAACGCCACCACCGTTACGCCAGGCCCATGGCACATGGCGCGTATGCTCCAGGCCTCGGACTCGTTTCCGATGAACATCGGCTTCACCGGCAAAGGCAACGTCAGCCTGCCCGGCCCGTTGATCGAACAGGTCAAGGCGGGGGCTATCGGCCTGAAACTGCATGAAGACTGGGGCACTACGCCGGCCGCCATCGACAACTGCCTGAGCGTTGCCGACGAGTATGACGTGCAGGTCGCGATTCACACCGACACGCTGAACGAGTCAGGTTTTGTCGAAACCACACTGGCCGCGTTCAAGAATCGCACCATCCACACCTACCACACCGAAGGCGCTGGCGGCGGCCATGCACCGGACATCATCAAGGCCTGCGGCTCGCCGAACGTGCTGCCAAGTTCGACCAACCCGACCCGCCCCTTCACCCGCAACACCATCGACGAGCACCTGGACATGCTCATGGTCTGCCATCACCTGGACCCGAGCATCGCCGAGGACGTGGCCTTCGCGGAAAGCCGCATACGCCGCGAGACCATTGCTGCCGAGGACATTCTTCACGATCTGGGCGCGTTTTCGATGCTCAGCTCCGATAGCCAGGCGATGGGCCGGGTCGGCGAAGTGATCATGCGCACCTGGCAAACCGCCGACAAAATGAAGAAACAGCGTGGCCCGCTGCCACAGGATGGCCCTGGCAACGATAACTTCCGCGCCAAGCGCTACATCGCCAAATACACCATCAACCCGGCGATCACCCACGGCATAAGCCATGAGGTGGGCTCCATCGAAGTGGGTAAATGGGCGGATCTGGTGCTTTGGCGGCCGGCGTTCTTCGGCGTGAAACCGACCCTGATCCTCAAGGGCGGCGCCATTGCCGCGAGCCTGATGGGCGATGCCAACGCCTCGATACCGACACCACAACCTGTCCACTACCGCCCGATGTTCGCCAGCTATGGCAGCTCGCTGCACGCCACCAGCATGACCTTCATCAGCCAGGCCGCGTTCGACGCAGGCGTGCCGGAATCGCTGGGCCTCAAAAAACAGATCGGCGTGGTAAAAGGCTGCCGCACGGTGCAGAAGAAGGACCTGATCCACAACGACTACCTGCCGGACATCGAAGTCGATCCGCAGACCTATCAGGTCAAGGCCGACGGCGTACTGCTGTGGTGCGAACCGGCAGATGTGCTGCCGATGGCGCAGAGGTATTTTCTGTTCTAGAGATGAGCATTGTCACGATAGTGATTGTTCAGGCACTCCGTTCAATACGCTGCCGATTGGACACCGCATCCAGAAAAAGGCCGTTTACCGACCAAAATGACAGTAAACACTCGGTGTTTCATGTCATGTAAAGGAGGTAATATGCGCCATCTTTTGTCATGCACCTCTAGCAAGGTACTCGGCCATGCGCCTTTCCGAATTCATCGTTGTTCATGTGGATCGCATTGTCGATGAATGGGAAGACTTCGCCAGAACCCTGAAACCGGCTGCAGAATCGATGACCAGGGTTGAACTGCGGGATCATGCGAAGTCGATTCTGCTCGCGGCTGCACGCGACATGAAAACGGCACAGAGCAAGAGCGAAGAGATCGCCAAGGCTCGTGGTGAGGAGTTGAACAAGACGCCGAGCCTGGATGAAGCCGCCAGCAGCCATGGAGAACTGCGCCATGAGGTCGGTTTTGATCTGGTGCAGATGACGTCCGAATTCCGCCATTTGCGCGCCAGCGTCATTCGTCTGTGGGCGGAAAGCCTGACTGTGCCGCAACTGACTGACTTTCAGGATGTGATTCGCTTCAATGAAGCGATTGATGAAGCCTTGGCAGAGTCCACCGCCGCCTATGCCGAGCGAGTCGGACGTTCACGGGATATCTTTCTGGCCATTCTGGGGCATGACCTGCGCGCGCCGCTGCAAGCCGTCAGCATGTCCACTGAACTGCTGGCACGCAAAATAACGCTGGACGAAAAGACCGGGGGCTACGTCGCTCGCATCCAGACCAGTACCCGTCACATGGGCGCGATGGTCAGCGATCTGCTTGAGTTCGTGCGCAGCCGTCTGGGCGCCGGGCTGCCGGTGGAGCGCAAACACATGGACCTGGCCAGCGCCTGTCGTGAAGCCATTGAAGAAGCCTGCGCCGGGCGACCGGATTCCACTCCGGTGCTCAGCATCGAAGGCAACACCAAGGGTCACTGGGACACTGGACGGATCAGCCAGATGTTGCAGAACCTGATCGGCAATGCCTTGCAGCATGGCGCAGCCAGTCACGAGATCACGGTCAGTGTCACCGGGGCCGAAAAATCAGTGGAACTGGTGGTGCACAACGAAGGCAAGCCGATCGCCGAAGATGCCATTGGCACGATCTTCGATCCGTTGGTGCGCAGCACCGAGGAAAACAGCGAAACACGCGGCACGTCGACCAGCCTGGGGCTGGGCCTGTTCATCGTCAAGGAAGTGGTGAACGCCCACGGCGGCAGCATCACAGTGACCTCGACCATTGGCGAAGGCACCACGTTTAAAGTGGTGCTGCCAAAAAACTGAAGCGGCTGGCTGCATACCACTCAGCATGCAGCCGTGACGCTTCACACCACATCAACGCCGAATCAGACGGCGCTGCCCGCGCTTACCCCTTCCAGTGCGCACGCGGATCGAACGACGCGCTGTTGTCGGCCAGCTTCTGCCAGAGCGCCCGCGTCGCCTCGTCGGACTGTTTGGGCATGACGATCTTCAACTGCGCATACAGATCGCCGCGTTCGCCATTCTTGTTCATAAGGCCATTGCCTTTGATTCGCAGGCGTTGACCGTTCTGGCTGTCAGGCCGAATAGTCAGATTGAGCCTGCTGGTCAGCGTCGGCACTGCCACCTTGGTGCCCAGCGCTGCTTCCCACGGGGCCAGCGGCACGGTGATCACCAGATCATGGCCTTCGACCTCGAACATCGGATGCGGCGCCAGGCGGATGATCAGGTACAGATCACCATTGGCACCGCCGCCGATACCGGGTGCGCCCTGGCCTTTGAGGCGAATGCGCTCGCCGTCGACCACACCTGCCGGAATCTTCACGTTCAGGGTCTTGGTGATATCGCTGACCCGCTGCCCGTTGGCGCTGTGCTGAGGCACCTTGAAGCTGACCTGCTTGGATTCCCCGGACAGCGTTTCCTCAAGGAACACCGCCAGCTCCATTTCTACATCCTGGCCCTTGCGCCCCGGGTTGCGAGTACGCCCACCCTGCTGCGGCCGACCACCGAAAATGGAACTGAAAAACTCGGAAAAGTCGGCCGTCTCTTCGAATCCGCCTGCGCCCGCCCCGGCACGGCTTTGCCAGCCAGGCGGGGTCTGGAACGGACGGCCCTGTCGACCGTACTTGCGCAGTTCATCGTACTCGGCACGCTTTTCAGGACTGCTGAGCACTTCGTAGGCTTCGGACGCTTCCTTGAACTTGTCTTCGGCGCCCGCCTCCTTGCTGACGTCGGGATGATACTTGCGTGCCAGTTTGCGATAGGCGGTCTTGATCGCCTTGTCGTCCGCAGTGGGCTCAACGTCAAGTATCTTGTAGTAGTCTTTGAAATCCATGTAACGATCACCCATCCGATTTATCCGGCAAAGCCAGATACGCTGGCGTCACGCGCCCAGCTCCCTCTGTTTATGAGGTATCTGGATTACCTAACGTCGAAAAATGTACAGGTAGCCAGCCGCGTTTCAGGCGGGTCGAGCCTTCGACGACCTGGTCTACCGAGAATACCTTCAAGATTGGGGGTGATGGGCCTCAGTTCAAGCCTTGGCCGCAAATACAGCCAGGCAAATATAAGCGACGTGTCGCGCTACGCAATTTGCCCGCGCTGACATAAACTGCGCGGCCGTTTTTTGACTGGAACGTAAAAGACATGAATGACCAATCCCCGGCCCGTGCCTGCGGTATCGACTTCGGCACGTCCAACTCCACCGTCGGCTGGCAACGCCCCGGCATGGAATCGTTGATCGCGCTGGAGGACGACAAGATTACCCTGCCATCGGTGGTGTTCTTCAACATGGAAGAGCGCCGCCCGGTGTATGGCCGCCTTGCGCTTCACGAGTATCTGGAGGGTTATGAAGGCCGCCTGATGCGCTCGCTCAAGAGCCTGCTGGGCTCCAAGCTGATCAAGCACGACACCAGCGTGCTGGGCACGGCAATGCCGTTCAAGGACCTGCTGGCGCTGTTTATCGGTGAGCTGAAAAAACGTGCCGAGAACACTGCCGGACGTGAGTTCGAACAGGTGGTGCTGGGTCGCCCGGTGCATTTTGTCGATGACGACGCGCAGGCGGACCAGGAGGCGGAAGACACGCTGGCTGAAGTGGCGCGCAAGATCGGCTTCAAGGACGTGTCCTTCCAGTTCGAACCTATCGCGGCGGCCTTCGATTACGAGTCGACCATTGAAAGCGAAGAATTGGTGCTGATCGTCGACATCGGCGGTGGTACTTCAGACTTCTCGCTGGTGCGCCTGTCGCCCGAGCGACGCCAGCACGATGATCGCCAACAGGACATTCTGGCCACCGGCGGCGTACACATCGGCGGGACCGACTTCGACAAGCAGCTGAGCCTGCAAGGCGTAATGCCGCTGTTCGGTTACGGCAGCCGCATGAAAAGCGGTGCCTACATGCCCACCAGCCACCACATCAACCTCGCGACCTGGCACACCATCAACGCGGTGTATTCGCAGAAGTCCCAACTGGCACTGGGCAGCATGCGCTACGACATCGAGGACACCGGCGGCATCGACCGCCTGTTCAAGCTGATCGAACAACGCGCCGGACACTGGCTGGCGATGGAAGTGGAAGAAACCAAGATCCAGCTGACCCACGCCGAACACCGCCACCTGCCGATGGACCGGGTTGAGCCGGGGCTCAGTGTAGAGTTGAGTCGGGCGATGTTTGAAACGGCTATTGATGGGCAACTTCAGCGGGTGCGCAACAGCGTGACCAATCTGCTGAACGATGCGGGCGTAAGCGTAGCGCAGGTCAACACGGTATTTTTCACTGGCGGCTCAAGCGGCATTCCGGCACTGCGCAACAGCGTCTCGGCGATGCTGCCCAACGCGCGCCACGTAGAAGGCAACATCTTCGGCAGCATCGGCAGCGGCCTGGCAATCGAGGCGAAGAAGCGTTACGGCTAGCTCAAGAGCGGACGCGGAGCGTCCAGAACGGCATGCCAACGCGGAGCATTGGCACGATAGCTACTCTGATGTGTATCAAGGAAAGCGTTAAACCAACCCTTCCTTCTGCAACTCGCTCTTCAGGTACGCATAATAAATCGGCCCTGCCACCACGCCCGGCAGGCCGAATGCGGCTTCGAACAGCAGCATCGCCAGCAACAGCTCCCACGATTTGGCATTGATCTGCCCGCCAACAATTCGCGCGTTGAGGAAGTACTCGACCTTGTGGATCACGATCAGATAACCCAGTGCCGCCAGAGCGACCCAGATCGAGATCGACATGCCGACGATAAAGATCAGCGTGTTGGACATCAGGTTACCCACCACCGGCAACAGGCCGAGCAGGAAGGTCAGGATAATGAGGGTTTTGGTCAGTGGCAGATGAATACCGCACAACGGCAGCACGACGGCCAGAAAGATCGAGGTGAACGCAGTATTGAGCAGGGATATCTTGATCTGGGCGAAGACGATATTGCGGAACGCGCGGCTGAGCAGATACAGACGATCAAACAGCGTTGCCGCCAGCGGCTTGCGCACGTGATCATCGGAAATCCGCTGCAAGGCGATGATCGCCCCCAGCACCATGCCGATCAGCATGGTGACGAACATATGCGCCGCGCCCTTGCCTATCATTTGTAGCTCACCGACATGCTTCTGCAGCCATTGCCCCAGGGAAATCCGGAACTCCGCCGCACTGGCTGGCAGATAAGCGTCGATGAACGGCGGTAACTGCCCGCGCGCGCGATCCACCAGCACCATGAACTTGTCCAGCGAGGCGCCGGGATTTTCGGCTTCATGCAGCACAAAGCTGATGACACCCGCGAAAATCAGGGTCAGCAGACTGACCACGATGGTCCCCAGCAAGGCAACGGCCAGCCAGCGCGCGCGCTCGCCCGAGATAAGGCGTTGCAGCTTGGGGGTCAGCATGTTGACCAGTTCGAAGACCAGCAGACCGGCCAGCAGACTGGGCAACAACTTGAAAGGCAATACCAACAGCAACCCGCCAAACACAAGAATCCAGCTGGCTATTAACACCTGACGCGCAGAAAACGTTGGCATAGACCCTCAAAGGGCGACACAAGGAAGGTGGGCAGTCTGCCAGCCTTCTCAGCCGAGAACCAGTGATGCGCAAGATGGAAAAATCACGACACAATCATCCGCCCGATGATCGGCCTTATAACCGCAAGAAAGTGCCGTGTTTGCTGCACATTCGCCAGCCATTCAAGGCATTGCTCAGCGCCGGAAAATTATTTCTTCTTGAGACAATCACTCATGAAGCTTTTCCGCGCATCACCCTTGAGCGCGTCAGCGCTGGCCGTCGCGTTGCAGGTTTTCATCTTGTCCTGCTGGGTAGCCGCAGGCGGCGGCGCGGCTTTCAGGCAGGTGCTCATGAACGTCTTGCGCTCGTCGCCCTTGAGTGACTTGGCGCTGGCGTCAGCGTTACAGGTGGTCATCTTGTTCTGCTGCGCGGTGGCGGCAAAACCCTGAGCGGACAACATCAGGCCAACGAGCAACAACGGAATACCGAGCTTCTTCATCGACAGACTCTCCAGATACCCTGCAGCAAACGGCACAGGTTGAGAACCAGTGTAGTCAAAGGTTGCGAGAGATGACGGCGCACTGCGTATTGAAGCTGGCATTCGCGAAGAACAGGCGGATAATCGCTGCTCGCTTTCATGATGATCCCCACATGCAATACGCTTTTCCGCTGATCACAATCCTTATCTGGGCAATCAATACGGCCGTCACCAAGGCGTCGTCCGGAGTGATCTTCCCGGCAGAGATAGGTTTTTATCGCTGGGCGCTGGCCGGGCTGCTGTTCACGCCATTCATGCTCGGGCCGGTCTGGGCAAACCGTGCCGCAATCAGACCGCTGCTGGGCAAGATCTTTATCCTCGCCGTGCTGGGCACAGCGCTTTATCAAAGCCTGGCGTATTTCGCTGCAGGCCTGACGACCGCCACCAACATGGGAATCATCCAGTCCATGGTGCCGATGATGGCGCTTGGGCTGTCGATAGCCTGTCTCGGCACTCGCCTGACCTCGGGCGCGCTGGTGGGGGCCATGATTTCATTCGCGGGGGTAGTAGTAGTGGTTTCGGCGGGCCACCCGGGCGAGCTGATCGAACATGGGGTCAATCGTGGGGATGCGATGGTGTTGGTGGCAGCGGCATCCTATGCCGTCTACAGCACGCTGCTGAAGAAGTGGCAGCTGTGCCTGCCGCCCCTGCAATTGCTGTATGTGCAGATTCTGCTGGCGATTATCGTGCTGCTGCCGCCGTTTATCCTGTCGGAGAAAACCGGCCTGAACGCGAACAACATCCCGATGGTGCTGTATGCCGCCATTCCCACGTCCATGCTCGCGCCATGGCTGTGGATGAAAGCGATCATGCGCCTGGGCCCCAGCCGCACAACCTTGTTCTTTAACCTGATGCCCATCGCCACGGCATTGATTGCCGCGGCGACGCTGGGCGAACAACTGGCGCTCTATCACCTGTTCGGCGGAGCGCTGACCCTGTGCGGCGTCATCCTCGCGGAACGCTGGACAACGCCGTTGCGGTCAAGGGCAGACTAGGCCGTCGCGCTGCTCTCGCCCACCTCCAGGCTATGAATTGAAACATCCGTGATACCGGCGGCGTGAGCAATGCCGGTTTCGCTGCCTGAAAGCTCGTCCAGTTCCACATGATGCTTGAGCGCCAGCTCGTGCACCACGTCGATAATGGGCACGTCCAGATTCTCGATAACGTCTATGTGGTGCTCGCCCTGCAAGGTGTACTCGATCTCATACAGTTCTTTATCGCTCATCGCATCTTCCTGGCCGTCACAGAGGATCGGCTGATTAACGAACTACGGTCTGACAGACAAACGATGACCGAGCCCAGGGCCGAACAAAAGCGCTCGACCATGCCATCAGATTGACCTCGGCCTTTTGGGAACGTGCGAGGAATATTCAAAGGGCCATCTTTTCCCAACCGTCGTGGCATTCTGGATCGAAAAAGACATCAATGCGACTGCAAAATACTGCCTCATCGCCATCTTTTTTCGAACTCTTGCACACCTTCCCTGCTCCAAGGCATACCGGGCCAAAACCGGCTCTGACATGTGGAGCAATAACGATGTACAAGAAAATCTTCGCGGCGACGTTTGTGTTGGCAACAATGGCTGGCTGCAGCAACACAACCGTGCAGAACCCGGTGGACTACGTCACTTATCGCAACGAGCCTCTGGTCAAGCAAGTCGAGAATGGCATGACCCGCCAGCAGGTTCTGACCATCGGCGGCGAGCCTTCGTCGACTATCGAGCGCAAGGTCAACCCAGGCACCTGCAACAACTACGTCATGGCCAAAGACGGCCACAAACAGGTCTACCACGTCAGCTTCAACAGCGACGGCCGTGTGACCAACAAGGGTTTCATGACCTGCGAACAGCGCGAGAAAAACGAAAAAGCGATGTAATCGATACAACCACAAAAGCCCGACGCGCAACGCGTAGGGCTTTTCCATGCCTGACGTTTAACTATTAAACACCCGATTAAACATTGCGTTTCAAACGAACCTTTGTACCTTGAATCACGCAGAAAATTTTGTTGTCATAGCCGCTCATCGCAAAATTCCTACGTTACACCACTGATTACCAAGGAGAGGTAAGCATGGCTTTCGACGCTTTCATTCAGATCGCAGACATCCCTGGCGAGGCGCTGGACGAGAAGTACAGCAAATGGATTGAAATCACCGGCTATAACTTCGGCGTCAGCCAAAGCACCTCAGCCACCGCCAGTTCCTCGGGCGGCGCTTCATCCGGTCGCACCACCATGACCAACTTCACGTTCACCAAATACCTCGACAGCGCAAGCTGCAAGCTCATGGAAGCCAGTTGCTCAGGCCAGCACCTCAAGGAAGTGAAGCTGGTGCTGTGTCGCGCAGGTAACGACAAACTCAAATACTACGAAGCTGTGCTCGAAGAAGTCATCATCGCCGACTACACGCAGAACGCGAGTTCCGGCATCCCCATCGAAATCGTTCAGCTCAACTATGGCCGGATAAAAACCACCTACACCCTGCAAAAGCGTGTCGATGGCACGGCAGGCGGTAACGTGGCTGGCGGATGGGACCGGATCAATAATAAAAAGTACTCGTGAGGTACGACCATGGCCGAAGCACGATCCTTCATCAATGCCAGAACACAGACCTTTGACTCTCTGAAAGCCAACCTAGCGCTGCCAAAGAACACCAAGGCAAAGTTCCTCGCCCTCAACTCACACATCTCGGGCAGCGTTGTTCTTGCCGGTGAGCTGGTCATCGTCGGCGACGCCTCCACTCCGTCGTCTACCGCCCAGGAAGCTTTCCTGATGGCCAAGGCCGCGGAGGTGCATACGGCGTTGCTGGTGAATGGGGTGGAAGCGGATGATTTTTTTCTTGAAAATTTTGAGCTGCTCAAGCAGGCGATCTCCTACACATCCATAGGCATAGGCGCCACGAGTGATGGCTGGGCCAAGCATATGGAAGAGATCAAGAAATCGCTCCAGGATATCGAAAAGCTCTACCAGGCGCATATGGGCTCCGGCACCATGACCCAACGGGACGCTTTCTACGCCAAGCGAACAGAGTTGTTCATGAAGCTTGAGAAGCTGCTGAGTAATTTTCTGGCATATGGGTCCGGGCTGCGCAACAAAGGCTCGATCAAAAGACTGCTCGGACTTTCAACCAACAGCTATATGCATACTGGAGAGATAGCGGGATACGCTGACAAGGTGTCTGGCGTGGCCAAAGCTTCTAAATGGATCAAGCGAGGGACCTATATTGGGACAGCCCTTGAGGTTGGTTCCACCGGGCTTGCGATTCATAAAGCTTGCACTGCGGGGCGTGAAGAACAGTGCAGGAAGGCAAAATACGTCGAGGGAAGCTCGCTATTGTTCAATGTAGGCGGAGCAAGTCTCGGTGGTTATTTCGGGGGGCTTGGGCTGACGGCAGGTTGCGCTGTCTTATTAGGAATTACAACCGGGCCGGGTGCGCTGGTGTGTGGCGTCGTCGGAGGCGCCGCTGGCGGATGGGCAGGAGGCAAAGGAGGAGAAGAAGCCGGCGAACGAATAGGTGAGTACCTTTACAGCGAGGTTACAAAATGACGAACACTCCAATAGGCTTAATCAGTCTAATTGTAGTAGGACCGATAATTCCAACCTGTATAGTCATCGCCATCATTGCAAACAAATATGTCGAGACCATTGAGACATACCTCCCAAACTGTTCCTTTGTGCAAACAATTAGGCAAACTTACTTAGAGGCCGGCTTGCTTGGCAAGGTCATGCGCGGAGGCGTTATTGGCATGATACTGCTCATGCCAAAGCCCTATTCTCGAAGAGGCCTAATAAGCGCTCAAGAAATAAATAACTTACCTAGCCATTACAAAAGAATGTTGACAATTCCACTTATTCTAACTTGCTTTCTATTTTCGGCTTTAATGGCGTTATGGGCTATGATTTATTTTTTTGACCTATAGGAATGGTCTGACGGGCGCTTTAATGGGACAACCAGATGTGTTATTAGTGATGGAAAACATTCAGGTTTCGCAAAAAGCTCGCGAGCTTATGCACAGACAATCGGAGAGCGACTCATGACGCTCGACAATGCAAGGAGATACTCTGCGTGTGCGAGATCAGAAGTTGACCAGTATCGAGCCGGGCCTGATAGGTATTATCTTATACGCCATTATGCTCATTACTATTTTTGCATCAGGCTACATAGCGCATAAATACACGTATACGTTCGAATCACACTTACCGAACTGCAAGCTCATCACAGACAACAAAGCCACTTACGGCGAAGAAGGCTTGCCCGGAAAAATAGTGCGATGAATGACATATATATTCTTGACCACCCCCAGTCTAGGCAAGAAGCAAGGGCTCATGGACATACAGCAAGCCAGACGTTTTCCTGCCAAGTTAAGATACCTGTTGTTTATTCCCTGGACGGCGCAGATTGTGGTGTTTGTAGCACTGATCTGGCTCACTCAGTTCATGATCCCCCGCGCGTGAGGTATAAAAATGATACATACAGTAATAGCGTTAGCTGGAGGATTTATACTGATGCTGATGTTACTGCTCTGTATCGCCATGGCGTTCATTGCGCATAGGTACGTCGAGGCTATCGAAGAGCGCTTGCCAAATTGCTCTTATATAACGGACATAAGACACGTCTGGTCAAATGCCGGCCTGCTCGGAAAAATCATGCGAGGTAGCATTATCGCTACAGTATTAATAATGCCCAACATTCACGAAAAAAGAGGCCTGATTGATATTCGGGAAGTAGACAATCTGCCGAAGCGCTATAAGAAGCTTCTGATAATTCCATTGGCTTCAGGATATGCGCTGACGATTTGCCTCATTGCACTGCGAATCGCATCGCATTTTCTGGAACGGTAGAGAACATGATTGCTGCGCCCTGAAGGAATCCCCCCAGAGCGCAGCATCAAGGCCAACCAGCAGGTTGACGCTTAGAAAACCAGCTTGAACAGGGCAATAACCACTACCAGGCCGATCAGAAAGATGATGCCGACGGTGCTTCCCAGGAACTTGAGCATTGTGTATCTCCACGATTTATTAGGGTCTCATGGTTGGGACCGCAGCGTTCAGAGCTCGTTTCTTATATTTTTACATTTAGTCACACCCGGCCTGTCCTGTGAAAATCCGATAAAACTTTTTGCATCCTCCGCCACTCACAACCTTTGCTGATCCTGCCGGGCAACACACAGAGCGGGACAGCAAAACCTGATGAGTCCTGGAGATAAATGATGAATTCTGCACCGCAATCACAGCTTTCCGATGTAAACACCCTGCGCCAGCGTGCGCGCCAGAACGTTGAGAATGGTGCGGTGACTGAGGGTTACAGCGCTGACCGTGAGACGGTGTTGCGCCTGCTCAATGAGTCGCTGGCCACCGAACTGGTCTGCGTGCTGCGCTACAAGCGCCACTACTACATGGCGTCCGGCCTCAAAGCCAGCGTCGCTGCGGAAGAGTTTCTGGAGCATGCGACTCAGGAAGCCGAGCACGCCGACAAGCTGGCCGAACGTATCGTGCAACTGGGCGGCGAGCCGGAGTTCAACCCGGATCTGCTGTCGAAGAACTCTCATGCGCAATACGTTGCAGGTAACACGCTGAAGGAAATGGTCTATGAAGACCTGGTAGCCGAGCGCATCGCGGTCGACAGCTATCGCGAGATCATTCAGTACCTCGGCGACAGCGACCCTACTACTCGCCGTATCTTTGAAGAAATCCTTGCTCAGGAAGAAGAGCACGCCGATGACATGGCGGACATTCTCGAAGGCCTGTAACACGCGGCATCCATAAAAAAGCCAGGACCTCGGTCCTGGCTTTTTTATGGGTAACGGGTTCTCAGGCAATGTGCAGAAACATCGTTGCGCGCCCTCAGCGGGAATGCATTTCCGACCCCTCTGCGTCCGGCCAGATGTGCGCTGGGCGCACACTTGTAACGCAGAGCGCTGGCACGAGAGATAGGGCGTTACTTCACCGTCTTCGGCGCTTTGCCGGTGCGCATCTGCTCCAGCAACGGGCCGCACTGGTTGGGTTCGTTGTCGCCCGTCGCAACCAGCGCCAGCAGGCCTGCCACCGGGCCTACGGTCGCACCGAGCAGGACCATACCTGCGCCGCGCAGCAGCAATGGCCCGGACTGCACACCGGCATTGGGCTTGGCGAACGGGCCGTTGACGTACAGCGGCGAACGCAGCGAGAACACGCGGAAGCCTTTGGATTCAGGGTTGACCTGCAAATCCAGTTGCTCGGTCTTCATGTTGGCGGTGCCGCTGATGTAGATGATGGCGTTCTCGGTGTCGAAGACGAACAAGCGGCTGGTCGCCAGCCCGTCCTTGATGCCGAAGTTTGAGGCAGCGCAGTTGATCTTCACGTCCTTGTCGCCAAACAGTTTGCCCACCACGTAGTTGCCGACGTTAAGCCCGGCGATTTCCATCAGGCCACGACTGATAGCACCGTCGTTGACCAGCATCTTCATTTCCCCGTTGGCGGTGCCGAGCAAGGCTGCGATCGAGTTGCCACGACCACTGATATCAGCATCGCCGTTCAGCTCACCGAAACTGGTCTTCATCGGCTCGAATGTCGGGAACAGTTGCTTGAGCTTGAAGTTACGCGCAGACAGCTTGGCACGGCCCTGCAAGGGTTTGTCGCGCCCGTCGAGCCGAATGTCGGCGTCCAGCTTGCCACCCGCCACGCCAAACCGCAGCGGTTCAAGGCTCAACTGGCCGTCGTTGAGAATCAGGTGCGTATAGAGGTCGGTAAACGGCAGATCAGGGCTCTGCACAATGCGTTTGCCGGTGAACTCGACGTCAGCGTCCATGGCTCGCCAGCGATCGGTCTGAAACTCTTCAACCGGCAAAACCTTGCCCGACGGCTGTTTGCTTTCGCCACCACGCTTTTTCTGCGCGGCGTTTGAATCCGCACCAATCAGCGGTGCAAGGTCACTGAACAGCAGTTGATTGGACACCAGCACGCCACTCAGCTTGGGACGAGGCTGGCTGGCGACATAAGCCAGGTCGCCATGGATATCGCTGTTACCGATCTTGCCGTTGAAGCCGTCGTAACGAAAGCTCGCGCCTGCCGCATCGTGCAGCTTGGCGACCAGTCGACCGTCGGTGGAATAGGCCGGTGAGTCAGGCAAGGTCACGCCAGTCAGCGGGTAAAGATTGCTCAGGCTCGCGCCAGACAGCTTCAAACGCAGATCCAGCGCACCGAGGTTCTGTGGATCAGTCAGGGTCCCGGCGATTACTGCATGGGTGTCGCCAATCTTGACGTCTGCCTGCACCGGGAACGGCTGGCTGGCATCCTTGAGCGCCAGCAAGCCACCGATCTTGCCGGTGCCGCTCAGCTTCTGGCCGTGGTACTGGCCGGTTACGCCCAGACCGAATGCGTAGTCCTGCGGCACAGCGCCCTTTTCCTGCGCCTTTTGCGCTTCTTTACTGCCGACAATCTCGCTGAACGGGATCGGCTTGCCGAGCATGTCGATCACCACGTCCAGATTGGCGTTCAGCGTCTGGTCATTGAAGCTCACCAGCCCCTTGTCGAACTTGATGGCACCAATATCCATCACCCATTTGGAGGGCTCGGCATTCGGATCGGACTTGGGCAGGTCAAACACCCAATTGGCACGACCATCGGCAAGCCGCTCCAGCTTCGCTTCAGGGCCAGTAAGGTCGATACGCGGAATCACCACCTGCTGGGCCAGCAAAGGCAGCAGCGACAGACGAAACTCGACGTGCTTGAGGGTGACCATCTGTGGCGTTTTCGACCACTCGGGGTTGCCCAGCGTCAGGTCATCCGCGACAAAGTGCGGCGACGGCACCCAGGCGCGCCAGCCGCCCAGTTCAGGCTCGCGAGTCCAGCGCACGTCCAGGTCACCGTTGATGGCGAACGGGCGATGCAGCGCCTCGCTGACTTTGGTGTTGAGCGTGGGTTTGATGCGGTTCCAGTCGAACGTGACGATTACGATGACCAATAGGGCCAGCAGCACCACGAGTGTGATGCCCGTCCATGCGAAAATCTTGCGGCTACGCGTCATGCGTGAATCTCCAGAAAACAGCGCCCCTACCCTGGCGCGCTGAATATGACATGAACCTTCGACTGACAAGCACGCCAAGGGTTTGATCTGAATATGAAAATAAGCAAGGGGCCAGTACGGCCATCAACCCCTCATTTGGATAGGTTGCATTAAACCTCTTCGACGCAAGCAAAGCGCTTTTGGTAAAGTGCTCCCCAGTCTATGCCAAGAATCGTTTGAGCCATGCTGCCGCGCGCCGAACAGAAACAACAAACCCGCCGAGCCCTTATGGAGGCTGCCCACCATTTAATGGAGAGCGGACGCGGGTTCGGCAGCCTGAGTTTGCGGGAAGTAGCCCGTACCGCAGGCATTGTACCGACAGGTTTCTATCGCCACTTTGAAGATATGGATCAACTGGGCCTGGCCTTGGTCAGCGAAGTCGGCCAGACCTTCCGTGAAACCATTCGACTGGTGCGGCAAAACGAATTTGCCGTGGGCGGGCTGATTCGCGCTTCGGTGAAGATCTTTCTGGAGCGCGTTGCGGCAAACCGTTCACAGTTTCTGTTTCTGGCCCGCGAGCAGTACGGTGGCTCGCTCAAGGTGCGGCAGGCCCTTGGCGCCCTGCGCGAGGGCATCAGCGCCGACCTGACCGCCGACCTGGCGAAGATGCCCAAATGGCGCCACCTGAACGCCGAAGCGCTGTCGATCATCGCCGACCTGGTGGTCAAAAGCGTGTTCGCCATGCTGCCCGAACTGATCGACCCACCCCCCGCCTCGCTGGCTCCGCACCTCACGCCTCAGGCCAAGATCACCCAGCAACTGCGCTTCATCTTCATCGGCGCACGCCACTGGCGCGGACTTGGCAGCCACGATTGAAAGCCTCAAGAGACAGGGTGTTTGAAATATTGCCTTCGCGAGCAAGCGAAGCGTCGCCCGACTCGCTCCCACATTGAACAATTTCAACGCCCTGAATTGGTGCGAGCCAGACGTTGCGCACCAAAAACATTCACTCATTAAATCGTTGGGAACTGATGTAAGCCACTTCCGTCAGCCATTTCCGACGCCCTGCCTTGTTGGCAAGCACCTTGCTCTGATTTGAAGCATCGCAACTGCCTGGAAGCAATCTGATGCTGGTGATTCACACTCGAATCGAACCTCAGGCCGAATGGGCCGCCGAGCTGCATTTGAATTTCGAAGCACGCAGCAAAAGTCGTCTGCGCTGCTTCAGTGCGGAAAACGAAGACGTGGGGCTGTTCCTGCAACGAGGCCAGTCACCGTTGCGTGATGGCGAGTTTCTGCAGGCTGAGGACGGCCGCGTGGTACGTGTCTGCGCGCGTCCCGAAAAGCTGATGCACGTCACGTGCAGCAGCGCCTTCGAGCTTACCCGCGCGGCTTATCATCTGGGCAACAGACACGTTGCCCTGCAAGTGGGTGATGGCTGGCTGCGCCTGCTCGACGACTACGTGCTCAAGGCGATGCTCGATCAACTGGGCGCGACCACTGAAACCATCGAAGCACCGTTCCAGCCGGAACATGGCGCTTATGGCGGCGGCCATCATCATTCGCGTGCCGGGGAAGAGGACTTCAACTACCCACCCCGCATGCACCAGTTCGGTGTGCGCACGTGAACAGCGCCTGGGCGCTTTTGCGTCTGGCCAGTCCGCAGTTGCCGATTGGCGGCTACAGCTATTCGCAAGGGCTGGAGATGGCCGTGGAGCAGTCCATCGTTATTGATCCGCAGACCGCAGGGCGCTGGATTGGTGATCAGTTATTGCTCAATCTTGCCCGTTTCGAAGCGCCCTTGCTGCTGGCGCATTGCGAAGCAGCGGCAGTGGGCGATTGGGACCAACTGCTGCAAGTCAGCGAGCAGCATCGCGCCAGTCGTGAAACCCGCGAGCTGCATCTTGAAAGCCGGCAGATGGGCTACTCCCTGAAGCAGTTGCTCAACGGGCTGCCTGAGCTGGACCGCGATGCCCGCCAGTTTCTGGAGCAAACCGAAGAACCACATCTGGCGCTCGGCTGGGCGCTGGCGGCGCGCACCTGGCAGATCAGCCCGCAGGACGCGCTGGCCGCATGGCTGTGGAGCTGGCTGGAGAACCAGCTGGCGGTACTGATGAAAACCCTGCCGCTGGGCCAGCAGGCCGCGCAACGCCTGACCAGCGAGCTATTGCCATTGCTGCAACAGGCGCAAATCAACGCCACCGCACACGATACCTACCATGCTGGCAGCGCGGCCTTCGGCCTGGCGTTGGCGAGCATGGCGCACGAACGTCAATACAGCCGGTTATTCCGGTCCTGATCAGCCTCCAAGGAGAACTCAATGAACAGCCAACCCCTGCGCGTCGGCATCGGTGGCCCGGTAGGCTCCGGCAAGACCGCCCTGACCCTGGCGCTGTGCCTGGCCTTGCGCGATCGCTACAACCTGGCAGTCGTGACCAACGATATCTACACCCGCGAAGACGCCGACTTTCTGGTGCGCAATGAAGCGCTGGCCCCTGAGCGCATCATCGGCGTTGAAACCGGAGGCTGCCCGCATACTGCGATCCGCGAAGACGCGTCGATCAATCTGGAAGCGGTCGATCAGTTGAACCGGCGTTTCGAAGGCCTGGACATGATCATCGTCGAGTCCGGTGGCGACAA
Source organism: Pseudomonas syringae CC1557 (assembly GCF_000452705.1). Classification (NCBI taxonomy): domain Bacteria; kingdom Pseudomonadati; phylum Pseudomonadota; class Gammaproteobacteria; order Pseudomonadales; family Pseudomonadaceae; genus Pseudomonas; species Pseudomonas syringae. The sequence continues at coordinate 5,111,912 of NZ_CP007014.1, forward strand.
TCTGTCGGCAACTTTCAGCCCCGAACTCTCCGACCTGACAATCTACGTGATCGACGTGTCGGCGGGCGACAAGCTGCCCCGCAAAGGCGGGCCAGGTATTTGCAAGTCCGACCTGCTGGTGATCAATAAAATCGACCTTGCACCGCTGGTGGGCGCTTCGCTGGAGATGATGGACAGCGACACGCGCAAGATGCGCGGCGAAAAACCTTTCGTTTTCAGCAATCAGAAAACCGGCCAGGGTCTGGAACAGATTATTGCCTTCATCGAGCGCCAGGGCCTGCTGACTGCGGCCGCCTGAATTCACCACCATAAGGAACCCGTTGATGAACTACAAAAAAGCCCTGGGCGCCCTCGCCCTGCTGTTGATGCCGACGTTGGCACTGGCTCACCCCGGTCATGGCGATAGCGGCCTGATCGCCGGCATCAGTCATCCGCTTGGCGGTCTGGATCATTTGCTGGCGATGCTTGCGGTCGGTCTGTGGGCCGCGCAGCAAAAAGGCGCGGCGCGCTGGGCGTTGCCTTGCACCTTTGTCGGCACCATGCTGATCGGCGGCGTTCTGGGCTTCGAAGGCCTGAACCTGCCTGCACTGGAAAGCGGTATTGCTGCCTCGGTGCTGGCGCTGGGCCTGGCAGTGGCACTGGCGGTTCGTCCACCGCTGGCACTGGCGGTCGCGGCAACTGCGTTGTTCGCCCTGTTTCATGGCGTGGCGCATGGTCTTGAACTGCCTGAGATGTCCAGCCCATGGGCTTACGCGGCAGGTTTCGTGGCAGCGACGGCTGCATTGCACGCCGCGGGTTACGCGTTCGTGCGCGTACTGCCACAAGCGGCTGAGCCACTGGTTCGTCTCGCAGGCGCAGCCTCGGCAGCGGCGGGTGTGTGGTTGCTGGCGGGCTGATTGCCTATCGATGACTCTCGTGCAGGCGCTCCGCGTTGGCATGCAGTTCTGGACTGCTTTGCGTCCGTTGCCGAGCCTACAGCGCAGCAATCCTGATAACATGCTGCGCACTTCGACACTGCCGCGATGCCCGCCGATGCCTCATGTTTCCAGCTCTGCCTCCGCCCCTGAACTGACTCCGGTGTTCGCCGCTTTGCAGGCGCACTTCCTGCAAGTCGTCGTGCCGCTCTGGCAGGGGCCGGGCTGGAATGCACAGTTGGCATTGCCTTACGAAGCGCTGGATGCCAACGATCAGCCGCTGCCGCCGCAGCGCTATCGGGCGATGGCCTGTGCGCGGCAATTATTCCTGTTTTCCAGCCTGATCGACCGTCCTGAAGTGCCAGAGGCGCGAACGCGAGCCGCTGCACTGTTCCGTTCGCTACAGCAGCACTTCCATGATGCCGAGCACGGCGGCTGGTTCTACAGCATTGATCCACAGGGCAAGCCGCTGGATCGCCGCAAGGACCTCTACACTCACGCGTTCATCATCTTTGCCTGTGCGCATTACTGGGCGAAGGTGCGGGACCCGCTCGCCGAATCAGTCCTCAATGCGGCGCTTGAGGTCGTCGCTGAACGCTTTGCCGACGATGACGGGTTGTATGAAGCGCAACTCGATGAAGACTGGTCAGCGCTGGGCACAGGCCCATTACAGAACCCGCTGATGCATCTGGCGGAAGCCTTTCTCGCGACGCTGTCGGTACGCGCCGACCCGACCACTCAGTCGGCGATGGATGCGCTGGTTATCCACATGCAGCGCCGCTTCGTCGACCCGGCGACCGGCGTAATGCTGGAGAAACCGCTGGACGCTGTGGATAACTGGTACGAGCCAGGTCATCAGTTCGAATGGTTTTTCCTGCTGCAATCTTCGCCAGATCTGCACGGTCGTGAGCTGCACGAATCCATGACCCGCGCATTTGCCTACGCACAAGCGCAAGGTGTCGACCTACAGACTGGGGCAGTAACGGCCACGCTGACGCTGGAGGGCACGGTACGCGACGCTACCCAGCGCATCTGGGCTCAGGCTGAATATTTGCGGGCAATGGCGCTGAGGCCAGAATGCGAGGCCGCGCTGGCCGACCAGTTGCTGGCGTTCGAACAGCGCTTCCTGCATGCCAAAGGCTGGAACGAGTGCGTCGAACCCGATGGCAGCGTCAGCCGCAGCGATATGCCGTCGACCACGCCTTATCACCTGGCGACCTGTTACATCGGGTTGGCCGACTATATCGAGAATCGCTTCATCGCTGCATTCCCGCCGCCGAAGCCAGCAGAAGGCTGATCAGCCGCGATTGCGATCAATCGCAAAGCCGGCCCAGGTCTGGCTGACGGGCATCAGCTCCAGACTGTTGATGTTGACGTGCGCTGGCGTGTTCATGATCCAGAAAATGGTGTCAGCGATGTCCTGCGGCTGGATGGGCTCGGCGCCTGCGTAGGTAGCGTCGTACTTGGCTTTGTCCCCCCCGAAACGCACCAGCGAAAACTCGCTCTCGCAAAGCCCTGGCTCAAGGTTGGTCACCCGAACACCAGTGCCGACCAAGTCGTTGCGCAGGTTTAACGAGAACTGACCGACGAATGCCTTGGTGCCGCCGTACACGTTGCCGCCCGGATAGGGATAGTTACCGGCCACTGAACCCAGGTTGACGATGCTTGCACCGCGACCATGCGCAATCAGGCGTGGCAGCAACAGGCGAGTGGTGTAGACCAGACCTTTGACGTTGGTGTCGATCATGGTGTCCCAGTCGTCCAGATCGCATTTCGGTGCAGGATCAATCCCCAGCGCCAGACCTGCGTTGTTGATCAGGCCGCGAATGCTGGCGAACTCTGCTGGCAAATCGGCTATGGCGCTCTCCATCGCCTTGCGGTCACGCACATCCAGCACCAGCGTGTGCACCTTGGTCTGCTTCGACAGTTCGGCGCTCAGGGCATCCAGGCGGTCCTTGCGGCGACCGGTCAGCACCAGCGCCCAGCCCGCCTCGGCAAAGCGACGCGCGCAGGCCTCGCCGAAACCGGAAGTAGCGCCCGTGATGAATACAGTGGAAGTCATTTGATTCTCCTGACATGGCGCGAAAAAAGCGCAGCCTGTTAATAAGTGTTCGGCAGGGCAGCAGAATGCCCGTCCGCGGGACTGCGATGCAACAACCCGGTTTAATCTGTACAAAAAACGATCAACTCGGGCAAAGCCATATGCTCCGGGCCTCGCAGGTAGTTTTGCCCACCTTATCCACAGTCAGACACACAATCTCTGGGGGCAACTCGGATACGCTGAAAGCCACGCCATACGGGGCCTCCAGCAAAAGATGCAACGTTTTTCCCTTGACTTTGCTCGATACCCTGAAGAACTCAATAAGCATCAGAAAACCGTGATGGCCTGTAGCCCAGATGCAGTAACGGCTGGCTCACTCTTTCCAATGCTTGTTCACAGACTTATCCACAGGCGGAACGACACAGAAGACTGTATGAACGACCAGCTGCAAAGCTGTTGACAAACACCCCTGAAAGTTGGCTGAAAACCTTTGCTCAAATTTTAACCAGCTGGCTACACGCCTTATGCATAAAGGGCTGCAGGTAAATACTCCCAAGTTATTAACAGCCAGTTCCACAGTAAACCTGAACAAGTCGAAACTGTGACAAAACAACCATTTGCAGCGGTTTTATGTCGCAGTCTGGAGGCTCGCCAAAATTGTTTTCCACAATTCCAAAGAACGACGCCCCGGACGTTTGAACCTCCGGGGCGTGCGCAGGAAACGGCGAAGTTTATGACCGATTCAGTGGCCGCCCAGATAGGCGTTTCTGACCTCTTCATTGACCAGCAATTCCTGGCCGGTGCCGGACAGACGGATCTCGCCATTGACCATCACGTAGGCGCGGTCGGACAGCTTGAGCGCATGGTTGGCGTTCTGCTCGACCAGGAAGATGGTCATGCCGGTGGCCGCCAGCTCGCGCAGAGTCGAGAAGATCTGCTTGACGATGATCGGTGCCAGACCAAGGCTCGGTTCATCAAGCAGCAGCAGCTTGGGACGACTCATCAATGCGCGGGCAATGGCGAGCATTTGCTGTTCGCCACCCGACATGGTCATGGCGCGCTGATTACGCCGTTCCTTGAGGCGCGGAAACAGTTCGAACATGCGCTGCATGTCTTCCGCGGAGTGTTTGTCGCCAATCGGGATGGTGCCCATCATCAGGTTTTCCTCGACCGACATATCGGGGAACACCCGCCGCCCTTCCGGCGACTGCGCAATGCCGTTGGAGGCGATGTAATGCGACGACTTCTGGGTGATGTCGGTGCCCTGATAGATGATCTGCCCGCTGGCGGCACGCGGCTGGCCGAAGATCGACATCAGCAGTGTGGACTTGCCTGCACCGTTGGAGCCGATCAGGCTGACCGTTTCGCCTTCGTTGATGTGCAGCGAGACCTTCTTGAGGGCCTGAATCGGCCCGTAAAACACATCGATCTCTTTCAGTTCGAGGATCGGCTTGCTCATACCAGCTCCTCTTCATCAGCGCCCAGGTACGCAGCGATCACCTTCGGATCGTTACGGATCTGTTCCGGCCCGCCCATGGCAATCACATTGCCGTGGTCAAGCACCACAATATCGTCGGAAATGCCCATCACCATGCCCATGTCATGCTCGATCAGCACGATGGTCATGTCGTGTTCGTCGCGCAGCAGGCGAATCATGCCGCTCAACGCCTCGGTTTCCTGAGGGTTAAGACCGGCAGCCGGTTCATCGAGGCAGATCACTTGCGGCCGCGTACACATGGCGCGGGCGATCTCCAGACGGCGTTGCTGCCCATACGACAACTCGCCAGCCAGACGGTTGGCACAGTCCACCAGATCGACCACTTCCAGCCAGTAGAACGCGGTATTGAGCGCGTCCTCTTCGGCCTTGCGATAGCCTTTGGTGTTGAGAATCCCGCTGATCAGGCTGCGGTTGACCCACATGTGCTGGGCAACCAGCAGGTTCTCGACCACCGACATTTCCTTGAACAGACGAATGTTCTGGAACGTGCGCGCCAGCCCTGCCCGGTTGACCAGGTGCGTACCACCAAACATCTTGTAGTACACACGGCTGAGGAAGCTTTTCGGCGACACAAAATCGGTCGCCTTGAAGGGCTCGCCCAGCAGCCTGATCACGTTGGTGGTCTTGCCACGAGTGTGCAGTTCGATGCGCCCGCCAGTGGCCTTGTAGAAACCGGTCAGGCAATTGAAAACCGTGGTCTTGCCCGCGCCGTTGGGGCCGATCAAGGCAAAGATCGAGTTGCGGCGTACCTTGAGGCTGACGTCGCTGAGGGCCTTGATGCCGCCAAAGTGCATCATCAGGTGCTCGACGGAGAGGATCACTTCATTGCTCATCGCGCAGCCCCCTCTGTCACCAACGCGCCCTTGCGCGGTTTCACCCCGGTACGGCTGATGCGGATCAGGCCGCGTGGCCGCCAGATCATCATCAGCACCATCAGAATCCCGAACAGCAACACGCGGTACTCGGAGAAACTGCGCAGTAGCTCGGGAGCGACAGTCAGTACAAAAGCGGCAATCACCACACCAATGGTCGAACCCATGCCACCCAGCACCACGATGGCCAGAATCAGCGCCGACTCGAAGAAGGTGAAGGACGTCGGGTTGACGAAGCCCTGATAGCTGGCAAAAAACACGCCCGCAAGGCCTGCCGTCGAAGCACCGATGGTGAACGCCGAGAGCTTGACCAGCACGTGATTGAGGCCCATCGAGCGGCAGGCAATCTCGTCCTCACGCAGGGCTTCCCAGGCACGCCCGATCGGCATGCGGGTCAGGCGGTGCTTGATGAACAGCACACCCAGCACGACGAGGAACAGCACCGCATAGATGAAGATGAATTTCAGGTCCGGGTTGTAATCGAAGCCGAAATATTCGTGGATCGGCACCCCGCCATCCTTGGCGCGTCGGCCGAACTCCAGCCCCAGGAAGGTTGGCGCCGGCACCGGCACACCGTTCGGGCCGCCGGTGAACGACAGCCAGTTATTCAGCACCAGGCGAATGATCTCGCCGAACCCGAGGGTCACGATGGCCAGATAGTCGCCATGCATGCGCAACACCGGGAAGCCGAGAATGCATCCGGCCAGCGCCGCGGCAATCGCCGCCAGCGGTAAGGCCGACCAGAAGCCCAGTCCCAGATATTGATAGCCCAGCGCCAGACCGTAAGCGCCGATGGCGTAAAACGCTACGTAGCCAAGATCGAGGAGCCCCGCCAGACCGACCACGATGTTCAGCCCCAGCCCCAGCAACACGTAAATCAGACCAAGGATGACCACGGTCAGGATGTACTTGTTGGCGAAGATCGGGAACACGATGGCAATCACGATCAGCAACGGAATGATCCAGTACAGGCTGGACTTATGGTCCGGTTTGAGCACATGCACGCCGGAGTCAGAGCTTTCAAAGCTCTGGGAAACGCGTAGCCCTCGGGGCGTTTGCAGGAACAGACTGATCAGAAAGCGCCCGGCCATGACAATGGCGACCAGCCAGGCGACGCGGGTCGGTTGCAGGTTGAAGCTGTAACCGTCGAGCACGATACCCACAATAGGTCCGAACACGATCAGCGCCAGCAACCCGGCGACCACAGCATCGATCAGGCTTTTCTTGATTTCGACAGGTTTGGAGACAGGAATAGCGGCAGGAGCGGACATACTTATACCTTCGCCACGAGTGGGCGACCCAGCAGGCCTTGGGGACGGAAAATCAGGATCAGGACCAGCAGGCCGAAACTGAACACGTCTTTGTAATCGGAGTTGATCAGACCGGAGAACTGCGACTCGGCAACCCCCAGGATCAAACCGCCCAGCATGGCGCCCGGCAGCGAACCAATCCCGCCAAGCACCGCAGCCGTGAACGCCTTGATACCAATGATGAACCCGGCGTAGAAATCGAAGGTGCCGTAGTTCATGGTGATCAGCACACCGGCCAGTGCGGCCATGGCCGCGCCGATGATGAACACGTAGGAAATGACCCGATCGGTGTTGATACCGAGAATCGACGCCATCTTGCGATCCTGCTGCGTGGCACGGCACATGCGGCCCAGCTTGGTGTACTTGATGATGTAGGTCAGCACGCCCATACCGACGAACGCGGCGATGAGGATGAAGATCTTGGTGTAGGTGATCTGCACGAAGCCGCTGCCGACCTCGAAGCGCCACGCGCCTTCAAGCAGCGTGGGCACCCCCTGCTGCCGGGCGCCCTGACTGATCTGCGCGTAATTCTGCAGGATCAGGGAAATACCGATGGCACTGATCAGCGGTGCCAGCCGGGTCGAGTTGCGCAGCGGCTTGTAAGCCACACGCTCGATGACGAACCCGTAAACGCCGGTTACCACGATGGTGAACACCAGCGTACCGAGAATCAGGAATGGAAAGGATTCAACGCCGAAGAAAGACAGAACCGCGAGGCCGATGGCGGCCAGGTAGGCGGAAATCATGTACACGTCACCATGGGCGAAGTTGATCATGCCGATGATGCCGTAAACCATCGTGTAGCCGATGGCGATAAGGCCGTAGACAGACCCGAGAGTGAGTCCGTTGACCATTTGTTGCAGGAAGATTCCATCCATCACGCACGCTCACACACTGAAAGGCAGCTCAGCACCCTCCCGGCCACGCCCTGTTGAGGCACGACCGGCAGGTCCGAAAACAATAAAAGAGATGCAGGCTCGCTCATGGGCGAGCCCATCACCGGGTCAGCATCTGGCGGGCAGCACTGACACGAGGTCTATCTCACTTCTGTTTTTCGAGTTGCTTGTATTTGCCGGCTGCGTCCCACTGATAAACCACGTAGTCGGAGACTTTCAGGTCACCCTTGGCATCCCAGGCTTTTTCACCCATGACGGTCTTGACCGGGTTGGCCTTGAGCCATTCGGCCGCCTTGTCACCCTTGTTGGACTTGGCACCATTGAAACCGGCAGCCAGGGCCTGTACCGAGGCGTAAGCGTACAGGGTGTAGCCTTCAGGCTCATAACCGGCCTTGCGGAACTGATCCACGACAGCCTTGCTGTCCGGCAGTGCGCGCGGGTCAGCACCGAAGGTCATGTAAACGCCGTCGACGTACTGTGCGCCACCTGCAGTGGTGACCAGTTCGTCGGTCACGACGCCGTCATCGGACATGAACTTGACGTCCTTGAGGCCCTGCTCGCGCATCTGGCGAACCAGCGGACCGGCTTCCGGATGCAGGCCACCGAAGTACACGACGTCAGCACCTACCGAGCGGATCTTGGTAACCAGAGCACTGAAGTCTTTCTCGCCGCGGGTCAGACCTTCCTCAAGTACCGGCTTGACGCCACGCGCGACCAGCTGCTTGGCCGTTGCATCCGCCAGGCCCTTGCCGTAAGTGTCCTTGTCGTTGATGACCGCCACTTTCTTGCCTTTGAGCACGTCGACGATGTAGTCACCGGCAACGATACCCTGCTGATCGTCACGGCCGCACATGCGGAACATCTCTTTCAGGCCGCGCTCGGTCACTGTCGGGTTGGTCGAGCCTGGCGTGATGGCAATAACGCCTGCATCTCCGTAGATCTCCGAAGCAGGGATGGTTGACGACGAGCAGAAGTGCCCGACCACGCCAATCACCTTGTCCTGATCGACCAGGCGGTTGGCGACTGCCACGGCCTGCTTCGGCTCACAGGCATCATCGCCTGCGACCAACACGATTTTCTCCCCGTTCACACCACCTGCCGCGTTGATTGCGTCGGCTGCTGCCTGCGCACCTTTCATGTACTGCTGACCGAACGATGCGTTGGCACCGGTCATTGGTCCTGCCACACCGATTTTCACGTCCGCCTGTGCAAACGAAGACACGCCCAATGCAGTTGCCACTGCGATTGCCAGAAAACCTTTCCTGTAAAACGTATGCGACATGAGTGGTGCTCCTGAGGAATTTTTTTAGTTGGCACTGCGCTTACATGATCGAACAGATACAGCCTTGCTCAGAGCAAGGCGCGTGCCATCACTTTTTAGTAATGAGAAATGTCATGTTTTTCAGCTCATTCAATGACCTGAACACCGTGTGCAAAGGCCGTGCGATTGCTTGAAGCGCAGAAGGTGCAACCCCCACTCAAAAAAGAGCAACCAGTCGTCATTCGAGTAGCAACCCGTGCATTCGCTGATGGGCAACCCACCTGTAACAACACACGTCACCGAAGTGCACACGCGCGGTGCGCGAACGCTACGAGACGCACCATTTAAGGCTAGCGGAATTGTCGGGAATTGCCGAAACCAGCACCCGGTTTCGAGAGGCACGCCCCATCGTAGAGAAAATCCGCAGAGCACTGCCCTGTATGTGACCGACAAACGCCTTGCAGGCGAGATATCATCCAGGCCATTCATGTTGCTGAGGTCAGCACGCTCGTGTCGCAAAACAGAGAAGCCCTGCCATGCTGAACAAACGCCACCTGCCTTCAATCGCTGCCCTGCAATGCTTTGAGGCGGTCACCCGGCATTTGAGTTTCACGCGTGCCGCGGAAGAACTGAACCTGACGCAGAGTGCAGTCAGCAAACAGGTGGCGCAGCTTGAAGAGCTGGTCCAGCACCTGTTGTTTCAGCGCGTACGTCGGCGCCTGCAACTGACGCCGGCCGGCGCGCTGTATCTGGCAGAGGTACGCAAGATCCTCACGCAGATCGAGATGTCGACCCACTTCCTGCGCTCCTACGGTGGCGACACCGAGGTGCTGCGGGTCTCGACGCCTTCGACCTTCGGTGCGCGCTGGCTGGTGCCACGCCTGAAAGGCTGGCGTCTGCGTCACCCGCACATTCACCTGGACCTGCTCAACGAGCAGGAGCCCGATGACCTGATCAAGGGCCGTTGCGACGTGTCGTTCTACTTCGGTCAGGCGGCCATTCCCGGCGCGGAGAGCGTAAAGCTGTTTGGCGAGGAACTGGTAGCGGTATGTGCGCCCGACAGCCTGCCTGATAAACCCTTCAGCGACCCGACCCAGTTGAGCGAACTGGTGCTGTTGCAGAATGCCTTCCGCCCGCAGGCCTGGCATGAATGGTTCGAAAGCCAGGGCTATCAAACCGACCACAGCTACCACGGCCCGCGCTTTGAAACGTTCTACATGTGCATCCGCGCCGCTCAGGTTGGCTGCGGCGTTGCGCTGCTGCCACGCTTTCTGGTCGAGGAAGAACTGGCCGAGGGCAAACTGGTGATTGCGTGGGATTACGCATTGCCCAGCACTAACAGTGCCTACTACCTGTCCTATCCGGAACATACCGCCGACGTGCCCAAAATCCGGGTTTTTCTACACTGGATGCTGGAACAGTTGGATCAACCGCCAGCTTAAGGGCGACAATGCATACCCATTCGGCTGTGAGCTTTCCGTGGTGACAGACAGGAAGTCACGAGCCCGACATTATCCGGCTGCTCTGGAGAGCCCGATTCAATGAGCGAGAGCGCCTTTTCCAATCGCATCGTGCAAAGCCTGCTCGATACTGATTTCTACAAGCTGACCATGATGCAGGCCGTCCTGCACAACTACCCCAACGTGGACGTCGAGTGGGAGTTTCGCTGCCGCAACGGGGAAGACCTCCGCCCCTACCTGGATGAAATCCGACACCAGATCGAGTTGCTGTGCGAGCTGTCCATGACGCCTGAGCACCTGGTTTTTCTGGAGCGCATCACGTTCATCAAGCCAGACTTTCTAAGGTTCCTCGGCCTGTTCCGCTTCAATACCCGCTACGTGAAAACCTCGATCGAGCATGACGAACTGTGCATTCGCCTGCACGGGCCGTGGCTGCATGTGATTCTGTTCGAGGTGCCGCTGCTGGCAATCGTCAGCGAGGTGCGCAACCGCCACCGTTACCCGGACACCCTGCTCAGCCAGGCGCGGGACCGCCTGTACGACAAGTTCGAATGGCTGACCACCAACGCCACGACAGACGAGCTGGCCGAGCTGAAAGTAGCGGATTTCGGTACGCGCAGACGCTTTTCCTATCGCGTACAGGAAGAAATCCTCGGCGTGCTGAAAAAGGATTTCCCGGGGCAGTTCGTCGGCACCAGCAATGTGCATCTGGCGCGCCAGCTTGATTTGAAGCCGCTGGGCACGATGGCCCACGAATGGATCATGGCGCATCAGCAACTGGGGCCGCGCCTGATCGACAGCCAGATCGCCGCGCTTGATTGCTGGGTTCGCGAATACCGCGGCCTGCTGGGTATCGCGCTGACCGACTGCATCACCACCGATGCCTTTCTGAACGACTTCGATCTGTACTTCGCCAAGCTGTTTGACGGCTTGCGCCATGATTCAGGCGACCCGATAAAGTGGGCCGAAAAATGCATTGCGCATTACCGGAAACTCGGCATCGACCCGATGAGCAAGACGCTGGTGTTTTCCGATGGCCTGAACCTGCAAAAGTCGCTGGAGATTTTCCGGGCGCTACGCGGGCGCATCAATGTCAGTTTCGGTATCGGTACTAACCTGACCGCAGACATTCCCGGCATCGCGCCAATGAACATGGTGCTGAAAATGACCGCGTGTGCGGGCCAGGCCGTGGCAAAGATTTCCGATGAGCCAGGCAAGACACAATGCAAGGACCCGAACTTTGTCGCCTACCTGCGCCATGTGTTCAAGGTGCCGGCCTTGCCGACGCCTGAAAAACCCGTTTGAATTGCCCTACTTTCGAGGAGTGAATCATGCACGCCGTACAGCGCCAAATTGCTGAACAGCTCAAGGTCCAGCCACCTTTCGCGGACCAGAACGCGTTGCAGGCCGAGGTCGCCCGCCGCGTCAACTTCATCAAGGAATGCCTGCAGAACGCGCGGCTCAAAACGCTGGTGCTGGGCATCAGTGGCGGTGTCGACTCGCTGACCGCAGGTCTGCTGGCACAGCGGGCAGTCAAGGAACTGCGCGCCAGCACCGGAGATAACAGCTATCGCTTCATCGCCGTGCGCCTGCCGTATGTGGTGCAAGCGGACGAGCACGAGGCTCAGGCATCGGTGGATTTCATCGAGCCGGACGAACGCCACACAATAAACATTGGCTCCAGCGTCAAGGCACTGGCTGCAGAAGTGAAGGCTTTCGACGGCCTGCCCGCCAGTTCGGTGGACTTCGTGCTTGGCAACACCAAGGCGCGTATGCGCATGGTTGCCCAGTACACCGTCGCCGGGGCTTATCAGGGCCTGGTGATAGGCACTGACCACGCGGCCGAAGCGGTGATGGGTTTCTTCACCAAATTCGGCGACGGCGCCTGTGACCTGGCCCCGCTCAGTGGTCTGGTGAAAAACCAGGTACGCGCCATCGCTCGCCATTTCTGCGCGCCAGAATCACTGGTGGAAAAAGTCCCGACGGCGGACCTGGAAGACTTGTCACCCGGTAAACCGGACGAAGCCTCGCACGGCGTGACCTACGCCGAAATCGACGCCTTCCTGCACGGCGAGCCGGTGCGTGAAGAAGCGTTCCGGATCATTTGCGAAACCTACGCCAAGACCCAGCACAAACGCGAATTACCCTACGCGCCCTGAGAGAGTGAACCGGCTCAGTGTGACGCTCATCGCTGACTATCGTGCCGACGCTCCGCGTCGGCATGCCGTTCTGGACGCTCCGCGTCCGATCCTGAATCTGCGGAGCGGTACAGGCCTGTGACACGGAGCGTCACGCAAGGCATTTCTACGCTGGAGCGTGAGGAACGATCATCTCAACTATCGTGCGACGCTCCTCACACTGCTCAAGGGACCTGTCGTTACTTCAGCGTCACAGCGCCTTTCATCATGCTGATGTGGCCCGGGAAGGTGCAGAAAAACTGGTATTTTTCCGCCGGATCAAGCTTCGACACGTCAAACGTCACCGAGTCTTTTTCGCCAGCACCGATGACTTTGGTGTGAGCGATGACGCGGGTGTCGTCCGGCTTCACGTAATCCTTGTCGATGCCAACCGACATGCCGTCAGTGGTGATCGCCTGAGCATCGGCTTCTTTGCCCAGTACCCAGTTATGCCCCATGACGTTTTTCGGCAGGCTGCCGGAGTGGGTCAGATTGACGGTGAAGGTCTTGCAGCTCTTGTCGATCTGGATGGATTTGGTGTCGTACATCATCTGATCGGTCGAATCGACTGTGGTGCTACATTCGGCAGCCAACAACTGACCACTGGCCAACGACAACAGCGAAATCGCTACGAGCTTGCGGATCATTTGAATCTCCAGGGCAGGCTATTGGGTGAACATCATAATTAACGTAATCAGAACGCGTAACAACAGAGTGCCCAGGCAGGCCCCGGGTTCCAGAGACATGCGTCAAAAGGGCGCAACGGCAGGCACCTTTGAAGAACGATTTACCAGGACAGGTAATTAGGCGTATCAGGCGCTGACCGGCATCACCGTCACCCGGACTTCGGGATCATGCGTGCCGCCACCCAGAATCACACCCCTCAACGGCGAGACGTCAGAGAAGTCGCGCCCCCAGGCCAGGCTGATGTGTTCCAGCGCAGGTTGCACGTTGTTGGTGGGGTCGAAATCGACCCAGCCCGAGGCTGGACAGAACACCGACACCCAGGCATGCGAAGCATCTGCGCCGATCAACCGAGGCTGGCCCGGTGGCGGCTGAGTCAGCAGATAACCACTCACGTAACGCGCCGCCAGCCCACGCGAGCGCAGGCAGGCCAGCATCAGGTGAGCGAAGTCCTGGCAGACACCGCGTCGCCGCTCCAGCACTTCCACCAGCGGCGTGGCGACCTGAGTCGCCTCTTCATCAAAGGTGAATTCGCTGAAAATCTTCTCCATCAACGCCTGCACGCCCAGTAGCAAGGGCCGACCCGCAGGGAAACAGTCCTGCGAGAACTCGACGAACGAACGCTTCAAGTGCACGTAGGGCGATTCGAAACGATAGCGACAGGCGTCCAGAATATCCTCGGTCATCGGTTTGGCGCTGTAGGTCAGCGCACTGCGCGTCACTTCCCATTCCGGCGACAGATTGAAATCCAGAAACGGCCGCTCCAGTACTTCGATGCGCAGTCGGGCGTTGACCTGCAACTCGTCATGCGGCCGCTCGAACGCCAGACGGGTCAGCGGGTTGCCGAATACGTCCAGCTCATCACGCCGCGTGGTGGGCGTCGGGAAAATCTCCAGCTCCTGCTCAGTGCAACGCTGCCACGGGCTGCTACGTGGCCATAGATGCGCCAGTTGCTGAGCCAGAGAAACCGGGCTGTCGTACTTGTAATGCGTGTCATGAAAAATCTGGTAAAAAGCGCTCATCAGACAGATACCGTGCGTTGGCTGACGTCATCGACGTGAGCAAAATGGCGCAGCGCCAAGCGATCGGAGGCTTGCCCGCTGCAATCACCGATGCTCTGTAGCAGGTCGGCGAGCCCGTCGAGCACGGCGTCGATGCTGCTTTGGCCAAACAGCGGATTTTCCAGGCTGCCCAGGTCGAACCCGGCAAGACGCTGCGTCAGCACCACAAGGCTGTTGTCGCGTGGCGTATCGAACTCGTCGTTCAGGCGGCGCAGCGAACGCTGCACCAGTTTGAGCTGAAACAGCACCGCATGCGGGTTCTGCTCATCGAGCAGCAACAGGTCCAGCACCGGAATCAGGTGCGGCACGGCCATGTAACGCGAGCGATAAGTAATACTGCTGTTGCCCAGTTCCAGCAACCACTCCAGCCCTGCCTTCTCCGAGACTGCCGAGCCCCGCAAAAATGCCGCCAGACTGGTGCTGAGAAACTTCAGACGCTCTATGCGCCGCCCAATCATAAGGAAGTTCCAGCCTTCGTCGCGGGTCATGTCGTCCATCGCGAACCCGGAAAGGGCCGCCAGCGACATCACCAGACGATTGAGAAAATCCACCAGTTCGCCAAAGTCCGGCTCTTCGGTTTCCAGACTCAAGGCTTCACGCTGCAACTCGACCAGCGCCTGCCAGTTTTCCCTTGAGAGCTTGCCGCGCACTTGCGAGGCAGCCCATTGCAGACGCTGCAGGTTGGCACGCAGGCTGAACGGCCACTCATCACCCAGCATGGCCGTCAGTAGACGCGCTCTCAGTTCTTCGCCCTCCTCCGCCTCGGGCAACATGCCGAGGTTTTCAGCCAGCGCGACGGCGGCTTCCAGCGCAAGCGGGTCGTCGTCATCGACATAACGGGTCAGCATGATGCGCAGCAGTCGGGCGCTGTCCTCGCAACGCTCGCAATAACGGCCAAACCAGAACAGGTTCTCCACCACCCGCGAAGGCAGATAAGGATCGCGGCGGATCAGATCGTAGACCCCCAATGCACGCTGGCCTTTCCAGGGTTCACCGAGGTGCGAGCGTTCGCCCAGCACCCAAGTGTCCTTGCTCGCGCCGCCGCGCTGCATCGAGACCACATCGGCATCGGCTTCGGCGGCAACGCGGGTCAGACCGCCCGGCAGCACACGATAACCATCGCGACTGGCCACGGCGTAAACACGCATGCCAATAGCGCGCGGCTGCAAACCGGTGCCATCGGCTTGCAGCACCGGCGCGTGGGAAAGCTGTGCCAGTTCCTGAGCAACGTAGGCATAAGGTCGTGACTGCATGCGCCGGGCAAGTTCCTGGCGCTGCTCCTCGCTAAGATCGCGACCGAATACCGGGGCGAAATGCTGCGAGGGAAACGCGGGTTTGATCAGCAGATCAGGCAGTTTCTCCAGCGCTTGCGCCAGCACCGTCGGTTCGCCACACCACCAGGTCGCAACCGAGGGCAGAATCAGGTCCTCGCCAAACAGGTACTGACTGATTTTCGGCAGGAAGCCCAGCAAACCTGGCGACTCCAGCACACCACTGCCCAACGCATTGGCAACCAGCACATTGCCCTGGCGCACCGCTTCCAGCAGCCCCGGCACGCCCAGCGCAGAATCGGTGCGCAATTCCAGAGGGTCGCAAAAATCATCGTCCAGACGCCGCATGATGGCGTGAACCCGACGCAGACCGCTGAGGGTTTTCAGGTAAACCGTGGCATCACGCACCGTCAGATCACCGCCTTCGACCAGCGGATAACCCAACTGCCGCGCCAGATAAAGGTGCTCGAAGTAGCTTTCGTTGAAACGCCCAGGCGTCAACAGCACCACCAGCGGTGCTTCATTGCTGGTCGGCGCCTGACGGGACAAGGTCTGTTGCAGCGTGTCGAAAAAGCCCGACAGGTGCCTGACCTGCAGGTCACGAAAGGTTTCCGGCAAGGCACGGGCGACGCTCTGACGATTCTCCAGCGCGTAGCCAGCGCCTGAGGGCGCCTGCGTGCGGTCAGCGGTAACCCACCAGCGGCCATCGGGCGTGCGCGCCAGGTCGACGGCGTACATGTGCAGAAAGGTGTTTTCCGGCGGCTTGATGCCCTGACACGGCCACAGAAAGTTGTTGTGACCAAATACCAACTCGGCGGGCAGCAGGCCGTTGGCGATCAGCGTCTGTGGGCCATACAGGTCCGCCAGCACAGCATTCAGCAGGCGCGCACGCTGGGCAATCCCTGCCGACACGTGTTGCCATTCATCCGCCGCAATGATGTGCGGCAGCAGGTCCAGCTCCCACGGCCGGTCCGCGCCCTTGGGGTCGGCGTACACGTTGTAGGTGACGCCGTTTTCCTGAATCTGCCGGGTCAACAACGCCTGGCGCTGGATCAATTGCGCCGACGTGCTGCGCTGCATGTGTTCGTACAGGCGACGCCAGTGCGGACGAACCGCTCCGTCGGCGTCGAGCATTTCATGGTAAGTACCCTCGGAAAGCGGGTAGCGGTCAAGCAGGTCAGGCATGGAAGGCTCGGCAGGCAACGTAAGGACTTCAGAGTAGTGCAGTCAGATGTCACATCCGTGTGCATCTGACGCACAGAGCCACTGTTCTTTTAATGCAGACGCATATCCAGCGTCATCGGCAGCTCGTCGTTAATGTTGAGCGACGGAACGTCCAGTTTGCCGGGTGTGTGACCGATTCGGAAGAAACGTGACAGGCGACGGCTTTCCGCTTCGTTGGCGTTGACCGGTAAGGTTTCGTAGTTGCGGCCGCCCGGATGGGCGACATGATACTCGCAGCCGCCCAGCGAGCGGTGCATCCAGGTGTCGAGCAGGTCAAATACCAGCGGCGCGTGCACACCGATGGTCGGTTGCAGGCAGTTGGCCGGTTGCCAGGCGCGATAGCGCACGCCCGCGACAAACTCGCCGACCGTTCCGGTGGGCTGCAACGGTACGGGCACGCCATTGCAGGTCAGCAGATAGCGCTGCGGCGGCACTCCCGTGAGATGCACCTGCAATCGTTCCAGCGACGAATCCACGTAGCGCACCGCACCACCGGCCGAGCCTTCCTCACCCAGCACATGCCAGGGCTCCAGCGCCTGGCGCAGTTCCAGCTGGATGCCGTTGACCGCGTAATCGCCCACTTTCGGGAAGCGGAACTCCAGGTGCGCGGCGAACCAGTCGGCCTTGACCGGGTAACCGGCGGTATTCAGGTCGGCCACCACATCAGCGAAATCCTGTTCGATGAAGTGCGGCAGCATGAAGCGGTCGTGCAGTTGCGTGCCCCAACGCGCCAGCTTGGCCGGCGCATACGGCTCACGCCAGAAGCGCGCAACCAGTGCCCGCAGAAGCAATTGCTGGGCGAGGCTCATGCGCGCATGGGGTGGCATCTCGAAGGCGCGCAACTCCAACAGACCCAGACGCCCGGTCGCGCCATCCGGTGAGTACAGTTTATCGATGCAGAATTCAGCACGATGGGTGTTGCCGGTGACATCGATCAGCAGGTTGCGCAGCAGACGATCGACGACCCACGGGGCAACCTCTTCACCGGGCTCTGGCATCTGCGCGAAGGCGATTTCCATTTCATAGAGCGAGTCGTTGCGCGCCTCATCAATGCGCGGCGCCTGGGAAGTCGGGCCGATAAACAGGCCGGAAAACAGGTACGACAGCGAGGGATGGTTATGCCAGTAGCTGATCAGGCTGCGCAGCAGGTCCGGGCGACGCAGGAACGGCGAGTCAGCCGGGGTCGCACCGCCAAGCACGAAGTGGTTGCCACCGCCGGTACCGGTATGGCGACCGTCGATCATGAACTTTTCGGTGGTCAGGCGCGTGAGACGCGCCTGCTCATAGAGAAACTCGGTGCGTTCGACCAATTCGTCCCAGCTTGCGGAGGGCTGCACGTTGACTTCGATCACCCCCGGATCAGGCGTGATGCGGAAGTTGCACAGGCGCGGATCGCTCGGTGGCTCATAGCCTTCCAGCAGGATCGGGCATTGCAGCTCTTCGGCGGTCGCCTCGATCACAGCCACCAGTTCCAGGTATTCCTCAAGCTTTTGCAGCGGAGGCATGAACAGGTACAGACGCCCGTCACGCGCTTCGGCACAGAGTGCCGTGCGGGTCAGCCAGTCTGCGGACTCGTCGATCCTGGGTGCGCGCTCGGCATCAGTCTCTCTGGACTTGAGTTGCGAGGTGAGCGACTCACTGTCGGCCAGCTCAGGGAAGTCCTGGTTGTGGTCGGTCGGATGAATGAACGGATATTCAGCCGCCTTGACCCAGGGCTGGGAGGCCAGTGGCAGTCGATAACCCAGTGCAGAATCGCCCGGCACCAGACGACAGTGCTCGTCACGCAGATACCAGCGCCCGCTCTGCCAGCTGTCACCCTCTGCGCTACGCGCCAGCGGCAGGACCTGGCCAATCATCTTGTCCAGACCTTGCGCGAAGACCTTGCGAAGGCGCGCCCGCTCCAGCTCATCATCCAGCCGCGAATCTTCAGCGCTCACGTTCACCGGCAGCGCACCTTCGCGCCACAGGTAATAGAAATTGTCTTCGTAGGCCGGGAACACGAAACGACCCGGCAGCTTCAAGCGTTCGGCAACGCTGGCGAGGAAGCGCCCGGCCAGTTCACCGGTCGCGCCATAGTCCTGTGTTTCATCAGCGATCAGCGCATTGTTGCGCCAGACTGGCTTGCCGTCCTTGCGCCAGAAACAGTTCAGCGACCAGCGCGGCAGCTGCTCGCCCGGATACCATTTCCCCTGACCGAAATGCACGATCCCCAGCGGCGCGTAATGTGCGCGCATACGCTGAAACAGCTCGGCAGACAGTTCACGCTTGCGCGGGCCAAGCGCAGCGGTGTTCCACTCGGCGCCGTCGCGATCATCAATGGACACGAACGTCGGTTCGCCGCCCATGGTCAGCCGTACATCGTCGCGCAGCAGGTCGGCGTCAATCTGCCGACCTAGGGCCTGGATGTCCTGCCATTGCGCTTCGGTATAGGGCTTGGTGACGCGTGGCGCCTCCCAGATACGCTCGACCGACATCTCGTGGCTGAATTCGGTTTCGCATGGCTCGACCAGGCCGCTGATCGGCGCTGCAGAGGACGGCTCGGGGCTGCACGCCAGCGGAATGTGTCCTTCACCTGCGAACAGCCCGGACGTGGCATCCAGCCCGACCCAGCCCGCACCCGGCAGATACACCTCGCACCAGGCGTGCAGGTCGGTGAAGTCAACGTCGGTGCCGGAAGGTCCATCCAGCGCTTCGACGTCAGCCTTGAGCTGGATCAGATAGCCCGACACGAACCGTGCGGCCATGCCCAGATGACGCAGCAACTGCACCAGCAGCCAGGCTGAATCGCGGCAGGAACCCGAGGCGTTCTCCAGCGTGAATTCAGGGGTCTGAACGCCCGGCTCCATGCGGATCAGGTACGCCACGTCCTGGCTCAGGCGCTGATTGAGGCCGACCAGAAAATCGATGGCCGGGATCGGCTCGCGACTGATGCTGTCGAGATAGGCCTGAAATCTTGGCGTCAGCGGCAGCTTTTCGAGGTACGGCGCAAGCTCACGCTGCTCTTCACTGGCATACGTGAAGGGAATGTTTTCGGCGTACGGCTCCAGAAAGAAGTCGAACGGGTTGAAGACCGCCATCTCGGCGACCAGATCAACCTCGACGCGAAACTCGTTGGTCTTTTCCGGAAAGACCAGACGCGCGAGGTAATTGCCCTGAGGGTCCTGCTGCCAGTTGATGAAGTGGTTTTCAGGCAGGACCTTGAGCGAATAGGACAGCACGCGGGTGCGGCTATGCGCGGCCGGGCGCAGGCGAACGATCTGAGGACCCAATTCGACCGCGCGTTCGTAGCGGTAATGCGTGACGTGGTGCAAGGCAATATGAATCGACACGGCGTGCCTCCTGCGAGCCTGAACGGTAAATGAGCCGCGCAAGACTTATGCCATCCGGTCAAAGTCATGCGCCAATGACATCGGCATTGCCCGCCCGGCCAGACGCGGCACCAAAACTGTGCCAGCCAAACCTGACCGTGCAAGGGTCGCACAGTAATAAGGCAGACAGTGTGGCAGAGGGATTGAATGGGGGGGTGAAGAATTGTGGCCGTGACGCTGGAGCGTGAGGACCGAGAGGTGTCCGGGAGAACGCCTATCGTGCCCATGCTCCGCGTGGGTATGCCGTTCCGGACGCTCTGCGTCCGCTCTTTAGAAGACGGCGCCGGAAGCGGCTGACGCTCAGGGTTAGCGAGGCACCACTGGCTTGCGCTTCGCTGGCTTCGGACCTTTGCCTTTGGCTGCGTCCAGGCGCTCTTTGGCGGCCTGCTTGTTACGGGCCATTGCAGCAGCCTTGGCTTCTTCACGCTTGTCCCATGGCTTGCTGCCGTCGCTACCGCGTGGCGGCAGGCCGGTGTGCTGGGTCTGAATCAGCGTGGTCTTGGTATCCTTGCCAACCTTGTGGCTGCCAGCAGGCGTCGAGTTTTTACGACGGGCGCTTTGATAAGTGTCGGTCGCAGGCTGATGCAGCGGAATCAGTTGATCCTTGCCCGGCCCGATAAGGTCGGCACGCCCCATGCGTTCCAGCGCTGCACGCAGCATCGGCCAACCTTTCGGGTCGTGGTAGCGCAAGAAGGCCTTGTGCAGTCGACGCTGCTCTTCGCTCTTCACAATCGTGACCGCATCACTCTTGTAAGTAACCTTGCGCAGCGGATTCTTGCCGGAGTGGTACATGGCGGTAGCCGTCGCCATCGGCGAAGGATAGAACGCCTGCACCTGATCCGCACGGAAGCCGTTGCCCTTGAGCCACAGCGCCAGGTTCATCATGTCTTCATCGGTGGTGCCCGGGTGGGCGGCGATAAAGTAAGGAATCAGGTACTGCTCTTTGCCCGCTTCCTTGGTGTACTTCTCGAACATGCGCTTGAACTTGTCATAGCTGCCAATGCCCGGCTTCATCATCTGGTTGAGCGGACCTTCCTCGGTGTGTTCCGGGGCGATCTTCAGGTAACCACCGACGTGGTGCGTCACCAGTTCCTTGACGTACTCCGGCGACTCGACCGCCAGGTCATAGCGCAGACCGGAAGCGATCAGGATCTTCTTCACGCCCGGCAAGGCGCGAGCGCTGCGGTACAGCTGAATCAGCGACGAGTGATCGGTGTTCAGGTTCGGGCAGATACCGGGAAATACGCAGGACGGCTTGCGGCATGCCGACTCGATTTCAGGACTTTTGCAGGCGATGCGATACATGTTCGCCGTCGGCCCGCCCAGGTCGGAAATAACACCGGTGAAGCCTGGCACCTTGTCGCGGATCTCTTCGATCTCGCGAATGATCGACTCTTCGGAACGGTTCTGGATGATCCGGCCTTCATGCTCGGTAATGGAGCAGAACGTGCAGCCACCGAAACAGCCACGCATGATGTTCACCGAGAAACGAATCATGTCGTAGGCAGGAATCTTTTCCTTGCCGTAAGACGGATGCGGAACGCGCGCGTAAGGCATGCCGAACACGTAGTCCATTTCATCGGTGGTCATCGGAATCGGCGGCGGATTGAACCAGACGTCGACTTCGCCATGCTTCTGCACCAGCGCACGGGCGTTGCCCGGGTTGGTTTCCAGGTGCAGCACGCGGTTGGCGTGGGCATATAGCACAGCATCGTTGCGGACTTTTTCCACCGATGGCAGACGGATGACCGTCTTGTCCCGGGTCATGCGCGGGCTGGCAAGAATCTGCACCACCTTGGCTTCGTTCGGGTCTTCGACGTTGCCTTTTTCCTGCTCGATGGCGCAGGCCTGGGTGTCCTGAGTATTGACGTACGGGTTGATGATCTTGTCGACCTTGCCCGGACGATCAATGCGCGTCGAGTCGACTTCGTACCAGCCCTGCGGCGTGTCGCGGCGAATGAACGCGGTGCCGCGTACATCGGTAATGTCTTCGATCTTGTGGCCGTAGGACAGACGCTGGGCAACTTCGACAATCGCGCGCTCGGCGTTGCCGTACAGCAGGATGTCAGCACAGGCGTCGATCAGGATCGAGTTGCGAACCTTGTCCTGCCAGTAGTCATAGTGCGCGATGCGGCGCAGCGAGGCTTCGATGCCGCCCAGCACGATCGGCACATGCTTGTAGGCTTCCTTGCAACGCTGGCTGTAGACCAGACTCGCACGGTCTGGACGCTTGCCGGCCATACCGCCAGGGGTATAGGCGTCATCGGAACGAATTTTTTTGTCGGCGGTGTAGCGGTTGATCATCGAGTCCATGTTGCCAGCAGCGACACCGAAGAACAGGTTCGGCTCGCCGAGCTTCATGAAGTCGTCTTTGGACTGCCAGTTAGGCTGCGCGATGATCCCGACCCGAAAACCCTGGGACTCAAGCAGACGACCGATGATCGCCATGCCGAAAGACGGGTGATCGACGTACGCATCACCGGTGACGATGATGATGTCGCAGGAATCCCAGCCAAGCAGATCCATCTCTTCCCGGCTCATGGGCAGGAAAGGTGCTGGTCCGAAACATTCGGCCCAGTACTTGGGATAGTCAAATAACGGCTTGGCTGATTGCATGTTCAGGACCTACGTTTGCACGTTGGAAAAATCGCGGGCGCGGAATATAGCATATTTTTTGATCAAATCCGACGACAGTGGTCGGATTTGACGGGCTCGCCCAGCGATCAATCTTCGTCGAAGTTATAACTGCCGGGCGCCAGGTTCTCGAAGCGCGTGTATTTACCGATGAATGCCAGGCGCGTGGTACCGATAGGGCCGTTACGCTGCTTGCCGATGATGATCTCGGCAATGCCCTTGTGTTCGGTTTCCGGGTGATACACCTCGTCCCGGTAGACGAACATGATCACGTCGGCATCCTGCTCGATCGCTCCGGATTCCCGCAGGTCGGAGTTGATCGGGCGTTTGTTCGGGCGCTGCTCCAGCGATCGGTTGAGCTGCGACAGGGCAATCACCGGGCAGTTGAATTCCTTGGCCAGTGCTTTCAAAGAGCGGGAGATTTCGGAGATCTCGTTGGTACGGTTGTCGCCGCTGGAACCCGGAATCTGCATCAACTGCAGGTAGTCGATCATGATCATGCCGATTTCGCCGTGTTCGCGAACAATCCGGCGTGTCCGGGCGCGCATTTCCGACGGACTGATGCCTGCGGTGTCGTCGATGAACAGCTTGCGGTCATTGAGCAAGTTGACAGCAGACGTCAGGCGCGGCCAGTCGTCATCGTCCAGCCGACCGGCACGCACTTTGGTCTGATCGATACGGCCGAGCGACGAAAGCATACGCATGATCAGCGATTCGCCTGGCATCTCCAGCGAGTAGACCAGCACCACCTTGTCGCTGCGCAACACGGCGTTTTCGACCAGGTTCATGGCGAAGGTGGTTTTACCCATCGACGGACGGCCGGCGACGATGATCAGGTCGGCTGGTTGCAGGCCGCTGGTTTTCTCATCCAGATCGGTGTAGCCGGTGGACAGGCCGGTAATCGCGTTGTCACTGTTGAACAGGGTATCGATGCGGTCGATGGCCTTGGTCAACAGGTCGTTGACGCTGACCGGGCCACCGGTCTTGGGCCGCGCTTCGGCAATCTGGAAGATCTGCCGTTCGGCTTCGTCGAGAATCTCTTCGGCGGTTCGACCTTCAGGGTTGAACGCACTGTCAGCGATTTCGGTACTGATACCGATCAGTTGGCGCAATGTGGCCCGCGCGCGGACAATTTGCGCATAGGCCTTGATGTTGGCCACGGACGGCGTGTTTTTCGCCAGCTCACTGAGGTAACCCAGACCGCCGACTTGCGAGGTCTGGCCTTCCTTGTCCAGTTGCTCGGCAAGGGTCACCACGTCAATCGGGCTGTTCTGATCGGCCAACCGGGCAATAGCCCGGAAGATCAGGCGGTGGTCATGTCGATAGAAATCACCATCAGAGACTTGATCAAGCACGCGCTCCCAGGCGTTGTTGTCCAGCATCAGTCCACCGAGTACAGCCTGTTCGGCCTCGATGGAATGCGGCGGCACCTTGAGGGCAGCGGTTTGCAGATCGTATTGCTCGGGGGCGGAAATATCGTTCATGGCCACTTTAATTCGGGGTTTGCAGAATGGGGATGGCACAAAGACAAAGGGCACGACCTGTAAACAGGATCGTGCCCGATGTTAATCCTCTGACGTCAATGCCGCCAGACGATTACGTGTTGCTTAAGCAGCCACTACGACAACGCGTACGGTCGCTTCTACGTCGCTGTGCAGGTGCACGGCTACGTCGAATTCACCAACGTTGCGGATAGTGCCGTTCGGCAGACGAACTTCGCTTTTTGCAACTTCAACGCCAGAGGCGGTCAGTGCATCAGCAATGTCGTGCGTACCGATCGAACCGAACAGCTTGCCTTCGTCACCAGCGGTGGCAGTGATAGTCACTTCCAGCTCAGCCAGTTGGGCAGCGCGAGTTTCGGCAGATGCTTTCTTGTCTGCAGCCAGTTTTTCCAGCTCGGCACGACGCTCTTCAAACGCAGCCACGTTGGCAGCGGTTGCAGCGGTTGCTTTGCCGTAAGGCAGCAGGTAGTTACGACCGTAACCGGCCTTAACATTTACTTTGTCGCCCAGGTTGCCCAGGTTGGCGACTTTTTCCAGAAGGATCAGTTGCATGTGGAAATCCTCTTAACTTTTAACCTTCACCGTTCGCAGGACCATTGCCGGAATCTTTTGAACCCCGGCGACCGCGAAAATCAATCAGGCTGTCGACAATGGCAATTACCACGAGCAACGGATAAATCAGCTGCATGAACACCAGCAGCGTGATGTACATCCCTACCAGCCAGAACCGCGACAGGCGCTTTTCAGCGACCAGTCCGTGAATCAAGGCCAGCCCGGCGAACACCAGCGGTACGCTGCACAGCGGTGTAAGCATTGCTATCTGCGGACCGAAATTCGGCCCCACAAGCATGCACACCAACAGCGCCAACGCAGCCACCAGCGGGAGCTTCACGGCGCGAAATTCACGCCCGAAACCGCCAGGGTTGTACAACATCGCTTGCCAGTACCGCCCGATAACCAGGCACAACACACTGACGATTTGCAACACAGCCGCTATCAGGCCATTCAGGACGGGGGCAATCAGTGCTCCCAGACGCGCTCGCTCTTCTACGTTCATCTGCTCGTAGAGCCCGGCCAGCATTGTCGGCAGATGCTTCTGCAACTCCTGCGACATTGCTTCCAGAGGTTCGCGAAAAACCGTGCCCAGAATTACTGCATACACCACACCCAACGCCACGCTGACCAGCAGCGTGCGGACCCAGGACTCGCTGGCGCGCAAAACCATCGCCAAACCCAGCGAACCGGCCAGCACCATGGCTGTACGAGGTTCGCCGAAATACCACCAGACCAAGGCCGGTAGCAGAGCCCAGGACAGGACACCAACGGCATCACTGAACCCGCGCCGCAGGAGCACAAGGCAACCTGCGGCAGCACTCAACCAGAACAACAGCGGCAATGCCGCACATCCAGCCACTACAAGAGTGGCCTGCATACGGCCGCGCATGATGAATTCAGCCAGGGCACGCATGCTTTCTATCCTTTGTTACGTTTTGTCGACTACCTGGTCTCAGCGGCCGTGGCTGTCGGTGTAGGCCAGCAGGGCCAGGAAGCGGGCACGCTTGATAGCGGTGGCCAGCTGACGCTGATAACGTGCTTTGGTACCAGTGATACGGCTTGGAACGATTTTGCCGGTCTCGGATACGTAGGCTTTCAGAGTGTTGAGATCTTTGTAATCGATCTCTTTGACGTCTTCAGCGGTGAAGCGGCAGAATTTACGACGACGGAAGAAACGTGCCATGTAATTGGCTCCTCAAAAGGTCCGTGGATTACTCGTCAGCGTTATCGCTAACGTCGCTGTTGTCGCCGTCATCGCCATCGGCGCTGTCGGAGTGCTCAGGACGGTCACGACGCTCACGGCGCTCACTGCGGTTCTCTTCAGCCTTGAGCATCTCGGACTGGCCGGTTACGGCTTCGTCGCGGCGGATGACCAGGTTACGGATCACAGCATCGTTGTAACGGAAGTTGTCTTCCAGCTCGGCCAGAGCCTTGCCAGTGCATTCAACGTTCAGCATCACGTAGTGAGCCTTGTGAACATTGTTGATTGCGTAAGCCAGTTGACGACGGCCCCAATCTTCCAGACGGTGGATTTTGCCGCCGTCTTCTTCGATCAGCTTGGTGTAACGCTCTACCATGCCGCCGACTTGCTCGCTTTGATCCGGGTGGACCAAAAAGATAATTTCGTAATGACGCATGAATGCTCCTTACGGGTTGTAGCCTGCCGCTCAAAAGCGGTCAGACAAGGAGTGAATGACACTGTTGGTCTTGCTCAGGGACAGGCACATGCGCGCCTGCCGTGACAGCAAGGGGCGCAATTGTAGAGAAGGGTCACGGGAGGCGCAAGGTAATTGGTGAATTATTGAGCAGATCGCGAGAGGCGACCTGCTCACCCAAAAGCCAGCGGGAAAATCAGGATTTCTTGCCAGCAGCCTTGACACTACGCTGGCGCAGCGCTTCGAACAGACACACGCCGGTTGCAACCGACACGTTGAGGCTGCTGACGCTACCGGCCATCGGCAGGCGCACCAGATAATCACAGTGCTCGCGGGTCAGGCGACGCATGCCCTTGCCTTCCGCACCCATGATAATAATCGTCGGGCCGGTCAGGTCCTGCTGATACAGCTCGACCTCAGCCTCGCCCGCCGTACCGACAACCCACAGGCCACGCTGCTGGAGTTTTTCCAGCGTGCGCGCAAGGTTGGTCACGGCGACCAGCGGGATGACTTCGGCCGCACCGCAGGCGACTTTACGCACCGCAGGTGTCAGCGTTGCAGACTTGTCCTTGGGCACAATAACAGCCAGCGCACCGGCCGCATCGGCAGTGCGCAGGCAGGCGCCAAGGTTGTGCGGATCGGTCACACCATCGAGCACCAGCAGCAACGGTGGACCTTCGCTGCGGTCAAGCAACTCGTCGAGCATCGCCTCGCCCCAGACCTGGCTCGGGCTGACGTCGGCCACCACGCCCTGATGCACGCCTTCGACCCAGGCGTCCATTTCGCGGCGTTCAGCCTGACCGATAGTCACGCGATTCTCGCTCGCAAGCGCTACCAGCGTCTGCACGCGAGGGTCATTACGACCCTCGGCCAGCCAGATGTGCTTGACGCGTTTCGGGTGGTGACGAAGCAACGCTTCTACAGCATGTACGCCGTAGATTTTTTCCAGCTGACTCATGACTTGGCCTTGGGTTTACGAGCGCCGCTGCTTTTTGCAGCCGGCGCGGAGCCCGTCTTCGACGAGCCTTTACGGTGCTTGCTGGCCGGCCTGTCCGATGAAGGCGCAGAGCCAGACCTGTCAGACTTTCCCGACGACGCCTTGCTACCACCCTTCGCGTCTGCCAAAAGAGCTTTTTTCAGCTCGCGACTT
Source organism: Pseudomonas syringae CC1557 (assembly GCF_000452705.1). Lineage (NCBI taxonomy): Bacteria > Pseudomonadati > Pseudomonadota > Gammaproteobacteria > Pseudomonadales > Pseudomonadaceae > Pseudomonas > Pseudomonas syringae. The sequence continues at coordinate 5,139,445 of NZ_CP007014.1, forward strand.
TTACGCACTTCAGCGTTTTTTGCCGCCGCATCGCTTGGGCGATACGCTTCGGGACTGCTCTCTTTGGTAGAGGCTGCGCGGCGTCCGGACTTGGCAGGTGCCTTGTCCTTTTCAGCCGTGGTTGTGGCAGCAGGTGGCGCGGTGTCATTGCCACGACGCTTGCGACCCGTCGGCTTCGCAGCCGCTGCAGCTTCGGAAATCTCGAAATCGATCTTGCGCTCGTCCAGATCGACACGCATGACGCGCACTTCAACGGTGTCGCCCAGGCGGAAGTTACGCCCGGTACGCTCACCGGCAAGGCGGTGATGCAGTGGATCGAAATGGTAGTAGTCACCCGGCAGCGCGGTGACATGCACCAGACCTTCGACATAAATGTCGGTCAGCTCGACGAACAGGCCAAAGCCGGTCACGGCCGTGATCACACCCGGGAAAGACTCGCCGACGCGATCTTTCATGTACTCGCACTTGAGCCAGTTCACCACATCACGCGTGGCTTCGTCGGCACGGCGCTCGCTCATCGAGCATTGTTCGCCCAACTGGTCGAGCAACGCGTCGTCGTACGGATAGATGCGCGCTTTCGGAATCGTTGCAGCACCGGCACGACGGACGTGCGGGGTGTCCTGCTTGGAGCGGATGACGCTGCGGATCGCACGGTGCGTCAGCAGATCCGGGTAACGACGGATCGGCGACGTAAAGTGCGTATACGCTTCGTAATTCAGACCGAAGTGACCATTGTTGTCGGAGCTGTAGACAGCCTGACTCAACGAACGCAGCATCACAGTCTGGATCAGGTGGTAGTCCGGGCGATCACGAACGGTCTCAAGCAGTGCCTGATAATCCTTCGGCGTCGGACCATCCTTGCCTTTGTGCAGGCTCAAACCCAGCTCACCCAGGAACGCGCGCAGTTTTTCCAGGCGTTCCGGTGGCGGGCCGTCATGGACGCGGTACAACGCAGGTATCTCATGCTTCTTCAGGAACTGCGCAGTGGCCACGTTGGCAGCCAGCATGCACTCCTCGATCAGCTTGTGAGCATCATTGCGAGTGGTCGGACGGATTTCGGCAATCTTGCGCTCGGAGCCGAAGATGATGCGGGTTTCCTGCGTTTCGAAATCAATCGCGCCGCGTACATGACGCGCGCCCAGCAATACCTTGTACATGGCATAAAGCTGTTTCAGGTGCGGGACCACATCGCCGTATTCGCCACGCAGGCTTTTCGCCTCGGCGGTTTTTGGCTGCTCCAGGATCGTGCTGACCTTGTTGTAGGTCAGGCGAGCATGGGAGTGGATGATGCCTTCGTAGAACACATAGTCCGTCATCTCGCCAGTCTTGGAGATGGTCATCTCGCAGACCATGGCCAGACGGTCGACATGCGGGTTCAGCGAGCAGAGGCCGTTGGACAGCTGCTCTGGCAACATCGGTACGACGCGCTCGGGGAAATAAACCGAGTTGCCGCGCACCTGGGATTCAGCGTCCAGCGCCGAACCGATCTTCACGTAGCTCGATACGTCGGCAATCGCCACGTAGAGCTTCCAGCCACCGGAGAACAAGCGCAGCTTGCCCGGCTTGGCTTCGCAATAAACCGCATCGTCGAAGTCGCGGGCATCTTCGCCATCGATGGTCACGAACGGCAAATGACGCAGGTCGACGCGGTGCTCCTTGTCTTTCTCTTCGACTTCCGGCTTGAGCTTCGCAGCTTCCTTGAGTACGGCTTCTGGCCATACATGCGGGATGTCGTAAGTGCGCAACGCGACGTCGATTTCCATGCCGGGCGCCATGTAGTTACCGACAACCTCGACCACATCACCTTGCGGCTGGAAACGCGGGGTCGGCCAGTGAGTGATTTTCACTTCTACGAACTGGCCGATCTTGGCGCTGTTGTTACGGCCCGGGGTGACCAGCACTTCCTGCTGGATTTTCGGGTTGTCCGGAACAACGAAGCCGATGCCGCTTTCTTCGAAGTAGCGGCCGACGATGGTTTCGTGAGCACGCGAGATCACTTCGACGATCACGCCTTCGCGGCGACCGCGACGATCAAGACCGGATACCCGTGCCAGCGCCCGATCACCGTCGAACACCAGACGCATTTGCGCCGGGCTCATGAACAGGTCATCGGAGCCGTCATCAGGGACCAGAAAACCGAAGCCGTCGCGGTGGCCGGATATGCGACCCAGAATCAGGTCCAGCTTATCCACAGGCGCGTAAGTGCCACGGCGGGTGTAGATCAACTGGGCGTCGCGCTCCATCGCACGAAGGCGACGGCGCAGGGCCTCGAATTGATCCTCGGTGGTCAGGCCGAATTCTTCGACCAGTTGCTCGCGACTTGCCGGCGAACCGCGCTCGGCAAGGTGCTGCAAGATCAGCTCGCGGCTGGGAATAGGGTTTTCGTATTTTTCCGCTTCACGAGCGGCCTCGGGATCGAGGGACTGCCAATCGGCCATTAGATAGTTTTCACCTTGTATATATAGGGGTTAGTTTGGCATAGACCTCATGAAACGGGAAATTTCACGCTCAAACCGCTTATTAAAAAGCCTGCTTAACAGTGCTGAAACACCCGAAACACGCCGCCCACGATTTTTTTGGACTTTTTTTCACTGCCGGGGTTTACAGCCTAAAATGTGCTCCGTATAGTGCGCGCCATCGACAGGCTGATGCTTGTTGATACTGCCCAGATGGTGAAATTGGTAGACACGCCAGCTTCAGGTGCTGGTGACCGCAAGGTCGTGGAAGTTCGAGTCTTCTTCTGGGCACCAATTCAGGCAACAGACTACAACAGTCTCAAGCCTCACAAAAACCCGCGAAAGCGGGTTTTTGCATTTTCCGGCTTTGATTATTAAATCAAAACAGGGGTTTACAGAGTAAAACGATGGCCGTATAGTGCGCCCCATCAACGGCGTACACGCTGTTGATGCTGCCCAGATGGTGAAATTGGTAGACACGCCAGCTTCAGGTGCTGGTGACCGCAAGGTCGTGGAAGTTCGAGTCTTCTTCTGGGCACCAATTCAAACAAAACCGAGCCACTGGCTCGGTTTTGTGCTTTCAGGGGTTTGAACTTTCCAGGTTTTGAAAGTGTTCTGCCCCTGCATGTGTACAGCGCCACATCAGGTGACGCCCTACACGAAAGCCTCAAGCCCTGAATTGCCCAAGGCTCGCCTTCAACTGTGCAGCCAGCCCGTTGAGCACCTTGCCGCTGGCCGTCGTTTCTACCACTGCCTTGGCAGCACGCTCGGCCTGAGCGTGAATCACCTCTACCCGACCGCGCACCGCCTGAGCCCCTTCGGCCTGATGAGCAGCAGCCTGCGTCGCGAGGCCAATAGCTGCGTGCACCTGCTCTACGGACGTCTGCACTGTCTGCTGTCGTTTAACGCTATCGCGCAACACCTCCAACCCCTCCTTGGCCTGACGCCCGGCAATGCCGATGGCGGCAACCGCTTCTTTCGCACCGCGCTGCAAGGCCACGATGTGCTCCTGGATATCGCCGGTCGAGCTTTGCGTCTTGCTGGCCAGCGCACGCACCTCATCAGCCACTACCGCAAAGCCCCTGCCCGTCTCGCCCGCGCGCGCCGCTTCGATTGCCGCGTTCAGTGCAAGCAGGTTGGTCTGCTCGGCAATACCGTGAATCACTTCCAGCACAACTTCGATCTGCTGGCTTTGCCGCGCCAGACGCTCGATCACCTGCGCACCGGTCTCGACCTGCCCGGCCAGCGCCTCGATCAAACCGCCCACCTGATTGGACGTGCGGGTATTTTCATCGGTCGCCTGCTTGATATCGATAACCTGACGCAAGGCCGCCTGCATCGCATGGCTTTCCGACTGCGCCTCGTCAGCCATCTGCTCCAGAGCCTTCAAACTGGCCGCCACTTCATCTCGCTGCAACTCCGCCGCCGCATCGGCACCCGCGTTGCGCTCGCTCATGACGCCGATTTCCACACCAGTGCGCTGCGCCACCTCGCCCGCTTCGCGCACGATCGGCTGCAGCTTGTCGATGAAGCGGTTGACCGCGGCCGACATGTCACCAATCTCGTCATTGCTGTCCAGCTTGACGCGCTTGGTCAGATCGCCCTCACCCGCCGCCAGATCATTCAGCGCCGCGATCAGCAGATGCAGCTTGCTGACCACACGACGCCCCAGCACAACAGCCAGTAACAACAGCACGCCAAGGCCGACCAGCGCCAGGCCCATGCCGATCCGCCAGCGCAGGGTTTCCGCCGCTTCCTGCACCGCAACACGGGTATTGTCGGTCATCGCAGTCGCGGCTGACTGAGCGGATTGCAGCCGGGTACGCAAGGCCGTCGAGCTGTCTTTGGAGGCGCCGGCAAGGCTGTCTGAGACCAGTTGCTCACCGCTGGTGATCAGCGTCGCAAAGCGCTTGTCCAGTGCCGCTAGGTTTTCCTCGACCGTCGCCGTGGAAACGCCCATGCGCACCTTGCCTATTTCCACACCGTTAGGGCTGATGGACGCCTCGACGTAGTACACCGAAGCATCGTTTTTCGCCGCATTCAGGATCTTGTCCATCGCCCGCTCGCCTTCGCCCTTGGCGAGTAGTGCCTTGACCAGCGGGTTATCGCGGTTCATGTAGCGGGTAAGGTGCTCGCCTGCGGCATCGTCATAGACCACGAACAGCACATTGGGATTGCGCTGTGCACGTCGGGCAAACTCGGAGAGGGTTGGCGTATCGTTGTCCCACATGGCTCGCGGAGCAACGGCGGCCAGCAATTCGGCCAGATCGGTAGCGGAACCCTTCAGGTCTTTTTCCAGCGTCTCACGCAATTGCGCCTGCTCATCTTTCAGGCGCGTCGACAGTCCGACGCTCAGACGCTGACGGGTACTGGCAGAAAGTGCATCGAGGCTCGATGTCACTTCGCTACTCGCCAGCTCCAGCTCGGAGGAAAGGTGTTGCGAATCTACCCCTAGACGCGTGGCAAGATCAGCTTCAAGAGCCGTGACTGTGCTCCGGGTAAGCGCAACCGCCACCACGACCTGCACCAAAAGGGCGATGCCCAGCGCAATGAAGACCGGGCGCAGCAGACGACTTTGCAAAAGAGACAGGACAGCTGACACAGGAGAATCCTTCCGCCATGAGCGCCATTAAAATGATGGCACTTTTCTGTCATCTTTGTAGCAAGCGCCGTGCCGTGACACAAGTCTCACTTTTGCCGAATTTGCTGCGCCACACACAGGAACCAAAAAGGGCCGCAAATGCGGCCCTTTTTTGTACAGCTCGCTGACGTATCAGCCGAACGGGTGACGCAGCACGATGGTTTCGTTGCGGTCAGGACCGGTCGAAATGATGTCGATCGGCGCACCTACCAGCTCTTCAACACGCTTGATGTAAGCGCGCGCAGCCGCAGGCAGTTCCTCAAGGGTCTTGGCACCCAGCGTGGACTCGCTCCAGCCCGGCATCTGCTCATAGACCGGGCGCAGACCGAGGTAGCTGTCAGCGTCGGTAGGCGCGTCGATGACCGCGCCTTCTTCGTTCTCGTAGCCGATGCAGATGTTGATGGTTTCCAGACCATCGAGCACGTCCAGCTTGGTAAGGCACAGGCCCGAGATGCTGTTGATTTCGATGGCGCGACGCAGGATGACGGCATCGAACCAGCCGCAACGACGGGCACGACCGGTAGTGGCGCCGAACTCGTGGCCGCGCTTGGCCAGGAAAGCACCGACGTCGTCGAACAGTTCGGTCGGGAAAGGGCCCGAACCGACGCGCGTGGTGTAAGCCTTGGTGATACCCAGAATGTAATCCAGGTACATGGGACCAAAGCCGGAACCGGTCGCGATACCGCCAGCGGTGGTGTTGGAGCTGGTCACATAGGGATACGTACCGTGGTCGATATCCAGCAGCGAACCCTGAGCGCCTTCGAACATGATGTCCTTGCCGTCACGACGCATTTCATGCAGCGCAGCGGTGACGTCGAGCATCAGCGGCTTGAGCATGTCAGCGTATTCCATGCACTCGTCGAGTGTTTTCTGGAAGTCGATGGCAGGCTCTTTGTAGTAATTGACCAGCACGAAGTTATGGTAGTCGAGCAACTCGCCCAGCTTGGCGGCGAAGCGCTCGCGGTGGAACAGGTCACCGATGCGCAGACCGCGACGTGCGACCTTGTCTTCGTAGGCCGGGCCGATACCACGACCGGTGGTACCGATCTTGAACTCGCCACGGGCCTTTTCACGCGCCTGGTCCAGCGCTACGTGGTACGACAGGATCAGCGGGCAGGACGGGCTGATGCGCAGGCGCTCGCGCACCGGAATGCCTTTCTCTTCCAGCTTGATGATTTCGCGCAGGAGCGCGTCGGGAGCAACCACCACACCGTTACCGATCAGGCACTGCACGCCTTCGCGCAGGACACCGGAGGGGATCAGGTGCAATACGGTTTTCTCACCGTCGATCACCAGGGTGTGCCCCGCATTGTGGCCACCCTGATAGCGAACCACGGCGGTAGCATGTTCGGTCAGCAGATCAACGATCTTGCCTTTGCCCTCATCACCCCATTGAGTGCCCAGGACTACGACATTCTTACCCATAACACTTGTCCTCATTCACGCAAACTTGGTGCCGGCGGCGGCCGGCAGGAATACTCAAGAAGCCAGCGGCATTACCTGCCAGTGCTCGCCATGCTGAATCAATTGCCGGTCACAGTCGGCTTCACGTGCCGCGCTCACCTGCTGCCCAGGCAACGCCTGAACCACACGCTGACCTTCGCTGCGCAACTGGCATACCTGCTGCCAGAGTGCCGCATCCGTGCTGTCCGGCATCCAGATGCCACCGGACGGTAAAGCGATTTCTGCCTGCCCCAGGGTTACCAGGGTTTTCAGGTCAGTGGAAAAGCCGGTCGCCGGACGGGCGCGACCGAAGTCGGCACCGATGTCATCATAACGACCGCCCTGGGCAATCGACTGCCCCACGCCCGGTACGAATACCGCGAACACCACACCGGTATGGTAATGGTAGCCGCGCAGCTCACCGAGATCGAAATACAGTGGCAACTGCGGGAAGCGTGCGGCGAGACGGTCTGCGATAGCCAGCAGGTCATCCAGCGCTGCCAGCACCGGCGCAGGTGCACCGGCCAGACGATCACGGGCAGCATCCAGCACTTCACGACCGCCACACAGATCGACCAGCGCGCGCAGCATCGTCGCTAGGTCCTGCGGCAGATCGGCCGTCAGGGCAACCACTTCATCGATGGCCTTGCGTTGCAGCGCATCAAACAACTGCTGCTCCACTTCGCCCGACAGCCCGGCAGCCCGCGCCAGCCCCCGGTAGATGCCGACGTGCCCGAGGTCCATGTGTACATCAGGCACTTCAGCCAGCTGCAACATCGCCAGCATCAGACTGATAACTTCGACATCACTGCTCGGGCTCGCGTCGCCGTACAGCTCGGCGCCGAGTTGAATCGGGCTGCGCGACGAAGACAGTGCACGCGGCTGAGCATGCAGAACACTGCCCGCATAGCACAGACGGTTCGGGCCTTCGCGCTTGAGTGTGTGTGCATCGATGCGCGCAACCTGCGGCGTGATGTCGGCACGAAAGCCCATCTGCCGGCCCGATTGCGGGTCGATGACCTTGAAGGTACGCAGATCCAGATCCGAGCCCGCGCCCGTCAGCAGGGACTCCAGGTACTCGATATGCGGGGTGACGACAAATTCATAGCCCCAGCTCTGAAACAGATCCAACACCTGACGGCGCGCCACTTCAATGCGCGCCGCTTCTGGTGGCAGTACTTCTTCGATGCCATCTGGTAGCAGCCAGCGGTCAACCGTTGCCATTACGCCATTCCCCTGTGATCCGGGCGGCCAGCCTCGAGGCCAGCCTTGAGTGAAGCAGAAAGTGGTGAGCCGTATGACGGGCACGACAAACGCCCGCGAAAGACCCCGGACCACTTCCCTCGAAAAACCTGCCGACTGCCGGGATCAACCCGACTGCAGCCAATCAACCGTGCAGACGCAAAAAAGCCGGGAATTTCCCGGCTGCCGCATGATACACACGTTTCACCGTGCGATCACCCCACCGGACGGTTTTGCCGCCCGGCGGGTGATTGATTACGGCTTGGCTTTTTCCATATAGCGGAAGAATTCGCTATTCGGATCCAGCACCATCACGTCGCTCTTGTTCGCGAAGCTCTCACGGTAGGCGCGCAGGCTGCGATAGAACGCATAGAACTCCTGGTCCTGGCCATATGCCTTCGAGTAGATCGAGGCAGCCTGTGCATCACCATCACCACGCGCCTCTTCAGACTCGCGATAGGCTTCTGCCAGCAACACGCGACGCTGACGGTCGGCGTCGGCACGAATGCCTTCGGCCAGCTCGTTACCCTTGGCGCGATGCTCGCGAGCTTCACGCTCACGCTCGGTACTCATCCGCTCGAAGACGCTGCGATTCACTTCCTTCGGCAGGTCGATGGCCTTGACCCGGACATCCACAACTTCGATGCCCAGTTCTTTCTCAGCCATGCGATTCAGCGAACCGGTGATGTCCGACATCAGCGCATCGCGCTCACCCGACACCACTTCGTGCAGGGTGCGCTTGCCAAACTGGTCACGCAGGCCTGATTCCAGACGACGCGAGAGGCGCTCGTCGGCAATCTGCTTGAGGCCGGACGTTGCAGTATAGAAACGCTCTGCATCCTTCACGCGCCACTTGGCGTAGGCATCCACCATGACCGCTTTCTTTTCCAGCGTCAGAAAACGCTGGGTGGGAGCGTCGAGCGTCAGCAAGCGTCCGTCGAACTTGCGCACCTGGTTCACGTAAGGAACCTTCACATGCAGACCCGGCTGAACATCCGCCTGGACCACACGACCGAATTGCAGCAGGACCGCACGTTCTGTCTGGGACACGATATAGAAGCTGTTCCAGGCAATGACTGCCAGTACCACACCAACAATAAGGGTGATCAGCGATTTGTTACTCATCAGCGAGTCTCCCTGGTACGTACTTCACCGCGCTGCTGAGTATCGGTCGCTCGCGTGGCAGCCTCAGTATTGGCCTGAGATGACGCGCCAGTATTGGTGCCATTGGCGGTGCTGCTGCGGCTGCTCTCGATCATCTTGTCGAGCGGGAGGTAAAGCAGGTTGTTCTGCCCTTTGTCACCGGTCACGAGAACCTTGCTGGTATTGCTGAAGACTTCCTGCATGGTGTCCAGATACAGACGCTGGCGAGTGACTTCAGGTGCCTTGCGGTACTCGGCGACCAGTTTGGTAAAGCGATCAGCCTCACCTTTGGCGCGCGATACCACTTCATCGCGGTAGCCGTTGGCATCTTCGAGGATGCGCTGGGCCTGACCACGGGCTTCCGGAATCACGCCATTGGCATAACTTTCAGCCTGGTTACGGGAACGCTGCTCGTCTTCACGGGCACGGATCACGTCGTCGAAGGCTTCCTGAACTTCACGCGGTGCAGCGGCGCTCTGCACGTTCACCTGAGTCACGGTGATGCCGGTGCCGTAGGTATCGAGGAAGCGTTGCAGACGCTCCTTGATTTCGCTCGCCATCAGCTCGCGCCCTTCAGTCAGCACCTGGTCCATCGCCGTGGAGCCAACGACATGGCGCAGCGCGCTTTCAGTCGCGTGCTGCAGGCTGATCTCGGGCTGGTCGACGTTCAGGACGAAGTCTTTCAGGTTGCTGATCTTGTATTGCACGGTCAGCGGCACTTCGACGATGTTTTCGTCTTCGGTGAGCATCTGGCCCTGCTTGGTGTAGGCACGCTCGCGAGTCACGTTTTCCAGGTACTTGCGGTCGAACGGCGGGAAGTAGATGTTGAGACCCGGCCCCACGGTTTCGTGGTATTGGCCGAAGCGCAGCACAACAGCCTGCTCTTGCTCGTCGACGACGTAGATAGCGCTGTAGAGCCAGAAAGCGACGAGTACGACCAGGCCGATGCCGAGCAGGCCAAGGCCACCGCCCTTGCCCGAGCTGCCGCCATTGCCACTGCCGCCGCCATCACTGCCGCGTTTGTTTCCGCCACCGAAAAGCCCTTTCAGGCTTTCCTGCAGCTTTCGGAAGGCCTCGTCGAGATCCGGTGGCCCCTTGCGGTCGCCGCCACGGCGTTTACCACCCCAGGGATCTTGATTATTCGAGTTGCCACCCGGCTCATTCCAAGCCATAGCGCTCTCCATCTGATAAAGCAAAGACGCGCCCACGGCGCGCCGACCAATGCTACAGAATGCCCGAGAAAACCGTACAAAGGCTTTCTCGTGCTTTTATTGCAAAGTGTGTTGCTCGATGAACTCCAGCGGCTGCAATCCTTCGCGACTCACCAGACGATTGAGTTCAACGCGCGGCAATCGTACTGCCAGCAAGCTTGCACCTTCTTCATCATGCGTCTCGCTCTGCACCGCACCCAGTTCAAAAAACTGGGCACGCAGCCGGGCAAGATTCTGCGGCAAATGCAGCGTGCCGACAAACAGATCGTTACCCAGCAGCTCGGCAACCGCCTGCTTGAGCAAATCCAGCCCCCTGCCATCGCGGGCAGACAACCAGACACGTTGCGGCTTGCCATCGGCATCGCGCTGTATCTGAGGCTCCACCCCCTCCAGCAAATCGAGTTTGTTATAGACCTCGAGGATCGGCAAGCCCTCGGCCCCGATCTCGCCCAGCACGGCCATGACCTGCTCGATCTGCGACATGCGCTCAGGCTCGTGAGAGTCGATGACATGCAGCAGCAGATCGGAGTTGCTCGACTCTTCGAGCGTCGCGCGAAAGGCTTCAACCAGTTTGTGCGGCAGATGACGAATGAAGCCTACGGTGTCGGCCAGCACGATGGGACCGAGGTCATCAAGCTGCAGACGGCGCAAGGTCGGATCGAGTGTGGCGAACAGTTGGTCGGCCGCGAACACATTCGAATCGGTGATCGAATTGAACAGCGTCGACTTGCCGGCGTTGGTGTAGCCCACCAGCGAAACCGACGGGATATCGGCGCGACGACGCCCGCGACGGGCCTGGTCACGCTGACTGCGAACCTTCTCGAGACGCCCTTTGATCTGGCGCAGGCGTACCCGCAACAGACGACGGTCGGTTTCGAGCTGGGTCTCACCCGGACCGCGCAGGCCGATACCACCCTTCTGACGCTCAAGGTGAGTCCAGCCACGCACAAGACGCGTGCTCATGTGCTCAAGCTGGGCCAGTTCGACCTGCAACTTGCCTTCGTGAGTACGCGCCCGCTGGGCGAAGATATCGAGAATCAGCCCGGTGCGATCAAGCACGCGACACTCGAAAACGCGTTCGAGGTTACGTTCCTGACTGGGCGTGAGGGTGTGATTGAATATCACGAGATCAGCCTGTTCGGCTTTGACCTGGTCGCGAAGCTCCTCGACCTTGCCAGAGCCAATCAGGTATTTGGCCGATGGCCGATGACGCGGCACGTTGATAAACGCAACGGTATCGGCGCCGGCCGAGATGGCCAGCTCCTGAAACTCCTGCGGATCTTCGCGCGCCTCAGGGTCCTGACCATCCAGATGAACGAGTATGGCCCGCTCACCACCACTGTGGCGCTCAAAGAACAAGGCAGACTCCTATCAGGCGTTACCTGGCTCGGCATCCACGCCGTCAGCGTCGGTAGCGCTTGGCAGGCGGATCGGACGAACCGGTACGACGGTGGAAATAGCGTGTTTGTAGACCATCTGGCTGACCGTGTTCTTCAGCAAAATGACGAACTGGTCGAAAGACTCGATCGTACCCTGCAGCTTGATACCGTTGACCAGATAGATCGATACCCCGACCTTCTCTTTACGCAAGGTATTCAGGTAAGGGTCTTGTAGCGAATGCCCTTTTGACATGTGCCGCACTCCTTTAAGGATCAAAAAAATAATAAATCGAATTCGATTGGCTTGACCGGCCACCCCCAAGGATAGACGGCTATTGCAGGGACTCAGCCCAATATGGAGACCGATCCCAGGTATTTCAAGGCACGTGGCAGATTGTCGCTGGCCAGACTGTCGAGCCAGTGGAGATTCTCCCAGCTGCGTAGCCAGGTGAATTGCCGCTTCGCCAGTTGGCGTGTCGCAATGATGCCCCGTTCCTGCATTTCATCCCGCGTCAGCTTTCCATCCAGGTGATCCCAGACCTGGCGATAACCGACTGCTCTTATCGATGGCAACCCTGAATGCAGGTCACCTCTTGAGCGCAATGCCAGTACTTCGTCCAGAAACCCCTGATCCAGCATTTGCTCAAAACGCAGCGCGATGCGGTGGTGCAGCACCTTGCGATCAGCCGGAGCGATTGCAAGGTTCGCGACAGTATAGGGCAATTGCTGACGCCCTGATGCGGCCGCTTCAGTACTTTGCGCAGTTTGTTGCTCGCGGTGTGCCGTCATGCTCATCCCGCTGACGCGATAAACCTCCAGCGCCCTGATCAGACGTTGCGGATCATTAGGGTGGATACGTGCAGCCGACACAGGGTCGACTTCCGCTAACTGATCGTGCAACGACTGCCAGCCAAAAGCCATTGCATCGGCTTCAAGCTGCGCCCGAACCTCTGCATCAGCGGCCGGCATATCTGCCAGCCCGTCCAATAGAGCCTTGAAATACAACATAGTGCCGCCGACCAGCAAAGGAATATTTCCGCGTGCGGTAATTTCCGCCATGGCGGCCAGTGCGTCGGTGCGAAAGTCAGCGGCGGAATAGCTTTGCGCAGGGTCGAGAATGTCGATCAGACGATGAGGAAACTCGGCCAGTTGCGCCTTTGAAGGCTTGGCGGTGCCGATGTCCATGCCGCGATAGACCAGTGCAGAATCGACGCTGATCAGCTCGCAGGGCAGGACTTTGCTCAGCTCGATGGCCAGATCGGTCTTGCCTGCTGCGGTTGGCCCCATGAGAAAGATGGCCGGAGGTAAAGCGTTCATTCATTGACCGCGCAGGAATAATTTATCCAGGTCACTGAGGCCCATCTGAGTCCAGGTGGGACGACCGTGGTTGCATTGTCCGCTGCGCTCGGTGTTTTCCATGTCGCGCAGCAGAGCGTTCATTTCCGGGATTGCCAGACGCCGGTTGGCGCGGATCGCTCCGTGACAGGCCATGGTGCCGAGCAACTCGTTCATGTGCGCCTGCACCCGATCACTGGTGCCATATTCCATCAGGTCTGCCAGCACATCACTGACCAGTCGATTGGCCTCGGCCTGTTTGAGCAACGCGGGAATCTGGCGGATCGCCAGAGTTTCCGGGCCAAGCCGTTGCAGCTCGAAGCCCAGCCGCTGGAAGGTTGTAATGTGCTCTTCGGCGCAATCAGCCTCGCGCTGACTGACCGCGATGGACTCGGGCACCAGCAGCGGCTGGCCGCTCAGGCCTTCATTGGCCATGGCTATTTTCAGGCGCTCGTACATGATTCGCTCATGAGCCGCATGCATGTCGACCAGCACCAGCCCCTGGGCGTTTTCAGCCAGAATGTAGATCCCTTTGAGCTGCGCCAATGCATAGCCCAATGGCGGGATGTCACTGGCCGACTCTGGCAGGGTCGATGGCGCGGCACTCGGCAACGGCGCGAAAAACTCTCGATACGCACTTTGCGCTTCGGCGACCGGCACGCCCGACGTGGGCCGCGGCGAATACTGATACTGGTAACCACTGCCGGAACCGCTGCCCGCAGGCCTGGCGAAAGGCTCGCCCTGCGGCTGTTCCAACACATTGTTGGCCAGGCGCATCTCGCCCTGCGGCCCGAATTCGCCTGCATCCGGCCCGGTCGGCCGAGGTTCGGTGGCAACCGGCACGCTGCCACCCAGCTGATTTTCAGGACGAACGTCGCCCAAGGCTCGATGCAGGGTGCCATACAGAAAGTCGTGGACCATGCGCCCGTCACGGAAGCGCACTTCATGTTTGGTCGGGTGAACGTTGACGTCGACAGCAGCCGGATCAACTTCGAAGAACAGCACGAAGGTCGGATGCCGGCCATTGAACAGCACGTCGCGATACGCCTGACGCACCGCGTGAGCGACCAGCTTGTCGCGCACGGCACGGCCATTCACGAAGAAATATTGCAGATCCGCCTGGCTGCGCGAGAACGTCGGCAGCCCGACCCAGCCCCACAGATGCAGACCGTTGCGTTCGATCTCGATGGGCAACGCCTGCTCAAGAAAGCCCGGCCCGCAGATGGCAGATACACGACGCGCCCTGGCGGTGTCGTCATGCGCTTCGTGCAGGCTGAGTACAGTCTTGCCGTTATGACGCAGGTGAAAGGCCACGTCGAAACGCGCCAGCGCCATGCGCTTGATGACTTCCTGCAGGTGATCGAATTCGGTTTTTTCGGCCTTGAGAAACTTGCGGCGGGCAGGCGTATTGAAGAACAGATCGCGAACTTCTACCGAGGTGCCTACCGGGTGAGCTGCCGGCTGAACACGCGGGGCCATGTCGCGACCTTCTGTTTCGACCTGCCAGGCCTGATCGGCGTCGCGAGTGCGCGAAGTCAGCGTCAGGCGGGCCACGGAACTGATCGACGCCAGTGCCTCGCCACGAAAGCCCAGGCTCATTACCCGCTCAAGGTCTTCCAGATCACGAATCTTGCTGGTCGCATGTCGCGCCAGAGCCAGCGGCAGATCATCGGAAGAAATACCGCCACCGTCGTCGCGCACTTTCAGCAGTTTTATGCCAGCCTGCTCGACATCGATATCGATGCGCCGCGCCCCCGAATCAAGGCTGTTTTCCAGCAGCTCCTTGATGACTGAAGCCGGACGCTCGACCACCTCACCCGCAGCGATCTGGTTGGCCAGACGCGGGCTGAGCAATTCGATGCGCGCCGCATTCAGCACAGTACGGGCGTTATCGGCTTCGCTGCCGTCGAGAAGATCGGTCATTACTGGGTCGCAACCTCGGAACTCGGGATTCGCAGGTCCTGGCCGATCTTCAACTCATCGGTTTTCAGGTTATTGGCACTGCGCAGTGTGGCGATGTTCATGTCATAGCGCGCCGCAAGCATGGCCAGGGTTTCGCCGGAGCGCACCACGTGATTGCGCGGCACCTGGGCCAGCTTGCCGTTGTCACGCAGCCAGGCAATGTAGGTGCCCTGCGGCGGATTCTGCTGGAAGAACTGCTTTACGCCGGAAGTGATCGAACGCGCCAACGCTTGCTGGTGTGATGCAGAACCGAGCTTATTGGCTTCGTTGGCGTTGGAGATAAAGCCGGTTTCCACCAGAATCGACGGAATGTCCGGCGACTTGAGCACCATGAAGCCCGCCTGCTCAACGCGAGCCTTGTGCAGCGAAGTGACTCGGCCGATGTTGCTCAGCACTTTCTGGCCCACGTTCAGACTCGACGACAGCGAGGCGGTCATGGACAAGTCCAGCAGTACGCCAGCCAGCATGCGGTCCTTGTCATCGAGGCTGACAGCACCGGCACCACCGATCAGGTCGGAACGGTTTTCACTGTCTGCCAGCCAGCGCGCGGTTTCGGAAGTAGCGCCGCGATCCGACAGGGCAAACACCGAAGCGCCGAAAGCAGCAGAAGACGGTGCCGCATCAGCGTGAATGGACACGAACAGGTCTGCGCCCTTGGCGCGGGCAATCTCGGTGCGTTTGCGCAGCGGGATGAAGTAGTCACCGGTTCGTGTCAGCTCTGCGCGGTAGCCTTTTTCGGCGTTGACCTGACGCTGCAATTCCTTGGCAATCGACAGCACCACGTTTTTCTCTTTCTGGCCCGCGCCGCCTGAGGCGCCCGGGTCTTCACCACCGTGCCCGGCATCGATCACTACCACGATATCGCGCTTGCCGTTGGGCACCGGGGTCAATTTGATTTCCGGTTTGGCAGGGCTGACCGGAACCGCCGGTGCCGTGTTGGCGGCGGTATCAGGGATTACTGGCGTCGGGTTGGCATCGGCCGCGTTGTCGTAAAGGTCAACCACCAGACGGTTGCCATACTGCTGGTTGGGCGCAAGCGTGAAGCTCTTCGGGGTCACGCCCTTTTTCAGGTCGATGACCACGCGCAAGTCTGTGGGCGTGCGCTGCGCAGAGCGCATGCTGCTGATCGGTGTGTTGGCCGTCGGTACGTTCAGCGGTCCGCCGAGCGTCGCGCCGTTGATATCGATCACCAGCCGATCAGGCGAAGTCAGGGTAAACAGGCTGTGCTGCACCGGCCCGGTCAGGTCAAAGACCAGGCGCGTGTTATCCGGCGCGCGCCATAAGCGGACACTTCGCACTTGCGTAGCGGCAACCGCCTCGACAGCCATGGCCATCAACAGCAGACCCACTACAGTAACCAGCGCGCGCATGCGCATACCTAACCCCATATCTATTTGAATTCCAAAGCCAAAGTGGCACACCAGCGTTCGCCACGCGAGCCCAGCGGGCTCAACATTACCGACCGACCTTCGCCGTGCGGGCCAATGGTAATGGTCAGGTCAGGCTTTGGCAAAAAGCCTGCACCGCGTTGGGGCCATTCAATCAGACAAAGTGCCTCGCCGTCGAAGTAATCACGCACGCCCATGAACTCGAGTTCTTCGGGGTCGACCAGTCGATACAGGTCGAAGTGAAACACCCGCACCGCATCGATTTCGTAGGGTTCGACCAGCGTGAAAGTCGGGCTCTTGACAGGCCCGGCGTGCCCGAACCCGCGAATCATTCCCCTCGAAAGAGTGGTTTTTCCGGCACCCAGATCGCCGTCGAGAAAGATGACGCCCTTGCCTTCGGTGACCTCGGCGAGGCGCGCACCAAAATGCATCATTGCCTCTTCACCCACCACATGCAGCGTTAATTCAGACACGGTTGCAGCTCCTCCAATAACTGACGAATGGCGGGAATAATATCGCTGGCAGCCAGCCCGCGACCGGCTTCACCGACATATTGACCGGCACTGGCGTGCAGCCACACAGCCAGACAGGCCGCGTCGAAGGGCTTCAGGTGTTGCGCCATCAGCGCGCCGATCAGGCCGGCAAGCACGTCACCCAGCCCGGCGGTGGCCATCGCAGGATGACCACGATCACATAACGCCAGTTGCCCGTGCGCATCGGCGATCAGGCTGCCGGAGCCCTTGAGGACACAAACGGTATTGAATTTGCGGGCCAGTGCCCGCGCAGCAGCGAGGCGATCAGCCTGAATCTCTTTGATGCCGACGCCCAGCAAGCGCGCCGCCTCACCCGGATGCGGGGTGATGACGCTGTTTACGGGCAGGCTCACCTGCCCGGCCGACAGCATGTTCAGCGCATCGGCGTCCCAGACTTGCGGCCGATCAGCGTTGGCGGCGGCGGACAGCAGGCTGCGTCCCCAGCTGGCCTGACCCAGACCGGGACCGACCACCAGCACGCTGGCGGGCTCGATCAGCGCCATCAACTGATTTGCCGAACTGATCGCCGCACTCATTATTTCCGGCATGCGCGTCAAGGCGGCCGGAACATGTTCGGCGCGGGTCGCCAAAGTGAGCATGCCGGCACCACTGCGCAACGCGCTTTCGGCGCTGAGCAACGCAGCACCACCGAAACCGTGATCACCACCGATGACCAGCACGCGCCCGTACATGCCTTTGTGCGCAGTTCGCGGACGTGGCGGCAGCACCGGCAGATTGAAAGTGTCCAGGCGTTTCGCGCTTGGGTGACTCTGTGCAACCAACGCTGGATCGGCCTGTAGATCATCAAAAACCAGTTCGCCAACCAAATCAGCCGCCTCGCCGGTCAGCAGCCCCGTTTTCAGACCGATGAAGGTCACCGTCAGATCGGCACGCACCGCAACGCCGAGGGACTGCCCGGTGTCCGCGCTCAAGCCTGACGGGATGTCCACGGCGGCGACTGGCAGACCGCTGGCATTGATCGCCTCGATGGCCGAACGATAAGGCTCGCGCACTTCGCCGTTAAGCCCGGTGCCGAGCAAGGCATCCAGCACCACGCCCTTCAGTGGCTGCCCGGCCCAGGCCTGAACAGTCACGTCCGAAGCCATGGCATGCGCTGATGCCGCATCACCCGTCAGCGCGTCCGGCGCGCCGACCGCCAGCACACTGACCTGCCAGCCCGCCTTGTGGGCCAGCGCCGCCACCAGATACCCGTCACCGGCGTTGTTGCCACGCCCGGTCAGCACGGTCAGCTCGTTCGCTTCCGGCCAGCGCCGACGTAGCGCACGCCATGTCGCATGGGCAGCGCGCTGCATCAGTTCCAGGCCTGGCGTGCCGGCGGCAATCAGCCGGGCGTCGAGGTCACGGACCTGCGCTGCGCTGTACAGCGCGTCGGGTAAATGAGGTTTAGTGTCGAACATGCGTTTATGGGCTCCGATGTCTGGCAGAATTATACGCACCTTGGCCCCGGTTTCTCTCTGCGCATGTCCGCTATTACTGCTGAACGTCCCACTTCCGATGATCTTGCCGCCCTTGCCCTGTCAATCAAGGCGTGGGGGCGTGAACTGGGCTTTCAGGAAGTCGGGATAAGCGGCCTGGATCTGGCAGAGCACGAGCAGCACCTGCAACGCTGGCTCGACGCGGGTTATCACGGCGAAATGGACTATATGGCAGCCCATGGCAGCAAACGTTCCCACCCGGAAGAACTGGTGCCGGGAACGCTACGTGTGGTGTCGCTGCGCATGGACTATCTGCCGGGCGACAGCGCAATGGCCCAACGCCTGACAGAATCAGAAAAAGCCTACGTTTCACGCTACGCCCTGGGCCGCGACTACCACAAGCTGATCCGCAAGCGTCTCCAGCAGTTGGCCGAGCGCATTCAGCAGGCCATCGGGCCATTTGGCTTTCGGGCCTTTGTCGACAGCGCGCCGGTGCTGGAAAAGGCCATCGCCGAACAGGCAGGCCTTGGCTGGATAGGCAAGAACACACTGGTGCTCAATCGCAAGGCGGGGAGCTTCTTCTTTCTTGGCGAGCTGTTTGTCGATATTCCACTGCCGGTGGATGCGCCCCATGCGACCGAACACTGCGGACGCTGCACAGCCTGCCTGGATATCTGCCCGACTGCTGCGTTTGTCGGGCCTTATGTGCTGGATGCGCGGCGCTGTATTTCCTACCTGACCATTGAGCTGAAGACGGCGATTCCCGAAGAGCTGCGGCCGTTGATTGGTAACCGGGTGTTCGGCTGTGATGACTGCCAGATCGTCTGCCCCTGGAACCGCTTCGCCCGCCCCACCGGGCAGAGTGATTTTCAGCCGCGCCACAATCTGGATAACGCCGGACTGGCCGAGCTGTTTTTATGGGACGAAGAGAAATTCCTCGGCAACACCGAAGGCTCGCCCCTGCGCCGCGCCGGGTACGAACGCTGGCTGCGCAACCTGGCCGTCGGCCTCGGCAACGCACCGTCCACCATTCCGGTTTTAGAAGCCCTGCGGGCACGCCGCGACTACCCGTCGGAACTGGTCAGGGAACATGTGGAATGGGCGTTGCGGCGGCATGGCGTGGCGCCGCTTTAATATAGGTAGCGCGGCGCAGAGTTGTGACGCGGAGCTTCACGAAAGGCATTCCCACGCTGGAGCGTGAGGAACGATAATCCAACTATCGTGCGACGCTCCGCGTCGGCATGCACTTCTGGACGCTCTGCGTCCGATCTTGTGTGCGGCGTGGCGGAGCTTCACGAAGGGCATTCCCGCGCTGGAGCGTGAGGAACGATAATTCTCCAACTATCGTGCCTGCGCTCCGCGTCCGCTTCAAGGCTCGTCTTTATAGACGAACTTGGGCATTTCCCAGTGGAAACGGATGGCCAGCAAGCGCAGCAGCAAGCCGCCGAACAGGGTGATCAGTACAGCCTGTTCGTTTGGCAGTTGCAGGTACTGGCACAGCAGAAAGCACCATGCGGCCAGAAACGAAACGCTGGCGTACAGCTCGCGGCGGAAGATCAGCGGGATGTCATTGCAGAAAATGTCGCGCAGGATGCCACCGAACACTCCGGTAATAACGCCGCACACCGACGCGATCACCAGTCCATGCCCCGCTTCCAGGGCGGTCATGCAGCCGATCAGTGTGAAGGCCACCAGCCCCAGCGCATCGAGCACCAGAAACAGCGAGCGCAGATGGCGCATCAGCGGCGCTATGAAGATCGTCACCAAGGCAGCCACGCTGGTCAGCACCAGGTATTCCGGGTGTTTAACCCAGGTCAGCGGGTAGTGACCAATCAGCACATCTCGCACCGAACCGCCACCCAGCGCAGTCACGCAGGCGATCAGCACCACACCGAACCAGTCCATCCCGCGACGCCCGGCCGACAGTGCGCCGGTCATGGCCTCAGCGGTGATAGCGATCAGATAAAGCATCAGCAACATGGCGGCGACTCTGCGACAAAGGCGCGCAGTCTAACCAGCCGACCTGCGCACTGAAAGAGTGCAGCAGAGATTATTCACCGCACGCCAACCCCTGTTATCAATCGGTCACGACTTGATGAAGTGCTCGCGATAAAAGCGCAGCTCGGCGATTGACTCACGGATGTCGTCCAGCGCCAGATGCGTGCTGCCTTTCTTGAACTTGAGCTCGGGAGACCAGCGAGCAGCCAGTTCCTTGAGCGTCGAGACGTCCAGGTTGCGATAGTGGAAGTAGTTTTCCAGCGTTGGCATGTGGCGGTACAGAAAGCGACGATCCTGGCAGATGCTGTTGCCACAGATCGGCGAACTGCGCTCGGGCACCCACAGCTTGATGAACTCAAGGGTCTGCGCCTCGGCTTCAGCCATGCTGATGGTGCTTTCCCGTACGCGCTGGGTCAGGCCCGAGCCGCCGTGCTGGCGAGTGTTCCACTCGTCCATTTTTGCCAGTGTCTCGTCGCTCTGATGCACAGCGATGACCGGCCCTTCCGCCAGCGTGTTCAACTCACTGTCCGTGATAATCGTGGCCATTTCGATGATGACATCGGTATCAGGGTCCAGACCGGTCATTTCCAGATCGATCCAGATCAGGTTCTGCTTGTTCTGCATGTGTCGACTCCTCAGCGTAGGCGCGCAGTTTAGCTCACCCTGCCGTGATAGACTCCTGCCGATCAAACGCATAGCTTAATTCATCGGTTACATCACATCGGAACACCCATGGCCAAACGCCAACTCAATCGACGTCAGAACTGGCGCATCGAAAAAATTCAGGGCGAGCGCGCTGCCCGCGCGGCAAAACGCGAGTCCGTGACACTCGAAACACTTGAAGGCGGCGACCTCGGCCCCGAGCAGACCGGCCTGGTGATTGCTCACTTCGGCGTACAGGTCGAAGTCGAGGCCCAGGAAGGCGAGGAAATCGGCAAGGTATTTCGCTGCCACCTGCGCGCCAATCTGCCCGCACTGGTTACCGGCGACCGCGTTGTATGGCGTGCCGGCAATCAGGGCATCGGAGTGATCGTCGCGCAACTGCCGCGTACCACCGAACTGCGCCGCCCCGACTCCCGTGGCCAGCTCAAGCCTGTGGCCGCCAACGTCGATCTGATCGTGATCGTCTTTGCGCCGATGCCCGAGCCTCACGCCAATCTTATCGACCGTTACCTGGTCGCTGCCGAGCACGCCGGGATTCATCCGCTGCTGCTGCTTAACAAGGCCGACCTGATCGACGAGCAGAACGCCCCTGCGCTGAATGCGCTGCTGGCGGTCTATCGCACCCTGGGTTATCCGGTACTGGAAGTGTCCGCGCACCACGGCGATGGCATGCAGAAGCTGCAAAGCCAGCTTGATGGCCACATCAGCGTGTTCGTCGGTCAGTCCGGCGTCGGCAAGTCCTCGCTGGTCAACAGCCTGCTGCCGGAAACCGATACCCGCGTCGGCCCGCTGTCCGAAGTGTCCGGTCAGGGTACGCACACCACGACCACCGCTCGTCTGTTTCACTTCCCGGGCGGCGGCGATCTGATCGACTCACCGGGTATTCGTGAATTCGGCCTGGGCCACGTCAGCCGTGCCGATGTAGAGGCCGGCTTCATCGAGTTCAACGACTTGATCGGCACCTGCCGCTTTCGCGATTGCAAGCATGACCGCGAGCCGGGCTGCGCCTTGCTCAAGGGGCTGGAAGACGGTCGCGTGCAACAACAGCGCATGAACAGCTACCGCTCGATCATTGCCAGCCTGCCGCAAGAAAGTTACTGAACACCGCAGGCGGAAAGCCGCACACAAAAACGCCGCGATGATCGCGGCGTTTTTGTGTCTGTTGCGGTTCAGTTCTGAGCGGGTTCGACACGCAGCTTACCGTCGTCGAAGATGTTCAGCTTCTGCCGGATCTCGTGCGGCTGTGCATAGGCCTGCGGATCGGGCGGGCTAGCGGTCGAAGCTCCCGGAGCAGCAGGTGGTGCTGCCGCTGGTGCTGCTGCTGGTTCCGCTGGCTTGGCAGGTGGCGCACCGCCGGAGTTCTGATCGCCTTCGATACGATGCTGAGCCTTCTTGGTCAAGACCACGATATCGATGCGGCGATTGACAGGATTGGTAGGGTTCTCATGGTCATACAGCGCCGACGAGGCATAACCCACCACCCTGGCCACCTGTGAATCCGGATACGTCCCGGCAACCAGCGCGCGACGAGCAGCATTGGCGCGGTTGGCCGACAGTTCCCAGTTGCCGAACCCGCCACTGCCCACAAAGGGCGTCGCATCGGTGTGACCGCTGATGCTGACTTTGTTGGGCACGCTTTTGATGGTGTCGGCCAACGCTAGCAGAATGTCTTCGAAGTAAGGCTTGAGACGTGCACTGCCCGAGTCGAACATCGGCCGGTTTTCGGCATCCATGATCTGGATACGCAAGCCGTCCTGAGTGATCTCGAACAGAATCTGGTCCTTGAATTTCTGCAGTTGCGGGTTTTCCTCGACCTTGTTCTGCAGTTCCTGCAACAGCATCTCCAGACGCTCCTGCTCGACCGCCTCGGCCTTGGCTTCCGACGTCTCGGCCTCGATGGGCACAGTGTCCGGCGACGGCGTGGTCTTGACCTCGGGGTTGAGGGTCTGGTTGGGCGACATTTCCGGCGAACCACCCAGGTCGATCACGTACGGCGAACCGCTGTCCGAAAAACCGACAGGGTCCTTGAAATAGCCGGCTACCGCCAGCAACTGCTCAGGGGTAGCAGACGACATCAGCCACAGCACCAGGAAGAACGCCATCATGGCTGTCGCGAAGTCAGCGAAAGCGATTTTCCAGGCGCCACCGTGGTGTCCGCCACCGAAGCGCTTGACGCGCTTGATGATTATCGGCTGATTATTTTCCATGACTTAGCGACCGCGAACCGCTTGTTCCAGCTCACTGAAGCTGGGGCGATGCAATGGATACAGAACCTTGCGGCCGAACTCGACAGCCAGCGAAGGCGGCATGCCCGAGGCCGAAGCCACCAGCGACGCCTTGATGCTCTCGTAAACGTTCATTTCTTCCTTGGCATCGTGCGCAAGGCAAGTGGCCAGCGGGCCGAAGAAACCGTAGGCGGCGAGAATACCGAAGAACGTACCCACCAGCGCAGCACCTACGTGCATGCCAATGGCAGCCTTGTCGCCAGAACCCAGAGAGGCCATGGTCACCACGATCCCCAGTACCGCCGCCACAATGCCGAAGCCGGGCATGCCATCAGCGACACCGGTAACAGCGTGGGAAGGATGCTCAAGCTCTTCTTTCATGCTCAGCAATTCCATATCGAACAGGCCTTCAAGCTCGTGGGGAGCCATGTTGCCAGACGACATGATGCGCAGGTAATCGCAGATGTACGCGGTCATGCGCTCATCTTTCAGGACACCTGGGTATTTGGCGAAGATCGGGCTGGAGGAGGCATCTTCGATATCCCCTTCAATCGCCATCATGCCTTCGCGACGGCTCTTGTTGAGGATCTCGTAGACCAGACCCAGCACTTCGAGGTAATAGGCATGCGTGAAGCGCGTGCCGAACATCTTCAGCGACTTCTTGACCACGTGCATGGTCATGTAGCCAGGGTTAGCCTGGAGAAACGCGCCCAGCGCAGCCCCGCCGATGATCAAGACCTCATAGGGCTGGAACAGCGCCATGATCTTGCCATGGGACAGAACATATCCGCCGAGGATGCTCGCGATGACGACAATGATGCCGATTATTTTAGCCATAGGAAAAAATACTTTACTGAGTCGGGTTCAGGGACAGTGCGGAAGTTCTTGAAACTCTTCTTCTCCTTATCGGCCCATCTGAGCCAGACTATAGCCGGTTCTTGTGAAAAACCGTTTTGCCCTGCCAATCAAAGGGTGAAAATGGCCGGGCCGCCCTGCACACTGGCAGCCCTCCAGCCCAGATAATCAGTCGTACAGGCCACCGAATGCCGACAGCACGCGCACCACATCACCTGGCTCCAAAAACGCTTGATGCCTGGGTCAAACAACTCGACGGTATCGCGTTGCCGGTTCCTGCCGCCAATCATGCGCACGTTCGTTCAGCACTCAACGACAGCCGCCGTTCGCTGCGTGAAATAGCCGAAATGATGCAGGAAAGCCCTGCCTTGGTGCTGAGTGTGATGCGCGAGGCCAATCATCATACCCATGGGATGACCGAGCAGGCTGAAAGCCTGGAGATCGCGATCAACCGCCTGGGTCTGGCGCGCACCGAAACCCTGCTGGGTCGCCTGCCAGCCAAACCGCCCGAAGAAATCCCCACCGCCTATCGCCAGCTGATTCTGGTCAGTCAGCACGCCACGCAACAGGCCAACGGGCTGTTTGCCAGCCGGCTTGCGCGGCTCTGGCAGGACATCCATCTGGGCAGCCTGCTGTTCCTCGCGCCGCTTTGGCCCATGGCACTGGCCTATCCAAAATTGCTGGAAGAGCTGGAAGTACGGGTTATCCACAAGGGACACTCCAGCGACGCGGTGGAAAAAGAGCTGTTCGGCGTCAACCTGCTGGACTTGTGCCTGGCGCTGGCCGAGTTCTGGCGCCTGCCGATCTGGGTCACCCGTGGCTACAAGCTGCTGATCAATGAACGACGCGAGCTGGCCAAGACGCTGCGCATCGCCCGTGAAGACCGCAGCCCGCTGGAACAGCAACAGCTGATGGACGCGGACCCCAACCTGCGCCGCTGGCTGAATCAGCCCGCCAATACCGTGTTGCTGGGCAATGGCCTGGCGCTGGCGGCACAACAGGCCTGGAACAGCCCGCACTGCCTGCGCTGGGAGCGACTGACCAGCCTTTATCTGCAACAACCGCTGAGCGAGGTGCAGCAACAGGCGCACCAGAACGCGGCCAGCAGCGCGCGCATTCATGCGGAAAACGATCTCTGGCACCCGGCAGAATCGCTGATCTGGCCGTGGGATGCGCGTCGCGTCAGGCGCGATAACGAACCCACGCCACCGCCATCGGCCGACGCTCTGCAGTTATGGCGCAAGCAGTGCGCCGAGCTGTTGCAGGAGCCGAGCCCGTTCATCAATGCGATGCACCTGACCACCTCTGCTCGTGATGCGTTCATGGCGTGCGGTATGGAACGGGTCATGCTGCTGATGCTGGACAAGACCTCATCGGTGCTGCGGGTCAATCAGCTTGCCGGTCTGCCTCAGGACGCCGCCACCTTGCAGCTGTTCGTCAAGGAAAGCACCGTGCTGCAACGCCTGCTGACCCAGCCGACCCAGCTGCGTATGACGCCAGCCAACAATGCGCAGTTTTCGGCCTTGCTGCCCGCACCGCTCAAGACACTGTTCAGCGGCCAGCACTGGCTGATTCGCTCGCTGAGCAATAACGGCAAGGTCATGCTGCTGGTCGTCGCTGACCAGGGTGGCGGTGTCCTGTCGGAAATTTCCGTTCAGGCATTCGGAAAAATCGCGCAATGTATTGAGCGGGCACTTGGTATCTTTAGTCATCGCAAAGCGTGAGGCCTGGCGTACAATTCGCCCCTTTCTTTCCTCCGGAGGCTGCAAATGTCCGAATTCACTGGCTTGTCGCTGGTCATAGAACCCAACGATCTGCTTCAGCGCCTTGATGCTCCTGAACTGATCCTGGTGGATCTGACCAGCAGCGCTCGCTACGAAGCCGGGCACATTCGCGGCGCCCGCTTTGTCGATCCGAAACGCACGCAACTGGGCAAACCACCTGCGCCTGGCCTGCTGCCGGAGCACGCCGGTCTTGAGCAATTGTTCGGCGAGCTGGGCCACAACCCCGATGCGGTCTATGTGGTCTACGATGACGAAGGCGGCGGCTGGGCCGGGCGTTTTATCTGGCTGCTGGATGTCATTGGCCACACGCGCTACCACTATCTGGACGGCGGCCTGCTGGCCTGGGAAGCCGAATCGTTGCCACTGAGCACCGAGGTGCCGTCGGTTGCGGGCGGCCCGGTAACGCTGACGCTGCACGACGAACCGACCGCCACCCGTGAATACCTGCAAAGCCGCCTGGGCGCAGCCGATCTGGCTATCTGGGACGCGCGCGGCCCGACCGAGTACTCAGGCGAAAAAGTGGTTGCAGCCAAAGGCGGGCACATCCCTGGTGCCGTCAACTTCGAATGGACCGAGGGCATGGACAAGGCGCGCAACCTGCGCATTCGTCAAGACATGCCACAGATTCTGCGCGACCTGGGCATCACTCCCGACAAGGAAGTGATTACCCATTGCCAGACCCACCACCGTTCGGGTTTTACCTATCTGGTGGCGAAAGCGCTGGGTTATCCAAGGGTCAAGGCATACGCCGGCTCGTGGGGCGAATGGGGCAATCATCCGGAAACCCCGGTGGAAATACCCGCAGTGGTTTCAGCGCCCGTTGAGCCTGTAGAACCCGCCCGGCCAGTCCCGCCAGTCGAAGCGGTCGAACCGGTTCGCGCCCCCGAGCCGGGCCGGAGCTCGCAAACGTCTTCAGGACACTCGTTTTCAGGAACCTCCTCTTCAGGACCCTCAATGAAAGACCGTCTGTTTATTCTCAGTCAGTACCTCTTGCCGCACCACTTGCTGTCACGACTGGCTGGCTGTGTCGCCGAATGCCGCGTGCGCTGGTTCAAGAACGCATTCACCGCCTGGTTCGCCCGCCGCTATCAGGTAGACATGTCGCAGGCGCTGGTCGAAGACATGACCTCCTACGAGCACTTCAACGCCTTTTTCACCCGGGCCCTGAAACCCGACGCACGTCCGCTGGATTCCACGCCACGCGCGATCCTGTCGCCCGCCGACGGTACAATCAGTCAACTGGGCCCGATCGATCATGGCCGGATCTTCCAGGCCAAGGGGCATAGCTTCAGCGTCCTTGAGTTGCTGGGCGGCGATCCGAAGCTTTCTGCGCCTTTCATGGGCGGCGAGTTCGCCACGGTCTACCTGTCGCCGAAGGATTACCACCGCGTGCACATGCCACTGGCCGGTACGCTGCGTGAAATGGTCTACGTGCCGGGTCGCATCTTTTCCGTCAACCAGACCACCGCTGAAAACGTACCGGAGCTGTTCGCCCGTAACGAGCGCGTGGTTTGCCTGTTTGACACCGAACGCGGCCCGATGGCCCTGGTGCTGGTCGGCGCAATGATCGTGGCGTCGGTCGAAACGGTCTGGGCAGGGCTGGTCACGCCGCCCAAGCGTGAACTGAAAACTTTCCGTTACGACGAAGCGGCACGTGCGCCGATCCATCTGGAGAAAGGCGCAGAGATGGGTCGCTTCAAGTTGGGTTCTACCGCCATCGTGCTGTTCGGGCCGAACCAGGTGCAATGGGCCGAACAGTTGAAGGCCGGTTCCAGCGTACAGATGGGCCAGGCATTGGCTGTTCCGAAACAAGGCTGATGACCGATAGCTGTCTGAAGCTGAAAAATACATGGGCACTGCCTGAACGGCAGCGCCCATGCAGCGTCATAATGGAGCAAAGCTGGCATAAAGCCACACTTGCTGCAGGGTTTCACCGATACTGGTAGAGTCGCTCATTCGGTGCTGTAGGATGCTTCGCAAATTTGCGACGTACCCTGGACACATTTGTACTGCACCATAATGTCAGTCACCCACTTATATGCCACCGCCCGTTCCAGTGAGTCTCGTTGGAGTCTGCATTTCACATGAGCAATTTTAGCCTCCCTCTGTTGTTGCGTGCTCCTACGCCAACGCAGTCGAGCCTGACATTCTGTGAAGCCACTCCGCGCGACCTGAAACGCTGGATCTCCAGGCTGCCCAAGGCCAATCTCGGAGAGATGGCGCGCCAGCTGTATCAAGGTCTGACCGAGCTGAACCAGCTCGTTACCCCCAGTGACAACCGTCTGCAACTGCTTGAACTGCTACGCCCCGAGGTGTACTTCGTCTGCAAGCACCTTGAGCGTCACTTTCTCAACCAGGCCATCGTGCTCGACGAGCGGCCGCGCAAGGTTGCCAATCTTTGCCAGACCCTGCAAAACCACCTGGCGACCGGCTACAAACAGATTATTCAGCAGGTCGCAGCGCGTTACAGCAAGGATCAGAGCGGCCTGCTCGGCACCGCGCTGCAACGCGCGCTGCATGGCCTCAACGGACCGCTGATCCGCGCCAATCAGCTCTACTGCCCGGTGCAGGAAGGGCTCTGGCTCGAAATTCACCAGATTTATCAGATCGCCCGTCATTACGGGCTGCATTACGCAATGATCGACGAGCCTCTGGCTCACCACACCAAAGCGCTGAGCGTCGAACAGACCTACGTGATTGCCTTGCTGATGGGCTGCTCTCGCTGCAACCAGATGCGCCAGCTGAATATCGGCAAGCTGGCCGACGCGCTTGAAGCCTGGAGCCCGCTGGTCAAGCTGCAATCCCCTGCTGAAGAAAGCAGCCTGTTTGCACTGGACGCCACGGCTGACAAGCCGCCGCTGTACAGCACGCTGTTCACTGGCGAGCAGATGCCCCGCTTGCTCGGCATCAATACCTCTGCGCTGGCGGAAGCAATCAATCAGTATCTGGCCCTGCCGGATGATCAACGCTCACCCTCCAGACTCTTGATACCGACCGGCATCAATACCGATCTGCTGCAGCATCTGGCAGCGGCCTGGGGCGATGTGGCCGAACGCGTCTTCCAGCGCACCGCCGGGCAAGGCACGCTGAAACTGTGCATCGGCATGAGCGCTTTGCATTATTACGTCGCCGGTCAGAAATCGTTCAGCGAGCTGCTGCAGTTGAGCAGCGCGACCAGCGTGGCGAGCTTTTCGCTCAAGATGGCCAACGACTCCGAGGATGATCCCTGGTCTTCGGCTTTCGACACACAGCGCGGCAACACCTCATCTGTCTTGCTGCCGTATGAAGAGATCGAATACCCGAAGATCGACGGCGACACTGAAGCGCTTTCCAACGGTCAGCACACGTTCCCGACGTTTGACCTGAACATCGTCAATCACAGCCCTGGCGGTTATTGCCTGGCGTGGCAGAAAGATGTGCCACAACAATTGCAGGCGGGCGAACTGGTGGGTATTCAGGACGATGCTGGCCAGGGCTGGAGCGTGGCCATCGTGCGCTGGGTTCGCCAGGTACGCAGCGGCGGCACCCAGATGGGCATCGAATTGATCGCGCCTTTTGCCCAGCCGTGCGGCATGCAGTTGATCCGTGAGCAACAGAACAGCCAGTACCTGCGTACCTTGATGCTGCCGGAAGTGCGCGCCATGGACAAACCGCCGACCGTGCTCGCGCCGCGCCTGCCGTTTCAGGAAGGCAGCAAAGTGATGATCAACGTCAATGGCGAGGAACGACGAGCCTCACTGAACAATCGGCGCATCAGCAGCGCCAGTTACAACCAGTTCGAGTATCAGATGTACGACGCACCGAGGGTTGCGGAAAGCGAGAAGCCGAAGCCTGGGCAGGAATTCGACTCATTGTGGGGCACGCTCTAGCCGTCGCAATCCATCAGCGAATCACGACGACTACGAACGGCACCCGCCTCTTCGTTACCGAGCAGTGCGTTGCGCTTCGCGATCGCGAAAGCCCAGCAAATACAGCACACCGTCCAGCCCCAACGTCGAAATCGCCTGTTTCGCAGATTGCCTGACCAACGGCTTGGCACGGAATGCCACACCCAGCCCTGCAATCGCCAGCATCGGCAGATCATTGGCCCCGTCGCCGACCGCGATGGTTTGCTCAAGGCTCAAGCCTTCCTTGTGCGCCAGTTCGCGCAGCAGGTCGGCTTTACGCTCAGCATTGACGATAGGCTCGACAGCAACGCCGGTGACCTTGCCGTCGACCACTTCCAACTCATTGGCGAATACATAGTCGATGCCCAGTTGCGCTTGCAGCTGTTTGGCAAAGTAGGTGAAGCCACCCGACAGAATCGCGGTCTTGTAGCCCAGTCGCTTGAGTTCGGCGAACAGCGTTTCAGCGCCCTCGGTAAGCCTTAGCGAGGCACCGATTTCATCCAGCACGCTAACGTCCAGCCCCTTGAGCAGCGCCAGACGCTCCTTGAAGCTTGCGCTGAAATCCAGCTCGCCGCGCATCGCCCGCTCGGTGATCTCGGAAACCTGCTCGCCGACGCCTGCGGCCTTGGCCAGTTCGTCGATCACTTCGGCTTCGATAAGGGTCGAATCCATATCGAACACTGCCAGGCGGCGGTTGCGGCGGAACAGTGAATCCTGCTGAAAAGCGATATCGACGTTCAGCTCCTGCGCCACGGCAAGAAACTCGGCCTGCATGGCTTTAGGGTCGGCAGGCTCGCCGCGCACGGTGAACTCGATGCAGCCCTTGCCTTTGTCGGCAGGCGTATCGAGTGGCATGCGCCCGGAGAGGCGATCGATCTGATCGATATTCAGCCCGTATTTCGCGGTAATGGCACTGACGCACTGCAACTGCTCGGCAGTGACCTTGCGGGTCAGCAGCGTCACGATGTGCCGCGCCTTGCCCTGGCCGTCGACCCACAGCTGATAATCCTCTTCGGACACCGCCGTGAAGCGCACCTGCTGATCCAGCTTGTAGGCCGTGAACAGAATGTCCTTGAGCACGGACGAGCCTTCGACGGTGTCCGGAATTTCAACCAGGATGCCGAACGACAGGGTGTCGTGGATCACCGCCTGACCAATATCGAGAATGTTCACGCCACCCTGGGCGAGGACGCCGGTGATGGCTGCGGTGAGACCGGGACGGTCGACACCAGTGATGTTAATCAGGACGATTTCGCGCAAGGCGCACCCCCGCAGTGAAAAAAAACGCATTCTAACCACATTCAGTGACCATCGGGCACAGGCAGCGCTTTGCCGCTACTGGGTCGCTCGTTATACTGCGCGACAACTTCACCGAAAGAGCCGTGCTCTGTGAACCGGCCCACGCCCGTTAAAACCGATAATTTCTTCCTGCTCATCTTTCGTGCCCTGCGTCATCGCCGGATACCGATCGCTTTGCGCATTGCCAGCCATAACGTGATCCTGGTCGCTTTGGCGTTGGTGATCTACGCCGGTGTCATGGGCCTGCAGTTCAAGCAGGCCATGCATGAACAGGCTGATGCGCTGGGGCAGGCCCTGACGACCCAGACCGCCACCTCGGCTACCGAGCTGTTGGTGTCCAACGACATCCTCAGTCTCAATGTGCTGCTGGGCAATCTGGTCAAAAACCCGCTGGTCGCGCACGCCGCTATCTATAGCGTGGACAACCGTATTCTTGCGGAAGCTGGCCAGCGGCCGAAAAACGGGATTCTGGGTGAGGCGCAGGGCCTGTATGAAATCAAGATAACCTTCCAGGACACGATGGCGGGTCACCTGCGCATCAGCCTCGACATGTCGCAGTTCCAGCAGCCGCTGACCATCAGCCTGCAAAGCATGGGCATTCTGGCCGGTATCCTGCTGGCACTCGCGCTTGCCCTGAGCCTGCGCCTGGGGCGGCATATCTCCACGCCGCTGATGCAGATGCGCATCTGGCTGCGCAACATTGACCCATACACCCCGGCCACTGACCGTCAGGATGAAATCGGCGACCTTGCCCGGCAGTTGCGCACCTCGTTTGCGCCGCCTGAGCCAGAGCCCGAGCCCGAGCCCGAGCCTGAAGCAGAGTACGACGAACAGGACGATGATCCGTATCTGGAGCCAGAAGAAAAGCCTGCGCCAACGGTTTCGGTACGCACACCCGCAGCCAGCGAGCCAAAGCCTCGCTTGCCAGCACCGCCCGTGCAGCGTCGCATCGTTGCCGAAGAAGATGAAGAAGACGAGGAAGATCCGTTCGCGGACCTGCGTGACACGTCGAGCAGCACACCGGCCGCCCGCCCTGCTGCCGCTTCTGCTGTTCAGAGCGAGCCCCACGACAGCGCCGTGCTGGCCGTACAGCTTGGCGCACAGGACCAATTGCGGCGCTTGCCGCGCGCCCGTCTGACCGAGCTGCTGCAACGTTATCGCGACTGCCTCGATCAGGCTGCTTCCTTGTACGAAGGTGAGCTGCACACCCTGAATGACGGCAGCACCCTGATGCTGTTCCACAGCCACGAAAGCGGCGAAGACTACCTGACCAATGCGATTTGCTGCGGCGAGCTGCTGCGGGCACTGAGTCATGCCTTGCAGATTGAAGTCGCCGACAGCGGCATCACCTTGCAGCTGCAACTGGGCCTGACGCTGGGTGAAAACCTGAGCGATCTGAGCCAGATCGACCTGCTGCTGACCGAGACTGCGCAGGATGCATTGGCGTTGTCACAGCATAGTCGCAACCTGCTGCTGGTAGAGCGACGCATCAACGATGATCCGCTGATCCGCCAACGCGCCCGCATCCGCCCCATCGCCAGCCCCGAAGGCGCCTGCTGCGTTGAACGCCTGATGGAGCCCTACCCGTCAATGCTCGAACGCCAGCTGTCACGCATGCACGAAACCAACAAGGTCTGATGGATCAGGCCTCTCGTGCCCATGTTCCACGCTCAGCGTTATAAACAAGTCCGCTTTTGATTCTGTGCCCATAGGCCGTAGGAGCGAACTTGTTCGCGAAGGCGGTATTCCCACACACGAAAATGCATTGAATGTACCGCCCTCTTCGCGGACAAGTCCGCTTCTACGCCGTGCGGGCAGAGGCACGTATTCCGGGTTCATCAGAACGTGTCTATAAAGATGAGTGCTCCGCGTCGGCATGCCGTTCTTAACGCTCTTGCTCTACGCGGACCTCTGACGCAGAAAATCAAAAAGCCCGCATCGCTGCGGGCTTTTTGTTGTGGCATGACCTGATGGCCGATCCTAGAAGCGGAACACTTCAAGATCGGTACGTATAGGGGATGCCAACGGCATTCTTGGCTTGTCAGGCTCTTTGGCCTTCGCGACCGGGACTTTCTTTGGCTCATCCAGTGGCTGCCAGGCAATCGGCTTGATTGCCGTGCTGACCTGATCGACCAGGCGCTGCAAAAGCATGCCTTGCGCCTTGACCTGATCGGCCGAGCTACCGGAATGGACCTGTTCAAGGTGCACCAGTCGGCTGTCGCGAACATGGCCCTTGCGGTCCAGAAGGCGCCATTGCGCATCCAGAACGGCAGGCTGTCTGGCGCCGGAGTCCAGTCGGGTAATCGACAATACAACCTGGACATCCGGTGTGAAATTGGCAACTGCAGGCGCCATCACGACGCGCTGACTGTCCAGCTTCCAAGCCAGTTGTCGCAACAGCAACTGGTCAATGTCTGATGACAGATTGCCCGCCCAGCGCCCGTCGGGCGATACGGTCAAGGTGCCATCGGGCTCGCGTTGAAGAAGGGTTTCGCGTTGCAGATAGTCGGCCACCGAAACAGGACCCAGCAATACTGCCAGACCGCTACTCTGTTTCGGCTGACCCGGCTCACCGCTATCAAGCTGATAAAGCGCGGTCGGCGGGTGCGAACTGCAACCAGCCAGACCCAGAACGCCGGTCATCAGCAGGATCAGGGGAAAACGTAAAAAGTTCATCATCCCATCCAAGTGGCCGCCCAGAGACTGGCCACGGTATAAGTGCTTTCAAGACCCATGCAGGCACAGAGCCACGCATGCACCCCAAGACCTCATATCATCCGTGAATATGCATCGTGACTCCAGCGATTATGCATCGTACTTCATGGCAAAACGAAGAACACTGTTGCCAGATCAACGTTTTCAGCTATTTTCCACCAATAACGCGTCGACGCGCTGGAAGCCCCTTGGCAGTTTATTGCCCCGTCGGCCACGCTCGCCCTTGTAATGTTCGAGATCTTCAGGCTTGAGCGAAAGGGTTCGTTTGCCAGCCTGCAGGACCAGCGTAGCGCCTTGCGCGATGACGGCAAGGTCGGTCACATATTCCTCGCGACTGGCGACCCGCTCGCCGGGAATGCCAATGATCTTGTTGCCCTTGCCTTTGCCCAACTGCGGCAGATCGCTGATTTTAAAGACCAACAGGCGACCTTCAGTGGTCACCGCTGCCAACCAGTTCTGCTCACGGTCAGGTACGGGGCGCGGCAGAATGACCCTGGCCCCCGCTGGCAAGCTCAACAACGCTTTACCCGCCTTGTTCTTGGCCTGTAAATCTTCGCCTTTGACCACGAAACCGTAACCGGCATCGGACGCAATCACGTACAGCGCGTCATCTTCCGGCATCAATACGCACTCGAACGTCGCACCCGGTGGCGGTTGCAGCTTGCCGGTCAACGGTTCGCCCTGACCGCGTGCCGACGGCAAGGTGTGTGCAGGCACCGAGTAACTGCGCCCGGTCGAGTCGATAAACACCGCAAACTGGTTGGAACGGCCGATGGAAGAGGTTTTGAAACCATCCCCCGCCTTGTAGGAAAGCCCCGTAGCGTCTATGTCATGGCCTTTGGCGCAACGCACCCAGCCTTTTTCCGAGAGCACCACAGTGACCGGCTCGGTCGGCATCAGCTCGTTTTCAGACAGCGCCTTGGCTTCGGCGCGGGCGACGATGGGCGAACGGCGGTCGTCGCCGTAGGTTTCAGCGTCGGCGATCAGCTCGGTGCGAACCAGCTTGCGCAGCTTGGCTTCACTGCCCAGCAAGGCCAGCAGCCTGGCTTGTTCCTTGCGCAACGCGTCCTGCTCGCTGCGCAGTTTCATCTCTTCCAGACGCGCCAACTGACGCAGACGGGTATCGAGGATGTAATCGGCCTGAATTTCAGTCAGGCCAAAGCGTGCGATCAGCTCTGCCTTGGGATGCTCGGCGGTGCGGATGATGTGAATCACTTCATCCAGGTTCAGGTACGCCGTGAGCAAACCGTCCAACAGATGCAGGCGATGCTCGACCTTGTCCAGACGAAATTGCAGACGACGACGCACCGTACCGATACGGAAGGTCAGCCATTCGCTGAGCAGCGTCTTGAGGTTCTTGAGTTGCGGCTTGCCGTCCAGACCGATGATGTTGATGTTCACCCGGTAGCTGGATTCCAGCTCGGTGGTGGCGAACAGATGCTGCATCAGTTCGTCCAGCTCAACCCGGTTGGAGCGCGGGATGATGACAATACGGCAAGGGTTTTCGTGGTCCGATTCGTCACGCAGGTCGGCAACCATCGGCAGTTTTTTGGCCTGCATCTGCGCGGCGATCTGCTCCAGCACCTTGGCACCGGACACCTGATGCGGCAACGACGTGACGATAATGTCACCGTCCTCGATACGGTAGACAGCCCGCATACGCACCGAACCACGACCCGTCTCGTAGATTTTCAGCAGGTCGGCGCGCGGGGTGATGATTTCCGCTTCGGTCGGATAATCCGGGCCGAGAATGTGCTCGCACAGCTCGGGGATCGTCGCCTTCGGGTCGTCCAGCAAACGCACGCAAGCGCTGGCGACTTCGCGCAGGTTGTGCGGTGGAACGTCAGTGGCCATGCCGACGGCAATGCCGGTGGTGCCATTGAGCAGAATGTTCGGCAACCGCGCAGGCAACACCGCCGGTTCGTCGAGCGTGCCGTCAAAGTTCGGCACCCAGTCCGCAGTGCCCTGGCCCAATTCGCTGAGCAGCACTTCGGAATAGCGCGACAGACGCGCCTCGGTGTAACGCATGGCGGCGAAGGATTTGGGATCATCCGGCGCACCCCAGTTACCCTGCCCGTCCACCAGCGTGTAGCGATAGCTGAACGGCTGGGCCATCAGCACCATGGCTTCATAGCAGGCCGAGTCGCCGTGCGGGTGAAACTTGCCAAGTACGTCGCCGACGGTACGCGCCGACTTCTTGTGCTTGGCATCAGCGCCCAGGCCCAGCTCGCTCATCGCGTAGATGATGCGTCGCTGAACAGGCTTCAGGCCGTCGCCGATGTGCGGCAAGGCACGGTCCATGATCACGTACATGGAATAGTTGAGGTAGGCCTGTTCGGTGAAGTCCGCCAGTGATCGGCGTTCTACGCCATCCAGGCTGAGGTCAAGGGAGTC
This sequence comes from Pseudomonas syringae CC1557, assembly GCF_000452705.1. Taxonomy (NCBI): domain Bacteria; kingdom Pseudomonadati; phylum Pseudomonadota; class Gammaproteobacteria; order Pseudomonadales; family Pseudomonadaceae; genus Pseudomonas; species Pseudomonas syringae. The sequence goes on from NZ_CP007014.1 coordinate 5,175,434, forward strand.
GCTCATGCGGGCCTCATTATTTCGTTGACTGGCGCAGCAGCAAGTTGCCGCCGCGCTGTGTGAATTCGAGTTGTTTCATTGCGCTCATGCCGAGCAACACCTGTTCGCCTTCCAGGCCAGGCGCTACCAGCGCACGCACGTTGTTCAAAACAATATCGCCCAGCTGCAGGCGGTCCAGCGTGGTACGAAAGCCCTGGCTGTTGCCATTGGCGGTGCTGACCGTGACCGGCAGGCCGCGCTTCAGGCCAAGGCTATCAGCCATCTCACCGGGGATGGCGACGTCGGTCGCCCCGGTGTCGATCATGAATTCTACCGTCCGGCCATTGATCTGACCGGTACTGACAAAGTGCCCCTGACGATTGCCTGCCAGTTGCACTTCTATATAGCCGTCACCGTGTTGCGAGGTGACCACTGCATTAGGGTTCTGCTGCTTGTCTTCCCAACTGCCGAAAAAGCGCGTCGCCAGAAACAGACCGGCCGCCCAGGCCACGAGCATCAACACCTTGCCAGCGCGCCTGCCGGGCTGCGGCTGATTCGCTGACGAGCTCACTGACCCTCACTCCAGCCCGCTTTCGGCGCAGCAAAACGCCAGACAATCGGACGCTTTTCGCCGTCGGCGCGGAGACCGAAGTTATTGTCTATGCCGACCCAGGCACCGCTCTCGTCCACCACCAGCGCTTCCGTCAGGCCATAAGGTTGATCGTAACGGCGCGAAGGGACCATTGCCTCCCTGGCGAACGACCAGCAACGCTCAACCTGCCCGGTCTGCAGGTCTCGCCGACAGATGCGGTACACCGCACGCTCCAGCGTGAACAGCTTGCCGTTGTACAACGATAGATCAGAAAAATCCGTGGACACTTTTTTGCCACCCTGCTCTGGCGGCAACGTGTCGAGACCGGATTCGGACAGCAACACACAGCTTTGCCCACAGGTCCATCGATCCTGGTCGAGCCTGACCACCAGCAAGCCGCGTTTCTCACGCTCGGCAGCCAGCCAGATGCGGTCACCTGCAGCATTCACGGCGATGCCTTCGAAAATCGCGTTGAAGTGTTGCAACATACCTTGCGCACGCGCCTGCTCGATCAGTTCTTTCGGCAGCGGCAACCACGAAGGCGTGCCACTGACCGGAACCTTGAGGACCGTGCCATAGGCTTCGCTGATCAGGTAGCGATTACCGGCAGCGTCACAACTGACACCTTCGAAATCCAGGTTGCCGCCGCGCACCACCGCTGAAAGACCCGCCATCGAGCGCAGCTTCAGCGGCAGATAGCTCTGCGGTGCCGGAGCCTCGATAGCGTGTGGCTCGGCCTTCCAGGTGTTTTCCGAGACATCAAGACTGTAAAGCAGGTTGTCGTCGCGGTCGGAAACCGTCCACAGCCGGCCATTGCACATGGCCAGTCCGGACAGATTGCCACCGACCATGCCATCCACCGGATGCTCGGATTGCAGCTTCAAGCCCTCGATCGGCGCGGCGAGAACCGGCATGCCTGCAGACGCCAGAACAGCAAGGACCAGCGTGGCGAGCCAGGCTCGCATCAAGTCAGAACCTCGGCGAGGTTGCCCTTCGACTCAAGCCAGGACTTGCGATCACCGGCGCGCTTCTTGGCGAGCAGCATGTCCATCATTTCCGCAGTGGCTGCGTAATCATCCAGAGTGAGCTGCACCAGACGCCGCGTGTTCGGGTCCATGGTGGTCTCGCGCAGTTGTGGCGGGTTCATTTCACCCAGGCCCTTGAATCGGGTGACCTGCGGCTTGCCACGTTTCTTTTCTGCCACCAGACGGTCAAGGATCCCGTCGCGCTCGCTTTCGTCCAGCGCGTAGTAGATTTCCTTGCCCAGGTCGATGCGGTACAGCGGAGGCATGGCGACATACACATGCCCGGCGTCGACCAGCGGACGGAAGTGCTGGACGAACAGCGCGCACAGCAATGTGGCGATGTGCAGACCGTCCGAGTCGGCGTCGGCGAGGATGCAGATTTTACCGTAGCGCAACTGGCTGATATCGGCCGCGCCCGGATCGACGCCAATGGCAACGGCGATGTTATGCACTTCCTGACTGGCAAGCACTTCGCCGCCGTCCACTTCCCAGGTGTTCAGAATCTTGCCGCGCAGCGGCAGGATGGCCTGGAATTCCTTGTCACGCGCCTGCTTGGCCGAACCACCGGCAGAATCACCTTCGACCAGAAACAGCTCGGAACGCGCGGGGTCCTGACCGGCGCAATCAGCCAGCTTGCCTGGCAACGCCGGCCCTTGGGTGATGCGTTTGCGTTCGACCTTCTTGCTGGCCTTCAGGCGACGACCGGCGTTGTTGATCGCCAGATCGGCCAGTTGCAGGCCCAGTTCGGAGTGGGTGTTGAGCCACAGACTGAACGCGTCCTTGACCACCCCCGAGACAAACGCCGCCGCTTCACGGGACGACAGACGTTCTTTGGTCTGCCCGGAGAACTGCGGTTCCTGCATTTTCATCGACAACACAAAGGCGATGCGTTCCCAGACGTCTTCCGGCGCGAGTTTCACGCCACGCGGCAACAGATTGCGGAACTCGCAGAACTCGCGCATCGCATCCAGCAGGCCTTGGCGCAAGCCATTGACGTGAGTGCCGCCCTGCGCAGTCGGGATCAGGTTGACGTAGCTTTCCTGCACACTGTCGCCACCTTCGGGCAACCAGAGCAGCGCCCAGTCCACCGCTTCTTTGTTACCGGCAAAACTGCCGCAGAACGGCTCGTCGGGCAGGCGCAGAAAGTCGGTCACCGAATCCTGTAGATAAGAGCGCAGGCCGTCTTCGTAATGCCACTCGACTTTCTCGCCCGAGGCTTTGTCTTCAAAGCTGACCAGCAGGCCGGGGCACAGCACAGCCTTGGCCTTGAGCACGTGCTTGAGACGGCTGACCGAGAACTTGGGGGTATCGAAATACTTCGGATCGGGGGCGAAATAGACGCTGGTGCCCGTGTTGCGCTTGCCGACGGTGCCAATGACGGCCAGCTCAGTGGCCTTGTAACCATCGGCGAAGGTCATCTCGTATTCGTTGCCGTCACGCTTGACCCGCACCCGGACCTGGGTGGACAGCGCGTTGACCACGGAAATGCCCACGCCGTGCAGGCCGCCGGAGAACTGGTAGTTCTTGTTGGAAAACTTGCCGCCCGCGTGCAGCTTGGTGAGGATCAGCTCGACACCGGACACACCCTCTTCGGGGTGAATGTCCACCGGCATGCCACGACCGTCGTCGGAGACTTCCAGAGAGTTGTCGGCGTGCAGGATGACCTGAACCGAGCGCGCATGACCGGCCAGGGCTTCGTCGACGCTGTTGTCGATGACTTCCTGCGCCAGGTGATTGGGCCGCGAGGTATCGGTGTACATGCCCGGACGTTTGCGAACCGGATCGAGGCCCGAGAGGACTTCGATGGCGTCTGCGTTATAAGAGCTAGCGCTGGGAGTGGCCATGGGTTCTCGTTATCAATCTTTCATGGAATTTCGGGATTCAATGTTCTTGCATTCATGTGACCGGGCATCAGTCACCTACAGCGCCGACAGGTCGATCTTTTGCAGCAGTTCCGGTGCAAACCCGGCAAAACCCAACACCGCAGGCAAGCGCTCGGCAAAGCCCTGAAAGCTATGGTCGCCGCCCGCCTGAATGCGCAAGGCACAGGCCCGGTAAAACGTCTCGGCGCGCCGGTAATCGAGCGTTTCGTCACCGGTCTGCAACCACACCTGAAACTGCTGCGGGTCTTGCGGAGCGGGAACTTCCAGCTCGGCCAGCGCCTGAATGTGATCTTCGGTCAGCTGCCATTGCTCGCCTGTGTACAGATTCTGCTGCATGCCCAGAAACCCGTCGAACAGCTGGTGCGGATTGACCGCCGGGTTGATCAGCACGGCCTTGAGACCGTGGCGCTGCGCCAAATGAGTCGCATAGTAGCCGCCGAGGGAGCTGCCGACCAGTAATGGGCGCCCCAGTTCGACAATGGCGGACTCAAGCTGAAGCATGGCCTGACGCGGATGGTGATGCAGCTCAGGAACCTGTAGCCGGTCGGCCAGCCCCAAGGAGGTCATCAGCGCGATCAGTTGACGGGCCTTTACTGACTGGGCCGAACTGTTCAGGCCATGGATATACAGCAATGCAGGTGTGTCGCTGATCACGCTGTCGCTCCCGAATGCAGTGCAAAGCCGTGCAGTTTACAGGGACTCAGGCTACAACACCTCACCGGAAACATGTCGAACGGCTCATTTAATAGCCAGTGCCACTCTCGTCGACTTCAAACAGCATACCCGTGACCCTGGACACCCCGGTTTCCAGCCGCCCATTGTCATGCAGCCGCAACCAGCGATAGCCCGGCGCCGACGTATCGACCTTGAAATCCACGCTGTGCGGTGCGAACTGAATACAGGTCGAGGGCGATGCGAGCAGGCGCACGCCATTACGCATCTGGTCATACTCCTGATGCACATGCCCCCAGAGCACAGCCTTGACCTGCGGGAATCGATCCAGCACCGCAAACAATGCATCAGCGTTGCGCAAACCGATGGGTGCCATCCATTCACAGCCAATGGCCACCGGATGGTGGTGCAGGCAGACCAGATGATGTCGGTCAGGCGCTTCGCTCAACGACTGTTCCAGCAACTGTAGTTGCTGCGCAGCCAGAAAACCCGGCACCGAGCCGGGCACCGCCGAATCCAGCAGCGTCACCCGCCACTGACCGATGTCGATGACCGGCTCAAGCAGCCCGTCACTCAGCGCAACATGCTCCATCTGTGGCAATTCGTCGTGATTACCGGCGAACCAGCGCGCTGGCGCAGCAATACGCGTGCTTATCTGTCGAAACGCTTCGTAGGACTCGACGCTGCCATCCTGGGAAATATCCCCGCTGGCCACCACCAGATCAATCTGCGGCTGCTCGGCCAGCACCCGATCAACAACTTTTTCCAGACTGTCGCGAGTACTCATGCCCAGCAACGCGCCATCCGCCTCGGCGAACAAGTGGCTGTCGGATAACTGCACCAGCAAAACTGACGATGAAGGGGCTGCGCTCGGCAAGGGTGTCTCCCAAGGAGGATTCAGCGCGATTATGTGATGTGGCAACGAGCGGGTAAACCGGGAATGTGGTCGCGGGTGAGCATTTGGTCACATTTGCTGATTCGCTCGATGCTTGAGCACAATTGAAGCAATAAGTCCCGCCAACACCATCCCGGCCATTCCAGCAACCAACAGGTAGCTTAGAGCGTATTCATAAGGCATGCCGGGCCAGATATACCCTGCCAGCAAAAGCATTGCAGCAATCCCGAGAATCATTCCTACCAAACCGGCCAGATGAACGGTCCACGGCATGAGCTTCAGAGACAGAACCCCGATGACTGCTCCAATCATGGCCGCATACAGCGAATGCTCCCAACGCAACGCGCTGCCCAGCAAGGTAATCAACCCGAGATAAAGGAAAAGGCCGAAGGCGATGCCCGAGACGGACGCTAACGGACGCCAGTCAGTCATTTACCGCCACCTTGCAGAGCAGCAAACAATCCGACAGACAATCAGTGTGGATGCCTAAGTAGCTCATTCGTTTTACCTGCAGATTAATTCAGGTCGAATGTAAGGCATGTAGCGTCAAATCCAAGGTGCTGCGGATTTTTCAGAAACGACCTACAGGATCGATGCTTACTCACTGTCAGCCAATACGACTTTTCAATCGATAAGGTCAGGAAGAACACTCAGAACGAAGCAACGAAGGCGTCGCGAGAAAACGACTGAACAAGGGGGGAGTTAACGCACCGCTTCAAACTCATGCCCACACGCCAGGCAATGGCTCAGCCATTCGCCCAGGAACAGGTTGAGCTGGGCCTTTTCGTCTGGCTGGTGCATTTCAGCGTTGGGATAGGGATAGATACCGCGAAAGCGCCGTGCATGTTCGGCACCGATGACTTCGGCCATGCGCGCATCGTGATAGACCTGCACTTCGAGCACGGGCACCGGCAGCCAGGGCAGGCTGTGTTCCTGGCGGACTTGCAGGGTGGTGGTGTACGGGCAGTCGAGCAGCACTTCGACGGCCAGCACGCCCAGCATCTGGTCGCCCTGGGTGACGGCGACGCGGCGCGAGCGCTGTTCGTTGCGCATGTCGGGCAGCAGGCGCATCAGGCGCGCATAGTTGGCCTCGCACGCAGCCTGTAGCCCGGCAAGATCGACACGGTAGCGTTCGCGCAATAGATTCACGACCATAATCCCCTTATTTCAGCGCGATTCAACGCCAGCCATTGCAAGGCAATGATCGTTGAAGCGTTCTTGATTCTTCCGTCTTTCATCGCCTGCATCGCGTCGTCGAACGACCAGACCGTCACGCGGATGTCTTCGCCTTCCGCCTCAAGGCCATGCAAACCACCTGCCCCTGCGCTGCTGCAGCGCCCCATGTACAGGTGGACGAACTCGTCACTGCCGCCCGGCGAAGGGAAATATTTGGTGATTGGCCACAGCGCATCGAACACCAGCCCAGCTTCCTCTTCTGCCTCGCGATGAGCAACTTCTTCCGGCAGCTCGTCCTTGTCAATGAGACCGGCAACCAGTTCGATCAACCATGGGTTGTCGGCCTTCTTCATGGCACCGACGCGGAACTGCTCGATCAGCACCACTTCATCGCGTTTGGCGTCATAAGGAAGCACGCAGACGGCATCGTGACGCACGAACAGTTCGCGACTGATTTCCTTGCTCATGCCACCTGCGAACAGCTCATGGCGCACATGCAGCTTGTCCAGCTTATAGAAGCCCTTGAAGCAGTTTTCACGGCTGATTGTTTCAAACGCTGTAGGTGCAGTTCGTGTGTTCTGGGTCATGGAATTCTCGCTTGCCGCCATTTTGGACATTGGTCCATCCTAACGCGCATCGACGGTCGGATGCAGCCCCCTTGAACACGCAGGGTAGACGGCCGCAACATAAAACAATTCTAATCTGCCATCTAGCGAACCGAAGTCGTTGTTTACAGTCCAACCAGCCTGCACACGCACAACGCAACCGCCTTTTTTGACACTGCCAAGGATCAACATGTCGTTATTGAGGATCACTTCACTGGCTTGCCTGGCCCTGTTGCTCGGCGCCTGCCAAAGCCTCTTCACACCCAACATGCGCACCCCGCTGCAAGTCCAGCGCGATGCTTCCGAGCTGATCAAGCCGGGCTGCACCACCGCTGACTGCCCGCTGGTGAACGTCGATACCGTGCATTTCCCCGATGAGCCGCGCCTGGACGCCATCGTCCAGAAGACGCTGCTGCAATTGACCGTCGGTGAAACCAGCGCGTCGGCACCGCCGTCCGTCAAAGCCTATCAGGAGCAGTTCCTGAGCCAGGCCCAGGGTCGCAACGCCAGTTACCTGCAAGCCAAGGTACGCGAACAGCATGACGGTATCGTGGTTGTGGAGCTGTCCAGTTATCTGGATAACGGTGGCGCTCACGGCAATCCCGGCCGTGCGTTCATCAACTATTCGCGTCAGCAACAGAAAGTTCTGACCCTGGCCGACATGATCATTCCGGGCAAGGAAAGCGAGTTCTGGCAGAAAGCCCAACTGGCTCACCAGGGCTGGCTGGTCTCGACCAAGATGAACGAAGACAGCGAATTCATTAAGACCTGGCCTTTCAAGCGCACACCGCATATCGCCCTGACCTACGGTGCCGTGATCCTCAAGTATCCGGTGGAAACCATTGCGCCCTACGCAATGGGCCATATCGAACTGAAGATTCCTTATCCGCAGCTCAATGGCATCCTCAGACCGGAACTGTTCCCCGGTCGCGGTTGATTGCTCCGTCGATCAACAGCTGCAACACGCCAGCGACAATGAGCGCTGGCAGTGTTGCGCCCACTTCGGGATAGAGATTGGCCAGCAGGTGATAGGTGCTGATGCCGCCCAGCCACGCCAGCAGACTCATCCAGCGCAGCCCCCTCTCCACGACCTGACCACTGCGCCGACGCAGAATGAAATGGTCAACCAGCACCACGCCGAACAGCGGCGCGAACACCGAGCCAATCAGCAACAGGAAGTTCTGGTACTGCGCCAATGGCGCGAGACAGGCGATCAAGGTGCAGATCACGCCAATGATCAATGCCAGATGCTCGACCTTGATGCGCGTCAGCAGCGCGCTGGAAACCGCAGCCGAGTGGATATCAGCGAACGCATTCTCGGTTTCATCCAGCAGAATCAGCAACAGCGGAATCCCCAGGCCTGCACCCGCCAGCGCTAGCAGCAAGGCATTGACTTCACCACTCGGCGCAAACGCCAGGGTGTACGCAACGCCGAGGCTCATCAGCCAGAAGTTGCCGATGAAAAAACCGACTGCGGTGCCGCCGAAGACACTTCTGGCGCGCTGGCCGAAGCGCGAGTAGTCGGCGATCAATGGCAACCAGGACAAGGGCATAGCAATGGCAATGTCGAACCCTGAGGCGAACGGCATCGAACCGTCGCCGGTTGTCGCCCACAGCGCGCCCAGATCAGCTTTGGCGAGCAGGTTCCAGGTCAGCCATGAGCAGGCCGCCAGCAAAATCCATACGCCCCATTTGCGCAAAAAACGGCGCACGAAGGTCAACGGCCCACTGACCGCCAGCAGGGTGGCCAGCGCACCGAACAACAGTGTCCAGAGCAGCGGACTGGTCAATGGGCTGCCGTCTGCAAAAGCTCGGGCGCCCAACAGGCTGGCGGCATCGCGCATGACGATAAGCTCGAAAGAGCCCCAACCGATCAGTTGCAGCAGGTTCAACAGCGCAGGTACCGACGCGCCCTTGCTGCCCAGGCTGAGCGTGAGCGCAGCCATGGACGACAAACCGGTGTCGCAGCCGATCACCGCGACACTGGCGAGCAGCAAAACGCCCAGCAACGTGCCGAGAAAAATCGCCAGCATCGCGCCCGACATGCCGAGCCCCGGCGCCAGCAAGGCCCCGGTCTGCAATACCATCAGGCCGATGCCAAGGGAAAACCACAGGGAAAACAGATCCCGCCCGCCGAACACCCGCTGACTGGCGGGGACGGGGGTGTCGGGGGAATAGGTGCCGGGTGTGTTCACGTGTATGTCTCATGTGGAGCGTTGATGAACTGATAACGGCGGCGCTGCGCGCCCAAAGTCGGACGCAGAGCAGGCTTTTGCCCGGTTGGCTCCTGCGCCCTGCGGGCAGAAGCCAACGCTCTAAAGGTGCGGGCTGCTGCTCTCTACACTTTCTTGTACAGCTGACTACCTTCCTGCTTGAACCGCTCGGCCTGTTCGGCGAGGCCTTTGGCGACGTCGACGTCCACCGCTTCAATACGCTGATTGGCCGCGTACTCACGTACTTCCTGGGTGATTTTCATCGAGCAGAATTTCGGCCCGCACATGGAACAGAAGTGCGCGACCTTGGCCGAGTCCTTGGGCAGGGTTTCGTCGTGGTACGAGCGTGCGGTGTCCGGGTCCAGGCCAAGGTTGAACTGGTCTTCCCAGCGAAATTCAAAGCGTGCCTTGCTCAGCGCGTTGTCGCGGATCTGCGCGCCCGGATGCCCTTTGGCCAGATCCGCCGCGTGGGCAGCGATCTTGTAGGTGATGATCCCGGTCTTCACGTCATCCTTGTTCGGCAGCCCCAGGTGCTCCTTGGGCGTGACGTAACACAGCATGGCGCAGCCAAACCAGCCGATCATTGCTGCGCCGATGCCTGACGTGATGTGGTCGTAACCCGGAGCGATATCGGTGGTCAGCGGGCCCAGCGTGTAGAACGGCGCTTCGTCGCAGCATTCCAGTTGCTTGTCCATGTTCTCCTTGATCAACTGCATCGGCACATGACCGGGGCCTTCGATCATGGTCTGCACGTCATGCTTCCAGGCGATTTTGGTCAGTTCGCCGAGGGTTTCCAGTTCACCAAATTGTGCCGCGTCGTTGGCGTCGGCAATCGAGCCGGGACGCAGGCCGTCGCCCAGCGAGAAGCTGACGTCGTAGGCCTTCATGATTTCGCAGATGTCTTCGAAATGGGTGTACAGGAAGTTTTCCTGGTGATGCGCCAGGCACCACTTGGCCATGATCGAGCCGCCCCGGCTGACAATCCCGGTCACACGCTTGGCGGTCAGTGGCACATAGCGCAGCAGCACGCCAGCGTGGATAGTGAAGTAATCGACCCCCTGCTCGGCCTGCTCGATCAGCGTGTCGCGGAACAGCTCCCAGGTCAGGTCCTCGGCCGCGCCACCGACTTTTTCCAGCGCCTGATAGATCGGCACAGTGCCAATCGGTACCGGCGAGTTGCGGATGATCCATTCGCGGGTTTCGTGAATGTGCTTGCCAGTGGACAAGTCCATGACCGTGTCCGAGCCCCAGCGAATGCCCCAGGTCAGCTTGGCGACTTCCTCTTCAATCGAGGAACCCAGCGCACTGTTGCCGATGTTGCCGTTGATCTTCACCAGGAAGTTACGGCCGATGATCATCGGTTCCAGTTCGACGTGGTTGATGTTGGCCGGGATGATGGCGCGGCCACGGGCGATCTCTTCACGCACGAACTCGGCGGTGATTTCCTTCGGGACGCTGGCACCGAAACTGTGCCCGGCGTGCTGCTGGGTCAGCAGGCCGGCGGCGCGGGCTTCCTGAAGCTTCATGTTCTCGCGGATGGCGACGTATTCCATCTCGGCGGTAATGATGCCCTGACGCGCATAGTGCATCTGGCTGACGTTGGCCCCTGACTTGGCGCGGCGCGGGTTGCGCACATGGGCAAAACGCAGCGCGGTCAGTTCGGCGTCGCTCAAGCGTTGCTGGCCGAAGTTGGAGGTCAGGCCAGGCAGGCGCTCGGTGTCATTGCGCGACTCGATCCACGGAGAGCGGACGTCGGCCAGGCCTTTGCGCACGTCGATGATCACGTTGGGGTCGGTATACGGGCCGGAGGTGTCATAAACCGTGACCGGGGCATTGATTTCGCCGCCAAAGTCGGTCGGTGTGACATCCAGAGTGATTTCGCGCATCGGCACGCGGATGTCCGGGCGCGAGCCCTGAACGTAGATTTTCTGCGAACGGGTAAAGGGCTGTACCGATCCGGAATCGACCTGCGCCGACTCGCTCAAATGGGCTGTGTTTTTTAGTGTTGTACTCATCACGGGCTCTCCAGACATCCGGTTGCGGATTTATTGTCGGAGTGACCTGATCATGACGGACGGATGCACCAGTGCTGGTGCTGAGTATCGAAAGGAGGCGAAACTGTTCATTATTTGAACAATCGACCCCGGACGAAACTCAAGAGGACTCGCCGGGAGACGAGAAATCTTGTTCCCTACGCAGGCGCTAACCTGATCAGGTTCAACGGGATCCGGTTTAACCGATCTCAGCCTCATAGCAAGGCACCCCGACAAGAACGCGGTCAGTCTATGACGGGGCGCGGTCGCAATGCCAGCCTATTTGCACAGACCTCGATAAATGGCGTGAATCGACGATTGTTGCAAAAAGCGTCTGGCTCTACACTCGCTAGCCCGGTTTTTTTCAAACTGTGATTACTTTCTTCATGAACAGGGAATGCCTCATGTTGCGCAAACTTTCGTTGGTTGTGGCCGTTTCGTTTGCGTCCAGCGGGCTGACCTGGGCAGCCGACCTGCCAATGCCGACCAAGACCGGCCTGCTGAATGTGTATCAGCAGGCGGTGGACAACAACGCCGACCTCGCCGCTTCGCGCGCTGATTACGATGCCCGCAAAGAAGTCGTGCCGCAGGCGCGTGCCGGTCTGCTGCCGAATATTTCCGGTAGCGTGCAGAACAGCAACACCCGCACCAGCATCGACCAGCCACGAGCCGTTGCCACCCGCAGCGGCAATGTCTATCAAGCCACACTGAGCCAGCCGATCTTCCGCGCCGACCGCTGGTTCCAGTTGCAGGCAGCAGAAGCGAGCAACGAACAGGCAGCACTGGAGCTGTCCGCCACCGAACAGAACCTGATCCTGCAATCGGCGCAGAGCTATTTCAGCGTGTTGCGTGCGCAGGACAACCTGGCGTCGACCAAGGCTGAGGAAGCAGCATTCAAACGCCAGCTGGATCAGGCCAATGAGCGCTTCGATGTCGGCCTGTCGGACAAGACCGATGTGCTGCAAGCTCAGGCCAGTTATGACACATCGCGCGCCAGCCGGCTGCTCGCCAAGCGTCAGGTGGAGGATGCCTTTCAGGCGTTGGTAACCCTGACCAATCGTGAATACAACTCCATCGAAGGCATCGTCCACACGTTACCGGTGCTCGCGCCCACACCCAATGACGCCAAGGCCTGGGTCGACACCGCCGCACAGCAGAACCTCAATCTGCTGGCCAGTAACTACGCGGTCAGCGCCGCCGAAGAAACCCTGCGCCAGCGCAAGGCCGGGCACGCACCGACACTGGACGCCGTGGCCACCTACCAGCGTGGCGACAACGACGCACTGGGTTTCAGCAACCCCAACTACACCGGCCGCAATTACGGCGGCGATGTCGAGCAGCGCAGCATTGGTGTGCAGTTGAATATCCCGATCTATAGCGGCGGTTTGACCAGCTCGCAGGTGCGCGAGGCTTATTCGCGGTTGAGCCAGAGCGAGCAGCGTCGTGAAAGCCTGCGCCGTCAGGTGGTGGAAAACACCCGCAACCTGCACCGTGCCGTGAACACTGATGTGGAGCAGGTCCAGGCGCGCAAGCAGTCGATCATCTCCAACCAGAGCGCGCTGGAAGCCACGGAAATCGGCTATCAGGTCGGTACGCGCAACATCGTCGACGTGCTGGATGCGCAGCGCCAGCTGTATGCCTCGGTGCGTGATTACAACAACACGCGCTATGACTATATCCTCGACAACCTGCGCCTCAAGCAGGCAGCCGGCACCCTGAACCCCGGCGACCTGCAGGACCTGTCGCGCTACCTGAAGCCTGACTACAACCCGGACAAGGACTTCCTGCCGCCGGACCTGGCGACTGCGACGCAGAAGAACTTCGAGCGGCCTGCGCAACGCTGAGGTTGCTGGCCGTTCTGGATGCTTTTAAGGCATGCAGCGCGGCGCAGATGTGTGACCCGGAGCGTCACCCAGGCATTCTCGCGCTGGAGCGTGAGGAACGATAGGCGTCTGCACAGGCGTGAGGAACGAGAATCTCAACTATCGTGCCGACGCTCTGCGTCGGTATGCAGTTCTGGGCGCTCCGCGCCCTCCCCGATTCAGCGCCGGGCTATCAACCGGCCTATCCCGTCCAGCAAGCGCTGCAGCGCACCTTGATTGGCTTTCATCACCGCCAGTCCAGCCTCGGCCATACCGCGGGCCAGTTCCGGCTGGTCTATCAGGCGCTGCACGACAGCAGCGAGTGTGGTCGCGTCACTGACGTCTTCCAGCGCACCGGCATTGCGCAGCTTTTCGGCAATTTCAAGAAAGTTGAAAAGGTGCGGGCCGCTCAGTATAGGTTTGGCCAGCGCAGCAGGCTCCAACAGGTTGTGTCCGCCGTTGGGCACCAGACTGCCGCCAACGAAGGCAATATCAGCCAGCGCATAGAGAAACAGCAATTCGCCCATGGTATCGCCCAGCAGCACCGAGGCGTCTGGCGTGACAGGTTGTTCCGAGGAACGCCTGACGGTGGCAAAGCCCTGCTGCTGACACAGCGCATGCACGCTGCCGAAGCGTTCGGGGTGACGCGGCACCAGAATCAGCAGCGCATCGGGGTGGCTCGTCAGTAGCGTGCGATGGGCTGAAAGAACGCTTTCGTCCTCGCCAGCATGGGTGCTGGCGGCGATCCACACCGGACGCCGCGTCGCCTGCCATTGCTCACGCAGTTGCGCAGCGCGCTCCAGCAGTTGCGGGTCGATGCTCAGGTCGAACTTGATCGAGCCGGTCACCGCAACGCATTCGGGACGCGCACCCAGATCGCGAAAGCGCTGCGCTTCGGCTTCAGTCTGCACCGCAAGCCAGGCCATTTCCGAAAGCATCGGCCGGGTCAGCCTGGCAAAACGTGCGTAGCCACGCGCCGAACGCTCCGACAACCGCGCGTTGGCCAGCACCACGGGAATCTCGCGCCTGGCACACTGATGAATGTGATTGGGCCACAGCTCGGTCTCCATGATGATGCCCAGCCGCGGCTGCACATGATCGAGAAAGCGCCCGGCGGCCCACGGCAGGTCATACGGCAGGTAGCAATGCTGAATGCGCGGCTCGCTGGCGAACAGCGCCTTGATTCGCTCCGAACCTGTGGGCGTCATGCAAGTCACAGTGATCGGCAACTGCGGGTATTGCGCCAGCAGCGCACGAATCATCGGCGCGGCTGCAATGCTTTCGCCGACCGACACCGCGTGTACCCAGATGCCGCCGTGCTGCATGGCAGGCAGGCCTCTGGCGAAGCGTTCGCCGATACGCTGGCGATACGCCGGGGCTTTGCGCGCACGCAGCCACAGGCGCAGTGCGACCAGCGGCAGGCCGAGATGAAACAGCACGGTATAAAGAGTTCTATTCATGGGCGCGGAGTTTATCAGCCCGCCATCACAAGTCGCTAGAATGCGCAGCCTGACGAAAAGGAATGCACCATGAACGCTTACTACCTATTGGCAATCGCCGTGTGCGCGGAAGTCATCGCCACCACCTCCATGAAAGCGGTCAAGGGATTCAGCACACCCCTGCCCTTGATACTGCTGATCACCGGCTACGCGATTGCGTTCTGGATGCTGATTCTGGTGATGCGCACGATTCCGGTCGGCATCACTTACGCCATCTGGTCGGGGATGGGCATCGTCATGGTGAGCATCGCCGCGTTCTTTATCTACGGTCAAAAGCTCGATCTGCCCGCGCTATTGGGTATGGGGATGATTGTCGCTGGCGTGGCGGTCATCCAGCTGTTCTCGAAAACCGCCGGGCATTGAAAACCTGATCCCTTATAATGCTCGTACTTTTTGCTCACTGAGGTGCTCATGCCATCGGTTATTTCCACTGACGTCCTGATTGTCGGGGCTGGCGTAGCCGGTCTCTGGCTCAATGCCCGGTTGCGTCGTCAAGGGTTCTCGACAGTGCTGGTAGAAAGCGCCAGCCTGGGTGGCGGGCAGAGCCTCAAGTCGCAGGGGATCATTCACGGCGGCGCCAAATACGCACTGCATGGCGCGCTGTCCGGCGCTTCGGAAGCCATCGCCGACATGCCACGCCGCTGGCGTGAAGCGCTCGACGGCAAGGGCGAGCTGGACCTGTCTGGCGTACGCCTGCTGTCCGAGGCCCATTACCTGTGGTCGCCGGGCACCATCGCCGGCAACCTGACCAGCTTTTTCGCCAGCAAGGCGGTGCGCGGCCGCGTGGATCAGGTCAAGGGCGAGCAACTGCCGCCGGCTCTGCAAAACCCGAAATTCAAGGGCAAGGTCTATCGACTGGCGGAGCTGGTGGTCGACGTGCCAAGCCTGATCGAACGACTCGCAGAACTGGCGGGCGACAGCCTGTTGGCCGGGCAGAAAATCGAGCCGCTGTACGAGGCGGATGAGCTGATCGGCCTGCGCGTCGACGGTCGCGATATTCATGCCCAGCGTATCGTGCTCAGCGCCGGGGGTGGCAATGCCGAGCTGTTGAACGCACTGGGCGTGGCGCAACCGCAGATGCAACGCCGTCCGCTGCACATGGTGCTGGTCAAGGGGCCGACCCTGAAACCGCTGTTCGCCCACTGCCTGGGCGGCGGGCCCAAGCCGCGCATCACGGTCACCACGCATCCGGCGGCTGATGGCCAGTGCGTGTGGTACCTGGGCGGAGACCTGGCCGAGGCCGATGGCGTGGCACGCGAACCGGAAGCGCAGATTGCCGTCGCTCGCAAGGAGCTCGAAGCCCTGCTGCCGTGGGTCGACCTGAGCCAGGCGCAATGGGCGACCCTGCGGGTGGATCGCGCCGAGCCTGCGCAATCCGGGCTAGTGCGCCCGGACAACGCCTTTCTCGACAGCCAGCATCGCCTGATGATCGGCTGGCCGACCAAGCTCGCCCTGGCACCGGACTTCGCCGATCGGGTCCTGTCCCAACTGTCGCGAGACGGCATCCATCCGACACCGCAAGCACCGCTGGTGGATGTGCCAAGGCCGCCAATGGCCATACCTGTGTGGGATGAACTGCTGCCATGAGCCTGAAAACCCTGCACGACCTGCATCGTCCATTAGGCAGCACCGGCCTGAGCGTCTCGCCGCTGGGGCTGGGCACCGTCAAACTGGGCCGCGACGTGGGCGTCAAATACCCCAGCGGCTTCAAGATCCCCGATGACCAGCAGGCACAGATGCTGCTGCGCATGGCCCGCGACATGGGCATCAACCTGATCGATACAGCTCCGGCCTATGGCACCAGCGAAGAACGCCTCGGTCCGCTGCTCCGCGGGCAGCGTCAGGACTGGGTGATCGTCAGCAAGGCGGGCGAAGAATTCGACAACGGTCAGTCGCGCCACGACTTCAGCGCAGAACACACACGCCGCTCGGTGGAGCGTAGCCTGAAACGTCTTGAAACTGACTTTCTCGATCTGGTCCTGGTGCATTCGGACGGCAACGATCTGGCGATTCTCAACGACGCAGAGGTGTACCAGACACTGGCTGATCTCAAGCGCGAAGGCAAGATCCGTGGCTTCGGTTTTTCCGGCAAGACCGTCGAGGGCGGCCTGCTGGCCTTGCGCGAAGGGGACTGCGCGATGGTCACTTACAACCTCAATGAACAGGATGAAAAACCGGTTCTGGACTACGCTGCCGCGCACGGCAAAGGCATCCTGGTCAAGAAAGCACTGGCCAGTGGTCATGTCTGCCTGACACCGGGCATGGACCCGGTACAGGCCAGCTTCCAACTGCTGTTTGGGCATCCGGGGGTTGCCAGTGCTATTGTCGGAACCATCAACCCCATGCACCTGGCGCACAACGTTGCAACTGCCGCTGCCGTGATTTGCCGTCAAGCCTGATTGAGGCGGCCGACCCCAACGCAAGAAGGAGCCGTTATGCCGCGAACACTGATCCGCAAGAACCCCAGCAACTTCAAGACCCTGCCACTGTTCGTCGAGGCCACGCCGGAAAATCTGACCTACCAGAGCGTCGGCATGCCGATGAACTTCGCGCAGACCTTGCAGCGGCGGCGCAAAATCGACGTGCCGGACACCGAGCGTTTCGCCACCGAACTGGCCAACCTGGGTGTGTCGGTGCGCCTGACCGTCAGTTGGCAGAACCGCGACTATTGGGTGCTGGTCCGCCAGCGCCGTCAGGACCGTGGCGACGTGGTGCTCAAGCTGATCTCCGGCTACGTTCCGGCCCATGAGCTGAGCCTGCCGCTGCACACCGCGATTCAGGAAGTGGCCGAAGAGTGCCTGATCGAAACGCCCCAGGGCTGGCTCAGCGGGCGCTTCAAGGACACCTGGCTGCCCGCGCCCTATGCCGCAGCGCTGCATTATCGCGAAGCCATGCCCTTTCGCCTGAGCCCGTTGTCCGGCGCGGCACGACCGGTACGCAGCGGCACCCTTACGCTACTGGAACGGCCTCGGGCCTATGTGCATCTGCCCACCGCGTCGCTGCAATTGATCTACGACATGCGTCTGGAAATCCCCAAAGAGGCACGCCCGGTCAGCCTGTTTCACGTCGATGAGGCGCTGGAAAACGACGAACTGGTCGCCCGCCTCAATCGCAGCAAGCCTGACCTGTATCTGATGCCGCTGGAAAACGGAGCGCCGCTGCCCGAGCTGTACACGCTCAAGCGCGACAAGCTGATCCCGGCCCCGACCCGAGGGCTGTATCTGGCAGAGAGTTTTGCCGCGCAGGACGGCTGGGTGGTGCGCGAAGAACGCATTCGCTGGAAGGACTGGCTGCGTCAGCAGGGCATGACCCCGCCACCGAAAAAAACCGGCCTCAAACGCCTGACCGGCAAAGCCCGGGAGCTGATACAGGCGATGAGTGGCAGGCTTTGAGCTGCAAGCTGCAAGCTGCAAGCTGCAAGCTTGAAGCTTGAAGCTTGAAGCTTGAAGCTTGAGACTACTGGTTACGAATCTTCTCGACGATGGCCGTGGTCGAGCTGTTTTCCACCAGCCCAAGCACCTTCACTTCGCCGCCGTAGGCCTGGACGATATCGGCACCGACAACCTGCTCGACCCCGTAATCACCGCCTTTGACGAGCACGTCCGGTTTGACGTGAGCGAGCAGGTTTTCCGGCGTTCCTTCAGGAAAGCTGATCACCCAGTCCACCGCGCCCAGCCCAGCCAGTACCGCCATGCGCCGGTCGACGCTGTTGATCGGACGGCCCGGCCCTTTCAGGCGGCTGACCGAAGCATCGTCGTTGACCGCAACAATCAGACGATCACCCAGCGCACGCGCCTGTTCCAGATAGGTCACGTGCCCGGCATGCAGAATGTCGAAGCAGCCGTTGGTGAACACGATCTTTTCCTGGTGCGCACGCGCATCGTCGACGGCCAGCAGCAATTGCTCCAGCCCCAGCACACCGCGCTCTGAGCCTTCTTCGCGCTGGATGGCGCGACGCAGTTCCGGGGCGCTGATCGCAGCTGTACCCAGCTTGCCGACCACAATGCCTGCCGCCAGATTGGCCAGGGCCACGGCATGCGGCAGCTCCTCACCCGCCGCAATCGCTGCCGCCAGGGTGGAAATGACTGTATCGCCAGCACCGGTCACATCGAACACTTCGCGAGCACGGGCAGGCAGGTGAAGCGCCTGTTGATCAGGGCGCAGCAGGGTCATGCCATGCTCGCCACGGGTCACCAGCAACGCACCCAGATCAAGCTCCTGCATCAACTGCGCACCTTTGGTGACCAGTTGCGCCTCGTCTTCACAATGTCCGACGATGGCTTCGAATTCGCTGAGGTTCGGCGTAATCAGGCTGGCACCGCGATAGATCGCGAAGTCCTTGCCCTTGGGGTCGGCGAGCACCGGAATGCCGCGCTTGCGGGCGGCCTGAATCAGCGCCTGATGGTTCTTCAGCGCGCCCTTGCCGTAATCCGACAGGACCAGCACCTTGATGCCATCGAGCAGGCTGTAGACCTCTGCACTCAGGGCCAGCGGGTCGGTGTTGAACGGTTCTTCGAAATCGATACGCAGCAATTGCTGATGGCGACTCATGACGCGCAACTTGACGATGGTCGGCTGATTGGCGATGCGCTGGAAGCGCGCCAATACGCCCGCCGCTTTCAAGCTGTTGGACAGGCTTTCTGCAGCCTCGTCGTCGCCCGTCACGCCGACCAGCGATGCAGGAGCACCCAGGGCTGCGATGTTCAAGGCCACGTTGGCCGCGCCACCGGGGCGATCCTCGATCTGATCGACCTTGACCACCGGCACTGGCGCTTCAGGGGAAATACGCGAGGTACCACCATGCCAGTATCGGTCGAGCATGACATCGCCGACCACCAGGACAGGGGCCTGATCAAAGCGCGGCATGGATAGCTTCATGGAACAACCCGTACTTGAAAAATGGACAGGGGCGGAATCTTAGCACAGGGGTTTGCAACCGGCAGGCTGTTGAATCGCGCCGCTTAAAGGCAGGCGGGCTGCATCAGCCCGCCGGATAATGAGGTCACACCGCGCCGACAGGAGCTGGCTCGTCCAGTCCCATGGCGTGCAGACGGGCGTAGTAACCGTTCTGCGCAAGCAACTCTGCGTGAGTGCCGCGCTCGACGATCTTCCCGGCATCCATGACCAGAATCATGTCGGCCTTCTCGATGGTCGAAAGGCGGTGGGCGATGACCAGTGTGGTACGGCCCTTCATGACGTGATCCAGTGCTGCCTGGATATGCCGTTCGGACTCGGTATCCAGCGCTGACGTAGCTTCGTCGAGAATCAGCAGCGGTGCGTTCTTGAGCAGTGCGCGGGCTATGGCCAGACGCTGCCGTTGACCACCGGACAACAGCACACCGTTTTCACCGACCTGAGTGTCGAACCCCTGCGGCAGCTGGTCGATGAACTCCTTGGCGTAGGCATCAGCAGCGGCCGCTTCGATGTCCGCACGCGGTGCACCGGCCAGATCGCCATAGGCAATGTTGTTGGCAATCGTGTCGTTGAACAGCGTGACGTTCTGATTGACCTGGGCAATGTGCCTGCGCAGGTTACGCAAACGGTAGTCATTGATCTCGACGCCATCGAGCAAAATGCTACCCATCTCGTGCCCGTAGAAACGCGGGATGAGATTGGCCAGCGTCGACTTTCCGCTACCGGAACGCCCCACCAGCGCAATCATCTGCCCCGGTGCCGCAGAAAAACTGATGTCGTTCAATACCTGGCGCGCGGTCTGCGGATAGAAGAAGCTGAGGTTTTTGACTTCCAGGTGACCGGTGACACGATCGCGCTCGATGGTGCCCGTATCGACCTCCTCTTCGACGTCCAGTTGCTCGAAGATACTTTCAGCACCGGCAACGCCTTTCTGGATGGTCGAACTGACTTCCGACAGCTGACGGATCGGCTTGGGCAACAAACCGGCTGCGGTGATATAAGCCACCAGATCGCCCGCTGTCGCGTCGCCGCGCAGGAACAGCACCAGAAACATCAGCACCGCCATAGCGCTGTAGATCACCAGTTGCAGCATCGGCGTGTAGATTGCGCCGGTTTTAGTCATGCGCAGTTGTTTGCGAGTGTTGCTGTCACTGGCCTCGGCGAAACGGTTCTTCTCGTAAGCCTCGCCACCAAAGCTGCGTACCACGCGATAGCCTTGAATGGTCTCCGACGCGACGTGGGTGACATCGCCCATCGCCACTTGAATCTTCTTGCTCTGCTTGCGGAATTTCTTGCTTGCGCTGCCCACCATGACGGCTATCAGCGGCAGGATGGCGAGCATCACCATGGTCAGTTTCCAGTTCATCATCAGCAGGTAGATGAACAGGAACACAACCGTCAGACCTTCGCGAATCACCACCTTGATGGCATCGGTGGCAGCACCGGTCACCATGGTGACGTTGAAGGTGATGCGCGAGATCAGATGGCCGGAATTGGTCGTGTCGAAATAACGATTGGGCAATACCAGCAACTTGTTGAACAGTTCGACGCGCAGGTCATGCACCAGCCCCAGCGAAACCTTGGCCAGAAAGTAGTTACCCAGAAACGAACCAAGCCCTTGCCAGGCGGCAATCAGGACGATCAGCAGCGGCACCGCCTGCAACAGTTGCAGCTCGCGCAAATAAGGTACGTTGGGAAACAGCACAGCTTCGGGATTGGTCAGGCCATCGACAAAGTATTTGAGGATGCCGGCGAGCATCGGCTGGGTCGAAGCGAAGATCACGAAACCAATGATGCTGAGCAGGAAAATGCCCACATACGGACGCACATAAGACAACAAGCGAAAATAGATTTTCACGCTGGAGGTTGTGGACGATTCGGAGGTTGTCATGAGAATCCGTCGTATTAAAAAGAGGCCGAATTGTATCACAGCAGTTTTCGCGGCTGCCTGCTGCGGTAACATAGGCGGCCCGTCCATTCCCTGGAGTTTCCGGGGCGTAAAAACCGGAGTATCGATGCAAGCGCTTGACCACGCCCATTATCTTGACCTGGTTCAAGGTGCCGAAGTGCTTGAAGCTGACGGCACGGGTGACAAAGTACTACGCCTGCGTGACGGCTCGATGTTGAAATTGTTTCGACGTAAACGTTTTGTCAGCTCGGCAGCCTGGTATCCCTATGCGCAGCGCTTCGCAGACAATTGCGTAACGCTGGCCAGCCGCGACGTCCCGTGCCCGCGCATCCGCACCGTAAGCCGGATCGCAGAGATCGAGCGCGATGCGGTGCATTACGATCCACTGGCCGGGTTTACCCTGCGCCAATTGCTGGGCTGCGCGCTCAGCGATGACCGTCTGCGCACGCAGCTAGGGCGCTTCATCGCGAGCCTGCATGAAAAAGGTATCTACTTTCGCTCGGCACACCTGGGCAATGTGATCCTCACTCCTGAGGGCGAACTGGGTCTGATCGACATCGCCGACATGAAAATCTATCGCCACTCGCTGCGTAAAAGCCTGCGTCTGCGTAATTTCAAGCACATGCTGCGCTATCAGGAAGACCGCAAATGGCTGCTGGATGATGGCAATCCAGCGTTTCTGGACGGTTACATGAGTGCCCAGTCTACCTGCGACACCGACGAACTTACCCAGGCAATCAACTAAAAATGGCCGCTTTCGCGGCCATTTTTGTCAGACTTCTGCTGTCCGTTGGAGTCGATGCTTCTGCACCACTAGTCCCAGCACCATCGTCGCCGGTAACAACACCAGAACCCATAACTCATCTGGATTACCGACCAACTGGCCGCCGTCGAAATTGAGCATGATCAGCGCGCACGCCAGATAAAGGCCCCACGCATCGCCATTGCGCAAGGCGTTCCACAGCGTCATGGCCATCACGACCAGAAACATCACCAACGAAGCCGCGCCGGTATACAGCCCCAACGAGACGAAGATGTTGTGCGGATGCTGGATCGGTATGCCGCCAGTCAGCGTCTTGGTGGTGTAGAAGTCGACACCGCAGCCCAATAACCAGCCGCAGTTGCGCCACTCGCCGGTCATGATTTCAAACAGTTCGATGCGGTAAGAGTCGCCCCTGACCATCAGCAAGGCAACCCACTGTTCATCCTTCACAAGCCAGAAGCCTGCCGCTGTCACGACACCCAATGCCAGCAAGGCCACAACGGTGCGCTGCGGAAAGCGGTAGAGCGAATAAGCTGTGCAGACAAGAAACAGGAAGGCCATGCCCACCAGCGCAGTGCGGGTCTGAACGATAAAGGCTGTAAGCAGCAACGTAACGAGCACGGCACAGACCGCCTCGACCCAGCGCCGCTCCCTCGCCCACAATGGCAATGCCAGCGCAAGGCTGCACACCAGCCAGGCACTCGCGTAAATCACGTTTTGCATGCGCCCGGGAAGGATCGCCACACGCTGCCCGAACTGAAATTGTCCGGTAACCCAGCTGTGAATACTGCTGATCAGGATGTACAGGCAAATAGCCCAGAACATGCCGCGCACGAAGACTCCGCGGCGGAAGAAATCGTTGTTCGTTATGCCTGCACCCACAAAGACGAACAAGCTGACGTAGATAATGTGCTTGTAGTACTGAAACTCCTGCGCTTGCAGGGCCGGAACCAGAAAGCACGCCATGAACACGACCCAGGCAATACCCAGCGGTATCACGAAGACCCCGGCGCCACGGTATCTGATCAGGAAGAACAAACCTGGTAGAGCCGTGAATGCATAAAACAGATTATTGGTCATCTTGGCTGATGGGTTGAGAATAAAACTCAGCAGAAAGACGACGAGCACTGCAACGAAATACGTCTGTACTTTTTTACTCGGGATAACGCTTCGGTCAACGGACATTATTTAGCAACCAGCCTGCTACCAGGGCAACGAGCACAGCGACGATCAGCTTGAGGCTTTCCCGACGCTTGCGACGCTGTTTGTCCAGCCGCTCCTGCGGCACCACCACGTGCTCACCGAAACCGGTGTGCAATACGGCATCATTTTCCAGAATCAGAGCGTAACGGTTTTGCGCAGCGAATAATTGTGAAAGTTTTTTCTCGCCGCCTTGCGCAGCATAAGGCGCATGCTGTTGGTAATCAGCCAGACGGCGAAGCCCGGGATTGAAGGAAAAACCCTGCCATTCCTGCTTGTGCGAGCCCAGCTTGTAAAACGGGATACCTTCGACCACTTCACGCTCGTTCAGATAGACATAAGGGCTGTGGATGCGCAGATCATGATTGTAGCTGCGCAACCAGACCTGCAATGCCTGGGGATCGTGCTCAAGCAAAGTCATCGACTCTTCGATGAAGTGCGGGCGATAGAATTCCCAGTCATCTTCACAATGGAAAACCCAGGACGTCTCGATCAATGAGTACGCCGCATCGACAGAGCGCATCTGCCCCAGCTTGGGGTTGTTGATGATAAAGCGCGTATGCGGGTGCCAGTGTTCGGGAATGCAGCCCTGGACCTGGGCATCGCCCGAGTCTTCGGTAATCAGCACATGGCGTATAGGTGCCGTATTGAAACGGTCGAACGTTTCCAGGGTGCGCTTCAACAAGTCGAATCGACCACAACTGGTGACGACCAGCGTGATGTCGCTGTTTTCGCTGAATACCATCATTCGTTCCCAATCATTGAATATTCGTAATTAACTACCATCCCCACCGTGACCGCAGACGATCGACCCAGCTCAACGCTGGCATGCTGCGCAGTGGCGAATGCATGGCATCCACAATGGCTTTTCCAAGGGCGTGGAATGTAAAGCGTTCCTCGACCAAAGTCTGCCCATTACGGGATATTTCGCTGGCCAGCGCGGTGTTCTCGCGCAACTGCGCCAGCTTTTCACGAAGTTGGGGAATGTCGCGGTAAAGCACAATATTGTGCATGTCCACGAAGCCTAGCGCGCGATTCTCTTCGGCGCCCTGATCGAAGGCCAGCAGCACACAACCGCAGGCCATAGCCTCGAAATTCTTGATCATGTATTCGCCCATGCCGACATCGGCACTGACGAAAAAGCGGATGCGATTGAGGGTGTCGCAATACTCTTCCCCGGACTTGGTGCGCGTGACGAGCAGATTTTCGACCTGCCCCAACTCGTCCAGCAATGCCTTGCGACCGCTGTAAGCCACGCTGTTGGTGCTGCCCACAAAAGCCAGTTCGATGTCACGCTCGCGCGCTTGCAGCTGCAACAGGCTTTGGTCATAGCCCTTGGGCACGAACACCGCATCGAAGCCTTCTTCGCGCAGGCGTTCGCTGACCATGAAACCCGAACAGATCACCCGCGCCCAGGGCAGCTTGCGATAGTGCGCGCTGAACTTGCCGGTGTACTTGCAAGGGATGTAATTCTGGTAGGCATCGTGTTCAAGAATGACCAGATTGGGAATCGTGCGAATGAACCCGACCTGACGCACTTCCTGCTTGAAGCGCAGGAAAAACACGATCCGGTCATAACGGGTGACGTCTACTTCACGGCGGAAATAGCCACGCAGGTTGCGCTGCTCATCAGAGCTCAGCCAATGCACCTCACAATCGCAATGCGCGGCGATGCCTTCATAGAGACGGTCCAGAATGGCCCGCTGCTCTTTCTGGACCAGAAGTAGAACTTTCATGGTTTTCCTTGCAGTACTGCGCCTGCTGAATCAGATATCACGGCTGCACCAGAACAACTCGTGCCGTCGCACCGCTTTGCGGAAGAATTCGTTTTCACCCTCAGCCGGCCAGCGGCGACCGGCCAAAATACGCTGCAAGGAGCGACGCATACGACGCTTGAACGGCATTGGCGGCTGCAGGTCATGCATCATGCCCAGCGCCATCGCCTTGTCTCTTTGGGTCTCAACCGACAATTGAAGGCTGTACGGCACCAGCGGCAGCTGGCCATCGAACACTGGTGGCAGGCTGATGCCCGTGTAGGCATCGCCCATCGGCCAGCGGTCGTTGTCGTGCAGGTGGTTGGCGTAACCAAGCAGCACGTCTGGCTGCCATTCAAGCCCGACCAGCGCTTCACGCACCGCCGCCTGGGCGCAGATATGGTCGGGATGCGGATCGATGGCCGGGTGCGGCATGACAATAACCTGTGGCCTGGCCTTGAGGATCAGCGTGCGCAGGTCGGCCAGCAAATTGTTCCAGGTCGGCTGGCCGTCATCGCCGGGCAACGACAGGGTATTGAACTGACGGAACAACCGGGTATCGGTCAGCTCAGCCTCTCGCGACCCGACCGGCGTGTCCGGTGCCGCTTGCATGGCGGGCAGTTGCAGGCAGAAATAACCCAACTGCACACACTGCGACTCGGGCACACCGCCCCAGCGCGCTACCGCAATGCTGTCCCAGGCCCGCAGGCGGCCCTTCATGCGCGCAGCCTCGGCGCGCTGCATGCCCATCTGTTGGTAATGCTCGGCTTCGATTTCACCGGCGGTCAGCGTGACAATCCATGCTTCCTCGGCCTGACTGTACAGCCCGAACGCGGCCAGTTCGGCATCGTCGGCGTGCGGCGCAATGACCATGACACGCTGCTGGCGCGCGTCTGGCTGACGAAACAGCCAGAGGCGCGGCGCAGCTGAAAGACCACAGAAACGCCCGCGCAAATGCAGCACACCAGCGGCCAGCGGCTCGCCGAGCCCGGTCAGGTTCAGATAACGCACACCGGAGACACCACGCTCGAAAGCCTGCCGGTCGTGTAAACCCAGCCCGCGCAACTCGACGAACGGATCGAGAAAACGCCCCAGCCACGTGCTTTTGATCGTCAGCGCCAGGATCAGCGTCTCGTCGCCTGCCAGTTGCAGCGGTTTACTCAGTACCAGCTTGCCACTGTCGAAATGCACGTCTGGCACTTCGCTGTCGGCAGGAAAGGTGTACTGATAATCGTCGGATGGCGAGTAGAACAGATGATCGGCAAACCATGCTTCATGAGCGATCCATGCACAAAACGCCAGAACCGGTGCCAGCCACCAGGCAACCCATACACCGAGAGCAATCAACAGAAACAGACCACCCAGCAACGCCAGCCGCTTGTTACGGCGATGGCGTTTGAGCAACTGTTGCTTGCGGCTCAAAGCTGGAACACCGGAACGGGGTTGCACCATCGGTCCTTGTACTCGCGGTCGGCACGACCAAAGGAAAAACGCAATGATTTGCCCAGCGCCCGGGCGTCTTCCCAGGCGGATTGGGTATTGACGAAGCTCAGCACACTGCCCGGACTGAAATCACGGGTTTCGGGATCAACGCCACCGTTGACGTACTCGATGCTGACCCACTGCGGCGCTTCAACGCGGTACACCAGTTGAATGGCGATGGGCGCGTCGTTGAGAAACACTACCGAGCCGATCAGCAGCTCGCGCAACAACTCGATGACCTCGGCCTTGTGCCGGGCGCCAGTGGCCTCAAAGCCCCAGCGACGCTGGAACAGATCGCAATACATGCTCGCCAGCTCGGCACTGCTGAATTCGCTGACAGGCCGTACCGAGCCGCCAGCCTCTTCAAGCAGACGAAGTTCGCGACGCTGGTTGTAGCGGAATTTCTTCGACAGCTCTTCAGGCGTGCGTGCCATTGCCAGTGATTCGGCCTGCGGTTTGAACGTGCTGATTCGGCCTTCGTTGAGCGCAGAGACGTAGCGAGCCCGATGGCGAACCGGCACCTGAACGTCCTCGGCCACCGGAAGAATCAGCTCGGCATTGCCCAGATCGAACAGGCCTTTTTTGCCGTGACGTTTGAGCTCGTCCTTGGAGAGCGCCAGCGAGCGCCCCCAAGTGGCAATCGCGGCCTTTACTTCACCGCCCTGTTCCCAGGCCAGGTAGCGCACCGCGATGCCGGCAAACTCGGACAGGCGTGCAACGACCAGCGGGTGAGTGGCCACACTGCCACCCAATTGCTGCCAGGCCTGCTCATAAGCCGCGGCATCGATCGGCACCCAGCCACGCTCGCGCCAGCCTTTGAATCGATTGAGCATCAGGCCCCCGCCGTCAGGCTGGAGACTTGCGGCAAGCGCCAGAAGACATCGCGTACCGCATGATCGGAAAAGCGTTCACGCAAGCGCAGCAGCATACGTTCGGCGCAATCCTGACGCTGCTCGTCGTCAAGCCCCGCCATGTGCAGCAGGCCATGCGCCAGGCTGTGAACATCGCCCAACGGGAACAGCAAGCCGACATCTTCGACCACTTCCTTCGCGCCGCCGCACGAGGTCGCAACCAGTGGCACACCAGCCACCATCGCTTCCAGAAGCACCATGCCGAACGGCTCGTGGTCCGAACTCAACGCGAACACATTGAACGCCTTGAAGTAGCGGCGCGCGTCAGGCACCTGTCCCAGGAACAGCACCTGAGCGCCAATGCCCAGTTCCAGCGCCAGTGCCTTGAGGGTTTCTTCAAGACGGCCCTTGCCGAGAATCACCAGTTGGCTGTTCTCGGGAAGGCTGGGCAGTGCCTCGGCAAAACCGCGCAACAGCGTGGCCTGATCCTTGTCTGGATGCAGACGGCCGACGTTGCCGACAATCCATGCTGACTGCGATAACCCCAGCTCTGCGCGCGCATCTTCAACAGAAAACTGGCTGCCCTGAAGTTGCTCGACATCGATGCGGTTGTACAAGGTCTGAATGCGCTCGGCCGGCCACTTCGGCAGGCTGTTGCGCATATCATCGCGCACTGCATCAGAGACACCGAGCAGGCTCAGGCGCTTGCGAAACAGGGTGGCGAACAATTTGCGCGTTCGACGCTTGTAGTCGCCGAACGCATGGTGCACGCCGATCACTGGCAGGCTGGTCGCCAGCAGCGCGATGTACACCGGCTTGAAACGGTGGGCGATGCAGAAGCTGAAACTGCGCGTGGCGGCGATTTTGCGCAGATCACGGATAGCGCCCAGCTTCAGGCCACGAATGGCGCTGGAGCTGTACTCCATGAACAGCACTTCGTCCGAACCGCAGTCAGCGACCACATCAGGGTCGGCGGCGCCAGTCAGAAACACCGTCGTCACTCGATAGCCCTTGCCGGCGAACAGGCTGGCGTATTGCCGCGCGCAGTCCAGAAACGGCCCGTCATAGCCGTGGCAGAACTGCAGCACGTGACGTTCAGCCGAGCGTGTCATATGCCTCGACGCCCTCTTTGACCACCAGAATGTCTTCCATGATCAGGTACTCCAGATCCGAGCCGAAGAACATGTTCAGGGCATCGGTCGGCGAGCAGATCATCGGTTCGCCACGGCGGTTCAGCGAGGTGTTCAGCGAAACGCCGTTGCCGGTCAGGTTTTCCAGCGCCTTCATCATGTCGTAGTAGCGCGGGTTGTACTCGCGCTTGAGCACCTGGGCACGTGAAGTGCCGTCTTCGTGAACGACTTCCGGCACGCGGGTCTTCCACTCTTCGGCGACTTCGAACGTGAACGTCATGAACGGCGCAGGGTGATCGATCTTGATCATCTGGGGCGCAACGGTGTCGAGCATCGACGGGCAGAAAGGCCTCCAGCGCTCGCGGAACTTGATCTGGTGGTTGATGCGGTCAGCCACGCCGGTAACGCTCGGGCAACCGATGATCGAACGACCGCCCAGCGCGCGCGGACCGAACTCCATACGGCCCTGGAACCAGGCAACCGGGTTGCCCTTGACCATGATCTCGGCAATCCGCTCTGGCGTATTGTCGATCTGGCGCCAGACCGGCTTGCTCGGGTGACGCGCACAGGCTGCAATCACGTCTTCGTTGCTGTAGGAAGGGCCGAGGTAGACGTGTTCCATCTTCTCGACCGGCACACCACGGGCGTGCGATACATAAGCCGCAGCGCCCACTGCCGTGCCGGCATCGCCGGACGCGGGCTGGACGAACAGTTCCTTGACTTCAGGACGGGCGATGATGCGCTGGTTGAGCTTGACGTTCAGCGCACAGCCACCGGCAAAGGCGATCTTGCCGGTTTCCTTGAGGATGTCACCCAGGTAGTGGTCCATCATCTGCAACGCAAGCTTTTCGAACAGCGCCTGCATGCTCGCGGCGTAATGGATGTACGGCTCGTCGGCCACATCGCCGACGCGTTTCGGGCCGAGCCATTCGATCAGCTTCGGCGAGAAGTAGAAGCCCTTGCCGTTCTCTTTATAGCGACGCAGGCCGATCACGTTGGCCAGCTCGGTATTGATGATCAGCTCGCCGTTTTCGAAAGTCGCCAGACGCGAAAAGTCGTACTTGCTGGCATCGCCATACGGCGCCATGCCCATGACCTTGAATTCGCCGTCGAGCATCTCGAAACCGAGAAATTCGGTGATCGCGCCGTACAGGCCGCCCAGCGAATCCGGATCGAAGAATTCCTTGATCTTGTGGATCTTGCCGTTTTCACCGTAGCCGAAGAAGGTCGTGGCGTACTCGCCCTTGCCGTCGATGCCCATGATTGCGGTTTTCTCGGTGAAACCGGAGCAGTGGTAAGCGCTGGACGCGTGGGCCAGGTGATGCTCGACCGGCTCGATCTTGATCTTTCTCGGATCGAAGCCCAGTTGCTCAAGGCACCAGACAATCTTGTTGCGATAGCGCTTGTAACGGCGGTTGCCCATCAGCAGCGCGTCGAGGGCGCGATCCGGGGCATACCAGTAACGCTTGGCATAGTGCCAGCGGGCTTTGCCGAACAGGCTGATAGGGGCGAACGGAATCGCGACCACATCGACATCCGATGGCTTGATGCCTGCCTGCTCCAGACAGAACTTCGCCGACTCGTAGGGCATGCGGTTCTTTGCGTGCTTGTCGCGAACGAAGCGTTCTTCTTCGGCTGCTGCGACCAGCTTGCCGTCGATATAAAGCGCTGCGGAAGGATCATGGCTAAGGGCGCCGGACAGGCCAAGGATCGTCAATGCCACTGGGTCTAGCCTCTTTGTCTGCACACAGGCGCATCGCGCCCGAGAAAAGGTGTGCCCCCGCACAGCAGGCTGAGGGCAGCTAAAGGGCGGGATTATAACGTAATGGCCGAAGATTGGCTCGACGGCCTGAAATGTCCCCACAAGGCGCTCGCCAGACGCTGTAAGAAACGTCTCTTTCACCGCACTCGATAACTATCTATGACGTGTCCCCCGCTGCGTTTGATTAATTGAGGCCCATTAATAGCCGGCCCGAAGGCCGCCGCTCAAACCTCAGCGCCCCGAGCGCGCAATGGGAAAACCCTCATGACACACACACTGCCCCCTGTCCTTATAACCCCCGTACCGTTGGCACCGGCCGACACCTGGCCGGCAGCCTCGGCCGCCCTGGGCAGGCTCGATGAACTGCGCACCTTACTGGCGGACGAACTGCAAGCACTGCCAAGACCCGGCGAAACTCTGCTGACGGCCATCGGCGGAGTCGAGTCGGCCGAGCGAGAGCTGGAGATTTTCAGCCTGCTGCAACAGATTGACGACTTCTGGACTGCCCCCGGAGAAACCGGGGAGAGCCGCCGGGAGCGGCTTGAGCCTGCCTTGCAGCGCGCATTGCGTGATGAAGCCAGCGTCAGGATTCACGAGCGCGATCTGGAAAGTGGCTACCTGGCCTGCCTGCCCGCCTTGTCCGAAGTGCCGCAAGATGCTGCGCTCACTTACCACTCCCTGAGCGTGCAACTGCATGATGACGAGCAACTGGAGCTGGCCGGCGTACTGGCGATATCCCAGGCACAGGACCGCACTCTGCTGCTTCTGCCAGGAATCGGCATCATGGCCTTCGCCAACCAGGCCCTGATGGGCGAAACGCTGGCGCGCTGGCTCAACACGCCGTCGCTGCAAAGCGGTCTTCTGAATACGGTCGAACGGCAACAACAGGAACGACTGGCTGAAATCATCCAGGACGCCGACCTGTACCTTGAGCCCTTCACGGCCGCCGACGTGCAGCTACAGCCCTTGAACACAGCACCCTTCAAGCATGCGCTGGATCGCCTGCTGAACAAACAGCGCAATGACGTTCGCCATGCCTGCGAACGAGCGGACATAGTTGACCAGAAACGGCGTCAGGAGCTGATTCAGGAAGCCATCGACATGCATGGCATGTTCGGCCCCGCGTCCATGCTCGAGCTGCGTGAGCTCAGCAACCGGCAACGTCAGTACCAGCAGAACATGCCGGACTGGATGAAGATCGCCAGTGAGGCCGATCTGAGCATTTATAGCGAGCACTTGCGCCGCTACGACGAGGCGCATGCCGTCATGCTCAGCGTGTTGGGCAGCGCTGCATCACCCGAGCAATTCGCCGAAGCACATCTGCGCAGGCGACTGGCCAATGATCTAGGTCACGACCTGGCCCCGCACGCGCTGACCATCGACACACTGCGCACGCTGCCATCGACCAGCGAGACCTACCGCGTGAGCCGCTCGCTGGTGCAATTGGCGCTCTACGGCCTGCATCCGAATGACGCCGTCGCAGGCTCGGACTTCCTCGACAACACTGTCATCCGCCTGAATGACGCGCCTCTGCCAGCGGCCTGTTCGACGGTAACCCCGGCGTACCTCGCCGGCCTGATCAGCGAGCTGGAGCTGCGCGCAACCTTTGGCGATTTTCAGCGAACGGTCTACCAGAAAGAACACAACCTGCATCTGTTGCGCGTGCTGGCGCGAACCCGCCTCAGCGCGCTGGCCTGGGCAGCGAAGATGCAGGGGCATATTCGCCCTGAAGATTTCGCCATCGTTGCGGCATCGACAACCCCGCCACAGAACACGCCAAACCCCACGTTGCGCGTGCAGCAGATCCGCCTGAACAGACATAACGTGATGGCCAGGCTGCTGGTGTTTCGCAAGCAGGACGCGCAGGGTCAGACAGAACGGCTGATCATGGTCGCGCTGGACGCTCCGGGCCAGCATTTCAAGGCATTCGACACTGAAACCCACCTGCTCCACGAGGTGGTCGGCTGGAGTGCGTCGCCTGCGATGAGTGCCTGGCTGCTTGATCAGGTGGACGTCGCTGCACGCCCTGAACTCGCGCAGCAACTGGCGGCCCTCAGTCAGAAACCCCAACCGAAAGAAGACTTCCTGCAATTCATTGATCACCCCGACTGTGAGGCAGCTTTGCGCAGCTTTACCGACGAACAGACCCTCGTGATGCTTTCCGAGCAGGCCAATCACACCCCGGACTGGTATTTGCGTGCCAGTCGTGAACAGCGCCGCGAACTGCTGGCACTCGAAGAGGCTATCGGAGGCGCACTCGGCAACTACCAGGCCTACACGCAGGTCCAGCCGTTCAAGGACTACGTTCATCAGCGCGCCAGCCAGCAACTCGGCAAGCTGCTGAGTGTGCCGGCCGGCACGCTGGACCCAGATCTGATCGTGATCACCAGCGAGCGCGAAACACTGACCTACACCGACATGCTGCTCAATGGCTACGACGACAGCATCGACCCTGTTCGCACCTCTGCTGACGCACAGGCGACCTTCAGCGGCCCGGAGGGGGTGGACCTCAGCGCCCTGACGCCCGCGGGAGTGGCAGGCTCGGTACGCGGCAAATGGCTGGCGGACGATTACATTGCGCTGATCAGGAACACCTTGCTGAATACTGAAAACGCCGGTTACGCCGAGCGACGTCAGGCCAGCGTGCTGATCACTCAGCTACAGATGAAAGCAGCCGCATTGCGCAGTCTTTTGAAAGGCCACATCGAAGCGGCGCACTATACCTGGCTGCAACAATCGCTGGACAACGCGCACCTGAACAGTCCGGCCGCTCGCGAGCAATACCCGCTGTATCCCTTGCAGTTGCATATCGACAAACCGCTGATCGCTTCCGGGCTGACCGACATCGATCAACTGGTTATTCCGAGCCATCTGCTGACCCATGTTGAAACCGTGCAGGGATGCCTGGTGATTCTGCCGATGCAGATTCGCCACGCTGCATTGCTCTACACACCGCAAGCACCTGACGGCATCGAGTTCCGTCTGTTCAGCGACTTCGCAAGCTCGCTGAACAGCGAAGGCATGATCGATTATTACAAGGATCGCTGCCGGATCAAGGCGCGCCGGACCCTCTCATTTTTCCTGCGCGATATGCGGCAAGGCAATGCCAACAAGCCGCCGGTCATTCCCAAAGCATTCATTTCCGACGTTGCCAGCACCTGCTACAACTGGCCACTCGAATGCAGGCTGCGGGACGTGGAAGAGACCACCACCGGCCGCAACGACATGCTGTCCCATCTGATCTGGATCAGTGTCGAGATCATTGCCACCGCGCTGACCCTGCCCTTCCCTCCCGCAAGCTTTGCGGTTGGCAGCCTGTTGTCCTTGCACGAAAGTGGTCAGGCACTTGTCGCACTGACCGAAGGTGACAAGGACCGCGCCACCGCTTACATCGTGTCGGCACTGTTCAACGGGATCGGCGCAGGCGGCGATCTGCTGACAGGTCTGAAAGGCTTTGGCGGCGTGCTGCATAACCTTGAGCAAGGCCGCGAATCAGCACCCGTGCTGCGCTCACTCCAGCGGCAGTCTTCCCTGCCCCGCTACGAGGACCTGTACCCGGTTGAGCTGCAAGAGCAGGCCTTCCTGCTCGGCAAGCCCAACGCCAACGGCCATGCTGCGGTTTTCCATGCGACTCCTGTCGCTTCAGCGCCGCCGATTGCAACCGGCCAGTTCGCCGCACGAAAAGCCAGTGGTGCCTGGCAGCCGCTGCTCCCTACACCCGCTACTGTGACGCGCGCGCCTTCAGGTGTGCGCACCGATCTGGCCGTCGCTATTTCACTGGATAACCTGCCACATATCACCGACGGTCACGCAAAAGGCGTGTGTCTGGTCAACGGCAAACATTACATCGAGCTCTCCGGCCAAACTTTTGAGGTCCAGTACGACGCCGGTCTGCGCGGCTGGCAAATCATCGATCCGGCCAATCCATTCGCGTTCTTCGGTAATCAGCCGGTGCGCCTGGATGGACAGGGGCAGTGGCTGATCGTCGAGCGGCAGCGACTGCATGGAGGCGGACTGGAGAGCCCGGCAAACTATCGACCATTGCCTGAAGAGGCAGCCGGAGTCTCGACCGACACGTTAAATGACTTCGAGATGCCAAGCACCCTGCGCGCGCACCTGGACATTGTCATCAGCAAGAAACCCTTTGATCCGACCGGGTCAGGTATGGAAGCCTATTTCGAGTTCTATTTCACAGAGGTGCGGCAAACCTTTACCGCGCTTCGGGAAAAACTCTATCAGGACGCTCAGGCTTTTTTTGCCCGATTCCCCCTGCCGCCCAAACTGCCACTACCGACTAATGAACTGCCCGGTAGCGTCGAGACGCTGATCGAGCACGTCTTCACTCACAGCAACGGGCTGGTCTTCAGCGAGGCACCGAAATCGGTAGCCAGCAAGCGTCTGCTCCTGCTCAACATGCCCTTGCTGGCAGAACAGCGCGTCGAAGTTCTGTACATCGAACACCTGCTGACCGACAAACACTTGCCCAAGCTGGCCAAATACCAAGCGCTGGGCAAAAAAAGCCGCACTGGCTCCAAAGAGCTCAAGTACTACCTGCGCGAAACCAATCGCGGGGCCTTGAACAATTCAAGCACCGAGTACGATTACTACCACCTGATCAAGGCAGCCCACCGCTATGGAATCGAGGTGCGCCCGTTCAGCTCATCGATCAGTTATCCGTTTCTCGGTCATCCGGTGCTAGCCGCTGCGGACGACCCGGCGGCTGCCACCAAAATGAGCAACTTCTTCGGGCACAAGCTCATCAGCCACGACATTGCAGCCGATTCCTCAAAGCGCTGGGTAGCGCTGCTCGATCAGAAACTTGCCACGACACATGATCAGATACCCGGTATCGCCGACATGCATGGTGTGCCCAGCGTACACGTCAAAGACCTTCAGGCAGGACGCCCGACCCGCATCAGGCAAGGTGCCTACGCGTCACCACCCGGGCAGTCGTCGATTCGCTGTGACTTCAGCATAGCGTTTGCAGACCCGACACGGACTGCCATCCCGCTGCCCCCCGCCACCCCTCTGGATGAAATGCTTGTCCGCGAACTGGGGAGCCCAACGTCTGTTGTCGATGGCGAGCACTGGGCAGGCCAGTACGGTTTTGTCCGGGCTGAAAGCGATGCATGGCTGCATGTGGACCCAGAAGACTGGACCGCCAACAGCCCGGCAACAGCGATTCAGCAATCCCTGACCGACGCGATCTACGAAATGCCGCTGGACACCCGAACGACCTTTCATACGTTGGCGAACTTCGAAAAGAGGGGCCTTGATATGGAGTACTTTTTCGACGATCCGGAATTCGAAACTGTTCGCGACATCTTCGCCCTGCGCCGCAAAAGACTGCAACAGGATGCCGCCACGATCAGCGTTGCAGAACTGCCGCCTCGTCCGGTGTTACCCGTCATCGCGCCGCAGACAAGTACGTCTGAACTGCTTGAAACGCTATACACGCAGGCTGACGGCATCGTCATCGGCGAGTCGCATTTTTCCGTCGCCAGCAAAAAACTCATCATCGACAACTTGCCGTTGCTGTCAGAGCAAAACGTCAGGACGCTGTACATGGAGCACCTGCTGACCGATATACACCAGGCGGATCTGGATCGTTTCTTTGAAACCGGCCAGATGAGCAAGACCCTGCTTCACGACCTGAAAACGCTGGACCAGGGGCATTACACCGACCCGAACAAGGTTTATACCTTCGAGCAACTGGTCATCAAGGCGCGACAGCAGGGCATTGAAGTGCGAGCCATCGACTGCGCAAGCAGCTACCACCTCAAAGGTATCGCCAGGGAAGAAGCCATTACCCGTCAGCAAATGATGAACTACTTTGCGTCGCGCACCCTGCGCAGGCATCAGGAGGTCATGGGTTCACACAGATGGATCGCGCTGGTTGGCAATAGCCATGCGAATGTCTATCAGGGCGTCGTGCCCGGCATTGCCGAACTGCAGGGCGGAATCGGTCTGCGGGTCGTCGACGTGGCAACAGGACAATCGAGGGGCGTATTTCCAGATCCCGGAGAGCTTGTTTCAGGACGCATCGCAACACACAAAGTACACATCAAAAGCGATTATCGGGTCGAGATTGAAGTGCCGCGCCCTGCCAATGCCGCCCGCCCTACCAGACCGCTGGCCATTGAACAGCGCCTCGCGAAGCCAGGGATGTTTCTGGTGGAGGAAGGCGAAGGCAATTTGCAGACAATTGTGCATCGCGCACGCGACACATTGGTTTACCGCACTCCGGTGCGGGTTAACGGCAAGGGCAAACTGTATGTGGAACGTCTTAGCTGGCCGCGCGTCCACCTCGTGCCCTTTGACGACATGGACGGGTTGCTGGCGGCGTTGCGGGAAATGCAACTGACGCGGGTGGGCTGAATTCCCTGAGGCGCTGGCTCAGGCCAGCGTGATTTTCGGCAGACGCTGCTCCAGCAATTGGTGCAGCGCACTGCTCTGCGGCCAGTTGCGCATGAAACGTGCCCGGTCGCGAGCATAAGCCGAAGCGAAGGACGATTGCGAACTGTGCTGCTGCATGGCATCCAGATCGATCAGCGCCCAGCGATCCTTGTGCCAGAACAGGTTATGGCCCTTGAGATCGCCATGACTGATGCGTTCCCGGATCAGCTGTGCAAACAGTTGATCCAGCGCCAGTAACTCGGCCTCCGGGGCATCGCCGCTTTGCACGTGAGGTGCAAAACGTTCGATGATGTCCGGCCCATCCAGAAACTCGGTGACCAGCCAGGCCTTGCTACGCAGGCCCAGAAAACGCTGTTCCTGCACCGCCAGCGGTTTTGGCGTGGCGATACCGAGAAACATCAGGCGATTACCTTCGCGCCAGGAATGCCAGGCACGACTGGGGCGCCAGAAGCGCTTGAGCCAGTGCGTGAGATTCTTGATGTTGTAGCGCTTGATGACCAGCGTGCGGCCATTGACCTCAATCCGGCCTACGCTCGCAGCGCCACCGGTCTTGTACAGGTGGCACTTGTCGAGCAAGGCATCGGCCCGCTCCAGCACCGGCAGCATGACCGCCTCTTCGTCACGGCGAATTGCACGAAACACTGAAGCGCTGTGTTTGACGCTGAACAGACTGCAATCGCGCACCGTCTTGCCCATGAAATCCCTGAGCCGCCAGCTACGGACCTTGTCGATCTGTTTTTGCAGCGCTTCCATCGGCAAGCCATGCTCGGCGTTGCTCAGCAGGTAATGCACCAGCAGCTCTTCAGTGTACGGCTCAAAGGACCTGGGCAACTGGGCAAAGAACACACCGAGGTTTTCCAGCACTTTCTGCCGCGACAACGGCTGCCCGGCCTGTTCAGCGCGAATGCCGGCACCGTCGATCAGGTACAACTGCCCGTTATGGCGCAGCAGGTTGTCCAGGTGCAGGTCTTCCTGCCATAAGCCTTTCGCGTGCTGCAACGCGATGGCCGTCAGCGCCTCGCCGAGTACCGCCTGCTGCTCATCGGCCAGCGGCGGCAGGTCCTGCACGTCGGCCCAGGCATCTCCCAGGCTGGGGGCTGGCTCCAGAAATTCGAACAGCAACCAGCCACCCTCGCCTTCCTGCAAACCGTCGGCCAGTAACAGCGGGGTCTTCAGGCCTTGCCCGGCCAGCAACCGCACACCCGCCAGTTCACGCTGAAAGTGCCGGGCAGCCTTGTCGCCGACCAGCAGTTTGGCCAGCACCGAACGTCCGCGCCATACACCAGCACCGACGTAACGCTGCCCTGGCAATACGCGCAGCAACGTCAATAATTGCAGCTCGGCAGTACCGGCAGCATCTGCAAGGGTAAGGCTCATCGGTAACGCGGGGGTGCGGCCGGCGTTCTTGAGTTCAGACAAACGCATCAACGGGTCTCTTTATCGTTGCGGTGTTGAAGGTCACGTTTATGAGCGCTGCGCCTGCCCAGACGCGCATGCCAGGCGTCGACCAGCAGGCTGTCCGGGGAGGCTTGCAGGTAAGCCGCCAACAGCTCGCGCAGCTCGGTCTCATTCCATATCGGCGCACGTCGCAGCAACGGCTCCAGATCCCGTGCAAGATCACGCTTGCCAAAGATCACCGGACGGGTTTTTTCAAGGTCGATCAGTTGCGCCCCGTAACCCCTACCCTCTGGTTGAAGGAAAATATGTTTGGGGTAGAAACAGCCGTGGACTTGACCTGCGCTGTGCAACGTATGCGCCAGCCGGCCACAGGCCTGAAGTATGGCCAGACGCTGACCCGCCTCAAGGCTGCCCCATTGCTGCAACAGCTCGTCAAGATCAGTCCAGCCATCCAGCGCACGGGTCATGAGGATCGCGCGGTGCTCGCCGGCGGCTTTTTGCTCGCCATAGAACACCGCTTGCAGTGCAGGAATGCCCAGCTTGCGGTAGCGACTGATGTTGCGAAACTCGCGAGAGAAGGACGGCTCGCCAAACGGACGATGCAAGGTGTACGTCAGGTAGTTGCTCTGGCGCTTGAGGTAAAACCCATGGCCGTCCAGATCAAGGCGAAACACGCTGCTCCAGCCGCCGCGTCCGGTATTGGGCTCGTCGACGGCATCCAGCTGAAGATTCCATAGCGATTCAAAATCGACCAGGCCGTGGCGCTCCAGTAGCGCCCGATCGGCACTGGCAATAAACACGCTCATTCACGGCCCTCGAAAAAGCTGACGATATGTCGAATACGTTTTTTGTCCGAGGCGTTCAAGCGCGCCCGTTGGCGGTACTGCATGTAGAAGCGCAGGCGTTGGGTGGCTGACAGGTGGTACTTGGCAACCTTGTCCAGGCACGCGAGGTCCTTGGTGATCCGGTAGCGCAGCATGAAGCTCCACCAGAATGCACCGTTGGGGCAGTCGATGAAAAACAGCTTGCCCACGTTATCGACCAACAGGTTTCGCCACTTCAGATCGTTATGCGTGAAATGCCTGTCGTGCATGATGCGCGTGTAAGCAGCCAGCTGGCGACTGATGCCTTCTACCCAGTGCCTGTCGGCCAGCAACGGATCGTTGCGCTTGGCCAGCACCGACAGATCGTTGGTATTCGGCAGCTCACGGGTGATCAATGCACCGCGATCATAGGCCGCACCATTGCGCTCCAGCCCCCAGGCCACTACCTCGGCCGTGGGAATGCCCCATTTGGCGAAACGCTTGAGGTTCTGCCACTCGGACTTGACCCGAGGCCTGCCCATGTAACGACGCAGGCCCTTGCCGGCACTTACGTAACGCTTGACGTAATAGTTGACCCCGGAGCGTTCGACGCGGATGACTTCGGACATCGGGTCGCGGGTCAGGCGCTGGCCTTCCAGGGCAAACACCGCGTCCAGGCTGCCAAAGTCACGCTCAAGGAACGCGTACTCGGGTTCGAGCTTCCAGCCCGCCATCAGAGCGCATCCCCATATCGCACTTTACGTTGATACAACTTGTCGGCTTTCTTATCCAGCCACGTCAGCAGCGCCGCTTCCTTGAGCAGTATTTCCCGCAACGGCTTCTGAAAGTAATCCTTGAGAAAACGCAACTTGTCGCGCCGGGTCAGGCCGATGTCCAGCGCCGAGAAATACAGCGCGGCCAGGTCCTTGTTGCGCCAGCGTGGCGTTATGGCCCGCCGTGTCTGAGCACGGTGCAGGTCGATGACCGACAGCCTGAATTCGTCGGCCGTCACCGGTTTGTCGGTGTGCAACAGGAAGTGACAGATGTAACAGTCGCGGTGATTGACGCCGGCCCGATGCATCATCCCGACCAGTCGCGCAACCTCGGCAATGAACGCCCTTTTCAGACGCGGCTCGGGCGGCTCGGTGCGCCAGTTGAGGCTGACGTCCTCAAGGCTGGTGGTGGGTGCCAGTTCTTCAGTCACGATGAAGGAATGCTGCGCGGCGGGATTGCTGCCGCGTTCGCCGTAGGCGACGGCAGTCATGGTCGGCACGCCGACTTCGTGGA
This sequence comes from Pseudomonas syringae CC1557, assembly GCF_000452705.1. Taxonomy (NCBI): domain Bacteria; kingdom Pseudomonadati; phylum Pseudomonadota; class Gammaproteobacteria; order Pseudomonadales; family Pseudomonadaceae; genus Pseudomonas; species Pseudomonas syringae. The sequence goes on from NZ_CP007014.1 coordinate 5,215,538, forward strand.
GGCGCTCGATGGCGTCCCACTCCTTGCCCGCGCCCAGCACCGGAAGCTTCGCCGTTGCGAGGTTCTTGGCGATCTCGCCCCAGCCAATGCCGCGGTGGATCTTGACGAAATAACCGCGCCCGTCGACTTCAGTGCGCAGCGTACGACGCCCTTCCAGCTCGCGATAAACCTCACCGCTCAGGCCTTCTACCTCGGCGAAGGCATCGCGCCCGGCCCACAGGCTCTTGAACGGTTCAGCAAGGAACAGCTTCATCAGTCGTGCTCCGCCAGAATTACATCCGCAGCGTGTTGCGGCATGCTGTAAAGGTCCGCCGTGTCAGCGAAGGCCAGGCCGTTGCGACTCCAGGCGCTGCGCGCGGCGGCGTCCTGAAGCATGCTGGCCAGATAGCGATTGAGCTGAGCCTGATCAAACGGTTCGTCAAGGACCCGACCGCAATCGGCTTCGGCAATGTAATGCGCATAACCGCAGACCGCGCTGACCAGCACCGGCAAACCGGCCACCAGTGCTTCGAGCAGCACCGTGCCGGTGTTTTCGTTGTAGGCAGGGTGAATCAGCAGATCGGCACCTATCAGGAAACGCGGAATATCGCTGCGCCCTTTCATAAAGGTCACCCGATCGCCCAAGCCAAGCGTGGCGCTCTGCCGCTGGAATAACGTGGGGTCATCCTGACCGATTACAAACAGACGCGTACGTTTCTGCAATTCGGCAGGCAGCGCCGCCAGCGCTTTCAGGCTGCGATCGACGCCCTTTGTCTTGAAACCGGAGCCGATCTGCACCAATAACAGGTCATCGTCAGCCAGACCGAATTCCCCGCGAAAGTCGCCACGAATCTGCGGCGCGTCAGGTGGCGCGCGGCGATCCTGGGAAATGCCCGGCGGTAAAAGATGGAACCGCGACAGCGGCGTGTCGTAATGCTTGATGAACAACGGCTGTTGCACTTCGGAAATCATCAACACCTGAGTGTTCGATTCTTTGGCAAACACCGCTCGTTCGTAATCGGCAAAATGACGATAGCGCCCCCACTTTCGATACAGCGGGCTGCGCAAGTTCTGCGCCTTGTCTTCGAAACACCCGTCGGCGGCGTAATACACATCCAGCCCCGGCATTTTATTGAAGCCGATCAAGCGGTCGACCGGGCGACGGGCCAGATCGGCCTCCATCCAGGCGGTGAGTTTCTCGTTGCGCCGATGGTTGAAGAACGCCTTGACCGGCGCGACCAGCACCTCGAAGCCGGGCGGCACCTCGCCCTCCCAGATCAGCGTGTAGACGCGAGTCTGATGGCCACGCTGCTGGCACTCCAGCGCGATGCGCATGAAGTCGCGTTGCAGGCCGCCAAACGGAAAATATTTGTAGAGTACGAAAGCCAGTTGCATCAGCCAGGTTCCTTTGCCAGCAATAGCGCGCCCAGTTGGCTCGCCACTCGCTCGGGATTCAAACGAGTAAAGCACAACGGCCACTCGCGTTTCAGGTCAAACCGGCGCTGATCGTCGGCGGTCGGTTGGTACGTGCATTTCTTTTGCAGGCAGGGCGCACAGCCCGGGTAGTCACTGGCCAGATGCACCTGCGACTTGCCGTAAGCCCCGGTCAGCCCCGGATTGGTCGGGCCGAACAGGGAAATCGTCGGTACGTCCAGCGCTGCGGCCAGGTGCCCGATACCGGTATCGACCGCGACACAAGCCTGTGCGCTGGCCAATACCCGAGCCACGCCTGCCAGATTCAGTTTCGGCAGCACATGAGCACTGTCCAGCCCCTCGGCGATGCGCTCGGCACGCGCCTTCTCTGTCGGGTTGCCCCATGGCAACTGCACCTGAAAACCGCGCGCGGCCATCAACTCGGCCAGTTGTCGCCAATAGACCTCGGGCCAGTGTTTGGTGTCCCAGGTCGTGCCGTGCAGAAACAGTACAAAAGGCGCTTGCGGCGCGCCGTCAATTGCAGCCAAGGGCTTGAGCCCGTAATCACCCATGCCGACAGGCAACGGATAGTCCAGCGCCTGAGCGAACAATTGGCGCAGCCGTTCGACGGCATGCTGTCCGCGCGCCACAGGCAAGGCCCGATCATAAAAACGGCTGGCAACTGGCTCGCGCGCCGAGTCGCGGTCCAGGCCGACCACCGGCGCGTCGATGTAGCGTGTCAGCCAGGCACTTTTGAACAGGCCCTGAGCGTCAATCACCAGATCATAACGCTGCTCGCGCACTCGATCCTTGAAGCGCTTCCATTCGCCAGAGCGAAAAGTCTGCCAGAGGTTCTTGCGCCAGCGGCGGATCGCCACCGGGATCACCCTGTCGACCGCCGGGTGCCAGGCAGGAATTTCAGCAAAGCCTTCTTCCACAACCCAGTCGAAGCGGATGCCGGGCAGCGCCCGTGCCGCATCGGTCAGCGCGGGCAAGGCGTGGATCACATCGCCCAGCGAGGAAGTCTTGATCAGCAGTACCCGCAAGATCAGGCCACCTCCACCGGTGTGATGTTCAGGCGGGTCAACGCCTGAATCACGGCGCCCGGCTCAAGCAGACGCATGCAGTTGTAATGACCGAAACGGCAGGTGCGGTCAAAGCACGGGCTGCATTCAAGGCCCAGCCGGACCACTTCGACTTGATCGGCCAGCGGCGGTGTAAAGCCCGGCGAGGTGGAGCCGTAAACGGCCACCAGTGGCCGGTTGAGCGCCGCAGCCACATGCATAAGGCCGGAATCGTTGGACACGACCGCATCGGCACAGGACAGCAGATCAATGGCTTCGGCAAGCGAGGTTTCGCCACTGAGGTTGACAGACTCCTCACGCAAGCCGGGAATCAATTCCTGACGAATGCTTTCGCCAACCGGATGGTCTTTCTTCGAACCGAACAGCCAGACCTGCCAGCCTTCACGAATGCTGGCTTCAGCTACCTGCGCGTAATGCTCGGCCGGCCAGCGCTTGGACTCACCGAACTCGGCACCCGGGCACAACGCCAGCACGGGACGGTCCAGGGTCAGGCCAAACTTGCTCAATGCGGCGTCGCGAGTCACGGGGTCAATACGCAGGCTCGGTTTGGGATAAGGACGCGGCAACTCAGCGCCCTTGTCGAAGGCCAGCGCCATGAAGCGCTCGATCATCAGCGGGTAACGCTGTTTGTCGAGGGTACGCACGTCGTTGAGCAGGCCGTAGCGGAATTCGCCGCGCCAGCCGGTGCGTTTCGGGATACCGGCGAAAAACGGCACCAGCGCCGATTTCAGCGAGTTGGGCAGCAGGATTGCCTGATCGTACTGGCCAGCGAGAGACTTGCCGATCCGACGGCGTGTCGCCAGTTCGAGGGCGCCATGGCCAAGCGGAAAACTGAGCGCAGCGCGAACCTCTGGCATGCGCTCCAGAATCGGACGACTCCATTCAGGCGCCAGCACGTCGATTTCGCACTCGGGATGACGCTGTTTCAGGCATTGGAACAGCGTTTGTGCCATCACCATGTCACCGACCCAGCTAGGCCCAACGATCAGAATTTTCATGTTCCATCCAAAAACGACCAGAAACGATCAGGGAGGCCGATCAGACTGCGTGACGTTCCCACACAATCTGTCGCCTCCCTGTCATAGCTTTATAGAATGTTGCACTGTCACAGAGCATTACCTTTCAGGCTCAGCTCAACCCCATCTGCGTCCAGATTCGCATCACTTCACGCCGCTGGGCATGAAACTGATCGCCGCTGACCACACCGGCCTGCTTCTGCAAGGCCTGACGGTGAGCTGCCGAACGATAGGCCTTGTAGGCCTCGCGCAACAGGCTGGCATCTGCATCGGGCAGCAGCCCGGCGCCTTCCAGCCCTTCGAGAATCCGGATGTTGTCGGTGTATTGCAGCAGCGCGGGATGCTCTCTCGACCACGCCAAGGCGGCGTATTGCACCATAAATTCGATATCGACGATACCTCCGGCATCCTGCTTGAGGTCGAACGGCATTGCGGCTTCGAAGGCATTGGCCGCCCTGCCCGCCGCTGTCAGCCGGGTGCCGAGGTTGTCACGCATCTTGGCGCGCATCTCGCTGACTTCGGCACGCAACGTGTCCAGATCGCGCTCACGGCCCAGAACAGCGGCACGCACTTTCTCGAATTCACGGCCGACATCCGGGCTGCCGGTCAGCACCCGGGCGCGCACCAGTGCCTGATGCTCCCAGGTCCAGGCCTCACTGGCCTGATAACGGGCAAACGCGCCAAGCGAGCTGACCAGTAGCCCGGATGCGCCGGACGGCCGCAAACGCATGTCAACGTCATACAACTGACCGGAGTTGGTCTGCGTGGTCAGCAAGTGAATCACCCGCTGCCCCAGCCGGGTGAAGAACTGCGCACTGTCGATGGGTTTGGCACCGTCGGTTTCGGCTTGCAGATCACCGTCATGAATGAACACCAGGTCCAGATCGGAACCGTGCCCCAGTTCGATGCCACCGACCTTGCCGTAACCGACAATCACGAACCCCGGATCGCACAATGTGCCGTCCGGGCGCAGCGGCGTGCCATGGCGGGCTACGCTGTAACGCCAGGCCAGCGCCAGCACCTGATCCAGAATCGCTTCGGCCAGCCAGGTCAGGTAATCACTGACCTTCATCAACGGCAGGCTACCGGAAATTTCCGAAGCCGCTACACGCAGACTGTGCGCCAGCTTGAAATGCCGCAGCGCTTCCATTTGCTGCTCAAGATCGTCCTCGGGAATACGGATCAGCCGCTCACGCAGTTCGGCGGCCAGTTCCGGCGCCAAGGGCGGATTGAACAGGCGACCTTCATTGAGCAGTTCATCGAGCAACAACGGGAAGCGCGCGATCTGCTCCGCGATCCATGGACTCGCCGCGCACAGGGTCAGCAGTTGCCGCAATGCATCCGGGTTTTCGGTCAGCAGCACCAGATACGCCGAGCGCCGGGCGACCGCCTCCACCAGCGGCAGCACGCGCTCCAGCACCAGATCGGGCTTTTCATGCTCTACCGCCTGTGCCAGCAGCCTTGGGATAAAGGCGTCCAGGCGCTCGCGACTGAGGCGCTGCATCGAGCGCAGACTCGGGCTGCTGCGCAGACTGGCCAGACCTTTGAGTGCCTTGTCGGCATTGACGAAACCGGCCTGCTGCAACTGCTGGCCAGCCGCCTGCTCGTTCTGCGACTCTTCCCACAACGGCAGCCACTCGCCGCCGACCACCACTTCACTGTTGTCGTCTTGCTCATCGTCGGGATCGGCGTCAGGGTCAGCGATGACCTGACGGAAGTGCCAGGACACCCGGCCGCGCCAATACATCAGCCGCTCATGAAAGGTGGCCCAGTCGGCGAAGCCCATGATCAGCGCAATACGCGCCTGATCCTGCTCGTTATCCGGCAGCATTTGCGTCTGACGGTCGGCAATGGCCTGAATCGCATGCTCGGTGTAACGCAGAAACTCATAGCCCTCGCGCAGTTCCTCGGTTACCGCGGAGGGTAGATAGCCCTGCCCTTCAAGCGTCTTGAGCACTTTGAACAGCGGACGCTGTTGCAGACTCAGGTCGCGGCCGCCGTGGATCAACTGGAAGGCCTGAGCAATAAATTCCACTTCACGGATGCCACCGGCACCCAACTTGATGTTTGCCGCCATGCCCTTGCGCTTCACTTCCTGCTGAATCAGCTGCTTCATGGTGCGCAGCGCCTCGATGGCCGAGAAGTCCAGGTAACGGCGATACACGAACGGGCGCAGCATCTCCAACAACTCGGCACCTGCTGCCTGATCGCCGCCGACCACCCGCGCCTTGATCATCGCGTAGCGTTCCCAGTCGCGCCCCTGATCCTGGTAATACTGCTCCAGCGCATTGAAACTGAGCACCAGCGCCCCGGATGAACCGTAGGGCCGCAGGCGCATATCGACGCGAAACACAAAACCGTCAACGGTGACCGGGTCCAGCGCCTTGATCAGCCGCTGGCCCAGACGAATGAAGAACTCCTGGTTATCCAGTGCGCGCTTGGTGCCTTGCGTCTCGCCACCCTCGGGATAGGCGAAGATCAGGTCAATGTCCGACGAAAGGTTAAGCTCGACCGCCCCGAGCTTGCCCATGCCAAGGATGACCATGTGCTGCGGCTGCCCTGAATGGCGACCGGTCGGCGTGCCAAACTGCTGGCAATGCCGTGGATACAGCCACTGGTAGGCGAGATCAATCGAAGCATCGGCCATTTCCGAGAGGTCACGGCAGGTCTCGATCAGGTCGGCCTGACGCGTCAGGTCGCGCCAGATAATCCGGACTTGCTGGCGTGCGCGTTGTCGACGTAGATTACGCCCCAACTCGTCTTCGCTGGCGGCACTCTGCAGCGCTTCGGCAATTTGCCCGCGCAGTTCACCGGCAGAGAAGCTACGCTCCAGCTCGCCCGCATCGGCCAGTTGCAGCAGCATCTGCGGGTCACGGCAGACCTGCTCGGTTACAAAATCACTGGCGGCACAGACTCGGTCGAAAGCGTTGCGGCGCGCTTCGGGCCAAGCCTCGAACAACGCAGGTGCTTCGTCCGACACAGCCGCCAGCGCAGTGCGGAAGGATTGCCGGGCACGGGTCATCAATGGCAGCAGAATGGCCGGAAATTCGGCCAGTGAAGGTAGGCTCATGGTCTATCCTTGATCGGCGTGCAAACGGCCGCTCGTCGTGAATGCGAGACGCGTCTGACAGCACCGCTTGTCGAACAAAGGTTATAAATTGCTGGAAAAATCAAATTAGAAGCATAAAAATCCGCTTTTTACCTGCAAGATATTCAATAGCGATCAACAGTAACGTTTTAAGTTACAACACAATAGAAGCGATTGAGTCGCTTCTCTGTAGTTTTACTACTGGGTACGTTACCTGGAGGGCTGAAATCGGCGTCGATTTGTAGTAAAACTACACGCCGCCGGATCCCACCTTCCGGTAATCCAAGAATTTATGTCGTCTGCCCACAAGGCCAGTCGCAAACTCAGGCAACCGATTCTGGAAGCCTTTCCGCCCTGGAGCAAGCCATGCAAGACCTCGATCCCGTCGAAACCCAGGAATGGCTGGACGCCCTGGAATCGGTTCTCGACAAAGAAGGCGAAGACCGTGCTCACTACCTGATGACCCGTATGGGCGAGCTGGCCACCCGTAGTGGTTCGCAGCTGCCGTACGCCATCACCACGCCATACCGCAACACGATTCCTGTCACCCACGAAGCACGCATGCCTGGCGACCTGTTCATGGAACGCCGCATTCGCTCGCTGGTGCGCTGGAACGCCTTGGCCATGGTTGTCAAAACCAACATCGGCGACCCGGATCTGGGCGGCCACATCTCCAGCTTCGCCTCCAGTGCCACGCTGTATGACATCGGTTTCAACTATTTCTTCCAGGCCCCGACCGACGAACACGGCGGCGACCTGATCTACTTCCAGGGCCACGCATCGCCAGGCGTTTACGCCCGTGCATTCATGGAAGGCCGCATCACCGAAGAGCAAATGAACAACTTCCGTCAGGAAGTCGACGGCAACGGCCTGTCGTCTTACCCACACCCGTGGCTGATGAAAGACTTCTGGCAGTTCCCGACTGTATCGATGGGCCTTGGCCCGATCCAGGCGATCTACCAGGCGCGCTTCATGAAGTACCTGGAGCACCGCGGTTATATCCCGGAAGGCAAGCAGAAAGTCTGGTGCTTCCTGGGCGACGGCGAGACCGACGAGCCGGAATCCCTGGGCGCCATCGCCCTGGCCGGTCGCGAGAAGCTCGACAACCTGATCTTCGTCGTCAACTGCAACCTGCAGCGCCTCGACGGCCCGGTTCGCGGCAACGCCAAGATCATCCAGGAACTGGAAGGCGTGTTCCGTGGCGCGCAATGGAACGTCACCAAAGTCATCTGGGGCCGTTTCTGGGACCCGCTGCTGGCCAAGGACGTCGACGGTATCCTGCAACGTCGTATGGACGAAGTCATCGACGGCGAATACCAGAACTACAAGGCCAAGGACGGCGCGTTCGTTCGCGAGCACTTCTTCAATTCGCCTGAACTCAAAGCGATGGTTGCCGATCTGTCCGACGACGAGATCTGGAAGCTCAACCGTGGCGGCCACGACCCGTACAAGGTCTACGCGGCGTACCACGAAGCCGTCAACCACAAGGGTCAACCGACCGTGGTGCTGGCCAAGACCATCAAGGGTTATGGCACCGGCGCTGGCGAAGCGAAAAACACTGCGCACAACACCAAGAAGGTCGATGTCGACAGCCTGCGTCACTTCCGCGACCGTTTCGACATCCCGATCAAGGACGCCGAGCTGGAATCACTGCCGTTCTACAAGCCGGAAGAAGGCAGCGCCGAAGCCCGTTACCTGAGCGAGCGTCGTGCTGCGCTGGGCGGCTTTGTACCGCAGCGTCGCGCACAGAGCTTCAGCCTGCCGACCCCGCCAATCGAGACCCTCAAGGCCATCCTTGATGGCTCGGGCGACCGCGAAATATCCACCACCATGGCCTTCGTGCGCATCCTGACGCAACTGGTCAAGGACAAGGAAATCGGTCAGCGCATCGTGCCGATCATTCCGGACGAAGCCCGTACCTTCGGTATGGAAGGCATGTTCCGCCAGCTGGGCATCTACTCGTCGGTCGGCCAGCTCTACGAGCCAGTCGATAAAGAACAAGTGATGTTCTATCGCGAAGACAAGAAAGGCCAGATTCTCGAAGAAGGCATCAACGAAGCGGGCGCCATGTCCTCCTTCATCGCTGCCGGTACTTCGTATTCCAGCCACAACCAGCCGATGATTCCGTTCTACATCTTCTACTCGATGTTCGGTTTCCAGCGTATCGGCGACCTGGCATGGGCTGCTGGCGACAGCCGCACCCGTGGCTTCCTGATCGGCGGCACCGCCGGCCGTACCACGCTGAACGGCGAAGGTCTGCAGCACGAAGACGGTCACAGCCACATCCTGGCGTCGACCATCCCGAACTGCCGCACCTTCGACCCGACTTACGGTTACGAACTGGCAGTGATCATCCAGGACGGCATGCGCCGGATGTTCGAAGAGCAGCAGGACGTTTTCTACTACCTGACCGTGATGAACGAGTCCTACGCCCAGCCAGCCATGCCGGCCGGTGTGGAAGAAGGCATCGTCAAGGGCATGTACCTGCTCGAAGAAGACACCAGGGAAGCGGCGCACCACGTCCAGTTGCTGGGCTCGGGCACCATCCTGCGTGAAGTTCGCGAAGCGGCGAAGATTCTCCGTGACGAGTTCAACATCGGCGCTGACGTGTGGAGCGTTACCAGCTTCAACGAACTGCGCCGCGACGGTCTGGCGGTAGAGCGCAACAACCGCCTGCACCCTGGCCAGAAGCCGGAACTGAGCTATGTTGAGCAGTGCCTCAATGGTCGTAAAGGCCCGGTCATTGCCTCTACCGACTACATGAAACTGTTCGCTGACCAGATTCGTCAGTGGGTTCCGACCAAGGAATACAAAGTCCTGGGCACCGACGGTTTCGGCCGTAGCGACAGCCGCAAGAAGCTGCGTCACTTCTTTGAAGTCGATCGCCACTTCGTGGTGCTCGCAGCCCTGGAAGCCTTGGCTGATCGTGGCGATATCGAACCTAAAGTCGTGGCGGAAGCCATCGTCAAGTTCGGCATCGATCCTGAAAAACGCAATCCACTGGACTGCTAAGAGTCTGCTTCAAGAGCGCTGATCAGAGCGTAAACAGCCAAGGATGCGGAATTTACTCAGCGTAAATGAGCATCCAAGGCTGTTTCGTTGTAACTGAACCAGCGTATTCGTGAGTGAACAGGTTCTCCCAAGGAGAGACATAGTGAGTGAGTTAATTCGCGTACCCGACATCGGTAACGGTGAAGGTGAAGTCATTGAATTGATGGTCAAGGTTGGCGATCGTATCGAAGCCGACCAGAGCGTCCTGACCCTTGAGTCGGACAAGGCGAGCATGGAAATCCCTGCTCCCAAGGCTGGCGTCATCAAGAGCATGAAGGTCAAGCTTGGCGACCGCCTGAAAGAAGGCGACGAGCTGTTCGAGCTGGAAGTGGAAGGCGAAGCCGCTGCTGCGCCGGCGCCTGCTGCCGAACCTGCTGCTGCGCCTGCACCGGCGGCGGCCGAGAAACCGGCTGAAGCTGCACCGGCTGCTCCCGCTCCTGCTGCCAGCGCTTCGGTTCAGGATATCCACGTGCCGGACATCGGTTCGTCGGGCAAGGCCAAGATCATCGAGCTGATGGTCAAGGTCGGTGATTCGATTCAGGCTGATCAGTCGCTGATCACACTGGAATCCGACAAGGCCAGCATGGAGATCCCGTCTCCAGCCGCAGGCGTTGTGGAAAGCATTGAAGTCAAACTGGATCAGGAAGTCGGCACCGGCGACCTGATTCTGAAGCTGAAAGTCGAAGGCGCTGCGCCTGCTGCTGCCCCGGCTCCGGCCGCCAGCGCACCGGCTGCTGCTCCGGCCAAGGCTGAAGCGGCTGCTCCGGCTGCGGCTCCAGCACCGAAGACCGAAGCTGCACCTGCTCCGGCCGCACCGGCCAAAGACGGCGCCAAGGTTCACGCTGGCCCGGCGGTTCGTCAGCTGGCCCGCGAGTTCGGCGTCGAGCTGAGCGCAGTCAGTGCCACCGGCCCGCACGGTCGTGTGCTGAAAGAAGACGTTCAGGTTTACGTCAAGGCCATGATGCAGAAGGCCAAGGAAGCTCCAGCTGGCGGCGCAAGCGGCGGCTCGGGCATCCCGCCGATCCCGGAAGTCGATTTCAGCCGTTTCGGCGAAATCGAAGAAGTGCCGATGACTCGCCTGATGCAATTGGGCGCGTCGGGCCTGCACCGCAGCTGGCTGAACATCCCGCACGTCACGCAATTCGACCAGGCCGACATTACCGACCTGGAAGCTTTCCGCGTCGCGCAGAAAGGTGCTGCCGAGAAGGCCGGCGTCAAGCTGACCGTGCTGCCGCTACTGCTCAAGTCCTGCGCGCACCTGCTCAAGGAACTGCCGGACTTCAACGCTTCGCTGGCGCCAAGCGGCAAGGCTGTGATCCGCAAGAAGTACGTGCACATCGGCTTTGCCGTGGACACTCCGGACGGTCTGTTGGTCCCGGTCATCCGCGATGTCGATCAGAAGAGCCTGTTGCAACTGGCCGCCGAAGCCGCTGCACTGGCTGAAAAGGCGCGCAACAAGAAGCTGACGGCGAACGACATGCAGGGCGCGTGCTTCACCATTTCCAGCCTGGGTCACATTGGCGGCACCGGCTTCACGCCGATCGTCAACGCGCCGGAAGTCGCGATCCTGGGTGTTTCCAAGGCAACCATCCAGCCAGTCTGGGACGGCAAAGCCTTCCAGCCGAAACTGATGCTGCCACTGTCGCTGTCCTACGATCACCGCGTGATCAACGGCGCAGCTGCTGCCCGCTTCACCAAGCGCTTGAGCGAATTGCTGGCGGACATCCGCACAATTCTGCTGTAAGCCCTGCGAGCCCGTCCCCGGACGGGCCTTGCTGTATACCTTTGCGAGCTGCCACGCTCGAACCTCAACCCCGCCCTCCAGCGGGGATTTTTTTGCCCTGGATATCGTAGCGCGGCGCAAAAGGGTGACGCAGAGCGTCACGAACGGCATTCCCACGCTGGAGCGTAAGGAACGATAGCCGTTCACAAGAACACTAGCGTACCCATGCTGGAGCGTTGGAACGGCAGGCGTCCACGCGAACACTATTGTGCCCATGTTCCGCGTGGCATGCCGCTCTGGACGCTCTGCGTCCGATCTCGCTCTTATCGTCAGTGTGAGGTCTGGCTGGCGGGTGATACACTACGCGACATTTTTGTTTTGCAGGTCCACCGTCGTGACTAACACCGCTTTCAATTCTCTGCCTCTGTCCGCTGCCATGCTGGCTAACCTGGAGTCGCTTGGTTATGCCGAGATGACGCCGATTCAGGCGCAGAGCCTGCCGGTGATCCTCAAGGGCATGGACCTGATTGCCCAGGCCAAGACTGGCAGCGGCAAGACCGCTGCGTTCGGTATCGGCCTGCTCAACCCGATCAACCCGCGCTTCTTCGGCTGCCAGGCACTGGTCATGTGCCCGACCCGCGAGCTGGCCGATCAGGTGGCCAAGGAAATCCGCCGCCTGGCGCGCTCGGAAGACAACATCAAGGTGCTGACGCTCTGCGGCGGCGTGTCTTTCGGCCCGCAGATCGGTTCGCTGGAACACGGCGCGCACATCATCGTCGGCACGCCTGGTCGCATTCAGCAGCACTTGCGCAAGGGTTCGCTGGTGCTGGACGGCTTGAACACGCTGATTCTCGATGAAGCCGACCGCATGCTGGACATGGGTTTCTACGACTCCATCGCCGACATCATCGAGCAGACCCCGCAGCGCCGTCAGACCCTGCTGTTCTCGGCCACTTACCCGGTCGGCATCAAGCAGCTGTCTTCCAAGTTCATGCGCGACCCGCAGACTGTAAAAGTCGAAGCGCTGCATGCCGACAGCCAGATCGAGCAGATTTTCTACGAGATATCCCCGGAGCAGCGTCTGGAAGCGGTGGTCAAGGTACTTGGCCATTTCCGACCGACGTCCTGCGTGGCGTTCTGCTTCACAAAACAGCAGGTTCAGGAAGTGGTCGATCACCTGACCGCCAAAGGCATGTCTGCGGTCGGCCTGCATGGCGATCTGGAGCAGCGTGACCGTGATCAGGTGCTGGCCATGTTTGCCAACCGCAGCACCTCGGTACTGGTCGCTACCGACGTGGCCGCACGGGGTCTGGATATCGATGCACTGGACATGGTGATCAACGTCGAGCTGGCGCGTGACTCGGAAATTCACATTCACCGCGTCGGCCGTACCGGTCGTGCAGGCGAGAAAGGTATCGCGGTCAGCCTCGTGGCACCGTCGGAAAGCCAGCGCGCCCGCGCCATCGAAGAGTTGCAGAAAGCCCCGCTGAACTGGCAGCAATACGACAACCTGAGCATCAAGGAAGGCGGCAAGCTGCTGCCGGCCATGACCACCCTGTGTATCGGTTCAGGCCGCAAGGACAAACTGCGCCCTGGCGACATTCTTGGCGCATTGACCGGCGAAGCCGGGATTCCTGGCACCCAGGTCGGCAAGATCGCAATCTTCGACTTCCAGGCCTATGTCGCCGTCGAACGCAGCATGGCCAAACAGGCGCTGGAGCGTCTGAACAACGGCAAGATCAAAGGCAAGTCGCTGCGCGTGCGGATTCTCTGAGATAGTCGCTATCTGGATTATCGCCCCCATGCTCCGCGTGGGGACGCAGTTCTGGACGCTCTGCGTCCGATTTTGAATATGTGGTGCGGCGCAGGTATGTGACCAGAGCGTCACGAGAGGCATTCCCACGCAGAGCATGGGAACGATCGTGACCTACCGATCGAGGAAACACGCTGTGCCCGTTACTGACGTTGTAATCATTGGCGCTGGCGCCGCAGGTCTGATGTGTGCGTTCACCGCTGCCGCTCGCGGGCGCAAGGTGCTGTTGATTGATCATGCCAACAAGCCCGGCAAAAAGATCCTCATGTCCGGTGGCGGGCGCTGCAACTTCACCAACATGTACACCGAGCCGGCCAACTTCCTGTCGCAAAACCCGCATTTCTGCAAATCGGCACTGGCCCGCTACACCCAATGGGATTTCATCGCGATGGTCGCCAAACATGGCGTGCCGTATCACGAGAAAAAGCTCGGCCAGCTGTTCTGCGACAACAAGTCCAGCGACATTCTGGAAATGCTTCTGGAAGAATGCCGCCAAGCCGGTGTCAGCCTGCACATGGACACTGCTGTGCAGCAGATCGAAAAGACCGACTCCGGCTACAGCCTGCAGACCACGCTGGGCACACTGAACTGCCAGTCACTGGTGATAGCCACCGGCGGGCTGTCGATCCCGACGCTGGGCGCGACCGGCTTCGGCTATCAGGTCGGCAAGCAATTCGGCCACACACTGTTGCCCACCCGCGCCGGGCTGGTGCCCTTCACCATTACCGACCAGCTCAAGGACTTGTGCACCGAGCTGTCCGGCACCTCGGTGGACTGCCTGGTGAGCTGCAACGACACCAGCTTCCGGGAAAACATCCTGTTCACCCACCGCGGCCTCAGCGGCCCGGCCATTTTGCAGATTTCCTCCTTCTGGCAGCCCGGCGACACAGTAGAAATCAACCTGCTGCCTGATCACGATGTGCCCGCCTGGCTCTCGCAGCAACAGGCAGAGCGCCCCAACAGCGAGCTGAAAACCTTGCTGGGCGAAATCTTCACCAAGAAGATGGCCAACCTGATCGCCGAACACTGGTTCGTTTCCAAACCCATGAAGCAGTACACCCACGCCGAGCTGGCCGAGATCGCTGCAAAACTGGCGAGCTGGCAGGTGGTCCCGGCAGGCACCGAGGGCTATCGCACGGCTGAAGTGACACTGGGCGGTATTGATACTCGCGAAGTGTCTTCCAAGACCATGGAGTCGCTGAAATCACCCGGCCTCTATTTCGTTGGCGAAGTGCTGGACGTGAGCGGCCACTTGGGCGGTTTCAATTTCCAGTGGGCCTGGGCATCGGCCTACGCCGCAGCGCAGTACGTCTGACATAACCGTTTGAACCAAGATCGCGACACTGCGAACCGTATAAATTTTGCAAGGCGGATGTACAGCCAGCCATTTGGGCTGTACATATCCTCCTGCACGATCGATCAATTGCGAACAGGGCCGTCAGCTTATCCATGGCATCGAAATCTCTCCGTCATACATTCCGTCGATTGTGGGCGCTGGATAAATTCAGCTATAGCGTTCGTGTCTTCATTGCACTGACCGGCAGCATGCTGCTGTGCTGGTATCAAAACGAGATGGCCCTGCTGATCCCACTGTTTCTGGGAATTATCGCCTGCGCCCTGGCTGAAACCGATGACAGCTGGCAGGGCAGGCTCAACGCCTTGGCCGTGACGCTGGTGTGTTTCAGCATCGCCGCCCTCGCCGTCGAACTGTTATTCCCCTACCCCTGGCTGTTTGTCTGCTCACTGGCGCTGGCCAGCTTTGGCCTGACCATGCTCGGCGCGCTGGGCGAACGCTATGGCGCGATTGCCTATGGCACGCTGATTCTGTCGGTGTACACCATGATCGGGGTCGATCAGCGCGGCGGTCAGGTGACGGACTTCTGGCACGAGCCGATGCTGCTGGTCGCCGGGGCTGCGTGGTACGGCCTGCTGTCGGTAGTGTGGCAGATGCTGTTTTCCAACCAGCCGGTGCAGCAGGCGCTGGCGCGGCTGTTTCGCGAACTGGGGCAGTACCTGAAACTAAAATCGACGCTGTTCGAGCCCATCCGCAACCTCAACGTGGAAGCTCGCCGCCTGGAGCTGGCGCAGCAGAACGGTCGCGTGGTCGCGGCGCTGAACTCGACCAAGGAAATCATCCTGCACCGCGTCGGCAGCGGTCGCCCCGGCTCGAAGGTCAGCCGCTACCTGAAGCTGTATTTCATCGCTCAGGACATTCACGAGCGCGCCAGTTCGTCGCACTACCCTTACAACTCGCTGGCCGACGCGTTTTTCCACAGTGACGTGCTGTTCCGTTGCCAGCGCTTGCTGCGTCAGCAAGGCGTTGCCTGTCAGGCGCTCTCAGAGTCCATCCAGCTGCGTCAGCCGTTCGTGTATGACCCCAGCTTCGCAGAAGCCATGGAAGACCTGCAGGCGTCGCTTGAGCACCTGCGCATCCAGAGCAACCCGGCATGGCGCGGCTTGCTGCGTTCACTGCGCGCACTGGCGACCAACCTCGGCACGCTGGACCGGCTGATCAGCGATGCCAGCAATCCGGACGCCGTCGCCGATGCCACCGACAGCAGCCTGCTGGACCGCTCGCCGCGCAACCTCAAGGATGTCTGGACGCGCCTGCGTCTGCAAATGACTCCGACCTCGTTGCTGTTTCGCCATGCATTGCGTCTGCCGCTGGCGCTGACCATCGGTTACGCGATGGTGCACCTGATTCACCCGTCGCAAGGCTACTGGATCATCCTGACCACGGTGTTTGTCTGCCAGCCCAGCTATGGCGCGACCCGGCGCAAGCTCGGACAGCGGATCATCGGCACCGCGATTGGCCTGACAGTCGGCTGGGTGCTGTTCGATCTGGTCACCAGCCCGATTCTGCAATCGATGTGTGCGGTGCTCGCCGGGGTGGTGTTCTTCGTCAACCGCACCACGCGCTACACCCTGTCGACCGCCGCTATCACCGTGATGGTACTGTTCTGTTTCAATCAGGTCGGCGACGGTTACGGCCTGTTTCTGCCGCGCCTGTTCGACACACTGCTGGGCAGCCTGATCGCCGGCCTTGCGGTGTTCCTGTTCCTGCCGGACTGGCAGGGACGGCGTCTCAACAAAGTGCTGGCCAACACGCTGACCTGCAACAGCATCTATCTGCGCCAGATCATGCAGCAGTACGCCAAAGGCAAGAGCGATGACCTGGCCTATCGACTGGCACGGCGCAACGCCCACAACGCCGATGCCGCGCTGTCCACCACGCTGGCCAACATGCTCATGGAGCCCGGCCATTTCCGCAAGGAAGCCGACGTCGGCTTTCGCTTCCTGGTGCTGTCGCACACGCTGTTGAGTTATCTGTCAGGCCTTGGCGCCCACCGCGACACGCAGTTGCCGAGTGACGTCCACGAGCACCTGATAGATGGCGCCGGTGCGACACTGGCCGCCAGCATTGATGAGATCGCCCAGAGCCTGGCCGAGAAGCAACCGGTTGCCGTGCACAGTGATGCTGAAGAAGCCCTGGCCGCAGAGCTGGAACAATTGCCGGAAGAGATGGATGAAAGTCAGCGCCTGGTGCAGGCGCAACTGGCGTTGATCTGTCGTCAACTGGCACCACTGCGGACCTTGGCCGCGCACCTCATCAAAGCTCCGGAGACTGTTGCAGACCGTGCAGTCTGAGCAACTCTTCGTAAGTGCCGTCGGCTTTCATGGCGGTGATTTCATGATCGAAATCGGCGACGATCTTCGCGTGTAGCGGATTTTTCAGGCTGACCAGAATATGCAGGCTGTTCTCGCTCAATGACCCCGGCATGAATTCGACCCGATTGCGAACCTCGTCAGACTCCAGCGCCAGGTTGTAACGCGCGACGTATTCGTCTTCCAGCGCGAGGTCGACGCGAGCCGCAGCCAGCATGCGCACGGCAGTGGAGAAATTCTGCACCGGGACCTTCTTGAGCAATGTGTCGCTATCGAATGCAGGGGCATACGCGTAACCACGCACCACCGCAATCATGTAGTGATGCAATTGCTCATGGGACAGGCTGCTGATCGCCGAATCCTTGCGCTTGATGAAGCGAATCCGATTGAGCAGGTATTCCGCAGAAAACTCGCCGATTTTCATACGCTCTTCGCTGAACCATGCATTGATCAGCACATCGTGACGCCCTTCGCTCAGCCCCAGCAGCGCCCGTGCCCACGGCACCTGTTCGTAAACAGTGGTGTATCCGGCGCGGCGCAGGGCCGTGTTGACGATGTCAGTGGCCAGCCCGCCATTGAGCAGCAGCGCATCGGTAAAGGGCGGCCAGGGGTCAGCGACAAGCCGCAGTTTCTCCGCTGCGCTGGCGGATGCCATCAGCAAAAAGAACAGCAACCCAACCGCTCGAAGCCACTGCGACATGCTCAGGTTCCTGAAAGGGCGGTATGCCCGATTCAAACCTATCGGCAGCAAAACCGTCACTCATTAGAGCGCCTACACACTTTTATTGAAGACCTGAAGCACTCAATAGACAACCTGAGAGTGGCACGCTTTCTGTAACGCTGCATGCAGATCTTCACGCTGTTTATTGGGAATGGCGCAGGATACGTTTAGACTTCGCTTCTGGTTTCCCTGCGAGTCTGCAACATGTCTATCGAATGGATCTGCAAACATCACACCGAACTGAGCATTCAGCAGCTCTACGCCGTGCTGCAACTGCGTGCCGAGGTGTTTGTGGTCGAGCAGCAATGCGTGTACCTGGACGTCGACGGACAGGACCTGACAGGCGATACCTGCCACCTGATGGCCTGGCAGGGAGACAAGCTGGTGGCTTACCTTCGTTTGCTTGACCCGATCCAGCAAGGCGGCGACGTGACCATCGGCCGCGTCGTGACTGCCCCTTCGATTCGCAGCAGAGGCATCGGCCACGAACTGATGGTACAGGCCCTGGAGAACGCAGAACGCCGATGGCCTGATCAGCCAATCTACCTCTCGGCTCAGGCCCACTTGCAGGGCTATTACAGCCGTTACGGCTTCGACCCGATTGGCGAAATCTACCTCGAAGACGACATCCCCCACATCGGCATGCGCCGCGATCTGGATTAGGGGCAGCTTTGAGCTGCAAGCACTGGAAGAGGATTCGTCGATGGACGTCAGCAAGACCAAAAGCAGTTTCTATCGCCGGCTGTACGTGGCGTATCTGATTGATTCAAAACTTGCCTGCAGCGTACCCGAACTGACCGCAGTGACCGGCATGCCGCGCCGCACTGCGCAGGACACCATCAGCGCGCTCTCTGATCTGGACATCGAGTGCGAATTCGAACAACAGGAAGGCGCGCGCAATCACGCTGGCAGTTACTGCATTCGCAACTGGGGCGCCATCGACAAGACCTGGATCGCCCGCAACCTGACTGGCATCAAAGCGGTGCTTGGGTATCCTTAGGCTCAGTATCAAAAGTATTGTCGCAAGCACGGCTGGCACAGACCAATGAGAAAATCGCTGCACATACTCCTTTTGAGCGCATGTATTATTGCAACTGCGTTTATCAGTACCGCTAATGCGACCATGAGGTGTGGCACGGCGCTCATCAGTGAGGGCGACTCAATGTCAACGGTTCTAGCTAAATGCGGCCCCCCATCAAGAAAGAGCAGCGAGGGCCCTGCCAGGCGTACCAACGGAGTTCCCAGACTTAACGCGGCGACCATAACTGTATTTGTTTATGGCCCTGATGGCGGATCCTATCAATACCTTCGGTTCATAGACGAAAAGTTAATCGAAATTGACATGAGGCGTGAGTGACCGCCGGTGTATATACAGAAAGCCGTATTCCTGGGTTTACGCACAGAGCCTGGGAAAGGCACTTTCAAACTTCAAACTTCAAACTTCAAGCTAAAGGCATGAAGCAAAGCTTCTGGCTTAACGCTTGCCGTTTAAAGCTTGCAGCTCGCTGTATGTCAGATAAACGCGCAGGTCGAATTCCAGCTGGTGGTAGCCGGGCAGCATGTGCTCACACAGCTGGTAAAACGCCTTGTTGTGATCAGACTCCCGAAAATGCGCCAGCTCATGGACAACGATCATTTTCAGAAACTCCGGTGGCGCTTCCTTGAACAAGGCCGCTACACGAATCTCGTTACTGGCCTTGAGCTTGCCGCCCTGCACTCTGGATATCTTGGTGTGCAGCCCGAGCGCACGGTGGGTGAGGTCCAGCCGGTTATCGAACAGGACTTTTCTGATCGCCGGTGCGTTACGCAGATGGTCCTGCTTCAGGGCCAGAGCGTAGGCATACAGCGCCTTGTCGCTCTGAATCTGATGCCGCGCGGGATAGCGCTGTTCCAGGTAGTCCGCCAGTCGCCCCTGATCGATCAATTGCTGCACCTGATCCTGCAACGCCTGCGGATAGGCTTGCAGGTATTTGAGCGGGGCGCGACTGGATGCGGTCATGGGGCCTGACACTGTTCAGAAAAGCGCCATTCTACAGCAATCCCTGGCGTTTCAAGGCCGACACATCGAAGTACCCCGGAAAACTCAGCGCGTCTTCGGCGATCATCGGATGGTCTATCAGAAAGCCTTGCATGACCTGGCAGCCGTTATCAGCCAGCCACTGATATTGCTCATGGGTCTCGACGCCCTCGGCAATCACCAGCATGTCCAGATTACGACACAGGTCGATGATGCTGCTGGCCAGTGCAGACTCGCGCCTTGAACCGACGATATTGGCCACAAAACGCCGGTCGAGCTTGAGCGTATCCAGCTGCAGATTACGCAGATGCGACAGCGAGCAATCACCCGTACCGAAGTCATCCAGCGCGATGCGTATGCCAAAATCATGCAGCAACGCCAGCTGTTTATGGCTGTGCGAGAGGTTGTTGACCAGCGAACTTTCGGTGATTTCCACCTCCAGCTGACCAGGCTCCAGTTCAAAGCGGTCCATGGCCCGCTTGAGTTCCGACGCCAGGTTGGGCATGCAGAACTGCGTGGGGCTGACGCAGACGCTGACCACCACATCCGAGGCAAATACGCGGCTCCACGCCTGACGCTGTTCGGCACCCTGATCGAAGATCCAGCTACCCAGCCTGTTGATCAGCCGCGTCTCTTCCAGCAAAGGGATGAACAGCGCGGGAGGCACCTCGCCTACCGCAGGATGCTGCCAGCGCAGCAGCGCCTCGAAACCGCGCAAGCGACCATCGGCAACATGAATCTGCGGCTGATAGACCACCGAAAAATCCTTGCCGTCGATAGCCGTGCGCACGCTCTCTTCCAGCATCAGTCGCGAGCGCGCGCGTCCATTCATGTTCTGGTCGTAAAACCGGTATTGCTTGCGACCGGCCCGCTTGGCCTCGTACATGGCGATATCTGCCGCACGCAGCAAACCGTCCAGATTCGAGCCGCAGTCAGGGTAAGTGGCAATCCCCACGCTGGCACCCAGGACGATATCGACACCGTCGATCTGGCGCTTGCTGGAAACCCGTTCGATAAGTTTTTCGGCGATTTTTGCCGCTTGTTCCGGGTAGTCGAGACCATCGATGACTACGGTAAATTCGTCGCCCCCGACACGCGCCAGAACATCATAGGGCCGCATGCATTCCTTGAACTGTTGAGCGACCCACAGCAACACCTGATCACCCGCATCGTGGCCCAGTGAATCGTTGATTTGCTTAAAGCCATCCAGGTCCATGAACAGCACAACCAGGTACTTGTCCGCCTGCTCATTGCGCAACAGCATGCCTTCGACCGCCTGGTACAACCCCCGGCGGTTGAGCAACCCGGTCAGGGCATCGGTGACGGCCTGCTTTTCCAGTTGCTGATAAAGATCTCGGACCACCGACATATCGAGCACGGTCAGCACCATGGCCTTCTGTTCGGCCGGCAGCGCCGCACACGATAGCGCAACCGGTAGTTGCGAGCCCTGCACGGTACGCAGCACAGCATCGTGCACGCGATAGGTATCGGCTCTGCGGTAGTGCTTGTAGAAGCCCGACTCCGTCCATTCCCCGACGTGCGGTTCGATAATGTAATCCAGCACCTGAGTTCCGCACAGGTGATCGACCGATGCGTGCAACAGCTGGCAGATCGCAGGGTTGGCAAAACTGATCAGCCCCGACTCATCAACCACCAGAATGCCTTCGGCGACGTTGGCCAGCACCGATGCATTGAACGTGCGCGCCGACTCCAACTCGTGCGAAAGCTGTTGCAGCGCACGACGATTGCGCTGCTGTTCCAGCAGCGTCTGTACCTTGGGCTTGAGGACATTGGGGTCGAAAGGTTTGAACAAGTAATCCGTTGCACCGTTCGCATAGCCTTTCTGTACAGCATCCTGGGTCTGCTCGTTGGCGGTCAGAAAGATAATCGGTGTCAGCCGGGTACGCTGACTACCGCGCATCAGACGTGCGACTTCGAAGCCGTCCATGCCCGGCATCTGTACATCCAGCAAAACCAGATCCACTTCCTGCTCGAGTAGCACTGTCAGCGCTTCGATACCTGAACTCGCCGTTACGATGCGCCAGTCTGTTCTTTGCAGAACAGCGCACATCGTTACCAGATTTTCCGGGTAATCATCTACAACAAGTAAAACTGAAGAGCCATCATCTGGCTGGGGTGGCACGCGTTCCATGCTGCTTCTCTGTGTGGGCATGACGCCTGAGTCTCAGGATGACCGTCATACTTTGGTTCCAACTCTAGCCCCGTCTCGCCAAAAGCAGAAGCAAGGCTCCCCTTCCCCAACGCAAAAGTTCTATCTAACCGACTAACGGTCATCCCCTACAGACCTTTAAAACTCTGCCCTGTAGAAAAAGTGACAGCACTTTGACGTCATTCGTTCGACAATTTTTCGTTAACAAACTGTCCTACAAGCCGTATAAATGGATCCACACCTCTCTCAACCTGCCGGCGGCACTTTTTGTCGGTAGAAAGACATGTCTATAAGGGCCACAAATGATTG
Source organism: Pseudomonas syringae CC1557 (assembly GCF_000452705.1). Lineage (NCBI taxonomy): Bacteria > Pseudomonadati > Pseudomonadota > Gammaproteobacteria > Pseudomonadales > Pseudomonadaceae > Pseudomonas > Pseudomonas syringae. The sequence continues at coordinate 5,237,589 of NZ_CP007014.1, forward strand.
ATCTTGGATCGTGGAATCTCAGCATCCCGGTCGACTCCCCCCCCAAGACCATCGAAACCTCCCAACTGGTCAAGGGTTATGACGGGAAGTACTTCAAGTCCAAATCCGACTCTATTGTGTTCTGGTCTCCAGTTACCGGTACCAAGACCGAAAACGCCAAATACTCGCGCACAGAACTACGAGAAACGTGGCCGGACGGATCACTGCACAACTGGCTGTACACCGATGCAGACAATTACCTGAACGCCAAACTGGAAGTCGATCAGGTGCCGTCGACAGGCAAGGTCGTAATCGGCCAGATTCATGCCTACGAGAGCACCGAACCGCTCCTGAAAGTCGAATACCAATATGATGAAGACACCAAGGCTGGCGATATCGTTGCGAAAGTTCGCAACCGCTACGATGACGACGACAGCAAGGTCTACACGATTGTCAAAGGCGTGAAGCTGAACGAGACATTCAAGTACGTCATCAACCTGACCAAGGGCGGCAACTTGAGGGTCAGTGTCAATGACACCGACTGGAGCAAGCGGATCAGCAAGACCTGGAGCGACAAGCCGCTGTACTTCAAGGCAGGTGTGTATACCCAGGACAATAAGGGCTATACCTCGGAAGGCGGCAAGGCAACGTTTTACAACCTCGACATTGACCACAACAAAAACTGAGTGACACACAGCGCTCCAGCACAAACGAAAACGGCCCGCTCTTCACTGGAAGGCGGGCCGCTTTCATATCAGCGCAGTTCTGTCAGCGATTAGCCTTGAAGTCCTGCTCGGCTGCGAGGAAGCGAGCCTGCATCGACGCCGATGCAGGCTTGCCCACCAGACTGAACACCACGATGGCGATACTGGCCAGAATGAAACCAGGAATGATTTCATACAGGCCCATGGTGCTGAACTGCTTCCAGAGCACCACGGTAGCTGCACCCACGATCACCCCGGCCAATGCACCGTTGCGCGTCATGCCCTTCCACAGTACCGAGATCAGCACCACAGGGCCGAACGCTGCGCCGAAACCGGCCCAGGCATAACTCACCAGACCCAACACACGGTTTTCGGGGTTGGCGGCCAGCAGAATGGCGATGATTGCGATCAATAACACCATGGCACGACCGACCCAGACCAACTCGACCTGCGAAGCACTTTTGCGCAGGTAAGCTTTATAGAAGTCTTCAGTCAGCGCACTGGAACACACCAGCAACTGGCAGCTCAACGTGCTCATGACCGCAGCCAGAATCGCCGAGAGCAGCACACCTGCAATCCATGGGTTGAACAGCAGCTTGGCCAGTTCGATGAAGACGCGCTCCGGGTTTTCGGTCACGGGCCCGGCAACATCCGGATGCGCCGAGAAGTAGGCAATCCCGAAGAACCCTACTGCTACCGTGCCGCCCAGGCACAGAATCATCCAGGCCATGGAAATGCGTCGGGCGTTGGCTATCGATTTGACCGAATCCGCCGCCATGAAGCGCGCCAGAATATGCGGCTGACCGAAATAGCCCAGCCCCCAGCCGAGCAGGGAAATGATACCGATGAAGGTGGTGTTCTTGAACATGTCAAAGCTGGTCGGATCTTTCGCTTCGATCGCCAGGAACGTGGCATCGACGCCACCGGTCGCCAACAGGACGATGATCGGCGTCAGGATCAGGGCGAAGATCATCAGCGTGGCCTGCACGGTATCTGTCCAGCTGACCGCCAGGAAGCCGCCGACAAAGGTGTAGGCGATGGTCGCAGCGGCACCGGCCCACAGAGCGGTTTCATAGGACATGCCAAAGGTGCTTTCGAACAGACGTGCCCCTGCGACAATGCCGGAGGCGCAATAGATTGTGAAAAACACCAGAATCACGATGGCCGAAATGATGCGCAGCATGCCACTGCTATCTTCGAAGCGGCTGCTGAAGTAGTCCGGCAGGGTCAAGGCGTCGCCGTTGTGCTCGGTCTGCACGCGCAGGCGACCAGCCACCAGCAGCCAGTTCAGGTAGGCACCGATGATCAAACCGACGGCAATCCAGCTTTCCGACAGACCAGACATGTAAATCGCTCCCGGCAAGCCCATCAGCAGCCAGCCGCTCATGTCCGAGGCACCGGCCGAGAGTGCAGTCACCACACTGCCCAGGCTGCGACCACCGAGAATGTAATCCGACAGGTTATTGGTGGAGCGATAGGCCATCAGACCGATCAGTACCATTGCTGCGATATAGATCACGAACGTGATCAAGGTAGGGTTGCTGACACTCATAAGTTCTGCCTTGGCATTGTTTTTATGTTGGCACCTGATGCGCGAGGGACAGCGCATGCAGCGCTGCCTCAACCATGCACCCGGCACCGCGCTGACTGATTCCGTGAGGAATGGCAGTCACGGTTGCACCGAGGGGACGGATCCTATGGAACAAACAGAACAAGGTGCAACCCATTTCGTCATGCAAGTTGCACCTGTTACAAAAAATCAAGCGCAAACACTTTTACGCCCCATTTTAGGGCGCCCTGCCGAAATTCGCAAAAATCAGCGCACCAGCTTCGAGCGCAGCGGCCTTTTTTGCGGTCGTTCGCTGCAAGCGTTACAAAATATTCCTTAAACAGGGTTGCACTCGGTTGCACCCGGCCCCTTTGCAAAGCTAATCTGCGTCAAAGCCGATGCCACCTTCGAGTGGCTATAACGAGGACAAGACATGGCCACCACCACTCTGGGCGTGAAGCTCGACGACCCGACCCGCGAGCGATTGAAAGCTGCCGCCCACTCCATCGACCGCACGCCGCACTGGTTGATCAAGCAGGCGATCTTCAATTACCTGGAAAAGCTGGAGAGTGGTGCAACCTTGCTGGAACTCGACGGTTCGGCTGCCAAAGACAGTGACGACCGTGGTGAATTGGCGGAAGACGCCGGGCTGCAATGTTTTCTGGATTTTGCCGAAAGCATTCAGCCTCAATCTGTGTTGCGTGCAGCGATTACCTCCGCCTACCGTCGCCCAGAACCGGAAGTCGTGCCGATGCTGCTGGAGCAGGCGCGTCTGACCGCGCCGGTCGCGGAAGCCACCAACAAGATGGCGGCATCGATTGCCGAAAAGCTGCGCAACCAGAAAAGTGCAGGCGGCCGCGCCGGTATCGTTCAGGGCCTGCTACAAGAGTTTTCGCTGTCGTCCCAGGAAGGTGTCGCCCTGATGTGTCTGGCCGAAGCGCTGCTGCGCATCCCGGACAAGGGCACACGCGATGCATTGATTCGCGACAAGATCAGCAACGGTAACTGGCAGCCACACCTGGGCAATAGTCCATCGTTGTTTGTCAATGCGGCCACCTGGGGCCTGCTGCTGACCGGCAAGCTGGTCGCCACGCACAATGAAGCAGGCCTGACCTCTTCGCTGAGCCGCATTATCGGCAGAAGCGGCGAGCCGATGATCCGCAAGGGCGTCGACATGGCCATGCGCCTGATGGGCGAGCAGTTTGTCACCGGCGAAACCATCGGCGAAGCGCTGGCCAACGCCAGTCGCTTCGAGGCCAAAGGCTTTCGCTATTCCTACGACATGCTCGGTGAAGCCGCGCTGACTGAACATGACGCTCAGAAATATCTGGCGTCCTACGAGCAGGCCATCCATTCCATCGGCAAAGCGTCGCATGGCCGTGGCATCTACGAAGGCCCGGGCATTTCCATCAAGCTGTCGGCACTGCATCCGCGCTACAGCCGCGCCCAGTACGAACGCGTGATGGAAGAACTGTACCCACGCCTGCTGGCGCTGACGCTGCTGGCCAAGCAGTACGATATTGGCCTGAACATTGATGCCGAAGAAGCCGACCGTCTGGAGCTGTCGCTGGATCTGCTCGAACGGCTGTGCTTCGAGCCGCAACTGACCGGCTGGAACGGCATCGGCTTCGTGATCCAGGCGTATCAGAAACGCTGCCCGTATGTGATCGATTACGTGATCGACCTGGCACGCCGCAGTCGCCATCGCCTGATGATTCGCCTGGTGAAAGGCGCGTACTGGGACAGCGAGATCAAGCGCGCTCAGGTCGAAGGCCTGGAAGGCTATCCGGTCTACACCCGCAAGGTGTATACCGATGTGTCCTACATCGCCTGCGCCCGCAAGCTGCTGGCCGCACCGGAAGTCATCTATCCACAATTCGCTACGCACAACGCCCATACCCTGGCGGCCATCTACCAGATTGCCGGTCAGAACTATTACCCCGGCCAGTACGAATTCCAGTGCCTGCACGGCATGGGCGAACCTCTCTATGAACAGGTTGTAGGCAAAGTCGCCGACGGCAAGCTGAATCGTCCGTGCCGCGTGTACGCGCCGGTCGGCACCCATGAAACCCTGCTGGCTTATCTGGTGCGTCGCCTGCTGGAGAACGGTGCCAACACCTCGTTCGTCAACCGCATTGCCGACCACTCGATCTCCATTCAGGAACTGGTTGCAGATCCGGTTAGCCAGATCGAACGCATGGCAACCCAGGAAGGCGGTTTCGGCCTGCCGCACCCGCGTATTCCGCTGCCACGCGACCTGTACGGCTCAGAGCGCGCCAACTCCAGCGGCATCGACATGGCCAACGAGCATCGTCTCGCTTCGCTGTCTTCGGCGTTGCTGGCGACCGCGCACAACGACTGGAAAGCCGCGCCAATGCTTGGCTGCCCGGCCGGTGCAGGCAGCCTGAGCGCTGCGTTGAACCCCTCGGACTCACGTGACGTCGTGGGCCATGTGCAGGAAGCGTCCTTGCAAGACGTCGATAACGCTATTCAGTGCGCCCTGAGCGCTGGCCCGATCTGGCAAGCCACGCCGCCTGCCGAACGCGCCGCGATTCTGGAGCGCGCTGCCGACCTGATGGAAGGCGAGATTCAACCGTTGATGGGCCTGTTGGTCCGGGAAGCAGGCAAGACATTCGCCAACGCCATCGCCGAAGTGCGTGAAGCCGTGGATTTCCTGCGCTACTACGCTGTGCAGGCACGCAACGACTTTACCAACGACGGCCACCGTCCACTGGGACCAGTGGTGTGCATCAGCCCGTGGAACTTCCCGCTGGCGATCTTCAGCGGTCAGGTCGCTGCTGCGCTGGCCGCGGGCAATCCGGTGCTGGCCAAGCCTGCCGAACAAACCCCATTGATTGCTGCTCAGGCGGTACGTCTGTTGCTCGAAGCCGGCATTCCGGAAGGCGTGCTGCAACTGCTGCCGGGCCGTGGCGAAACCGTAGGTGCCGGTCTGGTGGGCGATGAACGCGTCAAAGGCGTCATGTTCACCGGCTCCACCGAAGTCGCCCGCCTGCTGCAACGCAACGTGGCCGGTCGTCTTGACTCGCAGGGCCGACCCATTCCGCTGATCGCCGAAACCGGTGGTCAGAACGCAATGATCGTCGACTCTTCGGCGCTGACCGAACAAGTGGTCATCGACGTGGTGTCTTCGGCATTCGACAGCGCCGGTCAACGCTGCTCGGCCCTGCGCGTGCTGTGCCTGCAAGAAGATTCTGCTGATCGCGTCATCGAAATGCTCAAGGGCGCGATGGCTGAAAACCGTCTCGGCAACCCGGAGCGCCTGTCGGTGGACATCGGGCCGGTGATCGATGCCGAAGCCAAGGCCGGTATCGAAAAACACATCCAGGGCATGCGCGACAAGGGCCGCACGGTCTATCAGGTTGCCATCGCCGACAGTGTCGAACTCAAGCGCGGCACCTACGTGATGCCAACGCTGATCGAACTGGAAAGTTTTGACGAACTGCAACGTGAAATCTTTGGCCCGGTACTGCACGTGGTGCGCTACAAGCGCAAGGAACTGGACCAGTTGCTCGCGCAGATCAATGCCTCCGGCTACGGCCTGACCCTTGGTGTGCATACCCGCATCGACGAAACCATCGCCAAGGTCGTCGATAACGTCAACGCCGGTAATGTCTATGTGAACCGCAACATTGTCGGTGCGGTGGTTGGTGTTCAGCCGTTTGGCGGCGAGGGTTTGTCCGGCACAGGTCCAAAAGCCGGCGGGCCGCTGTACCTGTATCGCCTGCTGTCGACCCGCCCGCAGGACGCCATCGAGAAATCGTTCGTGCGCAGCGACGCGCTGTCTGCGCCGGATACTCGTCTGCGTGATGCACTAAGCAAGCCGTTGCACGCGCTGAAAACCTGGGCCGCCAGCAATCAGCAGTCGGAACTGGAGGCCTTGTGCAGTCAGTACGCCGAGCAATCGCAAAGTGGCATCACCCGGCAACTGGCCGGCCCGACCGGCGAGCGCAACAGCTACGCCATCCTGCCGCGCGAACATGTGCTGTGCCTGGCTGACGACGAGAACGACCTGCTGATTCAACTGGCTGCGGTGCTGGCAGTCGGTGGCTCGGCCATCTGGCCGGAAAGCGACATCAGCAAACCGCTTCGCGGCCGTTTGCCGAAGGACGTGCAGGCCCGCATCAAACTGATCCCGGACTGGAGCAAGGACGAAGTCGCCATCGACGCCGTCCTGCACCACGGCGACTCCGACCAGTTGCGCGCGATCTGCCAGCAGATCGCCCAGCGCAGCGGCGCAATTGTCGGCGTCAACGGCCTGTCCCACGGTGAAACCAACATCCCGCTGGAGCGCCTGGTGATCGAACGTGCCTTGAGCGTCAACACCGCAGCGGCGGGAGGCAATGCGAGTTTGATGACGATTGGCTGATGCCGCGCTTTAGCAGATAACGCAGAGCGCCACGCAAGGCATTCCCTTGCGGGAGCGTACGGAACGATAACCTCAACTATCGTGCGACGCTCCGCGTCGGCATGCCGTTCCGGACGCTCTGCGTCCGGTTCTTTGGCAGGCAGACCTGCATTCATCTCGATACCCCTTACCCACGCCCGCCCATCACCCGAATCAATCTTGCTACCCTCCTCACGCAACCCGACCTAGACTCGATCCATTCCAAGAACAGGTACGCCATCATGTCCGAGTCGTTGCTCAGTTCCCGAAATCTGGCTTTCGAGCTGTATGAAGTGCTGGACGCCGAGGGGCTGACCAAGCGTGAGCGGTTTGCCGAGCATTCGCGGGAAACCTTCGATGCGGCGCTGGGGACGGCGCGAACCATTGCGCAAAAGTATTTCGCGCCACACAACCGCAAGGCCGACGAGAATGAACCGCGCTACGAGAACGGCGAGGCCATTCTGATTCCGGAGGTCAAGCCGGCAGTCGACGCATTTCTTGAGGCTGGTTTTCTCAACGCATCGCGTGATTTCGAGGCAGGCGGCATGCAGTTGCCCACCTTGCTGTCGCAAGCCTGTTTTGCACATTTCCAGGCGGCCAACGTCGGGACCACGTCGTACCCGTTTCTGACGATGGGTGCCGCCAATCTAATCGAGAGTTTCGGCAACGACGAACAGAAGCAGCGCTTTCTGCAGCCCATGATCGAGGGTCGTTTTTTCGGCACCATGGCGCTGACCGAACCACATGCCGGCTCGTCGCTGTCGGATATTCGCACGCGTGCCGAACCTGCACCCGACGGCACCTATCGGCTGCGCGGCAACAAAATCTTCATTTCCGGAGGCGATCATTCGCTGTCGGAAAACATCGTACACATGGTCCTGGCAAAACTGCCGGATGCGCCCGGCGGGGTCAAAGGCATCTCGCTGTTCATCGTGCCCAAGTTCCTGGTCAATCCGGACGGTAGCCTCGGCAAGCGCAACGATGTACTGCTGGCTGGGCTGTTTCACAAGATGGGCTGGAAAGGCACCACCTCCACAGCGCTCAACTTTGGCGATAATGGTGAGTGTGTCGGCTATCTGATGGGCAAGCCGCACCATGGTCTGAGTTACATGTTCCAGATGATGAACGAAGCGCGCATCGGCGTTGGCCTTGGCGCCGCAATGCTGGGTTACTCGGGTTACCTTTACTCGCTGGAGTACGCCCGCGACCGGCCTCAAGGACGCTTGCCCGACAGCAAAAGCCCGGAAAGCAAACCGGTGCCGATCATCCAGCACGCGGACGTGCGGCGCATGTTGTTGACCCAGAAAGCCTACGTGGAAGGCGCGTTCGACCTCTGCCTGTACGCGTCGCGGCTGTTCGATGATACGCAGACCGGCGAAACTGAAGATGTCCGCAAGCAGGCTTACGAGCTACTCGACCTGCTGACCCCCATCGTCAAATCCTGGCCCTCGGAGTTTTGCCTGAAAGCCAACGAACTGGCAATTCAGGTGCTTGGCGGTCACGGCTATACCCGCGAATACCCGGTCGAGCAATATTACCGGGACAATCGTCTCAATCCGATCCATGAAGGCACGCAGGGTATTCAGTCTCTGGATCTGCTGGGGCGCAAACTGGCGCAGAACGGTGGGACGGGTCTCAAGCAACTGCTGCGCGTGATCTCGGGCACGTGCGGAAAAGCGCTGGTGTACGAATCACTTAATGAGCTGCGCCAACCGCTGGAGCAACTGGTAACACGCTTGCAGGCCGTCACCCTCGGCCTGTTGACGGACCTGGCGCAAGGCAGAATCAGCAGTACGCTCGCCAACTCGGCGCTGTACCTCAAGGTATTCGGGCATACCGTTGTCGGCTGGCGCTGGCTTGAGCAAGCCGTGCGTGCCGAGCAAGGACTGAGCAAAGGCAATCCAGCCGACAGCGACTTCTACAACGGCAAACTGCAAGCGGCACGGTACTTTCTGACCTGGGAAATACCGGGCTGCCATCACGAACTGACCATTCTGGAAAACCGTGATGACACATGCCTCGCAATGCGCGATGACTGGTTCTGATGAAAACCTGGCCGGCTGTTGGTCAGTGAGCGCTGAACAGATCCGTCAGTGAACTCTGCGGGAAAACCGGTCGACCAGTACCCGTACGCCATAGGCCTTGATGCCCTTCGCAGGCAGAACCGGGAATATCCTCACTGGCGAGAGAAAACCGAATGATCGGGTTTCGACTCATCCTTAGTGCGCTCTATACCGACTCAGAACTCCGCTTGATAGCGAAGTTTGCACCTCTAGCAAACGGCAGATCAGCTACGAACCTCGCCTGACCTGAAATTGCACTTTGACAGCCAAGCAATTCAACAGGTTAAATCCCTTGGCACGCGGACTGCATGGTCAGCTTTCGCCCTTCCCGCTTCAATTCAGTTTTCTACGGAGTACCGCCTTTGGACGCCACCACCATCAACAGCCTGTTCCTGATCGGCGCGTTGCTGGTAGCCGCAAGCATCCTGGTCAGTTCTCTTTCGTCACGCCTCGGCATCCCGATTCTGGTCATCATCCTGGCGGTAGGGATGGTGGCAGGCGTCGATGGCGGCGGCATCATCTTCGATAACTACGCGGCGGCTTATCTGGTCGGAAACCTGGCATTGGCGGTGATTCTGCTCGACGGCGGGCTGCGCACGCGGGTGTCCAGTTTCCGGGTAGCGCTATGGCCAGCCTTGTCGCTGGCGACGGTAGGCGTACTGATCACCACCGTACTGACCGGCATGGTGGCCGCCTGGTTGTTCAATCTGAGCATCATTCAAGGCCTGTTGATCGGCGCTATCGTCGGCTCGACAGACGCCGCTGCGGTGTTCTCCCTGCTGGGCGGCAAAGGCCTCAATGAGCGGGTGACTGCCAGCCTGGAAATCGAATCGGGCAGCAACGACCCCATGGCGGTGTTTCTCACCGTGACCCTGATCGGCATGATTGCCAGCGGCCAGACCGGCCTGCATTGGGGCCTGCTGGGGCATCTGATTCAGGAATTCGGCATCGGCAGCTTCATCGGTCTGGGCGGCGGCTGGATTCTGTTGCAACTGGTCAACCGCATCAACCTGGCCGCTGGCCTTTACCCGATTCTGGTGATCGCCGGTGGTCTGGCGATCTTCGCGCTGACCAACGCTATCCACGGCAGCGGCTTCCTGGCGGTGTATCTGTGCGGCCTGGTGCTCGGTAACCGGCCGATCCGCAGCCGCCACGGCATCCTGCACATGCTTGACGGCATGGCCTGGCTGGCGCAGATCGGCATGTTCCTGGTGCTGGGCTTGCTGGTCACGCCGCACGACCTGCTGCCGATCGCCATACCGGCCCTGGGTCTGGCGCTGTGGATGATTCTGGTCGCGCGCCCGTTGTCGGTGATGGTCGGCCTGCTGCCGTTCAAGGCATTCCATGGTCGCGAGAAAGCGTTTATCGCCTGGGTCGGCCTGCGCGGCGCGGTGCCGATCATTCTGGCGGTGTTCCCGCTGATGGCCGGGCTGCCGCATGCCCAGCTGTATTTCAACCTCGCGTTTTTTATCGTGCTGGTCTCGCTGTTGCTGCAGGGTACCAGCCTGCCGTGGATGGCCAAGCTGCTCAAGGTCACGGTTCCGCCCGATCCTGCGCCCATTTCCCGGGCCGCGCTGGAGGTCCACGCCACCAGCGAGTGGGAGCTGTTCGTGTACCGTCTGGGTGCCGAAAAGTGGTGCATCGGCGCCGCGCTGCGCGAATTGAAAATGCCGGAAGGCACCCGCATCGCGGCGTTGTTCCGCGGTCAGCAGCTGCTTCATCCGTCCGGCAGTACGACCCTGGAAGTCGGTGACCTGCTGTGCGTCATCGGCCATGAGCATGACCTTCCGGCGCTCGGCAAACTGTTCAGTCAGGCCCCGCAACGCGGTCTGGACCTGCGTTTCTTCGGCGATTTCGTCCTCGAAGGCGATGCGCGGCTGGGTGAAGTCGCAGCGCTGTACGGCCTGAAACTCGACGGCATTGACCCGAATATGCCGCTCAGTCAGTTCATCGTTCAGAAAAACCGTGGCGAGCCGGTGGTAGGCGACCAGATTGAATGGAATGGAACTATTTGGACGGTTGCCGTGATGGACGGGAACAAGATCCAGAAAGTCGGCGTCAAATTCCCCGAAGGAACCCGCCCGGGCCCCGGACTGTTCCTTTAAACTGCCAATCCACACGTACCATCATGCGACCGGTGTCTATGTTTTCCCTGCGTTCCATTTGTGCTGCCGCACTGTTTGCGCTCTGCCTGTCTACATTTCCGGCGCTGGCCGCCGACCCGCCAACCGCTCAGGCTGTTCAGCAAAGCCTCGACAAGATCGCCGACCGCAAGCTGTCTGACGCGGATCAGAAAGCCTTGCAGCAGGTGCTCGAGCAAACGCTCGGGTTCCTCGCCAGCAAAGAGGACAGCGAGCAGAAGCTCAAGGCACTCAAACAGCAGCTCAATGAAGCCCCGAAACAGACCACCGACAACCAGCGCGAACTGGCCCGTCTGAAGGAAAGCAAGATCGTTCCTGTCACGCAACGCTATGGCGGCCTCGACGTGCCGCAGTTGGAGCAGCTTCTCAGCCAGCGCAGCACCCAGCAAAGCGATCTGCAGAAAGAGCTCAACGACGCCAACAGCCTGACCATTACCGCCCAGACCCGACCGGAGCGAGCGCAGGCTGAAATCAGTGCCAACCAGACGCGTATCCAGCAGATCAACAACATCCTCAAGAACGGCAAGGATAACGGCAAGACGCTGACCGCTGATCAACGCAACCTGCTCAATGCCGAGCTGGCGTCGATCAATGCCTTGAACCTGTTGCGTCGACAGGAGCTGGCAGGCAACAGCCAGTTGCAGGACCTCGGCGGCAGCCAGCATGACCTGCTGACCGAAAAAGTCGCTCGCCAGGAGCAGGAAATTCAGGACCTGCAAACCCTGATCAACGACAAACGCCGCGCCCAGTCGCAGAAGACCGTGGCCGAGCTGTCCCTTGAAGCGCAGAAGTCCGGTGGCAGCAGCCTGCTGGCGACCGAAAGTGCGGAAAACCTCAAGCTCTCCGACTACCTGCTGCGTGGCACCGATCGCCTCAACGAACTGACCCAGCAGAACCTCAAGACCAAACAGCAACTCGACAACCTGACCCAGACTGATCAGGCCTTGAGCGAGCAGATCAACGTCCTGAGCGGCAGCCTGCTGCTGTCGAAAATTCTCTACAAACAGAAACAGTCCCTGCCGCATCTGGAGCTGGACAAAGGCCTGGCTGACGAAATCGCCAACATCCGCCTGTACCAGTTCGACATCAATCAGAAGCGCGAGCAGATGAGCACCCCGAACGCGTACGTTGATCGTCTGCTCGCCACTCAACCGCCCGAAAACGTCACGCCGCAGCTGCGCAGAACGCTGCTGGACCTGGCGATCACCCGCAGCGACCTGCTGGAACGGCTGAACCGCGAACTGAGCGCGCTGCTCAACGAATCCATCACCCTGCAACTGAACCAGAAACAGCTGACCAGCACCGCGCTCAGCCTGCGCTCCACGCTGGACGAACAGATGTTCTGGATCCCCAGCAACAAACCGCTGGATCTGGAGTGGTTCCAGAACATCTGGCCGCGCCTGGAAAAACAGATTGCGACCCTGCCCTGGACGTCCAGCCTCAGCGAACTGTCGGACGGTCTGACCCAGCGCCCGCTGCTGTTTCTGCCCCTGCTGTTGCTGATCGGTGTGCTGACCTGGAGGCGCAAGGCGCTGTACCAGAAGCTCAACCGGCTGCATGCCGACATTGGCCATTTCAAACGTGACAGCCAGTGGAAAACACCGCTGGCCCTGTTGATCAACGTGCTGCTGGCGATGCCGGTTGCCTTGGGGCTGGCCCTATGCGGCTATGCGCTGCAAATCGACGCCCGTGGGCAAAACGCCAATCTGGGCGAGGCCTTGCTGCAAATCGCCCTGGCCTGGCTGGTGTTCTACACCGCGTATCGCGTGCTGGCCCCGCAAGGCGTCGCGCAATTGCACTTCCGCTGGGAAACGGCGCAGGTCGAATTCCTGCGTGGCTGGATTCGTCGTCTGGGCCTGGTGGTGCTGGCGCTGGTGGCGGTGGTCGCGGTTGCCGAACACCAGCCTGCGGCGCTGGCCGACGATGTGCTGGGTATTGGCGTGGTACTGACCTGTTACGCGCTGATGACCTGGCTGCTGGGCCGCCTGTTGATCTCAAGCCCTACGCACCACAACGCTTCGCTGTTCCGCAAGGCCATCGGTGTGGCGTTCACGGCATTGCCCGTCGCGCTGTTTCTGGCGGTGTGCTTCGGCTATTACTACACCGCACTCAAGCTCAGCGACCGGCTGATCGACACCCTGTACCTGATGATGATCTGGCTGATGGTCGAAGCCACCTTCGTCCGCGGTCTCGGCGTTGCGGCACGGCGTCTGGCCTATCAGCGCGCATTGGCCAAACGCCAGGCAGCGAGAGAAAGCGGCGACAGCGATATTCCGGTCGAAGAGCCAAAGCTGGACATCGAACAGGTCAACCAGCAGTCGCTACGTCTGATTCGACTGGCCTTGCTGGCCGGTTTTGTCGGCGCGCTGTACCTGGTCTGGGCCGAGCTGATCACCGTGTTCGCTTACCTCGACAACATCATTCTCTACGAATACACCAGCGGCACCGGCGCCAACATGAGCATGGTGCCGATCAGCCTGAGCGACTTCCTCGGCGCCGGGGTGATCATCGTCACCACCTTCGTGCTGGCGGGCAACCTGCCCGGCCTGCTGGAAGTGCTGGTGCTGTCACGCATGAACCTGGCGCAAGGCAGTGCCTACGCGACGACCACGTTGCTGTCCTACACCATCGCCGGCATCGGTTTCGTGACCACGCTGTCGACGCTGGGCGTGAGCTGGGACAAGTTGCAGTGGCTGGTCGCGGCACTGTCGGTAGGCCTGGGGTTCGGCATGCAGGAGATCTTCGCCAACTTCATTTCCGGCATCATGATCCTCTTCGAGCGCCCGGTACGGATCGGCGACACCATCACCATCGGTGCCCTGTCGGGTACAGTCAGCAAGATTCGCATTCGTGCCACGACCATCACCGACTTCGACCGCAAGGACATCATCGTCCCGAACAAGACCTTCATTACCGGCCAGCTCATCAACTGGTCGCTGACTGACACGATCACCCGCGTGACGCTCAAGCTGGGCGTGGATTACGGCTCTGATCTGGATCTGGTGCGCTCGTTGCTGCTGCAAGCGGCCCGGGAAAATCCTCGGGTGCTCAAGGATCCTGAACCCATCGTCTACTTCCTGAATTTCGGCGAAAGCACCCTCGACCACGAACTGCGCATGCACGTGCGCGACCTGGGCGACCGCAACCCGGTACTGGACGAGATCAACCGCTTCATCAACCGCGAGTTCAAGAAGCAGCACATCAACATCTCGTTCCGCCAGATGGAGATCTACCTCAAGAACACTCAGGGCCTGGAATACAAACTGGTCCCCGCCGAGCCGGCCGAAAAAGGCGACGCTCAGACCGGGAAAACCACCCTGCAACCGGTGGACACCAAAGTCGCCCCGGCGACCAAGGATGCGCCGGAGCCGCCTGAGTTACGGCTAGATTGAGGCTGAATGTGGAATGGCCGGCAGTGTGGGTGGCTGTCGGTTGTTCACGGTTTGCAAGCTGGACGCTATAGCCCCTTTAAGGCCTGTTCAGCTTCAACAATGATCACACCTAGCTTCAAGTCATAGGGCCATTGGTCAACGATGATTCTTGATATACCCAGATCGCGATTTTCTTTTCCTGGAAGATCATTTCGTGCAATAAAATCTAAAACAACTTGAAGTTTTTGTTTGAAATGCTCGAGCTGACTTACGGTGGTCACTGCCAGTACGTTCGGATCGGCTAGGTTGATAGCTTCGCTGATGTAATCGACGGCATGTGTGATCTTTTCGATGCATTTGTTTGGGGGTTTCATGGTTGTGCAGGACCCATGAGCAGGAGTTGGAGCAACCGAGAAAGCAGGCGTCACGGCCTTCATTGATGCAGGCTTTTTGAGCGATTCGCGCAACACTTTCAACGCTCACGACAGGTATCTAAAGCTCGATTGCTGAAGGGCGCCATGTACCTTCGGGAAGCTACTCACTATTGGTGGGACTTTCGGTCCTTAGCCATCTTGGCCGTCAACATTTTTTACGCCTATTTTTGGCGCGCCTCTGTAAGTTCAAGACAAAAATGAGTAGGCCGCCTCCAAATCTCCGTAGGACTGTAAATTTGTCTCGGTGAAAAGCTCGTATCCTGGAATATCTCGGGGCTCAACCATTTCCGTTATCTGGCCTCGCTCTGCTCGGCATAGCAAACTCTCAAGGCTCAACAATAATGTTAAAACGTCAGGGTCGCGCAGCTTATAAAACCCAAGTTTGTCGCGAAGCGTTGTGGCAGCCAATTTCAACGCCTTAGCATTCATATTTATGTTACTCCTAATTATCTATCGTGCCGATTAGCATAGGCGTAGACCATTCACTACGATTAGTTGCTATACTTCAGACCTACTCTAAGCCCCACCGGAATTTTTATGTTAAAACTCTATTACGGCTTTGAGTTTCATAACGACCTACATCAATAAATCTGAACTGATCGTCAATTTAATGCACAAAGTACATTTCACTGCCACTTGCTCACTGAGTTATTTTTGATTTCGCTTTTCACGAAGCATCTTTAGAATCGGAGGTTCGCCCCCCCATAATCTCAATTGAAAATACTGCATATACGTGCTCTAAATCACTATATTTTTGAAGCCCTTTTTCAGTAAAACGATAACGCCCCGGAACTTCTCCCACCTCTAAAGGAGAAAAGATACTTCTCGACTTTGCCAACTCCAGAAGTGGCCTTAAGTCATCATATAGACGTGCAGCTTGAATGTCTTTTTGGGCGTACTCTTTTAATTTATTTTCTAGGTTTTTGCCGCGATTTCAATTTTATCTACATCCATTTTCAGTTTCCTATTGTCCCAATTCTCACAGCTGGAGCCCAGCTTCCACGGTCTGGAACTATGTATTGTATTGCTTCAGAAGAACGCTCAATTACGCCTCCTAGTTCACTCATTGGAGCGATCTCACTAACATAGACCTTAGTAGATTTTAATGGTTTTATTTCATATATACCATACGTTACGCCCTCGCTCTCCAAAGGTAATCCAAAAAAATCGGCTAATGTCTTATCAGACTCAGAGGCTTTCATTAATTCTTTGCGCGTTGTGAAATAAGGTGAATATTCTGGATAGTCACCGCCTTCCACCACGATTTTTACTAATGGCTCATCTATAGTTTTTACAACCGGAAGAGCTTTACCAGATGCTAGTTGCCCCAGCGCTCTGTTATAGAGAGTCTCGCTAGACGCATTGGGCGCTGATCTTGCGAGAGCATCATAATAAGCCTGTCACTCTGGTGTAGCAAGATAAGCATCTATCTCAACTTTTTTAACGCCCAGCATTTTGAATGTAAGAAACTTTTTAATCTGCTGCTCTACTGATATAAATTCTGGATCTTGCTTGGCGTAGTGCTCACGCATGGTCACGGGCTCAACTTTAGCCAACGGTGCCGGCCCATCAACCCGCAACTCAGGCTCAGCCAATAGCCTTCGCTCATTACGCGCCAACCAATTCGCAAACTGCTTGTTCGAAATCTCGGACTGAAGCTTGGCACTGCGTGCTGCGATGCTGTCCATGCTGCCCATCAGGCCTGCCTTGACCTGCCCACGCGTCATATAGGTCACGATGGCCGTAAAGAGCAGCACCACCAGTTGCTCTTGGCCCTTTGCAAATTGACGGGCGGCACGATCAATGCGCTCCTGGATTACGCATGCCGAACCACCGGTAGGATCGAGGCCCTCGGGTTTCAGACCTTCGTCAGCGTGCCAGGCGGTAGCAAAGATTATTATCTTGACAGAAGGATTGAGCATCAAACTTTGAGAACTATCCAATAAATAATTATTTTGGAGGGTCAAATTTCTTCCCTGTCCATACGGCTATAGAGCCTCCAATTATAATTAGCAGCACGGTGGGCGGAGCCATGAGCAGGCAGAGCGCGAGGTAAGGTAAGGATTTTCTACCACAGGTGCATTTTCTATATATAAGCCCATACAGAGGAAGTAGATGCTCCCAGATCCAATAAACTGAAAAAACATCGACCAATAACATGAAGAAAACGAATATTGCCGCCCCCACTCTGAACAGTGTAGGCGACATAGAACGCGCCACTGTCTGAATCATCACCTAACGGGTGGTTCTTGGTATAAGATGCCTGTGGGTAGTTTTACTTTTAGCCCATTAGCTGATTGAGACGCGATATAGCTCACATCCATAATGGCTCGAGCTAGCTCGTAGTCCGTATCTTCAAACTCTTTAGCTCCTAGAGCGCCAAGTGACAAATCATGAAGCCTCGACTTGTCTTTTTCAACGCCTTCGAAAACTGCCTTGACATAGAGGAGCTGATTAATTACCGATGTATACACTGGGAACTGGGGATTACGCGCGCACCGATCCTCAGCAAGTATAAGAGCGTGATTTATATATTCCATTGCAGTATTAAATTTCATAGCTCACCCGAGTCTATCAGTTTGAATAATTCTCGTTGATCCGAGGTCAATTGCCTAGCACCGCCTATAGCATCATAAGGTTCCTTGGGTATAGAAAATTTGTCTAGTATCGGAGCAGCCGTGCTACGAAGCACTGTGACTTTTTCTGTGCTCTGATAAATATTTAAAACTCGTCGCGCCTCATAATTTGTTTTATAAATTAATGAATTAGGATTAATCCCAAGCTCTGTAGGCTTCACATTTGGAGTGAGAGAATACCACATACCCTGCCTTCCTCCTGGAACTTGAAACTGCCATAGCTTCTTGCCTGAGTTGATTGTCTCTAAGGTGACGGGCTTCGTAAAATCTATACCTTCCAAGTACGGCTTGTAGTGCTCTTCAGTAAAACCTCTGGATTCAAAATATCTCGCAGCAATCTCTTTATTTTCTCGGATCGAAATATCCTTTAGTACATCGCCCGTTCGTCCAAATTTTTTATTTAAGTATTCGCGACGTAGCTTTGCCAATTTTTCAGTATCTAGCTCCGGCGGCTCAGGCATGGGTTCCGATTGCGGTTTAGACTTTTCATATGGCCTATCCAAGTCAGGTGATTCTTTTCTAAACTGAGCAGGCCCATCAACCCGCAACTCAGGCTGAGCTAACAACTTCTGCTCATTACGCGCCAGCCAATTCGCAAATTGCTTGTTCGAAATCTCGGACTGAAGCTTGGCACTGCGCGCTGCGATGCTATCCATGCTGCCCATGAGGCCTGCCTTGACCTGTCCACGTGTCATATAGGTCACAATTGCAGTAAAGAGCAGCAGCACGAGCTGCTCTTGGCCCTTTGCAAATTGACGGGCGGCACGATCAATGCGCTCCTGGATTTCGTATGCCGAACCACCGGTAGGGTCGAGACCCTCGGGTTTCAGACCTTCGTCAGCGTGCCAGGCAGTCGCGAAGCCTTCCTGCAAGGTAGAAAGGCACGCAGGCAGACCTTGGTAAAAATATTCAGCGATAGATGAGAGGCCCAGCGCCAGCAGAATCAGATTGCCAACCTGTAGACCGATGCCCGCGCCAGCTGCCGCTACTGGCACAGCGCCGACACCAAAGAAGAACGCCCCGGCAACACCGCCAGCGACTGTCCCGACCGCAACACTGCCGCCCAAAATCATTGCCACTTCTTTGACCAGTTGCAGTAGCACGGGGAGGATCTGTTCGATCTCTATGGAAACCCACTTACGTCTGAGATTTGACTCGATGATGGGATAGGAAAGCCTCATCGCCGCTTTCACCGAGTCAATCCGGTTGCCCCCCATGAATCCGTAAGCTTGAGTCGCGGTGGTATTGACGCGTCGGGTGAAGCCATTCCAGCTGTCATGAGTGCTCTGCAGCCCATCGCTGTAAGCTTGATTCAACGTGTTGAATTTATCATCGAGGTTTCGCTCGATGTCATCCCAGCTTGGAATATTGGCTAAAAGGTCCATTTACAAATCGCAGTCCTTGGATTGAGGAGGCTCGCGTGGCTGGCCCAAAATTGACGCAGCCTGCCCCATGTGCGCGTAGCTTGGTCGAACCTGAGTTCTTGAGTCAGATCTCAAGACAGACTCATTTTTCTCATCTACGAAACAGACCACAACAGTGACAATAAGCCATCATTATAACGAGTTCACGCTTAACGTGACGGAACGTCTGGATATTTACTAACTGAGGGCTCTTTAGTCACTCTGTACTAAAACTCTTCGGCTATGTCGTATCCGACCGAAAATGCGGCGCTGTCACTGTAGTTGAAACGGCGCAACACCCCGGTGTGTCTTCTTTTCTGCTTCCAGGAACTGTAACCGTTTTGACAGATGCATTGGCCGTCTTTATTGGGCCCGAGGCATCTTCATTAGTTTTGGGCGAATGCGTCTGTAGCTTAATTCCTACGGGATTTTTAGAACTTTACGGTTAGTGCGTGTCAGTTGCAGATGTAACAAAAACGCTCTGAGAGGTTGATGCTGCGCACCAGACTCACACCGCGACCTGTCAGCTTTCGCGAATACCGCAGTGCTGGCTCCTCTGCCCCAATAGGTATTTAAAGCATCAGCGTTTGCGGGCGGTTTAGCGTTCGCGACCAGGTTGTCTGATGATGGCAACCCTGAATTGACGCGTGCTTTTTGGAGGTGGTATCTGTCTGTTGCCGTGCCGCAGGTGATCTCTGACTTGCGTTAAAAAGCGCGCATCAACCGAGCTGCAACACCCGGTTGCGCGTGAACGTCCCTGAATCAGCCCTCAACCCGCCCGATCACTGACTTGGCTTCGAAGTAGCCGCCAGGCTCCTTGCCAATCTTCAACTGCCCGGCACACGGCGCCAGAATCGACGTCTCCATCTTCATCGCTTCCATGATCGCGATCACCTGACCTCTCTCTACGGTTGCGCCCTCCTCGACCGCCCACGCGTGCAGATTACCGGCAACCGGCGTCAGCACGGCGTGTGGGTCCGGGGCCTCGGCAGCGGGTTGGCTGGCGTCAGCCGGTGCTGGCGAGTTCAGGCTCATGCCACGCAGCAGCGCAGCAGGCAGCCCCAGCTCATGGCGTTTGCCGTCGATTTCGACGAAGGTGCGCAGCACGCCAGGGTCGGCCGGTGCAGTGTTGCGCGGTGCAATGGTGACCTGTTCGGCGAAGTCGGTTTCGATCCAGCGGGTGTGTACCGCGAAGGTGTCGGCGGCGGTAAAGTCAGCATGGTCCATGACCGCCCTATGGAACGGCAGCACGGTGGCGACGCCTTCCACCTTGAATTCGGCCAGGGCGCGACGGGCGCGGCTGATGGCCTGTTCACGGGTTGCGCCGGTGACGATCAGTTTGGCAATCATCGAATCGAAATTCGGTGATACCCGTGAGCCTTCAGTCACGCCGGTGTCCAGGCGCACGCCCGGCCCGGAGGGTGGCTGGAAGACGTCGATGCTGCCCGGCGTCGGCAGAAAGCCGTTGCCTGCATCTTCGGCATTGATGCGGAATTCAAAGCTGTGGCCGCGTGGCACAGGCGTGCCGTCGAACGACAGCGGCAAGCCGTCGGCCACGCGCAATTGTTCGATGACCAGATCAATGCCGCTGGTTTCTTCAGTGACCGGGTGCTCCACCTGCAAGCGCGTGTTGACCTCCAGAAACGACAGCGTGCCATCGCCACTGAGCAGGAACTCCACGGTTCCGGCACCGACATAACCGGCTTCGGCGCAGACTGCACGGGCTGAGTCGTGGATACGCTGGCGCAAGTCTTCGTTCAGGTAGGGCGCCGGAGCCTCTTCGATCAGCTTCTGGTTGCGACGTTGCAGTGAGCAGTCGCGGGTGCCCACAACGACCACCCGGCCATGACGGTCGGCAATGATCTGCGCTTCGATATGGCGTGGACGGTCCAGAAAGCGCTCGACGAAGCACTCGCCACGGCCAAACGCCGAAACGGCTTCACGCACGGCGGACTCGTAAAGCTCGGCAACTTCATCAAGCTTCCAGGCGACTTTCAGGCCACGACCACCACCGCCGAACGCCGCTTTGATAGCAATCGGCAGGCCGTGCTGTTCGGCAAAGGCGACCACTTCGGAGGCGTCGTTTACCGGGTCTTCAGTACCGGCCACCAGCGGCGCACCGACTTTAAGGGCGATACGTCGGGCCTGAACCTTATCGCCCAGTGCGTCGATGGTCGCAGGATCGGGGCCGATCCAGGTCAGACCGGCGTCGATCACCGCGCGGGCGAATTCGGCGCGCTCCGAGAGGAAGCCATAGCCTGGGTGAACCGCATCGGCACCCGCACGGGCAGCCACCGCCAGCAGTTTCTCGATGTTCAGGTAGGTGTCAGTCGGGCGCTCGCCCTGCAAGCCATATGCTTCATCGGCCTGGCGCACATGCAGCGCATCGATATCAGCATCTGCATACACCGCTACTGAAGCAACGCCATAGTCACGGCAGGCACGGGCAATACGGACGGCAATTTCGCCACGGTTGGCAATCAGAACCTTTTTCATCGGTTATTAGTCTCGTCTGAAGTGGCGGGGCGCACTGGCTCGAAGGCACCCAGCGGGTTGAAGCGAATGCGGGCATTGACCGGAATCTGCCCGGCCTTGTCCAGATGGTAGGTGGCGACAGCGCCGATGACCGGGTAGCCGCCGGTCAGCGGGTGATCGGCCAGAAACAGCACCGGCTGGCCGCTTGGCGGCACCTGAATGGCGCCGACCGTGGTGCCTTCGCTGGGCAGCTCGCCACTGACGGCGCGCTCCAGCGATTGCTCGCCCGCCAGACGGATACCGATCCGGTTCGATTGCGGCGTTACCAACCACGTCTGTTGCGCCAGCAATTGCTGCGCCTCGGCGGTGAACCAGTCGCTGCGCGGGCCCATGACCACATCCAGGGTGATGACCTGATCGGCACGCGGCATGTCGAAGGCCGGTTGCTCAGCCACCGACACCGCCGGGCCGCCGGTCCTGCGCTTGAAGCCCAGCCGGTCACCGGCCGCCAGCGCCGGGGGCCCGACCTGGGCCAGCGTGTCCGTCGACAGGCTGCCGAGCACCTGCTCCTGAACGAAACCACCGCGAACCGCGAGGTAACTGCGCAGCCCGGCAGTCGGTGAACCGACGCTGACCTGATCGCCGGTCTGCAACGAAAAAGGTGCGTAGAGCGACGGCTGTAGCCGTTGACCTTCAGCGGTCAGGACCTCGATCGGTACCTGAGCGCCAGTCACCGCTAGAACGGCTTGCCCCTGACAGGTAAACGTCAGGCCACCCATGAGAATTTCCAGGCAAGCGCTGCCAGGGTCATTGCCGACCGCACGATTGGCAGCGCGCAACGCACCACGGTCCAGCGCGCCAGAGGCAGAAACGCCCTGCCCGGCCTGACCGGGACGGCCCAGGTCCTGAAACAGGGTTTGCAGGCCCGGCGCAATAATGTCCAGATAGTCCTCGGTGAGCGTCGAAGCCTGCTGACGAGCAGGCGCAGCCACCGAGACACGGGTGGCAGGCAGAGGCCCGGCATCAACGAAACGCACGCGATATCCGGGCTGCAGCAAGGCTGGCTCGTCGCGCTGCAAATCCCACATTCTCGATTCGGTGATACCGATGATCTGCCAGCCGCCGGGGCTGGCCTGTGGATAAATCCCGCTGAAACCACCGGCCAGCGCCACCGCCCCCGCCGGAATGCGGGTGCGTGGCGTGCTGCGCCGCGGGACCACGAAACCGGCACCGCCGCTCAGGTACGCAAAGCCCGGCGCGAAGCCGCAGAACGCAACGTTGTAGTCACTGCCGGTATGACGTTTGATCACCTCTTCGACGCTGATATCCAGCTCGCGGGCGACGTCGGCCAGGTCTTCGCCGTTGTAGTGGACCGGAATTTCGATCAGCTTGCCGGGCTCGCGTGCCTGACCGCGAATATCGCGTGACGCTATCTGCGTTGCCAAGGCGTCGAAGTCAATCGCTGCGGGGCGAAAATGCACCAGCAGGGTCCGCGCAGCCGGAACGATTTCTTCAACGCCTGCGATGGGCGTCTGCTGTAGCGATTCGAACAGGGCCAGGGTCTCGTCCAGATTCGACAGTTCAACCAGGAGCGCATCCAGGTTGGCCGGGTAGAAACGCATGAGCCTCTCCTATACGTGGTAGTAGCTGTCCGGAATATCGGTAATGAACATGTGGCCCGGTGCGTGGGAAATCGCAAATGGCACACGGGATGCCATGACCACCGCTTGTGGCGTGACACCGCAGGCCCAGAACACTGGGATCTCGCCGGGTTTGAGGGTCACCGCATCGCCGAAGTCCGGACGCGCAAGGTCCTTGATGCCGAGCAATTCAGGCTCGCCGACATGCACCGGAGCGCCATGCACGCCGGGATAACGACCGGTGATCCGCGCTGCTTCTGCAACCCGATCTGCTGCAATCGGGCGCATCGACACCACCATTTCGCCCTGTAGACGACCGGCAGGCCGACAGATCCGATTGCTGCGGTACATGGGCACGTTGCAGCCTTCGCTGATGTGCCGTACATCGATTCCGGCGTTCATCAGGTCGGTTTCGAAGGTGAAGCTGCAACCGATCAGAAAACTGACCAGATCGCCGTGCTGCGCCCAGGCTTCGCGGGCGTCACTGACTTCTTCGGCCAACTGGCCATCGCGCCAGACCCGATACAACGGCAGGTCGGTACGCAAGTCGGCCTGCTCGGCCAGCAGCGTGGTGTAGCTTCCCGGCTCGGTCACATCCAGCACCGGGCAGGCCTGCGGGTTGCGTTGGGCGAACAGCAGAAAGTCGTAAGCCCAATCACGTGGCAGCGTGATCATGTTGCACTGGGTCAGGCCGGGCGCCTGGCCAGCAGTCGGCGAGACAAACCCCTCACGGTAACGGGCGCGGGCTTCAATGGCTGCCTGGCGGGCGTGTTGCAGTGTGCTGTTCATGATCAGCCTCGACTGAATGCGCGGACGGTGACGCCTGCGTCGTGCAGGCGGCTTTTCAGGATGCGTGCGATGTTCACCGCGCCGGGGCTGTCGCCATGTACGCAGATGGAATCAGCTTGCAGGCTGATCTCGCGACCGTCTTCGGCCTCGATAACCCCGTCGCGCACCAGCCGCAGCATGCGTTCGGCGATCAGTTCGGCATCGTGCAGCACGGCACCGGGCCGCGAACGGGACACCAGCGTGCCCTCAGCGGTGTACGCACGATCGGCAAAGGCTTCGGCCACGCAGGACAATCCCGCTTCACGCGCCCAATCGAGCAGTGGCGAATTGGCCAGACACACCAGCTTCAAGGCCGGATCGACGCGCAACAAGGCCTGAATGACCGCCGCCGCCTGACGCGGCTCGCCAGCGATGGTGTTGTACAGCGCGCCGTGAGGCTTGACGTAACTCACCGACGTCCCGGCGCTGCGGGCCAGGCCTTGCAGTGCGCCGATCTGATAGATGACGTCGGCCATCAACTGATCAGTCGGGATGTCCATGTTGCGACGGCCGAAGCCGACAAGGTCCGGGTACGCCACGTGGGCACCAATCGACACGCCGCGCGCGGCAGCAGCTTCAAGGGTGCGCAGGATTCCGGCCGGGTCACCGGCATGAAAGCCGCAGGCCACGTTGGCGCTGCTCACCACATCGAGAATCGCTTCGTCATCACCCATGCTCCAGGCGCCGAAGCTTTCGCCGAGATCGCTGTTCAGGTCTATCGCAGGCATTTCTTGTTCTCCGGATCAGGCTGCATTGATAAAGGCAAAGATGGGACCGACTGACTTGAACGCCATGTACCACGACAACAGACAGGTCAGCACGCCCAGCACCAATAGCCAGCGAGGATAGTGGTAGCCGTCCATCATGTCGGAGCGACGCCAGCCGACGTACATGAAAATGCTCAGGCCGAGCGGCAGGATCAAGCCGTTGAAGCCGCCGGCAAATATCAACAGTGCGGCAGGCGGTTTGCCGAGCATGACGTATACGACCACGGTGATCAGAATAAAACCGACCGTCGCAAGATTGCGTGCGCGCTCGGTGATGCGTTTGGAAAACACCGTAATGAACGACATCGACGTATAAGACGCGCCGATCACGCTGCTGATACCGGCAGCCCACAGCACCAGGCCGAACATGATCAGGCCGAAGTTGCCAGCCGCCGCAGTGAACGCCTGAGCCGCAGGGTTTGCGCCCTTGCCCGATACGTCGATGACAACGCCACTGGCGACCACGCCGAGAATCGCGAGAAACAATATGTAACGGACAACCCCGGTAACCAGAATACCGGTCAGCGCCGCCTTGGACACTACATCGATGTTTTCGACCCCGACCGTGCCGCGATCGAGCAGGCGATGAGCACCGGCATAGGTGATGTAACCACCGACCGTGCCGCCGACGATAGTCGTGATGGCGGCGAAATCGACCATGTCCGGCAGGATCGTCTGGCGCAATGCTTCACCCAGCGGCGGATGCGAGGCAAAGGCGGCAAACAGAATCAGACCGACTTTCAAGGTGCCCAGTACCATCATGATGCGGTCCATCGCGATGCCTGCTCGATGCGAGGAAAATATCGCAATGGCGATCAGCGCACTCAAGGCACCGCCCCACTTGGGGTCGAGTCCTGTCAGCGCATTCAGGCCCAGGCCTGCACCGGCAATGTTGCCCAGGCTGAACACCAGCCCGCCGAAGATCACCAGCACCGCCAGCAGATAACCGCTGCCCGGAATCGCCACGTTGGCCAGATCCGCCGCACGCATTTTGGTCAGCGTGACGATACGCCAGACATTCAGTTGCACCACGAAGTCGATCAGGATCGACGCAAGAATGCCGAAGGCAAAGGCCGCCCCGAGCGTTGCGGTAAAGGTGGCGGTCTGGGTCAGAAAGCCAGGGCCGATGGCAGACGTCGCCATCATGAAGATCGCGGCAATCAGTGAGGCGCGGCGCGCTTTGGTGAACTCATTGGCAGTCTGTGTCACAGCGGCATTCCTGAGATGAGGGATACTCTGCCTGAGCAATCACCATGCCAAGGCTCAGTCAACGTGCCCAAGCTGTAGATGTATAACGATAATATTGTTGAACAATGTAATATCCATCACCCCTCCAAATGCACCACATTGTTACTCTCTCCCTCATATGTGCTACCCGATGAAGCGCATACCGCCCATCCTCCTTGCCAGCCATCAAGCTCTCGTGGAATATCAAAGCCGCTTTTCCCTTACTGGATCCTTTATGAATGACGCCCCTCTCTCCCTGCCCCGTACGCGTGGAGAATCCCTCACCCAGGAACTGCGCAGAATGCTGGTGGAAGGCGAACTGGTCCCCGGACAACGGCTGTCGGAAGCGGCATTGGCGGAGAGCCTGCAGGTTTCCCGCAACACCCTGAGAGAGGCGTTCAGAGTCCTGACCCGCGAAGGCTTGCTCAAGCACGAACCCAACCGTGGCGTGACGGTCGCCGAACCGGATATGGCGTCGATCATCGACATCTACCGTGTGCGCCGCTTTATCGAATGCACAGCCATTGCCCAGGGCTACCCGCAACACCCTGGCGTGCGGCACATGCGCGCGGCGGTCGACGCCGGTATCAAGGCCCGCGAAGCCCGCGACTGGGTGGCGGTCGGCACGGCCAACATGATGTTCCACAAGGCAATCGTCGAGCTGGCGGACAGCCCGCGACTGGTCACGTTTTACGGGCAGATTTCGGCAGAATTGCGCCTCGCGTTCGGGCTGCTGAACAATCCCGAACTGCTTCACTCGCCTTATCTGGACATGAACGCCGCTGTTCTCGGCTGTCTTGACGCCGGCCAGACCGACGAGGCGACGCGTATGCTCGAAGACTATCTGGTGCAATCGGAACGTACGATTCTGGCCGCTTTCCAGCGCAACCGAACCGGCAGTCAGGCCTGACACCTGATCGCCAGAACTACCACTGATGGCTTGGGTCTACGGGTTCTGAGCGCTGAAACCCGCCCGACGAGCCACACAGGCCGCCGTTCCGTTGCACGCCTGAAACTCTCCTCTGGAGGCGAAACGCTGTGAAAGCACTCGACGAACTCATTTTCGACAATCGCTTTGCCCGCCTGGGTGATGCGTTTTCCACCCATGTCTTGCCGGAGCCTATTGATGCGCCGCGACTGGTGGTCGCCAGCACGTCAGCGCTGGCATTGCTGGATCTGGCCCCGGAACAGGCTGACTTGCCGCTGTTCGCAGAGATTTTCAGCGGCCACAAGCTCTGGTCAGAGGCTGAACCACGGGCGATGGTGTATTCCGGCCATCAGTTCGGTTCCTATAATCCGCGTCTGGGCGATGGCCGCGGTCTGTTGCTGGGCGAGGTCTACAACGACGCGGGCGAGCATTGGGATCTGCACCTGAAAGGCGCCGGCAGAACGCCGTATTCGCGAATGGGCGATGGGCGTGCCGTGCTGAGGTCATCGATCAGGGAGTTTCTGGCTTCCGAAGCGCTGCATGCGCTGGGCATTCCCAGCAGCCGTGCGGGTTGTGTGGTCAGTTCCAGCACGCCGGTATGGCGCGAAACCCAGGAATATGCCGCCATGGTGCTGCGTCTGGCGCAGAGCCATGTGCGTTTTGGCAGCCTTGAATACCTGTTCTACACCAAGCAGCCTGAGCACTTGGAGACGCTGGCCGAGCATGTGCTGACGATGCACTACCCGCAGTGTCAGGAACAGCCGGAACCTTACTTGGCGATGTTTCGCGAGATCGTCGAGCGTAATGCCGAGTTGATCGCCAAGTGGCAAGCTTATGGGTTCTGTCACGGGGTGATGAATACCGACAACATGTCGATTCTGGGCATTACCTTCGATTTCGGTCCGTTTGCGTTTCTGGATGATTTCGATGAGCACTTCATCTGCAATCACTCCGATCACGAAGGGCGTTATTCCTTCAGCAATCAAGTGCCCATTGCGCAATGGAACCTCAGCGCGCTGGCGCAGGCCTTGACGCCCTTCATCAGTGTGGAAGCGCTGCGCGAGGCAATTGGCCTGTTTTTGCCGCTGTATCAGGCGCATTACGTGGACCTGATGCGCCGTCGTCTGGGCCTGACGGTTGCCGAGGAGCAGGATGACAAACTGGTCAGCCGTTTACTGCAATTGATGCAGAGCAGCGCGGTTGATTACACCTTGTTCTTCCGCCGACTGGGCGATCAACCGGCCAGGGAAGCGCTGCGTGTGTTGCGCGATGACTTCGTCGACATCAAGAGTTTTGATGGCTGGGCCGAAACGTATCTGGCGCGTATCGCCCGCGAAGACAACGGCACCGAGGAGGACCGTCAGACCCGCATGCACGCGGTCAATCCACTGTACATCCTGCGCAACTACCTGGCGCAGAACGCCATCGAAGCAGCTGAAAAAGGCGACTACGCAGAAGTCCGTCGCCTGCACCAGGTGCTCTGCAACCCCTTCACCGAACAACCCGACATGCAAGGCTACGCCCAGCGCCCACCGGACTGGGGCAAGCATCTGGAGATCAGTTGCTCGTCGTGAGGGCCACACACCCGTAGTGCCCATGGAGCGTGAGGAACGATAGGCGTAGAACACTATCGTGCCCATGCTCCGCGTGGGCATGCCGTTCTGGACGCTCTGCGTCCGCTCTTGAGTGCGCAGCGTGGCGCAGATTTGTGACGCGGAGCGTCACCCAGGGCATTCCCAAGCCGGCGCGATAACCTCAGCTATCGTGCGACGCTCTGCGTCCGGTCGAGAGGTGTCCGGAAATCAACGCTAGAGCACAAGCCCCGTGTCCACCCACCACTGCTCCAGCCCTTCCAGGTCGGGGATGCGGGCGACGGTTTCACCTATCTGTACGGCGGCGAGCTCCAGTTCGGCCAATGGCACGTCGACGTAGCTCAGCTGGCTATCGACTTTGCAGGAACGCGGGATGCCTTGGGTCAGCAGCGCCAGGAAGCGGACCTCGTTGCGTCCGCCGAGCGCATTGAGCACTACGATTCGGGCTCGGCCTCCGACCCGTGTGCGTCCTCCGCAGGCGGCTTCGAAGCTGAGCAGCGGCAAGGTCAGTTCGCGCCAGCTGATCGGCCCCAGATACCATTCGGGGGCGTCCGGACCGGCACTGCAATCCTGATAGTCGATCAACTCGGCAACCGCGACGTTCGGCACCAGCAGATGGCGGTCGCTCAGCGGCAACAACAGCCCGGTCAGGCTGGTGAGACGGCTGGTCTGGAACGTACCTTCAGACATGGACCTGACTCCAGTAGGCAATGCTCTCCAGCAACACGGTTTCCTGATAAGGCTTGCTCAGGTACTCGTTGACACCCAGCGCCATGGCCCTGTCACGGTGTTTCTGGCCGGAGCGAGAGGTGATCATTATGATCGGCAGCCCCTTGAGTTCTTCATCCTGACGAATCTGACTGGCGACTTCAAAACCGTCCATGCGCGGCATTTCGATGTCCAGCAACATGATGTCGGGGGTGTGTTCCTGCAATAAGCTCATGGCGTCTATCCCGTCCTTGGCGGTCAGCACGTGCATGCCGTGCCGTTCGAGCAAGCGGCTGGTGACTTTGCGCACGGTCACCGAATCGTCCACGACCATCACCAGCAGCGGCCGGGCGTGCTCGACTTCGCTGTACGAGACAGGCGTCAGCCCTCGGAACGGCAGGCCCTGCAAGGTTCGAATCTGCGCCATGAGGTCCAGAATCAGCACCACACGGCCATCGCCCAGAATGGTCGCGCCGGAAATACCTTGCACGCCGGAAAACTGCGCGCCAAGGCTCTTGACCACGATTTCTCGCGAACCAGCCAGCGCATCGACCTGCACTGCCACCCACTGATCCTGCAAATGCACCAGCAACACCGGCAGCGGCTGCAACTGGCCGACCAGCCTCGGCGGGCTGTTGCCCAGCAGTTCGCCAAGGTAGCGCAACTCGTAGCTGCGCCCGCCATATTGATAACGCGGCGGAACGGTCTGGTAGTAGGCGTCCAGTTCGTTGGCCATCACCCGCACGATGCCATCGACGGTATTGAGCGGCACCGCATACTGCTCTTCGCCGCAGGTCACCATCAGCGCACGGTTGACCGACACCGAAATCGGCAGCCGGATACGGAAACGCGTGCCTTTGCCGGGCACCGAGTCGATGACCATCGAGCCGCCCAGTTGCTTGACCTCGGCATGCACCACGTCCATCCCGACCCCGCGTCCGGAAATCTGGGTGATGATCTCGCTGGTGGAAAAACCTGCCTGAAGGATGAACGGCAGTACTTCGTGATCGGACAGGTCGGCGGCCGGATCAATCATGCCGCGCTTGATGGCCTTGCGGCGCACCGCCGCCAGATCGACACCCGAGCCGTCATCGCTCAGCTCGATCACGATATCGCCGCCTTCATACATCAGTTCCAGACTGATTCGGCCCTGCTCCGGTTTGCCGGCGGCAACACGTTTTTCAGTGCTTTCAAGACCATGATCGACGGCATTGCGCAGCATGTGCTCCAGCGGTGCGACCATGCGCTCCAACACGTTGCGGTCCATTTCCCCCTCGGCATTGCCGACCTCGAAATGGACTTTCTTATTCAGCTCCGAAGCCACTTGGCGCACCACACGACGCAAGCGCGGCACCAGCCGCTCGAACGGCACCATGCGCGTACGCATCAGGCCTTCCTGCAACTGGGTGTTGACCCTGGCTTGTTGTGACAACAGGGTTTCTGCGTCACGGGCGCGGGCGCCAAGGGTTTCCTTGAGGTCCATCAGGTCGGACGCGGACTCGAACAGCGCACGCGACAATTGTTGCAGCTGGGAATGGCGGTCCATTTCCAGCGGATCGAATTCTTCATAACCCAGGCGCTCGGCCTGGACCTGTTCGCGGCTGAGAATCCGCCCCTGGGTTTCCATATCAAGGCGCCGCAGTTGATCGCGCATCCGTTCGATGGTGGTTTCCATCTCCACCAGCGCCACCTGCGCATCCAGCATCTGCTGTTCGATGCGCCCGCGGAAGATCGACGTCTCGCCTGCCAGGTTGACCAGATTTTCCAGCTGTTCGGCGGGCACCTTGACCATTTCCGGGCCGCCGCGCTCGGTGTCGGCGTCGGCAACCGGTGCGACCGTCACGACAGGTTCCGCAGCGACTTCCAGTGGGGCAGCAACCGCCACCCTGGCACCCGGCTCAAGACTGGCCAGGGCGCGGATCTTGTCGATCAGCAACGTGGCGTCGGGCATCGGCTTGTCAGTACGCACGGCATCGAGCATGTCGGCCAGTACGTCATGACCGCTCTGCAACAGGCCGATCATCAGTGAGTCAGGCTGCATGCTGCCCGTGGACAGCCCTTCGTAAAGCGTTTCCAGCTCGTGCGCGAGATCGCCGATGGGCGCGATTTCAACCATGCGCGCGCCGCCCTTGAGGGTGTGCAGGTCGCGCAGCAGGTTCTCGACTTCCAGCAGGTTGTGCGGATCGGCCTGCCAGCGGACCAGCGCTGCACCGGAGCTCTCGATGATGTCGAAACCTTCTTCGAGGAAGATTTCGCGCAGCTCGGTATCATGCTCGGGCGGCTCGTCGCTCACCTCGGAAGGTACTGGCACCTCAGGCTTTGCATGCCCAGTGTTACGACAGTTGCCCAACGCTTCGATCAACGCCGAAGGATCGCTGAGCGCTTCATGCCGATACAGTTGTTCCAGCAGGATTGCCAGGTGGTCATGGCTCTCATGCAGTAATTCCGCCAGCTCGGGAGAAAAACTGATACGCCGGTCGATCAGGCCCTCGTAGAGGTTCTCCAGTTCATGCGCGAGGTCGCCGACCTCGACCACCTCGGCCATCCGTGCTCCGCCCTTGAGGGTGTGCAGATCACGTTGCAGCGAGCTCAACGGCGCCGGGTTTTCCGGTTCAGCCAGCCAGCGTTGCAAGGCCTGTCCTGCGCTGTCGAGGATATCGACGGCTTCTTCCAGGAATATCTCGACGATCTCGTCGTCCAGGCTGGAGGCCTTGAGCTGCACTTCCTCTCTGGCCAACTGCTCGGTCGCCGCGTTGAGCTCTGTCACGCTCAAGGTGTGCTGGCCATCGCTCTTGATCAGGCCGGTTGCCGATGGGTCCAGTGCCTGAGCCAGCAACTCGTGCAGGGCACGCACGCATTCCGGGCGGGGCTCGACATCCTGACCGGCCGCCACTTGATCAAGCATGTTGATCAAGGCTTCGTGGGCGTGCTCCGCCTCATCGAAAAACCGCTCGCTGACCGCCAGACTGCTTTCCTCGACAGCGCCATACAGGTCGAGCAAGGCCTCGCACAGCTCATCCACCTGAGGCAGATCGGCCAGGTGTGCGCCATGCCCGAGCGTCGTCAGTTCGTCGAGCAGTGCGCTCAACTCCTGACGTTCACCAGGGTGCTGACGCC
Source organism: Pseudomonas syringae CC1557 (assembly GCF_000452705.1). NCBI lineage: Bacteria > Pseudomonadati > Pseudomonadota > Gammaproteobacteria > Pseudomonadales > Pseudomonadaceae > Pseudomonas > Pseudomonas syringae. Next base: position 5,269,556 of record NZ_CP007014.1, read on the forward strand.
AGCGCCGCAACAGGTTTTCGGCGTCGAGGACGATGTCCATGCCTTCGGCCAGAAAGCTGGCAATCAGCTGGGGATTGCGCTTGATGCGCAGCCCATTTTCCGACTCGCGCAGCACCGCCGCGAGTCGGTCGTCGAGCAGCATATGGGCAGCCTCGATCACTCCGGCCGCGCCGGGCATTTCGGCCAGCGGCGTTGTGTCCAACTGCTCCAGGCCTAGGCGAAACAGCGGTTCGGCGCTGCGCAACAGGTCCAGTTCCGGCGCACCGATGTCGATCAGGTTGGCCTTGTACTCACGCACCAGTTGATCGAGCGGGCTGGCCAGTTCGGCAATCGGCAACACCCCGGCCATGTGTGCGCTGCCCTTGAGCGTATGCAGGGCGCGCAGCACGCTGTCGCTGATCGATGGCGAACTCGCTTGCTCGGCCGTGTCGAGAAAGCGGCTCAAGGTGCCCAGATGGCCCTGCGCTTCCTGACGGAAAATCTCCAGCAATTGCGGGTCGAGCGTCTCGCCTGACGCGTGATCATCGGGCGTGGCCAATGAGGGCGGTTCAAGACCATTGGCCAACGCGTGGGCACGGGCCGCCAGCAGGTCGACATCGTTGCGCTGGCGTTGCGCATTCTCCGCAAAATCACGAATGACCGAGGGCAGCAGCGCCAGCACCTCGTGCATCAGTTGTTGCACTTCAAGGCCCGGCAGCACGCTGCCTTCCAGCACCCGGTTAAGCAGGTTTTCGACTGACCAGGCGAGTTCGCTGAGGATCAGCGCGCGCACCATGCGCCCACTGCCCTTGAGCGTATGAAACGCCCGGCGCACTTCGGTCAGCGCCGTACTGTCCCAATGGCCGCCGCTATTCAGCGAGGCAAACCAGCGCGGCAGGTACTCACGCAGCGCATCGAGCACTTCGTCTGCCTCTTCGAGAAAGACATCGCGCAACTCGTCGTCGACCGCCTCTTCTCCCGGCGATGGCGGCAGCAGGCTGGTCGGTACGTTACGGGCCGGCGGGTTGACCGCAGACACCGGGCTGGCAAGGACTTGAGCAATGGTTTGCGTCGGGCTGACCAGCGCCTTGCGGTCGTCCAGTTCGAGCAGTTCGTCCTGGGTGATGATTTCGTCGAGCAGTGGCACGTCAAGGGTGTCCGCTGCGGGTGAATAGCCCAGACGCGCCAGGCTCTGCTGAGCCATGTCGAGAATCTGATCACCCGGCGCCTCGTGGTCTTCGAGCATACGCTCCAGGTAATACTCGATCCCGGAGATGGTGTCGGCCAGGCAATCGAGCTGCACCCAGCCCGGCCGGGTATCGTCGACCAGCAGGTGTTCCTGGATGTATTCGTTGCAGGCCGCCAGCAGGCTGGCCGCACGCGCCAGCGGGATCATCGCCAGCGCACCGCGCACCTGCACCAGCAGGGCACAGAGAGGATCGAGCCGCTGCCGGTCCCACTCGCCGTCGATGTAGTCGACGATCACGTCCTTGGCCTGCTGCAACACAGTGCGCGCTTCGCGAATCACCAGTTGATGGATCTGCGTCAGGTCGGTGGTCGGCAAACGGCTCTCTTCGCGGCTGGACGGCTCGCTGCTGCCCGCCATGCCCGCGAGCGTCGACTCGACGTACAGCAAGGCCCCCGCCACATCCATCAGCGCGGCATCGCTGGGCTCACGCTGCCCCTGGGCCAGCCCCAGCACGACGCTCAGTTGATCGATAATCACCTTGCGTGGCTGGCCAAAACCCAGCACCGCCAGGGTGTCGGCAATCTGCCGCAGCGGTGGCAGCAAGGCATTGAGTTCACTGACGTGCTGGCGGTCGCCGCGCACGAACACGTCGAGCCGTTCCTTGACCCGCACCAGTCCTTCGCACAAGGCCACGATCACCGAGCGCATGGCATCACGGTCAGGCCCGGCCATCCGCGCGCGCTCTTCATCGACCACGTCGTTGCCGGGCAAGGCGTCCGCCAGCGCGTACTGATCCTTGAGATCGAGCATCTTCGGCGCCACGCTGTCGGATTTGGCGATGTAGAACAGCAGGCTTTTCAACAATTCTTCAGGCGCCGGCTGGTTGATGCCGGTGACGCCCTGTTCAGTCAGACGCTTGAGTTCCTTGTCGGCATCCTTCAACAGGCTGCGCAGCGCCGGGCTGTTGGTGAAATTGCCATTGAGCATGGTTTCGACCAACGCCGTGGCGATTCGCCAGAGCGGGCCCAGTGGCGCGTCTTCACACAGTTGCTCCAGCCGGGCAAACACCTTGGCCATGTAACCGAGCTGGGTCTGCACGCCCTGCTCGCGCATCAGGCCGGCCAGTGCGGCCTGCAAGGTCTGGCGCAGTTTGCGTAACAGGTTCGGCAGCTCCGGCGTGTTGCGGCGTGCCAGTTCGTCATCATCGAGCGGTGGGACACTGACCAGTTGCGGGGCGAACAGACTGGTTTCCGAAAGCAGGCTTTCGCCCCGTGCACTGCGCAGGTCATTGAGCAGCGGCAAGACCACCAGTGGCAGGTCGCGACGTGCGGAATGTATGCGCTCCAGATAAATCGGCAGCTGGCTCATGGCCTGAATCAACAGCTGTTCGGACTCTACCGGATGACTCACGCGATTCTGCTGCACCGCCAGCGCCAATTGCTCGATTTCTTCGGCCAGCAGCGCGGCACCATAGAACTCGATCATTTGCAGGCTGCCGTGAACCTGATGCACCAGGTCCAGGCAGTCGGCCATCGCCGCACTGTTGGTCGGGTCTTCTATGAAGGTGTCGAGCGCCTGGCGTGCCTGACGAAGCGTCTCGGCGATCTCGCCCTTGAGCCATTCAAGAGCGACGTAATCGTGACGATCAGCCATGACGATTTCCGCCTGTTATCCGATCAAGATTGTTCATTTTTTGAACATCATCCGATCTTCTTCGATGGTGGCAGGGTGAAGCCCGATACCGAGCGCCGCATTTCACTGGCCATTTTCGCCAGGTTACCAATGCTCTCGGCCGTCGCCGCAGTGCCCGAGGTGGTCTGCGAGGTGGTCTGCTGAATCACAGTCATGGTCTTGGAAATCTGCCCGGCAGACTCGGCCTGTTGATGGGCGGCGTCGGTGATACTTTCGATCAGCTCGGCCAGCACTCTGGAAACCCCTTCGATTTCGCCGAGTGCCACACCGGCGTCCTGCGCCAGCCGCGCGCCACGCACCACTTCGCTGGTGGTCTGCTCCATCGAGATGACTGCCTCGTTGGTGTCGTTCTGGATGGCCCGCACCAGGGTTTCGATCTGTTTGGTCGCAGACGACGAACGCTCGGCCAGCCGCTGCACTTCGTCGGCCACCACCGCAAAGCCTCGCCCGGCATCACCGGCCATGGAGGCCTGAATCGCTGCGTTAAGCGCCAGAATATTGGTCTGGTCGGCAATGTCGTCGATCAGGCTGACAATATCGCCGATTTCCTGCGAAGACTCACCCAGCCGCTTGATGCGCTTGGAGGTGTCCTGAATCTGCTCGCGAATGTTGTCCATGCCATGAATGGTGTTATGCACCACTTCGTTGCCCTTGTTGGCAATCGCCACCGAGCGCTCTGCCACCGCCGAGGACTCCGAGGCGTTGGCCGAAACCTGATCGATAGACGCTGCCATGTCGTTGACGGCAGTCGACGCCGCACTGATCTGCAACGCCTGATGCTCGGAGGCCGCAGACAGCTGCATGGCCGTGGCCTGGGTGTCGGTGACCGCGGACGCGACCTGCTCGGCCGTGAGGTTGATGGTCACTACCAGTTCGCGCAGCCGGTCGATGGAATAGTTGATGGAGTCGGCAATCGCGCCGGTAAAGTCCTCAGTCACCGAGGCAGTTACCGTCAGGTCGCCGTCGGCGAGGCTTTCGATCTCGTCCAGCAGACGCATGATCGCGTTCTGATTTCGCTCGCTCTTCTGTGCGGTTTCGCGCAACTGCCGATTGGTCTCCCGGACCATCACCAGACCGATCAGGATGATCGACATCAGCGCCAGCAGACCCAGCACATAACCGCCGACGGTGTTAATGGTGCGGCGTTTGGCCAGATTTTCCAGGCTGTTGGCAAGTACCGAGGTTTCATCAAGCAGGGTTTGCGACGTGTTGAAAATGTTGCCGGACGCCTCACGCACCTGATACAGCTCGGGCGAGGTTTCCAGAATCTCGTCCACCGAACCGGACACGAACTCGAACAGCTCGGCAATTTCCGCCAATCGCGCCCGCGCATCGCGGTCTTCGACCTGAGAAATGCGCAGCGTTGCGTTGCCTTCCAGCATGCCGTTCAGCACGCGGCCGAACTGGCTGGCGTCGCGGCCAAATGCGTCGGCCGCCTGAACTGCCGTTTCGTCACCGGCCAGCACAGTATTCACCGAGCCCAGAATACGCTCGGCCAGCAACGCCTGGCGCTGGGCAACCACCACCTGCGCAGCGGGCGCACGGCTTTGCAGGAGGATCTCGACGACTTTCTCGTACTCGGCCTGCAATTGCGGGATGGTTTCCGCCAGCGTGGCGGCCACCTGGTGCAGCGACAATACCGTCTGCTCGCTGGCCAGGATCACGTCTGTGCTCTTGCGCAGCCCTTCCCAGTCTTTCTGAACGGTACGCAACTCTTCACGGATCAGATCCGGTGCAGCCGGCAGCCCGGTAGCCGGGTCGCCTTTTCTCAGGTAACCCCAGCGCACGTCGAAATCGTTGCGGGCGTCGGCCAACAACTTGAACGCCGGGGTTTTGCCCGCCGCCGCTTCAGTGGCGTTTTTCGCAATACGCTGGGACAGAACGCGCAATTCGCCAGCATGCCCGATGTATTGCTTGTCGTAGTTCGACTGCGTGTTGAGGTAAGCAAAGTTGGCGAACAACAACATGATGAAAACGATGAGCGCGACGAACAGCAGAATAATCTGCGTCCTGCTTCGCGCACCTTCCAGTGACCTGCCTGTATTACCCATTAATCAGGCCCCCGCCTAAATCCAAATCAGATGTAAAACAACCAGGCTCGCATTCTAGGACGCCAGGTCCATGAAATCCCCGGACTGCACGACGGCCCACGGGCTGAATACCTGCCAGGCCTGCTCGCGAATGAATTGCCCGCGCAGAAAAGGCACCAGGCGCTGCTCCATCTCTTGTGGTATCTGGGGTATGAGGCTCGGCTGACTGAAACGTTGCATGCCGAACACCTCGTCCACCAGCAGACCGGTGAACAGCTCGTTGTGCTCGACAACCATGACCCGCCGCTGCCTGCGGACCGGCACCAGCTCATGACCGAAGAAGCCGCACAGATCCATGATCGGCAGCAGTCGGCCACGCAGGTTGGCGACGCCCACCACCCAGGGTTTCACGCCCGGTATCGCGGCAGAGCGGGGTTCATGGAGAATTTCGGCGATTTCGCCAATAGGCGCCACAAAACGCTGCTCGCCCATGCGGAAACCGATGCCGATCCAGTCCTGCTGATGGGCTTCCTGCAACGGCAGGCCAGCCGCCAGCGAACGGCAGCGCCGATCCATGTCCAGCAGCAGTTCAAAGGCGGTACGAGGCTCGGCCATGGTAGTCCCGGCAATCAGCCGGCCAGCACCGCATTCAGGGTTTTCATCAGGGTTTCTTCATCCACCGGCTTGGTCAGGTAATCCCGCGCGCCCTGGCGCTTGCCCCATACCTTGTCGGTTTCCTGATCCTTGGTGGTGATCATGATCACCGGAATCATGCTGGTGTCGGCATCCTTGGTCAGCTGGCGCGTAGCCTGAAAGCCGTTGAGGCCCGGCATGACGATGTCCATCAGTACGGCATCGGGCTTTTCCTGACGGGCCAGAGCCACACCGTCAGCACCGTTTTCGGCTTTCAGCACTTCATGACCGTGCTTTTCCAGCATGCCGGTGAGTTTGTACATTTCAGTCGGCGAGTCATCGACGATCAATATTCGAGCCATGGGTGTTCCCCGTCAGATTACAAGCGCGCGACACAAGGCGCGGGCGTCACGATAGATGTTGTTCTGCTGCAACGAAACCCGGCACATGAGCCTTGATCGCGCTGAGCAGTTCTTCCTTGTTGAAAGGCTTGGTCAAAAACTGGTCGGAACCGACGATCCGCCCTTTGGCCTTGTCGAACAGCCCGTCCTTCGACGACAGCATGATGACCGGCGTGGACTTGAATGCCCGGTTGTTCTTGATCAGCGCGCAGGTCTGATAGCCGTCCAGACGCGGCATCATGATATCGACGAATATGATTCGCGGGTGGTTATCGGCGATCTTGGCCAGGGCGTCGAAACCGTCTATCGCAGTGATGACTTCGCAACCTGCGTTTCTGAGCAGCGTTTCGGCGGTGCGGCGGATGGTCTTCGAGTCATCGATGACCATGACTTTCAAGGCGGAGGCGTGTTGTTCCATGAGCTGCTCTTCCATCGCCGCAGCGAATTTTTGCGCATTCTGCGAGGCACTGGGAGCCCGACGGTATCGATACAATGATCCGCAGGGACCGAAGACCGGATGCCGAGCCTTTTTAGCACACTCTCCAGACGCAATCCATAAAGTGCAACGTGGCAGGCCTGCCCCTTGACCGGGAGCAATCGGAGCGCCACCCTGATGCCAATTTTTACGGCCATCGCGGCCCTTACCGATCAGAGGATATTGCCCATGAGCGTTCGCCTAGGGATTGTCATGGACCCCATTGAGCGCATCTCCTATAAAAAGGACAGCTCGCTGGCCATGCTCCTTGCCGCACAGGAACGCGGCTGGTCGCTGTTCTACATGGAACAGAAAGACCTTTACCAGAACGCTGGCCAGGCCCGCGGGCGCATGAAGCCGCTCAAGGTGTTCGCCGATCCGGCCAAATGGTTCGAATTCGAAGCGGAAATCGACACAGGCCTTGATGATCTGGACGTGATCCTGATGCGCAAGGACCCGCCGTTCGACATGGAATTCGTCTACACCACCTACCTGCTGGAACAGGCCGAGCGTGATGGCGTGCTGGTGGTCAACAAACCGCAGAGCCTGCGTGACTGCAACGAAAAGCTGTTTGCAACGCTGTTTCCGCAGTGCACCCCGCCGACGCTGGTCAGCCGCCGCGCCGACATCATTCGCGAATTTGCCGAGCAACAGGGTGACGTAATTCTCAAACCGCTGGACGGCATGGGCGGCGCGTCGATCTTCCGCCATCGTGCGGGCGATCCCAACCTGTCGGTGATCCTCGAAACCCTGACCGCCCACGGCACACAGCAGATCATGGCGCAGGGTTACCTGCCCGCCATCAAGGACGGCGACAAGCGCATCCTGATGGTCGATGGTGAGCCGGTGCCGTACTGCCTGGCGCGAATCCCGGCAGCGGGCGAAACGCGTGGCAATCTGGCGGCTGGCGGCCGTGGTGAAGCACGACCGTTGAGCGACAAGGACCGCTGGATAGCCGAGCAGATCGGCCCGACCCTGCGCGAAAAAGGCCTGTTGTTCGTCGGCCTCGACGTGATCGGCGAGCACCTGACCGAAATCAACGTCACCAGCCCGACCTGCATCCGCGAAATCGACAACGCTTTCGGCACCAATATTGGCAGCCTGTTGATGGATGCGATCGAGAAGAAGCTGGAAGCGCGCAAGGCCTGATCGGTTGCTGAAGCCGTTGTACGGGTAACCCCGTCAACGGCGAAGGCAATCCCTTCGTCCGATCCGTAACCAGGCTGTACCGCACATTGCGTTATCATGCGCCACCTGTGACACGACACGGATTTTGACATGCAGGCTGACGAAATGCTGAACCGCCGATGACCTCCATGGCCCGAAACGAACTCCCCCTCGAACTCACCAACGTGGGTGTACGCCCGGCTGATCGCTTGGGTTTTACCCTGCTGATTGCAGCGCTGATTCACCTGGTGATCATCCTTGGCGTGGGCTTTACCTACGTCAAACCGGAACATATCTCGCAGACGCTGGAAATCACCCTCGCTACGTTCAAAAGCGAAGAGAAGCCCAAACAGGCGGATTATCTGGCGCAGGACGATCAGCAAGGCAGTGGCACCCTGGACAAGGCCGAAACGCTCAAGACCACCGAGCTGGCGCCGTATCAGGACACCAAGGTCAACAAAGTCACCCCGCCCCCGGCCAGCAAGCCAGTGGTCAAGCAGGAAGCGCCGAAGACTGCCGTCGCGACGACCGCGCCCAGCCAGCAGAAAACCGTCGCCAAGCGCGAAGAGGTCAAGCCTGATCCTGCGACCAAGGCCGCGCCAACGTTTGACAGCTCGGAACTGAGCAACGAAATTGCCAGCCTTGAAGCCGAACTCTCGAACGAGCAGCAGGCGTACGCAAAGCGCCCGAAGATCCACCGCCTCAACGCGGCCTCGACCATGCGCGACAAAGGTGCCTGGTACAAGGATGACTGGCGCAAGAAGGTCGAGCGGGTCGGAAACCTGAACTACCCTGAGGAAGCACGCCGCAAGCAGATCTACGGCAATTTGCGACTTCTTGTGTCAATCAATCGGGATGGTTCGCTGTACGAAGTGCTGGTGCTGGAGTCCTCGGGACAACCGCTGCTGGATCAGGCCGCGCAGCGAATCGTGCGTCTGGCTGCGCCTTTTGCACCGTTCACCGGCGATCTGGCAGACATCGATCGGCTCGAGATCATTCGCACCTGGAAATTTGCACGCGGCGATAAACTCTCCAGCAACTGATATTTTTACCCACGGATGCTTTACAGGTATAAGTGCCAGTTGTCAGGCCAGTAACACGACGCCAAACTAGGACTCATGAAAAAAGTCTCTCCGAGTTATCTCAAGCACCAGTTCCTGATCGCCATGCCTCACATGCACGACGAGAACTTTGCTCAGACCTTGACCTACGTTGTCGAGCACAACGCCAATGGAGCAATGGGGCTGGTGATCAACCGCCCGCAAAGCCTGACCCTGGCGGATGTACTTGAACAACTGCGCCCGGAGCTCCCGGCGCCGAAGCGCTGCCAGGAAATCGCCATTCATTCCGGCGGCCCGGTGCAGACTGATCGCGGCTTCGTCCTGCACCCCAGCGGCCAGGTGTTCCAGGCCACGGTCGCGCTGCCGGGCGGAATCTCACTGTCCACCTCGCAGGACGTATTGTTTTCCATCGCTGACGGCTATGGCCCTGATCAAAATGTGATCACCCTCGGCTACGCCGGATGGGACGCGGGCCAGCTGGATGCCGAAATGGCCGACAACGCCTGGCTGACCTGTTCGTTCGACCCGGCCATCCTGTTCGATGTCGACAGCGAGCAGCGTCTGGATGCCGCCGCCAGACGCCTGGGCATTAACCTCAACCTGATCTCGACCCAGGCAGGGCACGCTTGATGGCCGCATTACGGCTGCTGCTGGGCATTGATTACGGTACCAAACAGATCGGCGTTGCCGTCGGCCAGGCAATTACCGGCCAGGCTCGCGAGCTGTGTACGCTCAAGGCACAGAACGGCGTGCCGGACTGGGACAAGGTCCAGGCGCTGATTAGCGAATGGAAACCTGACGCGATCGTGGTCGGCCTGCCGTTGAACATGGATGGCACGCCCAGCGACATGAGCGCCCGTGCCGAAAAGTTTTCCCGCAGGCTCAACGGACGCTTTGGTGTAACGGTCTACACCCATGATGAACGCCTGACCACCTTCGAAGCCAAAGGCGAGCGCATGGCACGCGGCGGCCAGAAAGGCAGCTACCGGGATAATCCGGTGGACGCCATCGCCGCTGCGCTGCTGCTGCAAGGCTGGCTGGACGCGCACCCCGAGCTGTTGAATGTGTGACTTTTACACGCCCTGTCGCTTCGAGATATACGCATCAGACGTTATCGCTTGAGCAATGCGCCATGGATGGACGCTGCCCGAGCCTCAAAGGAGCAACCATGAGCCTGCCCAATCCCGCCGAACTGATTCGTCAGATGGCCACTGACCTGAACGCTCATCTGAGCAAGCGCGACATCAGCGAGCCCCGTTTCATTGGTATTCGCACGGGTGGCGTGTGGGTCGCCCAGGCGCTGCTCAAGGAGTTGGACACGCCTTCGCCGCTCGGCACCCTGGACGTGTCGTTCTACCGCGATGATTTCAGCCAGAACGGTCTGCACCCGCAAGTGCGCCCTTCGGAACTGCCTTTCGAGATCGAAGGCCAGCACCTGGTGCTGATCGACGACGTGCTGATGAGCGGCCGCACTGTCCGCGCCGCGCTCAACGAACTGTTCGATTACGGCCGCCCGGCCAGCGTCACGCTGGTCTGCCTGCTGGACCTGGACGCCGGTGAACTGCCGATCCGCCCGAATGTAGTCGGCGCAACCCTGTCGCTGGCCCCACACGAACGTATCAAGCTGTCCGGCCCCGAACCGATGGCGCTCGAACTTCAAGACCTCTCCACCGCCCTTTAAGAGTCCATTGCGATGACGCCTCTCGACGCCAAGCGCCCGCTGCAGCTCAACCATCAGGGCCAGCTGCGCCATTTTCTGTCTCTGGACGGCTTGCCACGCGAGCTGCTCACCGAAATCCTCGACACCGCAGACTCGTTCCTCGAAGTCGGCGCGCGAGCGGTGAAGAAGGTCCCGCTGTTGCGCGGCAAGACAGTGTGCAACGTGTTCTTCGAAAACTCGACACGCACCCGGACCACCTTCGAACTGGCGGCCCAGCGGCTGTCGGCCGACGTGATCACCCTGAACGTTTCCACTTCGTCCACCAGCAAGGGCGAAACGCTGTTCGACACCCTGCGCAACCTTGAGGCGATGGCCGCCGACATGTTCGTCGTGCGCCACGCAGACTCGGGCGCAGCGCACTTCATTGCCGAGCACGTATGCCCGGACGTGGCGATCATCAACGGCGGTGACGGCCGCCATGCCCACCCGACCCAGGGCATGCTCGACATGCTGACGATCCGTCGCCACAAAGGCGGCTTCGAGAACCTGTCGGTGGCCATTGTCGGCGACATCCTGCATTCGCGCGTAGCGCGCTCCAACATGATCGCGCTCAAGGCACTGGGCTGCCCGGACATCCGCGTGATCGGGCCGAAAACCCTGCTGCCGATCGGCGTCGAGCAGTACGGCGTCAAGGTCTACACCGACCTCAACGAAGGGCTGAAGGACGTCGACGTGGTCATCATGCTGCGCCTGCAACGCGAGCGCATGACCGGCGGCCTGCTACCCAGCGAAGGCGAGTTCTATCGCCTGTTTGGTCTGACCACTGCGCGTCTGGCGGTTGCAAAACCGGACGCGATTGTCATGCACCCCGGCCCGATCAACCGCGGTGTGGAAATTGAATCGGCGGTGGCCGACGGAGCGCATTCGGTGATTCTCAATCAGGTGACCTACGGCATCGCCGTGCGCATGGCGGTGCTGTCCATGGCCATGAGCGGGCAAAACGCCCAACGACAATTCGAGCAGGAGAACGCCCAGTGAAGCTCAGCATCCTCGGCGCTCGCGTCATCGACCCGGCCAGCGGGCTGGATCAGATTACCGATCTGCATATTGAAGCAGGCAAACTTGCCGCGATTGGCGAGGCACCGACCGGTTTCGCGCCGATGCAAACCATCGATGCCAGTGGGCTGGTGGCCGCCCCCGGGCTGGTCGATCTCAATGTTTCCCTGCGCGAGCCGGGCTACAGCCGCAAAGGCAGCATCGCCAGCGAAACCCGTGCGGCCGTTGCCGGCGGCGTGACCAGCGTGTGCTGCCCGCCACTTACCAAACCGGTACTCGACACGTCGGCAGTGGCCGAGCTGATCCTCGACCGCGCACGCGAAGCCGGTTTCAGCAAGGTGTTCCCGATCGGTGCACTGAGCAAGGGCCTGGAAGGCGAGCAGCTGGCAGAACTGATCGCCCTGCGCGACGCAGGCTGTGTAGCGTTCGGCAACGGCCTGAGCAGCTTCAGCAACACCCGTACGCTGTGCCGGGCGCTGGAGTACGCAGCCACTTTCGACCTGACCGTGATTTTCAACTCTCAGGACCGTGACCTGGCCGAAGGTGGCCTGGCGCATGAAGGCCCGACCGCCAGCTTTCTGGGCCTGGCGGGCATTCCTGAAACCGCCGAGACGGTGGCGCTGGCGCGTGATCTGCTGCTGGTCGAGCAAAGTGGCGTGCGTGCGCACTTCAGCCAGCTGACCAGCGCGCGAGGCGCGGCATTGATCGCCCAGGCACAGGCACGCGGGTTACCGGTGACGGCGGATGTGGCGTTGTATCAGTTGATACTGACCGATGAAGCGCTGATCGATTTTTCCAGCCTGTATCACGTTCAGCCACCACTGCGCACCCGGGCGGACCGCGATGGCCTGCGTGAGGCTGTGAAGTCGGGGATTATTCAGGCGATATCGAGCCACCACCAGCCGCACGAGCGCGATGCCAAGCTGGCACCCTTCGGCGCTACCGAGCCGGGCATCAGCAGTGTGGAGCTGTTGTTGCCACTGGCGATGACCCTGGTCGAAGACGGCCTGCTGGACTTGCCAACCCTGCTCGCCCGCCTGAGCAGCGGCCCCGCCGCCGCCTTGCGCCTGCCTGCAGGCAAACTGAGCGCTAGCTCACCCGCGGACATCGTGCTGTTCGATCCCGCTGCGTCGACCCTTGCCGGAGAAACCTGGCTGTCAAAAGGCGAAAACTGCCCCTTCATCGGCCACTGCCTGCCGGGCTCGGTACGCTACACACTGGTGGATGGACGGATCAGCTACAGCCGGTGAGGCAAGCGCGCTGTTCTCCGCGCTCTGATGAGCGTGGAGAACGGTTTTTTTTGTTGGAGCGAACTTGCAACTATCGTGCGACGCTCCGCGTCGGCATGCCGTTCTGGACGCTCTGCGTCCGATCCTGAATCCATGGCGAGGCGCAGATCTGTGACGCGGAGCGTCACGACAGGCATTCACACGCTGGAGCGTGAGGAACGATAGCTCTGTAACCATCAACCGCGCTGGGCGTTCTTCATCGAGATCTGGTCATTCATTGTCCAGAAGTCATACAGAATGCCCACCAGAAACAACCCGCCGGTAAACAGGTAGATGAGACCGGTGATCCACTTGCCCTGGTACATGCGGTGTACACCAAACAGGCCAAGGAAGGTCAGCAGCACCCACGCCACGCTGTAATCGATGGCGCCGGGGGTGAAGCGCAAGTCGGCCTCGCGATCCATCGACGGGATCAGAAACAGGTCGATCAGCCAGCCGATACCAAACAAGCCAAACGTGAAGAACCAAATAGTCCCGGTCACTGGCTTGCCATAGTAGAAACGATGCGCCCCGAGAAACCCGAAAATCCACATCAGATAGCCCATCACCTTGCTGTGTGTGTCAGAACGATAGCCGTTCATTTTTACCCTCTCTGCGCTGATAGAAAAAAATACATAACAAATTTGTGACTTGGTTTCGCCATTCCGACGTATGGCAGTCGAGGCAGTTTTATGCCGCCAAGCCCTTGTCGCTAAAGGGATTAGCGAAAAAAGAGAAAGAGTCTGTCGCATAAAACGTAACGATACCAGTGTGATGCACTCGACAAATGGGGCCAGTTTTTTCAAAAAAGCTGTTATAAAGTTGCGCGCTGACCACTACGAGCCCTGCCGAATGCGTCCTTTTTTCAAGACATGGCTAACCATTTGCCTATTTGTGCCACTGGCCGCCCACGCCACCAATCGTGAGCAACAACTTCCTGCGAGCTTCACGGGCTACACCGCCAAAAGTCACTCTTCACCGGCACTCGCGACTCGCGCTGCACCCCAGGAAGCCACTACAACCCGAATCCATACTGGCAACACCCGCACGGTCCAGAAGCCGCTTTCCCGCAAGAACGCCAACAAGGCGGCCTTGCAGGCTTCCGTTCCGGCCAAACAGGGCAGCGCCGTTGTAAAACGCGCCCTGCAGGCAGTCGGAACGCCTTATCGCTGGGGCGGCACCACGCCCGGCAAAGGGCTGGATTGCAGCGGTCTGGTCAAATACGCCTACACGGACGTCCGTGAAGTCGACCTGCCGCGCACCTCCAACGCAATGGCCCAGGGTCACGGTCAGACCGTCGATCGCAAGGACCTGAAACCGGGTGATCTGCTGTTCTTCAACATCAAGAGCCGCAACATCAACCACGTCGCCATTTACCTGGGCGACAACAAGTTCGTTCATGCGCCGCGCCGTGGCAAGGCTGTTACTGTCGATACGCTGAACAAACCGTATTGGAACAGTCACTACAAGATCGCCAAGCGTGTGTTGCCCAAGCAGTCAGGACAGATGCGCGTCGTTCAGCGCTGATCTCTGCCTGACAAAAAAGGGGCCATGAATTCGTTCATGGCCCCTTTTCATTTCTGCCAGATCAGCGTTGCACCCGGCGCAGGTCAGAAGTTATCCGGCACCTTGGCCCGCTCGCGTGCGCTCTCGCGGGTGATCAAGCCCTTCTTGACCAGATCAGCCAGGCACATATCCAGCGTCTGCATGCCAACCGAGCCGCCGGTCTGGATCGACGAATACATTTGCGCCACCTTGTCCTCGCGAATCAGGTTACGAATCGCCGGGGTGCCCATCATGATTTCGTGCGCGGCCACTCGTCCGCCGCCGACTTTCTTGAGCAACGCTTGCGAAACCACCGCATGCAGTGATTCAGAGAGCATCGAGCGAATCATCGACTTTTCCTGGGCCGGAAACACGTCCACGATCCGGTCGATGGTCTTTGCCGCCGACGTGGTGTGCAGCGTGCCGAATACCAGGTGGCCGGTTTCCGCAGCGGTCAAGGCCAGCCGAATGGTCTCCAGGTCGCGCATCTCACCGACCAGAATCACATCCGGGTCCTCACGCAGGGCCGAGCGCAGGGCTTCCGAGAAGCCCAGCGTATCGCGGTGTACCTCACGCTGGTTGACCAGGCACTTCTTGGACTCGTGGACGAATTCGATCGGGTCTTCGATGGTCAGGATATGGTGATGCTTGTTGCAATTGAGGTAGTCGATCATGGCCGCAAGGGTTGTCGACTTGCCTGAACCGGTCGGCCCGGTGACCAGAATCAGGCCGCGCGCCACGTCGGTAATCTTCCGAAACACACTGCCCATGCCCAAGTCTTCCATGCTCAGGATTTTCGAGGGAATGGTTCGGAATACCGCGCCCGCACCGCGATTCTGGTTGAATGCGTTGACCCTGAAACGCGCCACACCCGGAACTTCAAAGGAAAAGTCGGTTTCCAGACGCTCCTCGAAATCCTGACGCTGCTTGTCGTTCATGATGTCGTAGATCAGCGCCTTGACCTCCTTCGCGTCCAGCGGGGGCAGGTTAATGCGCCGCACATCACCATCGACACGGATCATCGGCGGCAGACCTGCAGAGAGGTGCAAGTCCGACGCGCCCTGTTTGGCACTGAAGGCCAGCAGCTCGGTAATATCCATACAGCTCCTCAATCACATAGAATGCCGCAGACCTTAGCCTGACTGGCGCAAATCAATGTCCACGATAGCAGCGAACATTTCAACGCTCGAACAGCGAATTCGCGACGCAGCCCTCGCGGCTGACCGCGATCCGGCGTCCGTCGGCCTGTTGGCCGTGAGTAAAACCAAGCCCGCCACCGACCTGCGTGAAGCTTACACCGCAGGCCTGCGCGATTTTGGCGAAAATTATTTGCAGGAAGCACTCGCGAAACAGGCCGAACTGAGCGACCTGCCCTTGTGCTGGCACTTCATCGGCCCCATTCAATCGAACAAGACGCGCGCTATCGCCGAAAACTTCGCCTGGGTGCATTCAGTGGATCGCCTGAAAATTGCTCAACGCCTGTCCGAACAGCGGCCCGAAGCACTGGAGCCGCTGAACATCTGCATCCAGGTCAATGTCAGCGGCGAAGCCAGCAAGTCGGGCTGCGCGCCTCAGGACTTGCCTGGGCTGGCAGCCGCTATCAGCGCCCTGCCACGGCTGAAGCTCCGTGGGCTGATGGCGATTCCCGAACCGACGGATGATCCTGTCGAGCAGGCGGCATCATTCGCCGCCGTACGTACCTTGCAGGAGCAGCTGGGCCTGCCACTCGACACACTGTCCATGGGCATGAGCCACGATCTGGAAGCCGCCATCGCACAAGGCGCAACCTGGGTGCGAATCGGCACCGCCCTTTTTGGCGCTCGCGACTATGGGCAGCCATAACGTTGCAGACACTGAATTTGCACACCCTGAATTTGCATAAAGGAACCCTGAAATGAGCAAGACGCGTATCGCCTTTGTCGGCGCCGGACACATGGCAGCCAGCCTGATCGGCGGCCTGCGCGCCCAAGGTGTGGAGGCAGCCCTGATCTGCGCCAGCGCGCCAGGTGCCGAAACACGCGAGCGGATTTCCGCAGAACACGGCATCAAGGTATTCGCCGACAATGCCGAGGCCGTCAAAGACGCTGACGTGGTGGTGCTGGCGGTCAAGCCGCAGATGATGAAAAGCGTCTGCCAGGCACTGAAATCCAGTCTTGAGCCTGATCAGTTGATCGTGTCGGTTGCGGCCGGCATTACCTGCGCCAGCCTTACGCAGTGGCTGGGCGAGCGCCCTGTCGTGCGCTGCATGCCCAATACGCCGTCATTGCTGCGTCAGGGTGCCAGCGGGCTGTACGCGACCGACAAGGTGACGCCAGCGCAACATGAGCAGGCCGAGCAGTTACTGGCTGCGGTCGGCATCGCAGTCTGGGTCGAGCAGGAAAAACACATGGACGCTGTTACGGCAGTGTCCGGCAGTGGTCCGGCGTATTTCTTTTTGATGATGGAAGCGATGACAGCGGCAGGCGTGAAACTGGGCCTGCCGGAGGACATCGCTAAAAAGCTGACCCTGCAAACCGCGCTGGGCTCGGCTCTGATCGCGACCGGCAGCGAGGTGGACGCAGGCGAGCTGCGGCGTCGTGTCGCCTCGCCAGGCGGGACCACCGAGGCTGCGATCAAGGCATTCCAGACGGGCGGTTTTGAAGCGCTGGTGGAAACTGCGCTGACCGCCGCCGATCACCGGGCAGCCGAACTGGCTGAACAACTGGGCAAATAATTTAGATTTTTTCTGGAGCAGATTGATGATCGGATTGAACACCGCTGCAATTTACGTCCTGCAAACGCTCGGCAGTCTGTACCTGCTGATCGTTCTGATGCGCTTCGTACTGCAACTGGTGCGGGCCAACTTCTACAACCCGCTGTGCCAGTTCATCGTGCGCGCCACACAACCACTGCTCAAGCCGCTGCGGCGTATCATTCCCAGCCTGTTCGGGCTGGACATGTCGTCGCTGGTGCTGGCGATCATCGTGCAGATGGTCCTGATGGCGCTGACCTTGCTGCTGATGTTCGGCACCACCGGCGATCCGCTGCACTTGCTGCTCTGGTCGATCATTAGCGTGACTGCACTGTTCCTGAAGATCTTCTTCTTTGCCCTGATCATCAGCGTGATCCTGTCGTGGGTCGCCCCGGCCAGCCACAACCCTGGCGCGGAACTGGTCAACCAGATCTGCGAACCTGCCCTGGCACCGTTCCGCAAGATCGTCCCGAACCTGGGCGGCCTGGATATCTCGCCGATCCTGGCGTTCCTGGTCCTCAAACTGCTGGACATGCTGGTCATCAACAACCTCGCCGCCATGAGCGGCATGCCGGATGTGCTGCGCCTGTTGATGTAAGCGAACTCCGTGACTATCGTACCGACGCTCCGCGTCGGTACGCCTTTCTGGACGCTCTGCGTCCAACCCTGAGCAGGCGGCGCGGCGCAGATCTGTGTCGCGGAGCGTCACCCAAGGCATTCCCACGCGGGAGCGTGAGGAACGATCACCTCAGCTATCGTGCGACGCTCCGCGTCGCCATACCGTTCTGGACGCTCTGCGTCCGACCTTGAGTCCGTGGTACAGCGCAGATGTGTGACGCGGAGCGTCACCCAAGGCATTCCCACGCGGGAGCGTGAGGAACGATCACCTCAACTATCGTGCGACGCTCCGCGTCGCCACGCCGTTCTGGACGCTCTGCGTCCTGTCCCGAGGTTGCTGCTGATTTGCGCCCGACAACATCCCTTATTGCCGCTGCACCCCGCGGTCTTTAGACTTACGCCTCATTCACGCGAGAGCAGGGTCGATGCCCACGGTATTCCCCCACGATTCTGTCGGACTGGTCACACCGCAAACCGCGCATTTCAGCGAGCCACTGGCGCTGGCCTGCGGTCGTTCGTTGCCAGCCTATGACCTGATTTACGAAACCTACGGTCAACTCAACGCCGCACGCAGCAATGCCGTGCTGATCTGTCATGCGCTGTCCGGGCATCACCATGCCGCTGGCTTTCACAGCGCCGATGACCGCAAACCGGGCTGGTGGGACAGTTGCATCGGTCCCGGCAAGCCGGTCGACACCCACAAATTCTTCGTCGTCAGCCTCAACAATCTGGGTGGCTGCAACGGCTCGACCGGCCCAAGCAGCATCGACCCGGACACCGGCAAGCCGTTCGGTGCCAACTTCCCGGTCGTGACTGTCGAAGACTGGGTCAACAGCCAGGCCCGGTTAGCCGATTTGCTTGGCATCGACACGTGGGCAGCGGTGATCGGCGGCAGTCTGGGCGGCATGCAGGCGCTGCAATGGACCATCAGTTACCCGGATCGCGTGCGCCACTGCCTGGCAATCGCTTCGGCCCCCAAGCTTTCGGCACAGAACATCGCCTTCAACGAAGTCGCACGTCAGGCGATTCTCACCGATCCGGAATTCCACGGCGGCTCGTTCCAGGAGCGCGGCGTGATTCCCAAGCGCGGGCTGATGCTGGCGCGGATGGTCGGGCACATCACTTACCTGTCCGATGATTCGATGGGCGAGAAATTCGGCCGAGGCCTGAAAAGCGAAAAACTCAACTACGATTTTCACAGTGTCGAGTTTCAGGTCGAAAGCTACCTGCGTTATCAAGGCGAGGAGTTTTCCGGTCGTTTCGACGCCAATACCTACCTGTTGATGACCAAAGCGCTGGATTACTTCGACCCTGCCGCGAACTTCAACGATGACCTGGCCAAGACATTCGCCAACGCGACGGCGAAGTTCTGCGTGATGTCGTTCACCACCGACTGGCGCTTCTCGCCAGCCCGTTCGCGGGAACTGGTGGACGCCCTGATGGCGGCCCGCAAGGACGTCTGCTACCTGGAAATCGATGCGCCGCAAGGGCACGACGCCTTCCTGATCCCGATTCCGCGCTACTTGCAGGCTTTCGGTAATTACATGAACCGAATTTCGTTGTGAGGACGTCATGAGAGCCGATCTGGAAATCATCCAGGAATGGATTCCCGCAGGCAGCCGCGTGCTTGACCTGGGCTGCGGCGACGGCGAATTGCTGACCTGGCTGCGTGACAACAAGCAGGTTACCGGCTACGGGCTGGAAAACGATGCGGCAAACATCGCCGAGTGTGTCGCCAAAGGCATCAATGTCATTGAGCAAGACCTCGACAAGGGGCTGGGCAATTTTGCCAGCAACAGCTTTGACGTGGTGGTCATGACCCAGGCCCTGCAAGCCGTACATTACCCGGACCGAATCCTCGACGAGATGCTGCGCGTCGGCCGCCAGTGCATTATCACCTTCCCGAACTTCGGCCACTGGCGCTGCCGCTGGTATCTGGCGAGCAAGGGCCGCATGCCGGTGTCCGAGTTCCTGCCGTACACCTGGTACAACACGCCGAACATTCACTTCTGCACCTTCGGCGACTTCGAAGAGCTGTGCCGTGAGCGCGATGCCCAGGTGCTCGACAGACTGGCGGTCGATCAGCAGCACCGTCACGGCTGGGCCAGCAAACTATGGCCCAACCTGCTGGGCGAAATCGGCATTTACCGGGTCACCAGCCCAGGGCTGGCGGACCACCGGATTGCCGTTTAACCGATCGTTTTCAAGCACCACGACAGGCCAATGATGAACCTCACACAACTTGTACTGGCCAGCCACAACGGCGGCAAACTCAAGGAACTCCAGGCCATGCTCGGCGACAGCGTGACGCTGCGCTCGGTCAGCGAGTTCAGTCTCGTCGAACCGGAAGAGACCGGGCTGTCGTTCGTCGAGAACGCGATCCTCAAGGCGCGCAACGCCTCGCGCCTGTCCGGTCTGCCTGCGCTGGCCGATGACTCGGGGCTGGCGGTGGATTTTCTCGGCGGCGCGCCGGGCATTTATTCCGCTCGCTACGCCGACGGCAAGGGCGACGCTGCCAACAACGCCAAGCTGCTGGAGGCACTGAAAGACGTGCCGGACGAGCAGCGTGGCGCGCAGTTTGTCTGCGTGCTGGCGTTGGTACGGCACGCCGACGACCCGCTGCCGATTCTCTGTGAAGGCTTGTGGCACGGGCGCATCCTGCACGCCGCCAGCGGCGAACACGGTTTTGGCTACGATCCGCTGTTCTGGGTGCCTGAGCGTGACTGCTCCAGTGCCGAACTCGGCCCGACCGAGAAAAACCAGCTCAGCCACCGCGCCCGCGCCATGGTCCTGTTGCGGCAACGCCTGGGCCTGCAATGACCCACGATTCGCCAGCGCAGCCGCTGTTTCTCGGCGCGAGCGGTTTCTCGTCAGAGAGCCCACGCCCTGCGCTGCCGCACCTGCCGCCGTTGTCGCTGTACATTCATATCCCGTGGTGCGTGCGTAAATGCCCGTACTGCGACTTCAACTCGCATACCGCAAGCCCGGTGCTGCCGGAGCAGGAATACGTCGACGCCCTGCTCGCCGATCTGGATCTGGACCTGCCGCACGTCCATGGCCGCGAGCTGCAATCGATTTTCTTCGGTGGTGGCACGCCGAGCCTGTTCAGCGCCGATGCGCTGGGCCGTCTGCTGCAGGGTGTCGAACAGCGCATCCGTTTTGCCAGCGACATCGAGATCACCCTGGAAGCCAACCCTGGCACGTTCGAACAGGCGAAATTCAGCGCCTATCGCGGCCTCGGGATCAACCGGCTGTCGATCGGTATCCAGAGCTTTCAGGAATCCAAACTCAAGGCGCTGGGCCGCATCCACAACGGCGACGAAGCCATTCGTGCCGCCGACATGGCGCGTCTGGCCGGTTTCGACAACTTCAATCTGGACCTGATGCATGGCTTGCCGGATCAATCCCAGGACGAAGCGCTCGACGATCTGCGTCAGGCCATCGCCCTGGCGCCGACTCACTTGTCCTGGTATCAGTTGACACTGGAACCCAACACGGTGTTCTGGAATCAGCCCCCGGTGCTGCCGGAAGACGACATTCTTTGGGATATTCAGGAAACCGGGCAACAGTTGCTGGCCACTCATGGGTACGCGCAGTACGAAGTGTCGGCCTACGCGCAAGCCGGGAAACCGGCGCGGCATAACCTCAATTACTGGGCGTTCGGTGATTTCATCGGCATCGGCGCGGGCGCCCACGGCAAGCTGAGTCATCCGGACGGGCGCATCATCCGTACCTGGAAGACCCGGCTGCCGAAGGACTACCTGAACCCGGAGAAGCCGTTTCAAGCAGGCTCGAAGCTGCTGCCGCTGGACGAATTGCCGTTTGAATTCCTGATGAACGCGCTGCGACTGACAAATGGTGTGGAGGCTGCGTTATTTCGCGAAAGAACGGGTCTAAGCGTCGACTCACTGGCCGAAGCCCGGCAACAGGCCGAGCAAAAGGGCCTGCTGCAGGATGACCCGACACGTCTGGTCGCCACGCCACAAGGCCAGTTGTTCCTCAATGACTTGCTGCAATACTTTCTGATCTAAGGACTCTGCATGGATTTCGTACTCGACTTGCTCGCCACCGTTTCGCGCTGGAGTCGCAGCAATCTTTCGGAAATCGCACTGGCCCTGGTGGGCTGCCTGCTCGTGCTGTTCGGCTCGGACATCAAAGGCTGGATCGAACAACGCATCAGCAGCATGACCGGCGCCCTGCGCATCCCGCTCATCGCCCTGCTCTGCGCGGTCGGCAGCGGCGCGGCACTGATCTATGCCACGCCGTGGGTAGTACGAGGCCTCAGCCAGTTCAACAACTACAGCCTGGCACCGGTGCTGTTGGTGGTGCTGGTGTTGATAGGCGTGATTGCCGACCGCAAGTAAGCGCTCCTTTTCAAACGCAGCAAAAAGCCCGACATCTCTGCCGGGCTTTTTGTGGTTACAGCTGCGGATCAAGGCACCAGTTTGTCCAGCAACGCCTTGTCACGTACAGCGCCCTTGTCGGCACTGGTCGCCAGCAGGGCGTAGGCCTTGAGGGCGGTGGTCACTTTACGTGGCCGCGACTCGACCGGCTTCCAGCCTTTCTTGTCCTGTTCGGCACGCCGCTCGGCCATCTCGGCATCGTCGATCAACAGGTTGATCGAGCGATTCGGAATGTCGATCAGCACCTTGTCGCCATCGCGGACCAGACCAATCGCACCGCCTGCCGCCGCTTCCGGCGAAGCATGGCCGATGGACAGGCCAGAAGTGCCACCCGAAAAACGGCCGTCAGTGAGCAGCGCGCAATCCTTGCCCAGCCCTTTGGATTTAAGGTACGAGGTCGGGTAAAGCATTTCCTGCATGCCCGGACCGCCTTTCGGGCCTTCGTAACGAATGATCACGATATCGCCGGCCTTCACTTCGTCGGCGAGGATCCCGCGCACAGCGCTGTCCTGGCTTTCGAAGATCTTCGCGTTGCCTTCAAAGACGTGAATCGACTCATCGACGCCTGCGGTTTTCACCACGCAGCCATCCAGCGCGATGTTGCCGTACAGCACGGCCAGGCCACCTTCCTGCGAATAGGCATGCTCGACGCTGCGGATACAGCCGTTTTCACGGTCATCATCCAGGCTTTCCCAACGGGTCGACTGGCTGAACGCGGTCTGCGTCGGAATGCCTGCCGGGCCTGCCTTGAAGAAGGTGTGCACCGCTTCATCGTCAGTCTGGGTGATGTCCCATTTGGCGATGCCTTCGGCCAGGGTCTTGCTGTGTACGGTCGGCAGGTCAGTGTGCAATAGGCCGCCACGGGCCAGTTCGCCGAGGATGCTGAAGATCCCGCCAGCGCGGTGCACATCTTCCATGTGGTACTTCTGGATGTTCGGCGCAACCTTGCACAGCTGTGGGACTTTGCGTGACAGAAGGTCGATGTGATGCAGGTCGAAGTCGATCTCGGCTTCCTGAGCGGCGGCCAGCAAGTGCAGGATGGTGTTGGTCGAACCGCCCATGGCGATGTCCAGCGTCATGGCGTTCTCGAACGCCTTGAAGTTGGCGATGTTGCGCGGCAACACCGAGTCGTCGTTTTCCTTGTAGTACTGTCGGCACAGGTCAACGATGGTCCGGCCGGCCTGCAGGAACAGTTGCTCGCGGTCGCTGTGGGTGGCGAGGGCCGAACCATTGCCCGGCAAGGCCAGACCCAGCGCTTCGGTCAGGCAGTTCATGGAGTTGGCAGTGAACATGCCCGAGCAGGAACCGCAGGTCGGGCAGGCACTTCGCTCGTATTCGGCGACTTTTTCGTCGCTGGCAGTCGAGTCGGCGGCGATGACCATCGCGTCGACCAGATCCAGACCATGGCTGGCCAGTTTGGTCTTGCCCGCTTCCATCGGTCCGCCGGAGACGAAGACCACCGGGATGTTCAGGCGCAGCGCCGCCATCAGCATGCCAGGGGTGATCTTGTCGCAGTTGGAAATGCACACGATGGCGTCGGCGCAATGCGCGTTGACCATGTACTCGACCGAGTCGGCAATGATCTCGCGGCTCGGCAGCGAATAGAGCATGCCGTCGTGCCCCATGGCGATGCCGTCATCGACCGCAATGGTATTGAATTCCTTGGCCACGCCACCGGCGCGTTCGACTTCACGAGCGACCAGTTGGCCCATGTCCTTGAGGTGGACGTGGCCCGGTACGAACTGGGTGAAGGAGTTGGCAATGGCAATGATCGGTTTCTTGAAATCTTCGTCTTTCATGCCCGTAGCGCGCCACAGGGCACGAGCGCCGGCCATGTTGCGGCCGTGGGTAGACGTTTTAGAGCGGTAATCAGGCATTGGAGCACTCCGGCAAACATTAAGGCTGATCAGGAAGGGAGTGAGCTTCTATTGACGTCGCGGGCGTGCGGGAGTGACCGCAGGCAGCGAAGAAACCGAACACCACGGGATCACCGTGCACTCGGCCTGAGCTCATAAACCCGCCGGGGGATGACTGGCGATGAATAACGCCGATTCTACACCGCCGAATCATTCGATGGGGTCCGAATATCGCCACCGGCCATGCGCTGCAAATCGCGGTGGACAAAACGCTGTCAGCGCATCTATCTTCCTCGCCAGGCCGCCTCATGTGGCCGCGTCGCTCGGACGGTTCCGGGCGCTTACGTTTGCGAGATAACCATGGCCGACCAAGGTTCGCCGCGCCGCTTTGCGCGCATAGATCGACTCCCCCCTTATGTGTTCAACATCACCGCCGAGCTGAAAATGGCTGCTCGCCGTCGCGGTGAGGACATTATCGACTTGAGCATGGGCAACCCCGATGGGCCTACGCCGCCGCACATTGTCGAAAAACTGGTCACCGTCGCCCAGCGCGAAGACACCCACGGTTACTCCACCTCACGCGGCATTCCGCGCCTGCGCCGGGCGATTTCCAACTGGTACAAGAAGCGCTATGAGGTCGATATCGACCCCGAAACTGAAGCGATTGTCACCATTGGCTCCAAGGAAGGCCTCGCGCACCTGATGCTCGCCACGCTGGACCAGGGCGATACGGTGCTGGTGCCCAACCCCAGCTATCCGATCCACATCTACGGTGCCGTGATTGCCGGCGCCCAGGTGCGGTCGGTACCACTGGTGCCGGGTGTGGATTTTTTCGCCGAACTGGAAAAGGCGATTCGCGGCTCGATTCCCAAGCCGAAGATGATGATTCTCGGCTTCCCGTCGAACCCGACGGCGCAATGCGTGGAGCTGGATTTCTTCGAGCGCGTGGTGGCGCTGGCCAAACAGTACGACGTGCTGGTGGTGCATGACCTTGCGTATGCCGACATCGTTTACGACGGCTGGAAAGCTCCATCGATCATGCAGGTTCCTGGAGCCAAGGACATCGCGGTCGAGTTCTTCACCCTGTCCAAGAGCTACAACATGGCGGGCTGGCGAATCGGCTTCATGGTCGGCAACCCGGAGCTGGTCAACGCGCTGGGGCGCATCAAGAGCTACCACGACTACGGCACTTTCACGCCGTTGCAGGTCGCGGCTATCGCCGCTCTGGAAGGTGATCAGCAATGCGTGCTCGACATCGCCGAGCAGTATCGCCAGCGCCGCAACGTGCTGGTCAAGGGTCTGCATGAACTGGGCTGGATGGTCGAGAACCCCAAGGCCTCGATGTATGTCTGGGCGAAGATTCCCGAGGCCTACGCGCACCTGGGCTCGCTGGAATTTGCCAAGAAGCTGCTGGCCGAAGCCAAAGTCTGCGTTTCGCCGGGTGTCGGTTTTGGTGAGTACGGCGACGATCATGTGCGTTTCGCGCTGATCGAAAACCAGGACCGCATCCGTCAGGCCGTGCGCGGAATACGCAACATGTTCCGGGCGGACGAGAAGCTCAAGTAACGAACCCCGATGAGCCCGGGAAACCGGGCCTTTCAAGCTGCCTGATCAGGATCGGACGCGGAGCGTCCAGAACTGCATGCCCACGCGGAGCGTTGGCACGAGAAGTATTCTCCCGGACCCCGCTCGTTCCGCACGCTCTGCGTGGGAACGCCTTGGGTGACGCTCCGCGTCACAAATCTGCGCTGCGCCACATCATCCCGGTCTTCGGCCCCCAAGGTTGAAATCCTCGCCCCCACCCCCATATGAGTTTGCATCAGGGCATTTTCGCCCCGCTGTGTGGAGACTCTCCCCTTGACCACCATCGTATCAGTGCGCCGTCACGGCAAAGTCGTCATGGCTGGCGACGGCCAGGTTTCCCTGGGCAACACCGTCATGAAAGGCAACGCCAAGAAGGTGCGCCGCCTCTACCACGGTGAAGTGATCGCCGGATTTGCCGGTGCCACCGCCGATGCATTCACGCTGTTCGAGCGCTTTGAAGCCCAGCTGGAAAAACACCAGGGGCATCTGGTTCGCGCAGCCGTCGAGCTGGCCAAGGACTGGCGTACCGATCGCTCATTGAGCCGTCTTGAGGCCATGCTGGCGGTCGCCAACAAAGACGCCTCACTGATCATCACCGGTAACGGCGATGTCGTCGAACCCGAGGATGGCCTGATTGCCATGGGTTCCGGCGGTGCGTTTGCTCAGGCTGCTGCGCGTGCCCTGCTGCTCAAGACCGATCTTTCAGCACGCGAAATCGCCGAAACTTCTCTGCATATCGCCGGCGATATCTGTGTGTTCACCAACCACAACATTACTATTGAGGAGCAGGACCTCGCCGGTTAAGCCCTTGCCGGGCCGCCTGCGTTGCGGCCCCATCGGCTTCACTGTGCCAGAGGACCGTGAATAACCATGGCCATGACTCCCCGCGAAATCGTCCACGAACTCAACCGCCATATCATCGGCCAGGACGATGCCAAGCGCGCCGTCGCCATTGCCCTGCGCAATCGCTGGCGCCGCATGCAGTTGCCTGAAGAGCTGCGCGTCGAAGTGACGCCGAAAAATATTCTGATGATCGGTCCGACCGGTGTCGGCAAAACCGAAATCGCCCGACGCCTGGCCAAGCTCGCCAATGCACCGTTCATCAAGGTCGAAGCGACCAAATTCACTGAAGTCGGCTACGTCGGTCGCGATGTGGAGTCGATCATCCGCGATCTTGCCGATGCAGCGATCAAGCTCCTGCGTGAACAGGAAATCGTCAAAGTCCGGCATCGTGCTGAAGATGCTGCCGAAGAGCGCATCCTCGATGCCCTGCTGCCGCCTGCCCGCGTGGGTTTCAACGAAGACCCGGCGCAGAGCAGCGATTCCAATACTCGCCAACTGTTCCGCAAGCGCCTGCGCGAAGGCCAGCTGGATGACAAGGAAATCGAGCTCGAACTCAGCGAGACCGTGGGTGTCGACATTTCCGCGCCGCCCGGCATGGAAGAGATGACCAATCAGTTGCAGAGCCTGTTTGCCAACATAGGCAAGGGCAAGACCAAGAGCCGCAAGCTTAAGGTCAAGGATGCACTCAAGCTGGTGCGCGAAGAAGAGGCTGGCCGTCTGGTCAACGAAGAAGAGCTGAAGGCCAAGGCGCTGGAAGCGGTCGAGCAGCACGGTATCGTGTTTATCGACGAGATCGACAAAGTCGCCAAACGGGGTAATTCGGGCGGTGTCGATGTGTCCCGCGAAGGCGTACAGCGCGACTTGCTGCCGCTGATCGAAGGCTGCACCGTGAACACCAAGCTGGGCATGGTCAAGACCGACCACATCCTGTTCATCGCGTCCGGCGCGTTCCACCTCAGCAAGCCGAGTGATCTGGTGCCCGAGCTGCAAGGTCGCCTGCCGATCCGTGTCGAACTCAAAGCACTGTCGCCACAGGATTTCGAACGCATTCTCAGCGAGCCGCATGCATCGCTTACCGAGCAGTACCGCGAATTGCTTAAAACCGAAGGCCTGAAGATCGAGTTCAAGCCCGAAGGCATCAAGCGTCTTGCCGAGATCGCCTGGCAGGTCAACGAGAAGACTGAAAACATCGGCGCTCGCCGTCTGCATACGCTGCTTGAGCGTCTGCTGGAAGAAGTCTCGTTCAGCGCAGGCGACCTGGCCATCAGCCCGGACGCAGCACCGATCGAAATTGATGCCGAGTACGTCAATAGCCACCTGGGCGACCTGGCGGAAAACGAAGACCTGTCGCGTTATATTCTCTAGAGCGGCAAGCTATTGGCTGCAAGCTGCAAGCGGTTGTTCACGCTTGCAGCTTTTTTGCTTCTGGCTGAAGCTTGAAGCTTAAAACCTGAGGCTGCTTTCAATGCTCCCCACTGCCATTCAGCTGCACAAAGCCTCCAAAACCCTGACCCTGAAATATGCGCCGGATGAGGAATATCACCTGCCCGCCGAGTTTCTGCGCGTGCATTCTCCGTCTGCCGAGGTTCAGGGGCATGGAAAGCCGATTCTGCAATTCGGCAAATTGGGCGTCGGACTGACCAAGGTCGAACCTGCCGGGCAATACGCGCTGAAGCTGACCTTCGACGACGGTCACGACAGCGGCCTGTTTACCTGGGATTACCTGTACCAGTTGGCCAGACGCCAGGCTTCTCTGTGGGAAGACTATGTGCAAGAGCTTGAGAAAGCCGGCAAATCCCGCGACCCTTCCGAGCACGTCGTCAAGCTGATGCTCTGATACAGGCAACGCTCAATGATCGACGCCGCTTGCGATTTTTTGAAATCTCGCGTAACCAATGGGTGTGGCAAGTTCCCTGCGTCGGATTGATGCGAAACCTGTAGGCACGTCACACGAGCAGTAGTACCGGCTAACACGCCTGTGTCACTGGTTCACAGGCAAGGAATGTCAGTGTTCGTCTCAAGACAATGGAGCGTCGTAGATGAGTAACCCGAAAGACGATGACCTGCAACGCCAGGCCTCCGAGCACACGCTGGGGCTTAACCCGGTCGTAGGTCTTCAGCGCAAGGATTTACTGAGCACTGCGCGCATGGTGCTGCGTCAGGCCTTCAAGCAACCCGTCCATAGCATCAAGCACGTTGCGCACCTTGGCGCCGAACTGAGGAATGTGTTGTTCGGCAAATCGGCCTTGCAACCGACCCCGGAGGATCGTCGCTTCAATGATCCGGCCTGGAGCCAGAACCCGCTATACCGCCGCTATCTGCAAACCTACCTGGCCTGGCGCAAGGAATTGCATGAGTGGATCGGCGCCAGCAGCCTCACCCCGCAGGACATCAGCCGCGCCCACTTCGTCATCAACCTGATGACTGAGGCCATGTCACCGACCAACTCCGCCGTCAATCCGGCTGCCGTGAAGCGCTTTTTCGACACGGGCGGCAAAAGCATGCTCGATGGTCTGTCGAACCTGGCCAAGGATCTGGTGAACAACGGCGGTATGCCGAGCCAGGTCAATATGGATGCCTTCGAGGTCGGCAAGAATCTGGGTACCACTGAAGGCGCGGTGGTATTTCGCAATGAGGTGCTGGAGCTGATCCAGTACACACCCATCACCGAGCAAGTCCACGAACGTCCGCTGCTGGTGATCCCGCCGCAGATCAACAAGTTCTATGTCTTCGACCTGAGCCCGGAAAAAAGCCTGGCGCGGTTTTGTCTGCGCAGTAACGTGCAGACCTTCATCATCAGTTGGCGCAACCCGACCAAGGCGCAACGCGAGTGGGGCCTGTCGACCTACATCGAGGCACTCAAGGAAGCGGTCGATGTGGTGCTGGCGATCACCGGCAGCAAGGATATCAACATGCTCGGCGCCTGCTCGGGTGGTATCACCTGTACCGCACTGCTGGGTCACTACGCCGCGCTGGGCGAAAAGAAGGTCAACGCCATGACCCTGCTGGTCAGCGTGCTCGACACCACCCTGGATACCGAGGTGGCGCTGTTCGTCGACGAGCAGACGCTGGAGTCCGCAAAGCGTCATTCCTATCAGGCGGGAGTGCTGGAAGGGCGCGACATGGCCAAGGTATTCGCCTGGATGCGACCCAACGACCTGATCTGGAATTACTGGGTCAACAATTATCTGCTGGGCAACGAGCCGCCGGTGTTCGACATCCTGTTCTGGAACAACGACACCACCCGCCTGCCAGCCGCCTTTCATGGCGATCTGATCGAAATGTTCAAGAGCAACCCGTTGATC
This sequence comes from Pseudomonas syringae CC1557, assembly GCF_000452705.1. NCBI lineage: Bacteria > Pseudomonadati > Pseudomonadota > Gammaproteobacteria > Pseudomonadales > Pseudomonadaceae > Pseudomonas > Pseudomonas syringae. The sequence continues at coordinate 5,299,052 of NZ_CP007014.1, forward strand.
CGTGCCAATGCGCTTGAAGTCTGCGGCACGCCGATCGATCTCAAGCAGGTCACGGCTGATGTTTTCTGTCTGGCGGGCACCAACGACCACATCACGCCATGGGCTTCCTGTTACAAATCGGCGCGGCTGTTTGGCGGCAAGACTGAATTCGTGCTGTCCAGCAGCGGCCATATCCAGAGCATTCTCAACCCGCCGGGCAACCCAAAGTCGCGCTACATGACCCATGACGAGCTGCCTGAAGACCCGGCAACCTGGCAGGAAAACGCCACCAAACACACGGATTCCTGGTGGCTGCACTGGCAAGACTGGCAGGCCACGCGCTCGGGCAAGCTGAAAAAGGCACCGACGGCGCTCGGCAACAAGGCATTCCCGCCCGCTCAGGCAGCGCCCGGGACCTATGTTCACGAACGTTAGGCCCGGACAGACGCAGACAGCGTTCCCAGCGGTTCAACCTACAGGGCTTCATGCATGCCGCAACCGTTTGTTTTTCGCTCCATCGATCTGAACGGGCATACGCTCCGTACAGCAGTGCGCCCAGGCAAGAATCATCTGACGCCGCTGCTGATTTTCAACGGGATCGGGGCCAACCTGGAACTGGTGTTTCCGTTTGTCGAGGCGCTGGACCCGGATCTGGAAGTCATTGCTTTCGATGTGCCCGGAGTGGGCGGCTCATCGACGCCCAGACGCCCCTATCGGTTCCCGGGCCTGGCGAAACTGGCGGCGCGCATGCTCGATTACCTGAACTACGGGCAAGTCAACGCGATTGGCGTGTCATGGGGCGGTGCGCTGGCTCAGCAGTTTGCCCATGACTATCCCGAGCGCTGCAAGAAGCTGGTGCTGGCGGCGACTTCAGCGGGCATGGCGATGGTGCCGGGCAAGCCGCGCGTGCTGTGGCTGATGGCAAGCCCGCGGCGCTATATCCAGCCGTCTCATGTGATTCGTATTGCGCCGGAAATCTACGGCGGTGCGTTTCGGCGTGATCCCCATCTGGCGGCCAACCATGCCGCCAAGGTGCGCTCGTCCGGCAAGCTGGGTTACTACTGGCAACTGTTCGCGGGCATGGGCTGGACCAGCGTGCACTGGCTGCACAAGATTCATCAGCCAACTCTGGTGCTGGCCGGCGATGACGACCCGCTGATTCCACTGGTCAATATGCGCCTGCTGGCCTGGCGGATACCCAATGCCGAGCTGCACATCATTGATGACGGCCATTTGTTCCTGATCACCCGGGCGGAAGCCGTGGCACCGATCATCATGGGCTTTCTACAGCAGGAGCGGTATCGCGCAGTCGTGCACCCGCAACCGGTGCCACCCCGAACCCGCTGACCCGGGCCTGAGCCCGATCACGGATGTCAGACTCTCGAACAAGAAGACCGGATGAAGACCCGCGACCGTATCCTTGAATGCGCACTGACGCTGTTCAACCAGCAGGGCGAGCCCAACGCCTCCACGCTGGAAATCGCCAATGAAATGGGCATCAGCCCGGGTAATCTGTATTACCACTTTCATGGCAAGGAGCCACTGATTATGGCGCTGTTCGAGCGCTTTCAGTCCGAGCTGACGCCGCTCCTCGACCCGCCATCGGATGCCCGCCTTGAGGCCGAGGATTACTGGGTGTTCCTGCACCTGATCGTCGAGCGGCTGTCGCACTATCGGTTTCTGTTTCAGGACCTGTCCAATCTTGCAGGACGGCTGCCAAAGCTGGCTCGGGGTATCCGCAACCTGCTCAACGCACTCAAGCGCACCCTCGCCTCGCTGCTGGCGCGCCTGAAATCCCAAGGGCAACTGGTCAGCGAAACCCAGGCACTTGGGCAACTGGTGGAACAGATCACCATGACCTTGCTGTTCTCCCTGGACTACCAGCGCATCCTGGGCCGTGAGGGTGAAGTGCGGGTGGTGGTCTACCAGATCATGATGCTGGTCACCCCTCACCTGCTGCCCACCTCAAGACCCGCCGCCGAGCGACTGGCGATGGAGTACCTGGACGGTTAGGCGTGCGGGTTAGCGTGCCCATGCGTGATGAGCGATAACCTCAACTATCGTGCGGCGCTCTGCGTCGCCATGCCGTTATGGACGCTCTGCGTCCGATCGTGAGTCCGTGGTGCAGCGCAAATGTGTGACGCGGAGCGTCATGACAGGCATTCCCATGCTGGAGCGTGAGGAACGATCATCCCAACTATCGTGCGACGCTCCGCGTCGCCATGCCGTTGTGGACGCTCTGCGTCCGACCTTGAGTGTGTGCGCCTGAAAAGCAAAAAGCCCGCCTGTTTTGCAGGGCGGGCTTTTCGGTTGCTGCCTGTTATCAGGAAGAGCTGACGGGTGTTTCCGGTGCAGCCGACGGTGCGGGTGTTGCAGTCGTGTTGCTGGAAGGAGTTGCTGACGCAGATGGCTTGGCGGCGGTTTTGACAGCCGGTTTTCTGGCTGCGGGCTTTTTCGCTGCCGCAGGTTTGGCTGCTGCCTTGGCTTTGCTAGCGGTCGCAGTCGCGGCTTTGTTGGCCGCCGCTACCGGCTTGGCCGCTGCTTTCTTCACGGCAGGTTTGGCCGCTGCGGTTTTATTGGCTGCTTTATCCGCCGCTTTGGCGACGGGCTTGGCGGCTGCCTTGACCAACGGTTTGGCCGCACTCTTCGGCGCGGGTTTGGCCGCTGGGGTGCGTGAAGCAACAGGCTTGGCTTTCTCGCCGGTCAACAGTTCGATCTGACGAGTCAACTGATCGACCTTGCTGTGCAGCGACTGAACTTCGTTGCGGCTTGGTACGCCCAGACGTGAAATGGCACTGTTCAGGCGCTTGTCGAAAGCGCCTTCAAGCTCACTCCACTTGCCCAACGCGAGGTCTTTCACGTCACCGACGCGGGACTTGGCCGTCTTGGCAGTGTCTTTGACGTCATCCAGCTGCTTCTGCGCTTCTACCTTGGTCAGTTTCTCGGCCTTCTCGCCGTCCTTTACCAGCGTCTCGAAAAGCTTGTTGCCGTCGTTGCTTATTTTGGAATAAGCACCCAGACCCGCCAGCCAGATCTGCCGCGAGTACTTCTCAACCTCGCCAATCCATGAGCTGCCTTCTTTGTCGATCTTCTTCTTGCCAGCCATCCTGCTCTCCTTATTGTCCAGACCCGGAACGTTTGAGCCGTTGTGGCCCGGAGCGTTCGAGCTTTTGGGGCGCGACACGTTCAAGCAATGCTGTCAGCTCATCGAGCTTGGCAGAGAGCGTGTCTACATCATGTTTAGACGGGATACCGATCCGGTTCAAGGCTTTCGCGACGCGACGGTCGAAAGCACTCTCGATTCTGTCGAGTTGCGCCCCGACTCGGCCTTTGGCGTAAGACACTTCGCCCTTGATCGAATCGATCTCGCTGTTGGCGGCAAGACGTTGTGCGTCGAAGGTTTTGCGGACGTCTTTCTCGGTTTCTTCGCCCGCCCTGATCAGCTCTCTGACGTACTGCGAGCCGTCTTCATTGACCCGGGCATAGGCACCGAGCCCGGCCAGCCAGATCTTGCGTGCATACAGCCGCACGTCAGTGAGTGTGGAAGCCTGTTCGTCTTCGAGTTTTTTCTTCGTGTTCGCTCTGGCCATGGTGCACCTCATGCTCGAAAGTTGAAGGAACCGCCCCTGCAAAGGGCATGGGCCTGACGCTACGGAGAAAAATTAGAATCCTCACCCTAGTCTGGATGCGGGTTCAGGCCGCCAGTGCCTTGTCCAGCACGCGCTCGACTTCGCTCTTGATCGAACCGCTCATCGCCGAGAGGATGAAGTTCAGCTCGATGTTGATGCGAATCAGCGCTTCTTCCACGTCGACCCGGCCTTTGGCGCCCTTGCCCTCCAGTTTTACCGTGTCGCCCGCCCACTCATGGGCCAGACCGTATTTTTCGGCCAGTTTCTCGACCAACTGATCGGCCTTCGTCCGAGCCTTTTCCAGGCCCAGTGTGTGCGGGCGTTCAACGGTTATCTTGGCCATGGGGGAGTTCCTTGATCGTCGGATGAAATGCGGCGCAACTATATACATCCGCCTGCATCCAAGAAAGCGTTGCTGGTGAGCCTTGTCAAGACAAAGCCGGCCTTGGCGATTAGAATGACTGCACTCTATTCCGGTGAAGCGATATGAACGATCAGCGCAAAGGCAGCGATGCCGAACCTACGACTCACTTCGGTTACAAACATGTGCCGGAAAGCCAGAAGGCAGAAAAAGTCGCTGAGGTTTTCCATTCGGTTGCGGCCAAGTACGACCTGATGAACGACCTTCTGTCCGGCGGCATGCACCGTCTGTGGAAACGTTTCGCCATCGAGCTCTCAGGCGTTCGCAGCGGCAACCGTGTGTTGGACATTGCTGGCGGCACGGGTGACCTGACCCGCAAATTCTCGAAACTGGTTGGTCCGACCGGCCATGTGGTGCTGGCCGACATCAACGCCTCCATGCTCAAGGTCGGGCGCGACCGCCTGCTGGACCTTGGTGTGGCGGGCAACGTCGAGTTCGTCCAGGCCGACGCTGAAAAGCTGCCGTTTCCGGACAACCATTTCGACTGCGTGACCATCGCCTTCGGCCTGCGCAACGTGACGCACAAGGAAGACGCACTGCGCTCCATGCTGCGCGTGCTCAAGCCCGGTGGTCGCCTGCTGGTGCTGGAATTCTCCAAGCCGACCAGCAAGCTGATGTCCAAGGCTTACGACGCCTACTCGTTCGCGTTCATGCCGTTGATGGGCAAACTGGTCACCAACGATGCGGAAAGCTACCGCTACCTGGCCGAGTCGATCCGCATGCATCCGAATCAGGAATCTCTCAAGTCAATGATGGTAGACGCCGGTTTTGACCGGGTGACCTACCACAACATGACCTCCGGCATTGTCGCCCTGCATCGCGGCATCAAACCCTGATGTTGCTTCGGGGGCTGCTCGCCGGCATCGAGCACGGCATCAATCGGGTGTTGCGCCTCGACAGCACCGCGCTGCCACGTATGGCGCGCCTGTCCGGGCACGTCATTGCGGTCGATTGCCGCGATCCGTCCCTGAAGCTGTTTATCCTGCCGAGCGACGAAGGTCTGTTGCTGGCACCTGAGTGGGCGGCCGATGCCGATTGCACCCTGCGTGCGCCAGCATCCAGCCTGTTGCGGCTGGCCCTGAGCAAGGACAAGACGGCGATATTGCATGGTCCTGACGTCGAACTCGACGGCGACAGCGGCGTGCTGCTGGAACTGGTTGGCATTCTTCAGGACCTTGAACTTGACTGGGAATACGAGCTTTCAAAATGGATGGGCCCGGTTGCCAGTCAGGTATTCAGCAGCCAACTGCGCAACAGCGGCCGCTGGACGCGTGAAAGTGTCGCCAGCCTGAGTCAGAATGTGGCCGACTATCTGAGCGAGGAATCGCGCACACTGGTAGGCAAGCACGAAGCCGAAGCACGCTTTGCCGAACTCGATCAGATCAAACTGGATCTGGAACGCCTTGAGGCGCGCTTTGCACGCCTCGCCCACTCTCTCAATACCAGCGATAACGCATGAAGCTGCTTGCCGTCCGCCGTCTGTTTCGCATTCAACGTGTCGTTATCCGCTATCGCCTCGATGACCTGTTGTTCGCCCTGCCCCTGCCGTGGTGGATGCTCGCGGTACGCTTCGTGCTGCCCTGGCGCTGGCTGCCGCGACGCAAGTCCGAGCTGAGTCGTGGCGTGCGTTTTCGCCTGGCGCTGCAAGACCTCGGACCGATTTTCATCAAGTTCGGGCAATTACTGTCGACCCGGCGCGATCTGCTGCCCGAGGACATTGCCGACGAACTGATGCTGCTCCAGGACCGTGTTCCGCCGTTTGATCAGCAACTCGCGATCAAGCTGATCGAAGACCAGCTGGGCGCACGAATCTGTGATGTATTCAGCCGTTTCGACGAAAAACCGCTGGCGTCCGCGTCGGTGGCGCAGGTGCACGCGGCCTGCCTGAAGACCGGCGAAGAGGTGGTGGTCAAGGTCGTCCGGCCCGGGCTCAAGCCGATCATCGGCCAGGACATCGCATGGCTGTTCATCCTCGCCCGGCTAGCCGAGCGCGTATCCGCCGATGCGCGCCTGCTGCACCCGGTTCAGGTGGTGATGGACTACGAGAAGACCATCTACGACGAGCTGGACCTGCTGCGCGAAGCGGCCAACTCCAGTCAGTTGCGGCGTAACTTCGAAGGTTCCGATCTGCTCTATGTGCCGCAGGTCTATTGGGACTGGTGCCGTCCGAAAGTACTGGTCATGGAGCGTATCTATGGCCTGCAGGTGACCGACATGGCCGCGCTGGCCGATCAGCGCACCGACATGAAGCTGCTGGCCGAGCGCGGCGTGGAGATCTTTTTCACGCAGATTTTCCGTGACAGCTTCTTTCACGCAGACATGCACCCTGGCAACATTTTCATAAGCACGGTCAACCCGTGGAGCCCGAAATACATTGCCATCGACTGCGGCATCGTTGGCAGCCTGACCCCGGAAGACCAGGATTATCTGGCGCGTAACCTGTTTGCCTTCTTCAAACGGGATTATCGCCGGGTTGCGCAACTGCACATCGATTCGGGCTGGGTCCCGGCAGAAACCAAACTCAACGAATTCGAGGCAGCGATCCGTACAGTCTGCGAACCGATATTCGAGAAGCCGCTCAAGGACATTTCCTTCGGTCAGGTGCTGATGCGCCTGTTTCAGACCGCGCGTCGCTTCAACATGGAAGTCCAGCCGCAACTGGTGCTGCTGCAAAAGACCCTGCTCAATATCGAAGGGCTGGGCCGTCAGCTGTACCCCGAGCTGGACCTGTGGAGCACCGCGCAGCCCTATCTGGAGCGCTGGATGCGTGAGCGGGTCAGCCCGAAAACCCTGCTGGGCAACCTGCAGTCACAGGTCGAGCAATTGCCGCACATCGCAGGCATGACCCGTGATCTGCTGGAACGCATGTCACGCCCGCACGCCTCGGACCCGCCTCGTCCCTGGCATGAACGCAAGGACGAGCCGATCCTGCGGCTCATCGGTGCGGCGTTGCTGGTGGGCGGTGCGATACAGGGCTGGGTGATGAGCGAGGCAGCCACACAGTTGTTGACGCTGACGGCCTGGCCTGCCGCCATCATGCTGATCGCAGGGCTGTATCTGATCGTTCGCCGATAGCCAGCAGCGTATGGCGCTGGCACACTGTTCAATCCGCCGGGCCTGAAGTCCGGCTGCCGGAGTAGATATGAAAGACTGGCTGGACGAGATTCACTGGAACAGCGACGGTCTGGTGCCTGCAATCGCTCAGGATCACAAGACCGGTCGGGTACTGATGATGGCCTGGATGAACCGCGAGGCGCTGAGCCTGACGGCATCTGAAAATCGTGCAATCTATTGGTCGCGTTCGCGTGGCAAACTCTGGCGCAAGGGTGAAGAATCCGGTCATGTGCAAAAGCTGCATGAGCTGCGCCTCGACTGTGACGCCGACGTCATTATCCTGATGGTCGAGCAGATCGGTGGCATCGCCTGCCATACCGGCCGCGAAAGTTGCTTCTACCGTATATACGAAAATTCAGGCTGGAAGACCGTAGACCCGGTTTTGAAAGATCCTGACGCTATTTACCCGGCAGGCCACTGAACATGACTGATACGTTGTCCCGCCTCGCAGAGGTGCTGGAGTCGCGCAAGGACGCAGCCGCCGACAGCTCTTACGTCGCCAGCCTGTACCATAAGGGCCTGAACAAGATTCTGGAAAAGCTGGGCGAAGAGTCGATTGAAACGATCATCGCCGCCAAGGACGCTGCGGTCAGCGGTGATTGCAGCGATGTGATCTACGAGACGGCTGACCTGTGGTTTCACAGCATGGTTATGCTCGCCGCACTGGGTCAGCATCCACAGGCCGTGCTCGACGAGCTGGATCGCCGCTTCGGGCTGTCCGGACACGCCGAAAAAGCCGCTCGCACGGCAGAATAACGCTTAACCCCTTTCAAGCTTGAAATCTTCTACGAGGACTGTTTCATGGGTATTTTTGACTGGAAACACTGGATCGTCATCCTGATCGTCGTAGTGCTGGTTTTCGGGACCAAGAAACTCAAGGGCCTGGGCAGTGATGTCGGTGAATCGATCAAAGGCTTTCGCAAGGCCATGCATGACGATGACAAACCTGAAGAGCAACCGGCGCCCCAGCCGCAGCAGGCACAACCTGCTCCTCAGGGCTCGCCTCTGAACCAGCCGCACACCATCGACGCGCAAGCGCATAAAGTCGACGAGCCGATTCGCAAAGACCAGGTTTAAGCCCATGTTCGGTATCAGCTTCTCTGAACTGCTGCTTGTCGGCCTGGTTGCCTTGCTGGTGCTGGGTCCCGAGCGCCTGCCAGGTGCTGCACGCACCGCAGGCTTATGGATCGGTCGGTTGAAGCGCAGCTTCAATGCGATCAAACAGGAAGTTGAACGTGAAATCGGGGCCGATGAAATTCGTCGGCAGCTGCACAACGAGCACATTGTTTCGCTGGAAGACGAAGCGCGGAAAATGTTCGCTCAGAATCAGCCTCCCGAGCCTCCTTACCAACCGGTAAATCCGGCACCCGCAGCGGCGCAGGCGGAATCCGCAGCCCCAGCCCATCACGAGATCGGTCCAGCAGAACCTGCGGTACCGAAAACCGCTCTGTCGCTGGAAAAAAACGCGAAGCCGACTGACGCTTCCGTGCCGCCTCCGACGCCTCCCGTCCACGATTCGTCATTGCCACCGCGAGCCCCATGAGCGCTGATATCCCGGAAAACGATCAGCAGATGCCGCTGATCTCGCACCTCACCGAGCTGCGTACACGTCTGTTGCGTTGTGTTGCGGCAGTGTTCCTGATTTTTGCCGGCCTGTTCTACTTCACGCAGAAGATCTACACGCTGGTGTCGGCACCGCTACGGGTCTATCTGCCGGAAGGCGCAACGATGATCGCCACGGACGTGGCGTCGCCGTTCATCACGCCATTCAAGCTGACCATGATGGTTGCGCTGTTCCTGTCCATGCCGGTGATCCTGCATCAGATCTGGGGCTTCATTGCGCCGGGCCTGTACAAGCATGAAAAGCGTGTGGCCATTCCGCTGCTGGTCTCCAGCATCATCCTGTTCTACGCGGGCATGGCGTTTGCCTACTTTCTGGTCTTCCCGATCATCTTCCACTTCTTCGCCAGCGTGACACCGGAAGGCGTGTCGATGATGACCGATATCGCCAGTTATCTGGACTTCGTGATGACGTTGTTCTTCGCCTTCGGCGTGGCCTTCGAAATTCCGGTGGCGGTGGTACTGCTGGTCTGGATCGGCATCGTCGACGTGAAGTACCTGAAGAAGATTCGCCCTTACGTGGTCATTGGCTGCTTTGTGATCGGCATGATTCTGACCCCGCCGGACATCTTCTCGCAAACCCTGCTGGCCGTACCGATGTGGCTGCTGTTCGAACTGGGCATCCTGTGCAGCTCGATGATCAAGAAGCGCGGCGAGCACCCGGACGACCAGGTGGAAGACACTGACAAGCCGGATCAGCCACCCGCGACCACACCGTGAACCTGCTGTTGCTCGAAGAGGCCGACTTCATTGCGGCCGACCGGGTGATCCTGCGTGACCGGCGCCTCAAGCACATGCAAGAGGTGCATCGCGCCGAGGTTGGTGACAGTTTGCGGGTCGGCCGAATCAACGGCCTGCTGGGCAGTGCCGAACTGCTGCGCCTTGAAGCTCATGAAGCCGAGCTGCGTGTTGTGCTGGATGTCGAACCGCCCGCAAAGCTGCCGCTGACCTTGCTGCTCGCGCTGCCGCGTCCCAAGATGCTGCGCCGGGTATTTCAGACCATCGCAACCATGGGCGTGCCCAGGGTGGTGTTGCTGAACAGCTATCGGGTTGAAAAAAGCTTCTGGCAGACGCCCTTTCTGGAGCCGGCGGCCATCCGCGAGCAGTTGATTCTCGGCCTGGAACAGGCACGCGACAGCGTGCTGCCCGAGATCATCACCGAAAAGCGCTTCAAACCGTTCGTGGAAGACCGCCTGCCGCAGCTGGCTGAAGATACGCTGGGACTGATCGGCCATCCTGGCGATTTCCCTGCCTGCCCGCGCGCCGTAACAGAGCCGGTTACCTTGGCTATCGGCCCTGAAGGCGGCTGGATTCCGTATGAAGTCGAGCTCTTGCGTCAGTCCGGGTTGCAACCGGTACAACTGGGTGAACGCATTCTGCGCGTCGAAACCGCGGTAACCGCTCTGCTCGCCCGTCTGTTCTAAGCTCTCCTGCATCGACTAAATAGCTTCAGTTAGATGAAGCGCGGCCGATGCAAGTGAAATTAATGAATAACAGACAAAGGAGCAGTCATGTCTCGTGGGTTATCTCGAAGTCTCGCAAATGCGAGTGTGAGCCTGAAATTGGCGGTCGGATTTGGCCTGGTGCTGTCGATGACCCTGATGATCTCGGCAACCGGCTGGTTCAGCAACAATGCGCTGATTGACCGCGGTGACCGCGTGACTGCCATTGCAGAAATCAACGAGCTGACACTGCAACTGCGCATCAACCGTATGCGCTATGAGGATCTGTATGACGCAGAGACCGCTGCTACGGTAAGAACCAACCTCGATCAACTCGACGCCGCTCTTCTGTTCGCCAAAGGCCTGCTGCGCTCTGCTGAAAACATCCAGCTTCTGGACCGTCAGATTCAGACGACGAACGAGTATCGCCGGTCGTTCAAAGACATGACCGACGCCATTGGCCTGCGCGAAACCAGCCGCACCCAGATGGGCGCCAATGCCGACAAGGCCGTGGATCAGGCAGACAAGGTCGAAGCCGAGTTGCTCAAGGCGGACAACATCCTCTCTTTCAACGGCATTGTTGGCGTCAGCAAGCTGATTCAACAGGCACGCTTCCAGGTTCGCGGTTACACCTACAGTGGCCGTCCCGATTTTGAAAAGAACGCCAATCAGGCCATTGATGAAGCGATCACTGGGATCAATACCCTGGCCGGTGACGTTTCTTCTGAATACCTGCCATTGCTGCAGCAAGCCGTTGTAGGTCTCAAGGGTTATCGTGAAGCCGTAGGGCAATACCGCGACGCTCAGGCGGCCAGCAAAGCCGCGTTGGACAAGATGACCGCGCTGGGCACTGACATGCTGGCTATCAGCAATGACATGATCGCCAGGCAAAACAAGAGCCGGGATATCGAAAGCGACAAGTCGGCGATGATGATCGCGGCTGCCACCGCTCTGGCCTTGGTGTTAAGCATTCTGGCCGCCTGGATCATCACCCGTCAGATCACCGTGCCACTCAATGAAACCCTTGAAGTGGTAGAGCGAGTCGCTTCGGGCGATCTGAGTCGCAACCTGCAGGTTGATCGCAAGGACGAGCTGGGCAAGTTGCAAAGCACCATCCAGCGCATGACTGTCAGCCTGCGTGAGCTGGTCGGCGGGATTCGCGATGGCGTGACGCAGATCGCCAGTGCCGCAGAAGAACTGTCAGCCGTGACCGAGCAGACCAGTGCCGGGGTCAACAGCCAGAAGGTAGAGACTGATCAGGTGGCCACCGCCATGCACGAAATGACGGCGACCGTTCAGGAAGTTGCGCGTAACGCCGAAGAGGCCTCCGAAGCCGCCGTAGCCGCCGATAAACAGGCCCGGGACGGCGAGCGAGTGGTTAACGAGGCGATAGCGCAAATCGAACGTCTTGCTGTAGCAGTGGGCGACTCCAGCGAAGCGATGGGTGCCCTGAAACAGGAAAGCAATCAGATCGGCAGCGTGCTGGACGTCATCAAGTCCGTCGCCCAACAGACCAACCTGCTGGCCCTGAACGCCGCCATCGAAGCCGCCCGGGCGGGAGAGGCCGGTCGCGGCTTTGCGGTGGTCGCCGACGAAGTGCGCAGCCTGGCGCAACGCACCCAGAAGTCCACCGAAGAGATTGAAGCCCTGATCGCCCGCCTGCAAAGCGGCACGCAGCAGGCGGCGACCGTCATGGACAGCAGCCGTGAGCTGAGTACCAGCAGCGTGGAACTGACGCGCCGCGCCGGTGGTTCGCTGGAAAGCATCACCAAAACCGTCTCGGCGATCCAGTCGATGAACCAGCAGATCGCAGCGGCCGCCGAGCAGCAGAGCGCGACTGCCGAAGAGATCAACCGCAGCATCATCAATGTGCGCGATATCTCGGAACAAACCTCGTCGGCCAGCGAAGAAACAGCCGCATCCAGTGTCGAGCTGGCGCGACTGGGCAACCATCTACAGGTATTGGTGAGTCGCTTCACCGTCTGATAAAACGCAGCAACTCCAGCGTTCCACCGGGGTGCGGGGGTGCTCATGCCCCTGAAAACGTGACGCCCGTCCCCCCTCCTTCCTACTCGGAAATCTCCTACAACCATCTCAGGTCGCGCAACACATTGCCCTGCCGATGCGCTCACAACGCATGTCCAGACGCGCTCGGGACCTGCTTATGTTGGCTTATTGCAGGAGGTTGCAATGTTTCGATTGATCAATCACACGCTTGAGAACATGAACGTCAGATTCAAGCTGTCACTGGGGTTCGGGCTGGTACTGCTGTTGACACTGGTCATCGCCCTGACAGGCTGGCACGGGCTGCACACCCTGATCGACCGCTCCGAATCGCTCTCGGAAATCGCTCAGCTCGACAGCCTGACCAAAGACCTGCGTGCCGAGCGGATTACTGATCGGGTGGAAAAAACCCCAGAGAGTGCAGCGCTGGTCACCGACAAGCTCGACGAGATGAAAGTGCGGCTCGACTCATTGGACAGGCTGAGCGAGGAGCAGACGACCATTGCACTGCTCAACGTGCAACGCCAGCTCGTCAATGACATGGAGAAGTCTTTTATTTCTATCCGCGCCAATCGACAGACCCGCGATCAGGTCCTCGGACTACTGAATCAGCGATCGGAACAGGCGCTTAAAGCCATTGTGCGGGTGGAAGCCGAGGCGCTGAAGGCTGTGAGCCATGAGCAGGACAGCAGCGAGCGAATGGATGAATTCACTAATATTTCCCAGCTCAGAGACCAGATTCAGACAGCCCGGTATCAGGTACAGGCCTACACCTATACCACCAGAGAAGCAGATGAAACTGCAGCTATAGCTGCTATCGACGAGGCGCTCAAGGAGGTTCAGCAAATTGCTCAGGATCGGAGTGAAGGCAAACTTGAGGGGCTGGTGGCGGCCACTGAGGCTCTTCAGGGTTATCGCAAGCAACTGGGTGAGTTCAAACAGGTCCAGTCCAAAGCCGAGGCTGATCAGGGAAGCTTGCGCGAGCTTGGTGAACAACTGCTGGAATCCGTCAGCACGCTGACCGACCTGCAGACCGGCCAGCGTGACAGCGAAGCTGACAACGCGAGTGCCATGCTGATCAGTATTGCCGGAATGGCCTTGCTGATCGGGCTGCTCGCGGCCTGGATCATGACGCGGCAGATTACTGTCCCGTTGCGCCAAAGCCTGATTGTTGCTGCGCGTATCGCTCAGGGCGATCTGAGTCAGGACCTGAACGTCACACGTCATGATGAGATGGGCCAACTGCAGCAAAGCATGCAGACCATGACCGTCAGCCTGCGCGAGTTGATCGGTGGTATTGGCGAGGGTGTTTCGCAAATCGCCAGCGCGGCCGAGCAACTGTCGGCAGTCACCGAGCAGACCTGCTCAGGGGTCAACAGTCAGAAAGACGAAACCGATCAGGTGGCCACGGCCATGAACGAGATGGCAGCGACCGTACTGCAAGTTGCCCGCAGTGCTCAGGATGCCTCGCAGGCGGCCGCTCAGGCTGACCAGCAGGCGCGCAATGGTGACGAGGTGGTGGGCCAGGCGATTGGCCAGATCGAGCAACTTGCCCGTGAGGTCGTCAGCTCGACCCAGGCCATGAACCAACTCAAACAGGAAAGCAGCAAGATTGTCGGTGTTCTCGACGTGATCAAGTCTGTTTCGCAGCAAACCAACCTGCTGGCACTGAATGCGGCCATCGAGGCGGCGCGTGCCGGAGAAGCCGGACGCGGGTTTGCCGTGGTCGCCGATGAAGTACGTGGCCTGGCACAACGAACCCAGAAGTCCACGGAGGAAATCGAAGACTTGATCGCTGCCTTACAGACCCGTACCCAGCAGGTTGCCAGCACGCTGGACAGCAGCCGCAGTCTGACGGACAACACGGTAGAACTCAGCCGCCGCGCCGGCAGCTCGCTGGAGCAGATCACCCGTACCGTGGCGACCATCCAGCACATGAACGAACAGATCGCCACCGCCAGTGAGGAACAGAGCATGGTCGCCGAACAGATCAACCGCAACGTCATCCGCGTGCGCGACATATCCGAACAGACCGCCGCAGCCAGCGCACAGACAGCCGCCTCAAGTGTTGAACTGGCGAGGCTCGGCGTCCATCTGCAGGGGCTGATGGGGAAATTTCGGATGAGTTGACAGGTACGTGCGCGAGGCGCAGATGGTTGACGCAGAGCGTCACGAAAAACATTCCTACGCTGCAGCGTGAGGCAAGAACACTATTGTGCCCATGATCGGCGTGGGGATGCAGTTCTGGACGCTCTGCGTCCGCTCTTGGCCATGTATGAAGACCCCATAAAAAGCCCCTGAAGCAATGTGCTTCAGGGGCTTCTTCGTCACCGGTCGGGTTTAAACCAACACCGGCTCCGAGGCTTTGTCGACAGGCTGCAACGGCAGCAATGGCGCGTGTGGATCAGCTTCGATAGAAGCTCTCCAGGCGGCCAGCCACTCTTCGTGACCTTCGCTCCAGACGCGCTCGTGCAAGCGGCCAAGAGCAACCGGGTCGCTCAACAACATCAGACGTTCCTGATTGTCGAGTTTCGCCGGACCCACCTTGAGCGCATGATCAACGCGTTCCATACGTACGACTTCGATCGGCTGAGCCTGGCGGTGACGCGAAGTTGCCAAGGCACATGCCAACGCATTCTGACGAGGATCGACCACCGCACGAATGAAGCCTTGTTTCAGGGCATGCCAACGGTTCTCGTGGGTGTACTGATCAGTGGAGACCAGCTCTTGCGGTGGCTCGAACTCTTCAGGAATCAGGAAGAATTTCTCGTCACGCGCCTTGAGGCCCAGACCGGTACGGCTGGAAATCACCGACACCGGAATCGACAGCATCAACGACACAACGATCGGTGCCAACCACCACAGGAAGCTCGGGTTCAGCCAGAACACCAGCAGTGCCCAGCACGCGCCCAGCAGGGTTTGCGGACCATGACGCTTGACCGCTTCAAGCCAGGGCGTGGAGTCGTCGTCGCGTTGCGGCGAGTTCCAGGTCGCGGCCCAGCCCAGGAAGGCAGCCAGTACGAAGCGGGTGTGGAACAGCATACGCACCGGAGCCAGCAGCACCGAGAACAGCATTTCCAGCAGCATCGACACGGTGACCTTGAACTTGCCGCCGAAGCCCTTCGCACCCTTCGCCCAGATCAGAATGACGCTGAGCAGTTTAGGCAGGAACAACAGCACGATGGTGGTCGAGAACAGCGCAACAGCGCGTTCCGGATGCCATTGTGGCCATAGCGGATACAACTGACGAGGTTCCAGGAAGTAGGTCGGCTCCATCAGCGTGTTCACCGCCAGCAGGGCTGTGGACAACACGAGGAAGAAGAACCACAACGGCGCTGACAGGTATGACATCACGCCGGTCAGGAACACTGCGCGGTGAACCGGGTGCATACCCTTGACCAGGAACAGCCGGAAGTTCATCAGGTTACCGTGGCACCAGCGACGGTCACGCTTGAGTTCGTCCAGCAGGTTCGGTGGCAGTTCTTCATAGCTGCCTGGCAGATCGTAGGCAATCCACACGCCCCAGCCGGCACGGCGCATCAGCGCAGCTTCAACGAAGTCGTGAGACAGAATTGCACCGGCGAACGCACCTTTACCAGGCAACGGCGCCAGGGCGCAGTGCTCGATGAACGGCTTCATGCGGATGATCGCGTTGTGACCCCAGTAGTGGGATTCACCCAACTGCCAGAAGTGCAGACCGGCAGTGAACAGCGGACCGTAGACGCGGGTGGCGAACTGCTGCATGCGGGCATACAGCGTGTCCATGCCCGACGCACGCGGCGCAGTCTGGATGATACCGGCGTCTGGTGTGGCTTCCATCAGACGAACCAGACTGGTCAGGCATTCACCGCTCATGACGCTGTCGGCATCCAGCACGACCATGTAGCGGTACTCGCTGCCCCAGCGACGGCAGAAGTCGTCGAGATTGCCGCTTTTACGTTTCACGCGACGGCGACGGCGGCGATAGAAAATCCGTCCGAAGCCTTTGGTCTCGCGGCACACGTCCAGCCAGGCCTGTTGCTCGGCAACGGCGATGTCGGTTTCGTTGGTGTCGCTGAGCACGAAGAAATCGAAACGGTCGAGGTCACCCGTGGCCGCTACCGATTCGAACGTAGCGCGCAGACCGGCGAAAACCCGCGGCACGTCTTCGTTACAGATCGGCATGACCAGCGCGGTACGTGCGCCCTTCTCGATCGGCTCATTGCCAGCGCTGGCACCGGAGATGCGATATTTATCACGCCCGGTGAGCAGCTCCAGAAAGCCCATCAGTGCCGTCCAGAAACCGGCCGACACCCAGCAGAACAGAATCCCGAACAGCAACAGGATACTGGTCTGCAAGGCATACGGCAGCACCTGCAAGGCCGTCTGCACAAAGGTCTGACGGGTGATTTCGTCCAGCGAAACCAGCGACCAGCCCTGATACGGCAGAATGCCTTTCATGTAAGAGCCAGCCACAATCGTCTGACCCAGCATCAGGATCAGCAGAATGTAACGACGGATCGAGCCGACCGTACGCCAGCGGGCCTTGGGCAAATCCCGAGGCAGATCGCTGTGATCCGGCTTGGGCGGGTTTTTCTTGCCGGTCAGGCGACGCCAGCCGCGCACCAGAATATTGGTGCGCCATGGCTCTGGCACCACCTTGGTCCGGTGAATCGGCGGCGTCGCTTTCAGACGCAGACGACCACTCGCATCGACGTCGAGCATCTCGGCGTCCTGCAACTCGTCTGCGGTTGACAGCAACAGGCGACGGCCCACCGAAGCCTGAGCGGCCTCGGCCGGATCGACGGCCGGCTGGGCCGAAAGGCGTTCATGCAGCTCGGCGAAGGTCTTGCAGCCGGCAAGTTCTGCCCGCTGCTCATCGCTCATCGGTAAATGCGCCAGGTACTCGTTCAGAGACACTGGCACCGGTAGAGAATTACTCATCGCTCGGCAACTGATAACTCCAGGTCTCGGTCATGACTTGCAACGTCTTGGCCGGCTCTGGATGGGTGGGTGCAGCTTCGGTTTCAGGCTGCTGAATCTCTTTACCGTCCTTGCCCTTGGCTACGTCGGCTTTGGCTGCATCAGCCTTGGCAACGTCACCTTTGGCAGCGTCGGCCTTGGATGCGTCAGCCTTGCCAGCTTCAGGTTTGGCGGTCTCGGACTTGGCGGCTTCAGGCTTCGGCGCATCGGCCTTGGCAATTTCTACCTGATCGTTGGCGGACTCTTTGGCAACTGCCGGCTTGGCAGCTTCCTTGGCGGCGGCTTTCTTCTCGTCAGCTTTATCAGCAACGAGCAGCGCAGGTTCCTTGCCCGGTTCGGCAGGAATTTCACGCAGCAGGTAAGCGCTCATCTCGGTCGGCTTGCCAGCATCCTTGACCTTGACGCGCAGGGTCAGGCGATAGCCTTTGGTGACAGGGTTGTAGCGCAGGTTGTTTTCGACCAGCTCGACGTTGTCGTCAGTGGTGACCTGGCTGCGGATGGTCTTGTCTTCCGGCAAGGCAGCCAGTACCGGGCCAACGAAGTCGACCAGGAAAGCGAGGCTGCCATCCGGCTGACGCACCAGGTTGGACTGACGCACGTCACCGATAGAGCGTTGAGTCTGCTTGACCCAACCCAGATCCGGCGAGTGAATCGAGTTTTCCTGCATGGTCCAGTGCAGACGGTAGTCGAAGCTCATCTGTTCGCCCGGCGCAGCCAGGGTATCAGGCTTCCAGAACGCTACGATGTTGTCGTTGGTTTCGTCGGCGGTCGGAATCTCGACCAGATCGACAGTACCTTTGCCCCAGTCACCCTTAGGCTCGATCCAGGCGCTTGGGCGCTTGTCGTAGCGATCATCAAGGTCTTCGTACTGGCTGAAATCGCGGCCGCGTTGCAGCAGACCGAAACCACGCGGATTTTCGACCGAAAAGCTGCTGATGGACAGGTGTTTAGGGTTGTTCAGCGGACGCCACAACCACTGGCCATTGGCTGCCTGAATCGACAGACCGCTGGAATCGTGCAGCTCGCGACGGAAGTTAGGCACACGCGAAGGCTGGTTGGCACCGAACAGGAACATACTGGTCAGTGGGGCAACACCCAGTTTGGTGACCTTGTCACGCAGGAACACACGCGATTTGACGTCAACCAGCGTGTTGGTGCCAGGACGCAGGGTCAACTGGTAGGCGCCAGTAGCGCGCGGCGAGTCGAGCAGAGCGAAGATCACCAGATGGTTGTCATCCGGGCCTGGCTTCTCGATCCAGAATTCCTTGAAGCGCGGGAACTCTTCGCCGGACGGCAATGCAGTGTCGATGGCCAGGCCGCGCGCGGACAAACCATAGACCTGACCCTTGCCGATCACGCGGAAGTAGCTCGCGCCCAGCATCGTCATGATCTCGTCCTGCTTGTCATCCTTGTTGATCGGATACAGGACACGGAAACCGGCATAGCCCAGTTTCTCGGTGGATTTCGGGTCGATCTTCAGATCGCCGAAATCGAAACGACTCGCGTCGTATTTGATTTCGTCAACGCTGGTCGCGGTCACTTCGTTGATCTTGACCGGCGTATCGAAGTGCATGCCCTGGTGGTAGAAAGACACCTTGAACGGCGTCTTGTCGCCCGCCCATTCGGCCTTGTCGTCACGGAAGCGGATCTTCTGATAATCAGCGAACTTCATTTCGCGCAGTTCGTTCGGAAGATTGCTCCTCGGAGCCTCGAACTTCTGCCCGGCCATTTCTTTGGCCTTCGCCGTTACATCATCAAGACTGAACGCCCAGAGCTGGCCTGCACTGAACAGGCAGACAAGGGCAGAGCTTGCCAGAAGCGCACTACGCAACCGCTTGACGGGTGTCTTTGGAGCATCACAGGGACTAACAATCACGAGCAACCCTCGCCGAAAACAGATGAAAAAACCAACGGCCAGCTATTGAATGCCAGGTTGGCGAGCATTGTTCCGACTCCGAATGGGCTTAATGATTCCCCAACCGACGTCAGAACCGCTTGTGTCATACCAAATGGACCAACCAGTGCCGATCCCCATAACGCGCGATTATCCAGCAGCTCGCGTTACAACGCATCAGGTATGACAAAGTATTTATCTTCCGTACGATTTTTAATTCGGTAAAAAAACCAGATGAAATCGTAGCTTACGTGTCCAGCAAAAACGTGACCGGCCCATCGTTTATCAGGTGCACTTGCATATCCGCACCAAATTGGCCCGCTGCGACAAGCGGATGCGCGATTCTGGCCTGGCTTAGCAAGTAATCGAACAACTCGGCGCCCAATGCCGGAGCAGCCGCCTTCGAGAAGCTCGGACGCATGCCGCTTTTGGTGTCTGCAGCCAGGGTGAACTGTGAAACCAGCAGCAGCCCGCCCTGCACGTCGCGCAAGGACAGGTTCATTTTGCCGTCGGCATCACTGAACACTCGATAATTGAGCAGCTTGTGAAGCAACTTATCGGCACTGGCCCGGGTGTCTTGAGGCTCTATTCCGACCAGTACCAAAATGCCCTGATCAATAGCGCCGACCACCTCTGTCTCAACCTCGACGCGCGCACTGCGCACGCGCTGCAACAAACCTTTCATAAAGACTTTCCAAAGCTCGGCAAGAACATAAGGACGCTATCAGGCTTCTTCAGGGGGCAGATCAAGCAGATTTTGTGCTACCTGCGCCGCTGCACGGACCAGCGCGTCGGCAATACCCGTTTCGGACGCCGAATGCCCTGCGTCGCGAATCACCTGCAGCTCGCTGCCGGGCCAGTTCTGGTGCAATTCCCACGCATTATCCAGCGGGCAGATGACGTCGTAGCGGCCATGGACAATGATTGCGGGCAGGTGCGCGATTTTCGGCATGTCGCGAATCAGCTGATTCTCTTCCAGAAACGCCTTGTTCATAAAGTAGTGGCATTCGATGCGCGCGATGGAAAGGGCACGGTGCGGATCGGTAAAGCGGTCGACGACCTGGGGGTTGGGGCGCAAGGTTGCGCAACGGCCTTCCCACGTAGACCAGGCTTTGGCGGCATGCATCTGGGCGATCTGATCCGGGCCGGTGAGACGCTTGTGGAAGGCCGTGAGAATATCGTCGCGCTCATCGAGCGGGATCGGCGCGAGGTAATCCTGCCAGTAATCCGGGAACAGGCGGCTGGCACCGGCTTGATAAAACCAGTCGATTTCCTGCTGACGGGCGAGAAATACGCCGCGCAGGATCAGCGCATGCACGCGATCCGGATGGGTCTGGGCGTAGGCCAGCGCCAGCGTCGAACCCCACGAACCGCCGAACAGCACCCATTTGTCGATACCCAGATGCTCACGAATCGCTTCAAGGTCTTCGACCAACTTCCAGGTGGTGTTGTTTTCCAGGCTGGCGTGCGGCGTCGAGCGACCGCAACCGCGCTGGTCGAAGGTGACAATGCGGTATAGATTCGGATCGAAATAGCAGCGGCTGTTTGCATCACACCCGGAACCCGGACCACCGTGGATGAATACCACTGGCAGACCTTCAGGCGAGCCGCTTTCGTCGACGTAGAGCACATGCGGTTGTTCCACGGCCAGATCGTGCCGGGCGTAGGGTTTGATCTGCGGGTACAAAGTCTGCATAAGTGCTCCATAAGTCCGGTTAAGAGGCTTCTGATGTCCTGCCAACGGGCATCATAAACCCGAAACGAAGAATCAGCATGCTGCACGTCATTGATTAACATGGAACAATCAATGCAAGCGTTTTGCCAATTTGCCAGGTTCGCGAACCAGAACAGTCAGGCTGGGTCGAAGCGTGAGTCGTAAGCCGATTTATTTCTCTTTTTACAGGAAATAACTGACGACACGCCTACAGTCTAAGAATCCCATATCCCATTCGTCAGACTACTTGAGGTTGTATCGATGTCTCAGGAACCACTTGTTCGTGACGCTGACGTGGCTGCATTCCGCGCCGCTGTGCTCGCCAAACTCACCTATTCGGTGGGCAAGGACCCCGACCATGCGTTTGAGCATGACTGGTTTGAAGCCACCGCCCTTGCCGCGCGCGACCACATGGTCGAGCACTGGATGGATCACACGCGACAGATCTACCGCAAGGTGCAGAAACGGGTTTACTACCTGTCGCTGGAATTCCTGATCGGCCGGCTGTTATACGACAGCCTGAGCAACCTCGGGTTGCTCGAAGTCGCTCGTGAAGCACTCACCGAGCTGGGCGTCGATATTGAACGCATCCGCTTGCTGGAACCGGATGCAGCCTTGGGTAACGGCGGCCTGGGTCGCCTGGCGGCGTGCTTCATGGAAAGCATGTCGACCCTCGGTGTTGCAGCTCACGGTTACGGCATTCGTTACGAGCACGGCCTGTTCCGTCAGGGCATCGTCGATGGCTGGCAGCAAGAGCAGACCGAGAACTGGCTGGACTTCGGCAACCCATGGGAATTCGAACGCCCTGAGGTGGTGTATTCCATCGGTTTCGGCGGCAGCGTCGACACCATCACGTCGGAATCCGGTGAGCCGCGCCATGCATGGCGTCCGGGCGAAACCGTCCGCGCCATCGCCTACGACACCCCCGTAGTGGGCTGGCGCGGCAAGAGCGTGAACACCTTGCGCCTGTGGCGTGCCCGTGCAGTCGAAGATCTGCACCTGGAGCGCTTCAACGCAGGTGACCACTTTGGCGCGGTCGCCGAAGTGGTGCGCGCCGAAAGCATTTCCCGCGTGCTCTATCCCAACGATGCGACCGAAGCGGGCCAGGAACTGCGCCTGCGTCAGGAATACTTCTTTGTTTCCGCATCGCTGCAGGACCTGCTGCGTCGCCACCTGAACCAGCATGCGACGCTGACCGATCTGGCTGATCACGCTGCGATCCAGATGAACGATACGCACCCTTCGATCGCCGTGGCCGAACTGATGCGTCAGTTGATCGACAACCACAACATTGCGTGGGACACCGCCTGGAAAATCACCGTCGGCACCCTCGGCTATACCAACCACACGCTGCTGCCGGAAGCGCTGGAGACCTGGTCGGTCGGCCTGATGGAACGGATGCTGCCGCGCCACATGCAGATCATCTACCTGATCAACGCGCAACATATCGATACGCTGCGCGCCAAAGGGGTCGACGACGTCAACGTACTGCGTTCGGTGTCGTTGATCGAAGAAGACAATGGCCGCCGCGTGCGCATGGGCAACCTGGCGTTCCTCGGCTCGCACAGCGTCAACGGTGTGTCGGCGTTGCACACCCAGTTGATGCGCAAGACCGTGTTCGCCGAGCTGCACAAGATCTATCCGGACCGGATCAACAACAAGACCAACGGCATCACCTTCCGCCGCTGGCTGTTTCAGGCCAATCCGAAGCTCACCGAGATGCTCGTCGAGGCGCTGGGTGAAGATGTACTGGATAACGCCGAGACTCGGCTGAAGGAGCTTGAGCCGTTCGCCGAGAAGTCCTCGTTCCGCAGGCAGATGGCTGATCAGCGCCTGCACAGCAAGCGTGCACTGGCAGCGATCATTCACGAACGCCTGGGTATTGCCGTCAATCCGGCGGCGATGTTCGACGTTCAGGTCAAGCGTATCCACGAATACAAGCGCCAGTTGCTGAACCTGTTCCATACCGTGGCGCTGTATCAGGCCATTCGTGCCGAGCCAGGTACGGACTGGGTGCCGCGTGTGAAGATCTTCGCGGGCAAGGCGGCGGCCAGCTATCACTCAGCCAAGCTGATCATCAAGCTGACCAACGACATCGCGCGGACCGTGAACAGCGACCCCACAGTACGTGGCCTGCTGAAAGTCGTGTTCATGCCCAACTACAACGTCAGCCTGGCGGAAAGCATCATTCCGGCAGCCGACCTTTCCGAGCAGATTTCCACTGCCGGCCTGGAAGCTTCCGGCACCAGCAACATGAAGTTCGGCCTCAACGGCGCGCTGACCATCGGCACGCTGGACGGTGCCAACGTGGAAATGAGCGAGCAGGTCGGGCTGGAACACATGTTCATCTTCGGCATGACCTCGCAACAGGTCGAAGCCCGCAAGCAGGCCGGCGACTTCAGCGCGCATGCCGACGTGGCGGCTTCGGGACGCCTGAATGATGTATTGCAGGCGATTCGCGGCGGGGTGTTCTCGCCGGATGATCCGAACCGTTATGTCGGACTGGTCGATCAGCTGCTGGCGTATGACCGCTTCCTGGTCTGCGCTGACTTCGATTCGTACTGGGCAGCCCAAGCCAAGGTCGAAGAACGCTGGCACGACTCCAAGGAATGGTGGCGCTCGGCGGTACTCAACACTGCGCGCATGGGCTGGTTCTCTTCGGACCGGACCATTCGTGAGTACGCCGGGGATATCTGGAAGGCGCTGGACTGACGTTAAAGCTTGAAATACGACAGTTCCGTAGTGTGGGAGCGAGCCGGGCGACGCCCGGCTTGCTCCCACTCGGATGTGTCTTGAGCTGAAAGTTTGATTACAGCGCTCATGGCGCTGAATCTCGTTACCACTCCTGGACTGCCCCCCCCGAAAGGCGTCCAGAACTCCCGTGTCTGCGGGCCGCATAAAACATACAAACGATCTCAGCCCGCCTCTATATACTGCCCTCGATAAACCTTCACACACCGAAAAGGATGTCGTCGCGTGCTCTGGATTTGTCTGTTGGTGGGCGGTGCGCTGCTGGGCTACTCGTTGAGTTATGACGAGTGGACGGGCACGTTGATTGGCGCGGTCATGGGCTGGGCTGTCTGGGCAGGCATTCGTGTACGCCTGCTTGGCAGGCAATCTGCCGATCAGTTGCAGCAACTGCTCGCCACCCGCACATCCCTTGATGCTCTTCAGCAGCGCCTGAGCGTGCTCGAACGTCAGTCCGCGCCCGGTGTGCCGCCCGCTCAGGACAACGCGCCGCTGCCGCTGGATGCCGTCATTCTCGCAGCGCCAACCGAAGGCCCCGAGCTGATCTGGGACCTGCCCGACGACACGCCGCAGTCCGCACCGACCGTTGAGCCCGTCATACCGGCCCGCCCATCATTACCTTCTGCACAGCCCAATCTGCTGGACACTGCCATCAACCGCGCCAAAGACTGGTTACTGGGCGGCAATACCGTATTGCGGGTCGGCGTGGTCTTGCTGTTTCTCGGGCTGGCTTTTCTGCTGCGTTACGCCACCGAAGGGATGGTGGTGCCGATTGAGGCTCGCTACGCCGGAGTTGCCGCCAGTGCGTTGGCGTTGCTGGGGCTGGGCTGGTGGCTGCGACTGCGCAACGGGTCTTATGCGCTGATCCTGCAAGGCGCGGGTATCGGCGTCTTGTACCTGACCGTGTTTGCGGCGATGAAACTGCACGCACTGCTGGACCCGGCACCGGGCTTTGCCTTGCTGGTGGCCATCACCACCTTTTCGACCATTCTCGCGCTGACCCAGAACTCGCTGGCACTGGCCTGCGCCGGCGCGCTCGGCGGGTTCGCGGCACCGCTTCTGGCCTCGACCGGACAAGGCAGCCACGTTTCGCTGTTCAGTTATTTCGCCCTGCTCAACGCAGGCATCATCGCCATCGCGTGGTTCAAGGCCTGGCGCATTCTCAACCTGATCGGCTTCTTCGGCACGTTCGGCATCGGCTTCGCCTGGGGCATCAGGGCCTACACGCCCGAGCTGTTCTGGAGCACCGAACCGTTCTTGATTCTGTTCTTCCTGATGTACTTGGCCATCGGCCTGCTGTTCGCCCGCCGCACGCTGCTTGAAATCGCCGCGCCGCCGCCAGACGAGACCCGAGAAACCCTGCTGCGTTGGTCCGCACGTCAGGGCGATTATGTCGACGGCACGCTGCTGTTCGGTACGCCTATCGTCGGTTTCGGCATTCAATACGCACTGGTCGAGCACCTGGAACTGGGTGCCGCATTCAGCGCGCTCGTGCTGGGCCTGATCTACATGGGGCTGGCGCGTTGGCTGACACTGCGCACGCCCGGTCGTACCGTGTTGCTGATGGAAACCTGTCTGGCGCTGGGCGTGGTGTTTGCCACCCTGGCGATCCCGCTGGGCCTCGGTTCGCAATGGACGACCAGCGCCTGGGCCGTGGAAGGCGCGGCGGTGTTCTGGCTGGGCTTGCGTCAGCGGCGCAGGCTGGCACAGGTTTTCGGCCTGCTGTTGCAACTGGGCGCCAGCGCGATTCTGCTCAGCGACGTGGGTGCCGACAGCTCGGCGCAGGCCTTTTCCAGCGACTACTGGACGCCGATGATTCTGGCTATTGCAGCGCTGATCAGTGCCTGGTGCGTGTTCCGCTTCAACTCCCTGACACTTATCGATCCCAAACTCGCCAGAACACTGTTGGTCATCTGGGGCGCATTCTGGTGGATGGTTTCGCTGGTCATTGCGGTCGATCTGCACGCGCCAGCGCCTGACCAGACGTCTGCTCTGCTGATCGCTTCCGCCCTCAGCGTGGCGCTCTGGGCAGCAATTGCCGGACGCTTGCGCTGGACGGATCTCGCCACGCTGTGCAGCGTAATGACCCCCGTCTGCGCGCCCTTGCTGCTGATCTCGCTCGACAAGCATGACAACCCGGCGGCCAGCGGCGGCTGGCTGGCCTGGAGCACGGTATTCATTGTGCATCTGCTGACCCTGCGCCACCTGGGGAACCTGCAGCCCATTCTGGCAAAACGTGTCGCTCACACTGCTGGCTGCCTGCTGTTCCTCTGTGTGCTGGCGCTGGAGCTGCGCTTCGGCCTGCTGCAAATGTCCGAGTACTACAACGCATGGCGCTGGCTGGGCTGGGCGATACTCCCAAGCCTGTTCCTGCTGGCGATGAGTTCCGGCAGAGAGTGGCCGTGGCCCGTGAAAGCCTGCCCTGAGGCTTATCATGTCGGGGCTGCCGCGCCGTTGGCGATCCTGATGCTGGCGTGGTTCTGGCTGGCGAACATCTTCAGCGATGGCGCGGCCGATCCGCTGCCTTATGTACCGCTGCTTAACCCGCTGGAAATTGGCCTGCTGCTGTCCCTGGCGGGCATATGCCTGTGGATGCGCAAGTACCTGAAACGTCAACGCAACCGCACCTTGCTGCTGGCCGGGGCTTCGCTGTTCGCACTGGTCACCGCCATGGTCATGCGCACCGCCCATCACTGGGCCGATGTGCCGTGGTACAGCGAGGCTCTGCTGGCGTCGATGCGCGTTCAGGCGGGGTTGTCGATCGTCTGGACGCTGATGGCGCTGGCCCTGATGATCGGCGGCCATGTGCGCGCCAACCGCGAGTTGTGGCTGGGCGGCGCAGCATTGATCGGGGTGGTGGTCATCAAGCTGTTCTTCGTCGAACTGAGCAATCGCGGCGGCATGGAGCGCATCGTCTCGTTCATCGGCGTTGGCATTTTGCTACTGGTGGTGGGATATTTCGCACCCTTGCCACCGAAACGTCCTGCGCATAACGTTGAAGCAGACAGTGTCGAAGACCCTGGCCCCGGCCCGAGCGCCGCACCCGACACCCCATGAGGAAGCCGTTCTTGAGTCATCCTGTCATGAAAATCGCCGTGTTTGGCCTTGCCCTGTGTGCGGCGATAACCGCCGGCGCTCAAGACAAACCGGCTGATTTTGCCAGCCAGACGCCACTGACGCTCAGCGGCGAAGGGCCGTGGTATCGCATCGAATTGCCGCTTGCCGTGCAGTTGAATGCGCAACAGGTCGATCTCGGTGACGTGCGCGTGTTCAATGCCGAGGGTCAGCCGCAGGCCTACGCGATCACTCCGCGCCAGCCTGCACGTGAGCAGGAACCCGCGCCGATCGAGGTCAAAGGGTTCGCGCTGTACAGCACTCAGGAAACAGGCGACGCAGTGCCCGTCATTCGCATCGAACGTTCCAGCAACGGCAGCGTGATCGAGGTCCAGCCGCAAAGCGATATCGAAGCTGGCGAAGAAGTATTGCGTGGCTGGCTGCTGGACACCAGCGCCATCAAAGCACCGCTGGAACAGTTGATCATCGACTGGAGCACGGAGCGTGAAGGCTTCCAGCACTTCAGCATCGAGGCCAGCGATGACTTGCAGCACTGGCGCGACTGGGGCGAGGGGCAAGTGGCGCGCCTGTCGTTTGCCGACGAAGTGGTCGAGCAGCGTGAAGTCGGCCTGCCCGGTCAAAGCGCGCGCTATCTGCGCCTGCTATGGCGTGCGCCCCACAGCGCTCCGTTGTTGATCTCCGCACATCTGCTGAGCGCCAGCAGCAACATTCCAACACCGCCACTGACCTGGTCGCCACCGGTCAAGGGCACCGTCGAGAGCGCCAATGAATACGTCTGGCAGTTACCGGCAGGCTTGCCGATAGCACGCGTGAAAGTCGACATTGCCCAGCCCAACAGCCTCGCTCCAGCCGTTCTTTATGGCCGTGTCGATGCCAGACAACCCTGGCAACCTATCAGCAGCGGCCTGTTGTATCGCTTGTCGCAGAACAACAGCGATGTCTTGCAGGATCAACTGCAACTGTCCGGGCGTGTTGTTCAACAGCTCAAGCTGGTGGTGGATGACCGGGGCGGCGGTCTGGGCAGCGAGGCTCCGCAGTTGAGCGTGGCCGTGCCTGCAACCGAAGTGGTGTTTCTGGCGCGCGGCAACGGGCCGTTCACGCTGGCGGTCGGCAACCCGACGGTCAAGGCGGCGAACCTGTCGCTGGCGACCCTTATTCCCGATTTCAGCCCGGAAAAACTCGCTGTGATCGGCACTGCGCAACCCGCCACGGCCTCCGTCGTCAACATGACGGCGGCACCGGCAGTGGCAGAGCAGAGCGTCGACTTCAAACGCCTGGGGCTGTGGGCGATTCTGCTGGTGGGCGTGCTGTTTCTGGGCTGGATGGCAGCCAGCACCTTGCGTGCGTCGAAACGCTGAAAGGCACGGCTCATCAGGGTCGGTTTGCCCGACATCTGAACTGAAACAGTCATCAGCCAGTCTGATAGCAGTATTACGTCGCCACTCGCGTTAAACTGCGCGGGTTTTCATACCCCCTATTTTCGGAGCTATCCATGTCCCGCGTCACACTGAGTCGTTACTTGATTGAGCAGACCCGCAGCAACAACACCCCTGCCGATCTGCGCTTCCTGATCGAAGTTGTGGCACGCGCATGCAAGGAAATCAGCCACGCCGTCTCCAAAGGCGCGCTGGGCGGTGTGCTGGGCAGCATGGGCACCGAAAACGTACAGGGCGAAGTGCAGAAAAAGCTCGACGTGATCTCCAACGAGATTCTGCTCGAAGCCAACGAATGGGGCGGTCACCTGGCCGGTATGGCGTCCGAAGAAATGGACAATGCCTACCAGATTCCGGGCAAATACCCGAAGGGCGCGTACCTGCTGGTGTTCGACCCGCTGGACGGCTCGTCGAACATCGACATCAACGCACCGGTCGGCACCATCTTCTCGGTCCTGCGCTGCCCTAACCAGTACCTGACCCAGAACGAGCCGCTGAACGAAAAAGCCTTCATGCAGCCCGGCACCGAGCAGGTGGCTGCCGGTTATGCGATCTACGGCCCGCAGACCATGCTGGTGCTGACCCTGGGTGACGGCGTCAAAGGCTTCACGCTGGACCGTGAAATGGGCAGCTTCGTGCTGACTCACGAAGACATCAAAATCCCTGAGGCCACTCAGGAATTCGCCATCAACATGTCCAACCAGCGTCACTGGGAAGCGCCGGTGCAGCGCTACGTGAACGAGTTGCTGGCCGGTGAAGACGGTCCGCTGAAGAAGAATTACAACATGCGTTGGGTTGCTGCGATGGTCGGCGACGTGCATCGCATCCTGACCCGTGGTGGCCTGTTCATGTACCCGCGCGACAGCCGCGAGCCATCCAAGCCGGGCAAGCTGCGCTTGATGTACGAAGCCAATCCTATGTCGTTCCTGGTCGAGCAGGCCGGCGGTGCTTCGACCGATGGCCATCAGCGCATTCTCGACATCCAGCCGGACGGCCTGCACCAGCGTGTGGCGGTGTATCTGGGTTCGAAACAGGAAGTCGAGCGCGTCACGGCGTATCACAAAGAGTAATCGCGCCAAGCGGCGATTCGGCTCAGTCGAATCGCCAACACGCCTGGAATGCTCGACAGAGGAGCATTCCGGCGACGCCAACAGCGCAAGGCTGCGGGCCACGCAACTGCTACAGCGCACAAATCCTTTCCCGCTCCGGGAACCAGATCCCCGTTTTCTCTTCTAAGCTTGCGGTAATGCGCCAGCGCCAGACTGCATCAGCTTGCACTGCGACGCGACCCCCTTCCGTTCAGGAGCTACACCCATGTCCTTGCGCTCTCTCGCGTTACTGTCGTTCTGCGTGCTGCTGGCTGCCTGCAGCAAGATCACTCAGGAAAACTATTCGAAGATTTCCGCCGGTATGCCGAAGGCTCAGGTCGAGTCCTTGCTGGGCAGTCCGACGGAGTGTTCCGGCGCACTGGGGATGTCCAGTTGCACATGGGGCGACCAGAACACCTTTATCAGCGTGCAGTACGCGGCGGACAAGGTCGTGCTGTTCTCGGGTCAGGGTCTGAAATAACCCATGATCAAGCTACTGGTTCGTTTTGGAATTTTTGTCATGGCCAGCTTTCTGGCCATTGGTTTTGCCCACTCGGCTGACAATCTGGAGCCGAAGACGGTTGATGGCGTTGACCTCAAGCAGTATCAGGGCACCTGGTACGAGATCGCCCGTTTACCGATGTTCTTCCAGCGCAAATGCGCCCAGTCCGAAGCGCTTTACACGCTCAAGGACGACGGCAAAATGGCAGTCACCAACCGCTGCCGCACCCTCGAAGGCAAGTGGGAAGAAGCCACCGGCACCGCCTCGCCACAGGTTCCGGGCAAGACCGACAAGTTGTGGGTAGTGTTCGATAACTGGTTCTCGCGTCTGTTGCCGGGCGTAGCCAAGGGTGATTACTGGATTCTGGACGTCAGCGAAGGCTACCGCACGGCGGTGGTCGGCAACCCGGATCGCAAATACCTGTGGCTGCTGTCGCGCACACCTGTCGTGTCTCAGGCAGACAGGGAAAACATGCTGAGCAAAGCACGCCAGCAGGGCTATGACACCACCCGCCTGATCTGGCGCGAGGATGACTCGAAGATCGGCAAGGGCGAGAAGTAAGCGGGTTTGCTGCCGGTTACCGGCAGTTCGCGAACAAGTTCGCTCCTACGGCCTTCGGCCAGAATCAAAAGCACGTGTGTATGATTATCGCGCCCATGCTCCGCGTGGGCATGCCGTTCCGGACGCTCCGCGTCCGCTCTTGCATCAGCCCAGCAATTCCCTCAGTACCTGTGCAAACGCTCGACTGCTCTGCTCTTCTGCGGCATGCCTTCCTTCGCGGATGACCCAGCGTCCATTCACCGCGACGTCGCGAATCTGCCGGTCGCTGCCGGCGAATAGCCAGCGGTTGAGAATGGCGTCGCCGGACGCCATGGCGATGTACGGGTCGTTGCCATCCAGCACCAGCCAGTCGGCGCGCAGCCCCACTTGCAGTTTGCCGATCGGCTGGCCCAGCGCCTGTGCGCCACCGGCCAGCGCGGCGTCGTACAAGGTGCGGCCAACCATGGGCTGATCACTCCGGTACAACCGGTTGCGGCGTTGATCACGCAGACGCTGCCCGTACTCCAGCCAGCGCAGTTCTTCGACCACGCTGAGCGAAACGTGGCTGTCAGAACCGATCCCCCAGCGCCCTCCCTGCGCGATGTAATCCACCGCAGGAAAGATTCCGTCCCCCAGATTCGCTTCGGTGGTCAGGCACAAACCCGCCACTGCGCCGCTCTGCGCCATCAACTGCACTTCATCCGCATCAGCATGGGTCGCGTGGACCAGACACCAGCGGTTATCCACAGGAGTGTTTTCATACAGCCATTGCAGTGGACGCCGACCGCTCCAGCTCAAACAGTCATCGACTTCCTTTTGCTGCTCGGCAATATGGATGTGTACCGGACACTGCGCATCGCTGGCCGCAAGCACGTCACTGATCTGCTGCGGAGTGACCGCGCGCAAGGAGTGAAAGCACAGGCCAAGCTGCTGAGCTGGCTGCGCCGCCAGAACCGGTCGCAGACGAGCCTGCAACTCCAGATAACTGTCGGTGCTGTGGATGAACCGGCGCTGGCCCTCGTTCGGCGCCAGCCCGCCAAACCCGGAGTGGCTGTAAAGCACTGGCAGCAAGGTCAGACCGATACCCGTCGCGCTTGCCGCCTGGCTGATCTGCACGGCCAGCTCGGCAGGGTCTGCGTAGGGCGTGCCGTCCAGGTCCTGATGCACGTAGTGAAACTCGGCCACCGAGGTGTAACCGCCCTTGAGCAACTCGATGTACAGCTGACGCGCGATCACACCCAGTTGCTGCGGACTGATACGCCCGACAAGGCGATACATCAAATCACGCCAGGTCCAGAAGCTATCGTTGGGATTACCCGCTACTTCAGCCAGCCCAGCCATCGCCCGCTGGAACGCATGAGAGTGCAGATTCGGCATGCCAGGCAACAACGGCCCGCTGACCACTTCGGCACCCTGCCGGTCTGCATTGGCTTCAACGCGGGTCAAGACCCCTTCCTGGCTGACCTCCAGACGCACATTGCTGGCCCAGCCGTCAGGGAGTAACGCGCGCTCGGCAAAGAAGGCTGACATTGACTTCACACCTCATCACTGTAATTTGTATATACATATACAGACGTTCAAGCGACCGGTAAACCGTCTGCGCTTGCCGTGTACCGGGTTAATGGTTAGCGTTGGCGCGTTGCTGTATCTGAACCCTCTCGAACAAGGACTCACCCGTGTCGACTCCGCCCGCCGCTTCTTCCTTGGCAGCCCAGATGGGCGACAGTCCCGCACCCTTGTACGCCCGCGTCAAACACATGATCGCGCTGCAGATTCAGAACGGCACCTGGCCGCCGCACCACCGTGTGCCATCGGAAAGCGAGCTGGTGACGCAACTGGGCTTCAGCCGCATGACCATCAACCGGGCGCTGCGTGAACTGACCGCCGAAGGTCTGTTGGTGCGCATGCAGGGCGTCGGCACGTTCGTCGCTGAACCGAAGAGCCAGTCGGCGCTGTTCGAGGTGCATAACATCGCCGACGAGATCGCCGCTCGCGGCCATCGTCATACCTGCAAGGTGATGGTGCTCAAAGAGGAAGCCGCAGGCTCGGAGCGCGCTCTGGCGCTGGACATGCGTGAAGGCCAGAAGGTGTTTCATTCGCTGATCGTGCATTTCGAGAATGACATTCCGGTGCAGATCGAAGACCGTTTTGTGAATGCCCAGGTCGCGCCGGATTACCTCAAGCAAGACTTCACCCTGCAGACGCCATACGCCTATCTGTCAAAAGTCGCACCGCTGACCGAGGGCGAGCACGTGGTTGAAGCGATTCTCGCCGAAGCCGATGAATGCCGGCTGTTGCAGATTGACGCTGGCGAGCCCTGCCTGCTGATTCGCCGACGCACATGGTCCGGTCGCCAGCCAGTGACGGCAGCACGTCTGATCCACCCCGGCTCCCGTCATCGCCTGGAAGGACGCTTTAGCAAATGATTAAAACCCACATTCTGCATGCTGCTGATTATCCGCGCATGCCGTGGAAGAACGGCGGCGGCAGTACTGAAGAAATTGCGCGCGATGCAGGCCAGAACCTGGACGGTTTCGGCTGGCGTCTGTCGATTGCCGACATTGAAACTTCGGGTGGTTTCTCGGTGTTTGCCGGGTACCAGCGCATCATCACAG
The DNA here is from genome assembly GCF_000452705.1 of Pseudomonas syringae CC1557. NCBI lineage: Bacteria > Pseudomonadati > Pseudomonadota > Gammaproteobacteria > Pseudomonadales > Pseudomonadaceae > Pseudomonas > Pseudomonas syringae. The sequence goes on from NZ_CP007014.1 coordinate 5,331,832, forward strand.
TGCTGCAGGGTGCGGGCATGACCCTGACGGTGGATGGCATCCCCAGTCGCCCACTGTTACCTTCCGATCCGTTTGCCTTCAGCGGCGATAGCGAAGTCAGCTGTAGCCTGCTCGACGGGCCGATTCGCGACTTCAACCTGATCTACGCTCCACACCGTTATACTGCGCGCCTGCACTGGATCGATGTAAGCCAGACGCAACGGCTGTTCAGTTCAGCCAGCACCTTTGTGGTGTTCAGCATGGCCGAACAGGTGGCGATCCGTGTGCAAGGTCAGGAGCGGGAAGTCCTCGGCAAACACGATTGCGCTCTGGTCGATAACACCGGAGGCCTGCTGGAGATCGAACTGCAAGCACCCCGCGTCAGTCGTTGCTGCCTGATCGAGCTCGCGGTCACAGGCCAGTAACCCGCTGCCTGGCACCCCAACAAAAACAGCTTTCCGCTTCAAGGACGACCATGACTCAAGTTCCACCCCGGGAAACGCCTCGCGCTATCGCCATTCTCGCCAGCTTTCTCGCCTCTGAATCAGCGGGCGGCATCATACTGATGGCGGCGGCGCTGGCCGCGTTGATCGTCGCCAACTCACCACTTTCTGCCGGCTACTTCTCGATTCTGCACAGCGTCTGGCTGGGCCTGTCGGTCGAGCTTTGGATCAACGACGGGCTGATGGCGATCTTCTTCCTGATGGTCGGCCTGGAGATCAAACGCGAAGTGCTGGCCGGTGGCCTGGCAACCTGGGGTCAGCGTGCCCTGCCCGGCTTTGCCGCGGCAGGAGGGATGCTGGTGCCGGCGTTGATCTACATCGCAATCAACTGGGGTAACCCGCAGACGATCAGTGGCTGGGCAATCCCGGCAGCGACCGACATCGCGTTCGCCCTCGGGGTCCTGTCGCTGCTGGGCAATCGCGTGCCAACGTCGCTGAAAGTCTTTCTGGCCGCGCTGGCGATCCTCGACGATCTGGGGGCCGTGACCATCATCGCCTTCTTCTACAGCTCCGGCCTGAACCTGCCGATGCTCGCTGCCGCCTTCGTGACCCTCGCCGTGCTGATCGCGCTGAACCGTTTGAATGTGCGCCGTCTACTGCCCTACCTGTTGCTCGGCGCGCTGTTATGGTTCTTCGTCCTGCAATCCGGTGTCCACGCGACGCTGGCCGGTGTGGCGCTGGCGTTGTGCATCCCGCTGGGCAAGCCCGAAGAGGAAGCCCGCTCGCCGCTGCTGTTTCTCGAAGAAAAAATGCATTACTGGGTGGCCTTCGCGGTAGTGCCGATCTTCGGCTTTGCCAATGCGGGCGTGTCGCTGTCCGGCATTACCCTGGGCAACCTGGTCGATCCGGTGCCGCTGGGTGTGGCGCTGGGGCTGTTCGTCGGCAAGCAGATCGGCGTCTTCCTCGCCGCCGTTCTGGCGATTCGTGCCGGGCTGGCGACCTTGCCGGAAGGCAGTAACTGGGTGCAGCTGTACGGCGTGGCGATCCTGTGCGGCATCGGTTTCACGATGAGCCTGTTCATCGGCAACCTGGCATTTCCCGGCGCGCAACACCTGATCGATGAAGTCAAAGTCGGTGTGCTGATCGGCTCGGGCCTCGCCGCGATTGGCGGAATCGTGCTGCTGCGCAGCCGTTTCAGTCGGCCCTGAAAAAATATTTTCAAATCACTGCATCCAGATCGGTTCCTCGCGGGTAGTACAGTCAGCAGCCACTTCGAGTTGCTGAGCGCGGTCTAACTTTCTGGAGATTTCTGCATGAACGCAAAACGCTTGCTCTGCCTTGCTGGTACTACCCTGGCTTTCACTTGCCTGTCGTCCGTTGCCATGGCTCAGACCGACCTTCCCGAAAGCGTCCGTGTGCCGGCCGGTAACAAGGTCAGCATGCAGACCACCGGAGTGGGCGAGATCACCTACGAGTGCCGCGCCAAAGCCAGCATGCCCAACGAAATGGAATGGGCGTTCGTCGGCCCCAAAGCCGTGCTCAATGACAAGAGCGGCAAACAGGTCGGCACCTACTACGGCCCGCCTGCCACTTGGGAAGCCAAAGACGGCTCCAAGCTGACCGGCACTCAGGTTGCCGTGGCCCCTTCGAGCGCTGGCAACCTGCCTTATCAACTGGTCAAGGCCAACCCGGCTGAAGGCAAGGGCGCGATGACCGGCGTGACGTACATTCAGCGTGTAGCCCTGAAAGGCGGCGTGGCCCCGGCCAAAGCCTGCGCAGAAAGCAACAAGGGCGCCAAGGAAGTGGTCAAGTACCAGGCTGACTACCTGTTCTGGACCGCGAGCTGATCGCCACTATTAAGCAGGTGACCGCGCAAGCAGTGAGCTATGCTGCTGCGCGGGAGCCTCGTGATATCAGCGAGGCAGCAGTCTTCCATTGATGGCGGATCATCTTGTCTTCGCACGAATCTCTCTTTGATTACGAAGCTACGTTGCAGGCCTGCGCTCGCGGTGAGAAGCAGGCCCTGCAACGTCTTTATCAACAGGAAAGCGCGCGGTTGCTTGGCGTTGCCCAGCGCCTGGTGCGTGACAGCGCATTGGCCGAGGACATCGTGCACGACGCCTTCCTGAAGATCTGGACCCACGCGGCCAGCTTCGACGCCTCACGCGGCTCGGCACGTGGCTGGATCTTCAGCGTGACCCGGCACCTGGCGCTGAACACGTTGCGCAACACGGCCCGCGAAGTGCGTGTCGACGATGATGACAACGAAGATCACCACCCCCCGGCGACGCTGGAAGGCTGGCAGGAAGTCGGGGATGCCTTCGATTGGCGGGTCAATCCAGGACGGATTACTGCATGCATGGAGCAACTGGAACCGGTAAGACGAAACTGCGTTTTTCACGCTTACGTGGACGGCTATTCGCATCAGGAAATCGCGCAGAAAATCGGCGCGCCATTGGGTACGGTCAAAGCCTGGATCAAGCGCAGCCTGACGGCTTTGCGGGAGTGCATGGGATGAACCGGCCTTTAGACGACAACATTCATGAGCTGGCGGGCGAGTATGTACTCGGCACCCTGTCGGCGCAGGAACGGCTCGACGTTCAGCGTCGCCTGTCCCGCGAGCCCGACTTGCAGGCCGCCATCGACGCCTGGGAGCAGCGCCTGTTGCCCCTGACCGAATTGGCCGAACCGGTCACGCCATCGCCCGGCCTGTGGGAGCGCATCGAACGCAACCTGCTGGAGATGACCGCACCCGCTAAACCGGCACACCGGCAGCGCGTGCGCTGGTGGGACAATCTGTCGGTCTGGCGTGGGCTGGCCGGGGCCGGACTGGCCGCATCGCTGGTGCTGGGCATGACCTTGCTGACCCGCGCACCTGCGCAGCCTGCCTACCTGGTGGTGCTGGTCGGGCCGCAGGACAAGTCGCCGGGCTGGGTGGTGCAGGCCAGCAATTCGCAGGAACTGCAGCTCATTCCGCTGGGCGTGGTTGAAGTGCCGGCAGACAAGGCGCTGGAGTTCTGGACCAAGGGTGACGACTGGCAAGGTCCGGTTTCGCTCGGGCTGGTCAAACCGGGGCAAAGCCTCAATATCCCGCTGGACAAACTGCCACCGCTACAAGCCAATCAGTTGTTCGAGCTGACCCTGGAAAAATCCACCGGCTCGCCAATCGGCAAACCGACCGGCCCGATTCAGTTCATCGGGCGGGCGGTGAAAGTGATCTGACCCTCAGACCGATATCACTTTTTGGAGCAGTGGTCCTGCTGTAAAAGGTTGGCCTGAGTCAGGTTGCAATCTGCCGGTACGCTGCGCGTCAGCCAGACATTCCCGCCGATGGTCGAGCCCTTGCCAATGGTGATGCGGCCCAGAATGGTCGCTCCGGCATAGATCACCACGTCGTCTTCGACGATCGGATGCCGTGCATGACCCTTCTGCAACTGACCGTCCTCGTCCGAGGGGAAACGCTTGGCGCCAAGCGTCACGGCCTGATAGATACGCACTCGCTCACCGATGATCGCCGTTTCGCCAATCACCACGCCCGTCCCGTGGTCGATAAAGAAGCTCTTGCCGATCTGCGCGCCGGGGTGAATATCGATGCCGGTCGCCGAGTGGGCAATTTCCGAGCTGATGCGCGCCAGCAGCGGTAAACCGGCCCGATACAGGTGGTGCGCCAGACGATGATGGATCACCGCCAGAATGCCTGGGTAGCAGAGCAGCACTTCATCGACACTGCGCGCCGCCGGATCGCCGTGGTAGGCGGCCAGTACGTCGCTGTCCAGCAACAGACGAATGCCCGGCAATGCCGTGGCGAAATCCTGAATAAGCTCAAGCGCACGTGCGTCGATGCCCTTCAGGTCAACACCCTGCTGATGGGCCACATAGCGCAACTCAAGCCGGGCCTGGGCCAGCAGCGCGTTGAGCGCTACATCCAGGGTGTGGCCGACATAGAAGTCCTCGCTTTCTTCGCGCAGGTCGACCGGCCCCAGCCGCATCGGAAACAGCGCGCCGCTCAGGGCTTCGAGAATATCGCCCATTGCCGCACGCGATGGCAGCTCACGCCCGCCGTGTTCACCACTGACGCGCCGGTTGCGCGCCCGCCAGTCTTCCCGCGCAGCGCGCAACTGGCTGACGATCCGCTGCAACTGCCAATGGCTGGAACGGCCGTCGGCGGAGGCTTCTGGAATATCGCTCACGCTGATCTCTCCTTGATGCAAAGGGTGTCGACCGACATTGACGGCCGTTGATATCTTCACTCTACGGCAAACATTCAAGCGCAAAGAACAACAATTTATAGAGGAGCAGGCTGATCAGGTCATCAGCACAGAGAAGTTGCCGTGTAGGAAACGTCTGCCTATAGTCCGGTGACTCTTTACACGGCCTATTTATCACCATGATCAAACATCAGCTCGCTCGCTTCAATCGCCTGGACCTGATCAGTGCGCCGACGGCTCTGGAGAAACTCGAACGCCTGTCGGCCTGGGCAGACCGCGATATCTACATCAAGCGCGATGACACCACGACACTGGCGCTGGGCGGCAACAAGGTCCGCAAGCTTGAATACCTGGCCGCCGACGCGCTGGCCCAGGGTGCCGACACGCTGATTACTGCCGGTGCCATCCAGTCCAACCATGTGCGCCAGACTGCTGCGCTGGCTGCGCGGCTGGGCATGGGTTGCGTGGCGCTGCTGGAAAACCCCCTCGGCACCGAAGACCCCAACTACCTGCACAACGGCAACCGCCTGCTACTGGAACTGTTCGATGCCAAGGTAGAACTGGTCGAAAACCTCAACAACGCCGACGAACAACTGCACGCACTGGCTGCACGTCTGCGCTCCAGTGGCAAAAATCCTTATCTGGTACCGATTGGCGGCTCCAGCCCGATCGGCGCCTTGGGCTATGTGCGCGCCGGGCTGGAACTGGCCGAGCAGATCAAGCAGACAGGCATCGATTTCGCCGCCGTCGTTCTGGCGTCCGGCAGCGCTGGCACGCACAGCGGTCTGGCGTTGGCGCTGGCCCATGAGCTGCCGCAACTGCCGGTCATCGGCGTTACAGTGTCGCGCAGTGAAGAAGCCCAGTTACCCAAGGTGCAAGGCTTGGCCGAGCGCACCGCAGAGCTCCTGAACGTCGCGCTGCCGGAGAGCTTCAAAGTCGAGTTATGGGATGAATATTTCGCGCCACGCTACGGCGAGCCGAACGCCGGAACGCTGTCTGCGATAAAACTGGTGGCAAGCCATGAAGGTCTGTTGCTCGACCCGGTTTACACGGGCAAAGCCATGTCCGGCCTGCTGGATGGCATCGGGCGTCAACGCTTCAATGACGGGCCACTGATATTCCTGCACACCGGTGGCGCGCCAGCACTGTTTGCCTATCCGGATGCGTTCAATAATTAAACATTTCGTTATGCCAAAGTCGGGCAAAAGTTGCTTTTTTAGTTATTTTTCTTCATAAGCAGATGACGATATAGTCGCGCCCGGCAGCGTGCATCAATTGCCGTAACTGCTTGAAAAAAAAGCTGATCAATCAGCACCAAGTCGCTTCGGTCGGGTCAGAAATGATCAGACACCTCCATACCAACAGGGGCTCGCATGAACATTTCCGCTATTCGTCGCACGTTTCTCTTCTCGGCACTGGGCTTGATGCTCGGTTCCGGTATCGCTGGACAAGCCATGGCTGGCGAGCAACTGCAGAAAATCAAGGATAGCGGCACACTGAACGTGGGCCTTGAAGGCACTTATCCACCGTTCAGCTTCGTGGACGAAAGCGGCAAGCTCACCGGCTTTGAAGTCGAGCTCTCCGAAGCGCTGGCCAAGGAGCTGGGCGTGAAAGCCAAGGTGCAACCGTCCAAATGGGACGGCATTCTGGCTGCCCTGGACTCCAAACGACTCGACGTGGTGATCAACCAGGTCACGATCTCCGACGAGCGCAAGAAAAAGTATGACTTCTCCGAGCCCTACACCGTTTCCGGTATTCAGGCACTGACGCTGAAGAAAAACGCAGACACCATCAAAACCGCTCAGGACCTGACCGGCAAGAAGGTCGGCGTGGGTCTGGGCACCAACTACGAGCAATGGCTCAAGGCAAACGTACCGGGTGCGGTCGTAAAAACGTACGAAGATGATCCGACCAAAATTCAAGACCTGAGCGTAGGCCGTATCGACGCAATCCTCGTTGACCGACTGGCAGCCCTGGAAATCGCAGCCAAGACCAAAGGCAAGCTGGCGCCCGCTGGCGATGCGTTCTCCCGTCAAGAGTCAGGCATAGCCTTGCGCAAGGGCGAGCCAGAATTGCAGGCTGCGCTCAACAAGGCCCTCGACAAGCTGCGCGCCGATGGCACGCTGGAAAAGCTGTCGAAGAAGTACTTCAACGCTGACGTCACCAAATGATCGAAGAGAGCCTGCAGCTCGCGCTGGACTCTGCGCCCTTTCTGCTCAAGGGCGCGTATTACACGGTATTCCTCAGCCTGGGCGGTATGTTCTTCGGGTTGGTGCTGGGCTTCGGCCTGGCGCTGATGCGGCTGTCGCGTTTCAAGCCGGTGAACTGGCTGGCGCGGATCTACGTGTCGTTCTTTCGCGGCACGCCGTTGCTGGTGCAACTGTTCCTGATCTATTACGGCCTGCCGGAACTGGGCATCGAGCTTGATCCGCTCACCGCAGCACTGATCGGCTTTTCGCTGAACATGGCTGCTTACGCTTGCGAAATCCTGCGCGCCGCTATCGGTTCCATCGAGCGCGGCCAGTGGGAAGCGGCCGCCAGCATCGGTATGACCCGCTGGCAGACCATGCGCCGCGCGATTCTGCCTCAAGCAGCTCGCACCGCGTTGCCACCGCTGGGCAACAGCTTCATTTCGCTGGTCAAGGATACCGCGCTGGCAGCTACCATCCAGGTGCCCGAGCTGTTCCGCCAGGCGCAGTTGATCACCGCACGAACCTTCGAAATTTTCACCATGTACCTGGCCGCCGCACTGATCTACTGGATCCTTGCCACTGCGCTTTCGTACCTGCAAAACAGGCTCGAAGCGAGGGTCAACCGGCATGATCTGGAGTCCTGACGCATGATCGTGGTTGAAAAACTCACCAAGGAATTCAAAGGCAATCAGGTGCTCAAGGGCATCGATCTGCGCATCGAGGCCGGCGAAGTCGTCGCCATCATCGGCCCCAGTGGCTCGGGCAAGACCACCTTGTTGCGCTGCCTGAACCTGCTGGAAACGCCCACCAGCGGCAGGATCAAGGTGGGAGACATCGAGATTGACGGCACACGCTCAATCAATCAGCAGCAGGGCCTGATTCGTCAGTTGCGTCAGCAGGTCGGGTTCGTGTTTCAGAACTTCAACCTGTTTCCGCATCGCACTGCGCTGGAGAACGTGATCGAAGGCCCGCTGGTGGTCAAGAAAGTCGCTCGCGAAACCGCAGAGGCGCTGGGTCGGCAATTACTGGCCAAGGTCGGCCTGACCGGCAAGGAAGACGCCTACCCCCGTCGCCTTTCCGGCGGCCAGCAGCAGCGTGTAGCGATTGCCCGGGCGCTGGCGATGGAGCCGCAGGTCATTCTGTTCGACGAACCGACGTCAGCGCTGGACCCTGAGCTGGTCGGCGAAGTGTTGACCACCATCCGCGCACTGGCAGAAGAAAACCGCACCCTGGTGATTGTCACCCACGAGATGAGCTTTGCACGAGAGGTCGCCAACCGGGTGATCTTCATCGACAAGGGGGTGATCGTGGAGCAGGGCGAAGCCAAGGCACTGTTCGCCAACCCACAGGAAGAGCGGACCAGGCAGTTTCTGGAACGCACCCGGAACTGATCCCGTATTCCTCTTGCAAAAAGCAGCCCCGATTCATCGGTGCTGCTTTTTTCTTACCCATCAGAAGGATTGATCGCTCAGGATCCTTGCTGAATTCCCGCGAAACTTTCAGAAAACTCATCGACAGCATGGGCGTCATGGTGTCCGGATGACCCGTGCCCGGAAGTTGACCCACCTGCCGGAATGCAGCCTGCTCAGGTCTTTTCGCGATGAGCGAAGTCCCGTCACTCATGACGCTTTGCAGTAGGACAGCAGTTTGTCTGTCAGTAAACAGTTCTAAGCATAATGTGTAGGAAGTATCCGTTTTTTCAGTAAAACACCGTTAAGCCACCCCTCTATATTGACAAGCGTACGCAAAGCACATTAGCTCACTATAAGCACTCACTTTACACACCGCTGAAACTTCAAGATTAAAACTCTAACAGTTTGTAATGTTTGCCATGACTTGAACATCCAAGGCACTTGTCTCGCGGCCTGAATCGGGCTTTATTTTATTTAACATGGCAACTTATGACGATTCTTTACTTGAATTATCGATTATCAGGAGCACCTGAACATGAGCCACACAACCTGCAAAAACGCCCCCTCCGAACTGCTGCCCCCTTCCATACCGCAGGCCAGCCGGCACGGCATTGGCGTACGTAACGCATCCAACCTCATGGTCCATATAGAACCGTACCGCGATATGGACGAAGGCGATCTTATTGAACTCTTCTGGGACGGCTGTTACGTGGCGTCGAAAATATTAACGGTATCCGACATCAGCAACGCTATTGTCCTACGCGTGCCAGAAAGTTTTCTTCAAAATGGTAAAGCGCGAACTTACTACCGGATCATGAAAATTGGCGGAATACCTGTAACCTCGCCATGCCGCAAACTATGGGTCAAATTGAATGCACCTGGCGGCGGACTGGTCAGCGTCAATGCAGAAGAGAATCAGGGCCTGGCGCCGCTGCATGTAGCGCCTTCGGTAGTGCGTTGCGGATTGTCCCGAAGGCATCTGGATGGGGGTTTGCCAATGGCCATCGAGCCCTACCTGAACATGGCCGCCCATGACGAGATAACAGTGCGTTGGGGTGATGTGCGCATGGACCTGCCGCCACTGACTGCCGAAGACGTGGGTGAACCTGTCGATCTGGTCATACCTCCGGCGCTGATCGTGGAAGGCGGTGGCGAGCAGCAACTGGAAGTGACTTACTGCATTATCGATCGGGTCGGAAACAACTCACTGTGGGCGCCCCCACGGGAAATAAGAATCCAGCCGCTGGGCGACGCGAGCCTCTGAATACATCAGCCACGTAAAACCAGACGCTGAATCGGCGGAGGGTGAATGCCGTCTATGCTTATTCCAAAAAGCACGTTTGAAAAACGTTGATACACGCTTAGGGTATATATACCGGACCACCGGACATCGTGATTTTCCCAGCCGCATTCACTGCGGTCTATTTCTACGAGGTTCCGATGGTCCCTTTCACAACCACCCCTGTGGATAAGCCCAGGGCTGCATCGATTGCCGGTGAGCGACGCGAGTCTGATCCAGCGAACGTAAAGGCCCACACCGTCACGGCTTCACAAGAGCCAGACGTTGCTCCCCGACTGTTACCGGCCACGGTGTTGCAAAACGATGCCGAGGCCATTGCAGCCGCTCATCAACTGGCGGCAGCAGCGCGGTCCAACGCCGCCAACCGTGATCAGCAACGTGCATTGCCATGGGCTGAAATCGAACTGTTTACCCGTAGCGGTCTGGGCAGCATTTCCATCCCGCGTGCCTATGGCGGCCCCCAGGTGTCATTCGTCACGGTGGCAGATGTCTTCAGGATCATCTCCGCGGCCGACCCGGCGCTGGGTCAGATCCCGCAAAACCAGTTCGGCATTCTGCACCTGTTGCAAAGCAGTGCCACCGAGCAGCAGAAACGAACATTGTTCCAGAGCGTGCTGGACGGCTGGCGGATCGGCAATGCCGGACCTGAACGCGGCACCAAAAACACCCTGGAACTCAAGGCGCGAATCACCACCGACGGCGACCGCCTGATCATCAACGGCCAGAAGTTTTACTCCACCGGCGCACTGTTTGCGCACTGGGTTGCGGTCAAGGCGCTGGATGACCAGGGCCGGCAGATCATGGCCTTCGTCAAACGCGGCACTCCAGGGCTGCGCATTGTCGACGACTGGTCAGGCTTCGGGCAGCGCACCACCGCGAGCGGCACCGTATTGCTCGACAACGTGCCGGTGGACGCCGGTCACGTGGTGGACAACTGGCGCCTGGCGCTGACGCCGAACATTCAGGGCGCTGTGTCGCAACTGATTCAGGCGGCGATTGATGCGGGTATTGCACGCGGCGCCATCGATGATGCGATTGCCTTCGTTCGCGAGAAGTCCCGGCCGTGGATCGATGCCAACGTCGAGCGCGCCAGCGACGACCTGTACGTGATCGCCGACATCGGCAAGCTGAAGCT